>NZ_BAAACX010000023.1:0-106697 GCF_039521865.1 Paenibacillus motobuensis | reverse complement strand
CTCCCCTTTATAAATAGTCTAATTTATTGGAGGGAAAGACTCCACTTTTATTAGGGGGCCGTGAGGCATATATAACTATTTCCCTAATTAAGCTCCGATCTAAAGAGAAAACATTCGAATAGTTGTATAACTGCAGTTATTTTTTCTGTTTAGGGAATAAAAGGGCATATAGTTGTAAATGAGCACTTATTTTCCTCAAATAAAAACCGTCAGGGAACTTCCCTGGCGGTTCTTCATGCCCGCAACAGCCCAAATTGCATAAATATGGTTGACATTGCCGAATGGGGTCAGTATAATTACAATTAACAATTTGTTAAATGTTAATAAAGGAGGTCCGCTGCGTGATATCCAATGAACAGGCACTGCAGCACTATGACGTCAAGAAATACCGGACACCGGATGGATATACGTCTGATATCGCGGTGTTTACAATCCTATCAGGTCAGCCTGAGCCTTTTAAACCTCCGGTTATGAAGCTGTATATTATGCTTATCAAGCGGAGCATGACGGATAGTGAAGGGCGTCCGAATATAGAAGCTGGCAAATGGGCGCTGCCCGGAGGCTTTGTGAACCCGGATGAGACGGCGTTCCAGTCGGCTGCTAGAGAATTGAAGGAGGAGACCGGAGTAGACAGCATTCATCTGGAGCATTATGGCGTATATGACGCTCCGGGGCGTGATCCGCGGGGATGGATTATCTCCAATGCACATTATGCCATCGTGCCGGAGCATCTTCTGAAGCATCGTCAGAGTGGTGATGATGCTAGTGAAGTCGAGCTATTTCCGGTTGAGGATGTCCTGAAGCTGGAGCTGGCTTTTGATCATGAACAGATTATCCGTGATGCGATCAACGTGATTCGTCGCAAACTGCTGGAGACGACCGCGGCAAAGGAGTTCCTTCCCGAAGAGTTTACATACTCTGAGCTGCAGGCAGTACTGCTTACCGTTACCGATGATTCGGCGATTGCACTGGACGCATCTTTTGCCCGTAAAATAAAATCACTACCATTCATTAAGGAGGTTCCCGGCAAGAAAACAACCCGAACCTCTAAGAAGCCGACGCAATTGTATCGCTTTGTAGAGAAAGCTTCGGAAGCGAATCACTCGCTTTACCATACTAAAGGTAGTTCAAAAAGTCCGCTTTTGATCACGAAGTGAATCAGGAAGTGGGCTCGGCATCGAATCTTGAATTCAGCTGGGACTTCCGGTGCTCACGTACCCAATACGTACGCTCCGCTCCTCACTCCCAAGCTTTATCCAACCTTCTCGGTGCTGAAAATCGACCCTTTTGAACTCGCATTGAATTGAAAGTAAAATCAGGGAGGTATTCAGGATGACAGAAGTGAAGAAGAGAGCATTAATCAATATTGATTACACGAATGATTTCGTGGCCGATGATGGAGCGCTGACCTGTGGGAAGCCAGGGCAGGCGATTGAGCAGGCGATGGTCAACATTACCAAACAGTTTATTGGCAATAATGATTATGTTGTGTTCGCGATTGATCTTCATAGACAAGGGGATCAGCTTCATCCCGAGACTAAACTATTCCCACCGCATAATCTTGAAGGAACGAATGGACGCGAGCTGTATGGCGCATTGGAGGAGGTCTATCAGCTGAATAAGGCATCTGAGAATGTGTATTGGATGGATAAGACGAGGTACAGCGCGTTTACAGGAACGGATCTTGAACTGCAGCTCCGCGCCAGGGGAATAACTGAACTTCATTTGGTCGGGGTATGCACGGATATTTGTGTATTGCACACGGCAGTTGATGCTTATAATAGAGGATTTCATATCGTTATCCATGAAGCAGCTGTAGCCAGCTTTGATCAGGAAGGCCATGTCTGGGCGCTGCGTCATTTTAAAGGATCGCTTGGAGCGGAGATTCAGTAAGTAGGAGGAATGAGCCATGAAGAACAGTCTTGACAAAGAGATGCGGCTGGCGCCTGACGCTTATGCGGATGACAGCTATGCCCTGCATACCGATAAATATCAAATCAATATGACCCAGGCCTACTGGCAGGATCAAATTCATGAACGTAAGGCTGTATTCGAGGTCTATTTCCGCAAAATCCCTTTCGAGAACGGTTATGCTGTCTTTGCCGGGCTGGAGCGGGTGATCCGGTACCTTCAACAATTCCGGTTTACGAAGAGCGATCTCGATTATTTACGGGATGATGGGTATAGCGAGGAATTCCTCGCTTACTTGGAACAACTTCGTTTTACAGGAACCGTGCGCTCGATGCAGGAAGGTGAACTCGTCTTCGCCAATGAGCCGATGATGCAGATCGAGGCTCCGCTGGCCGAGGCTCAACTGATTGAGACGGCTCTGCTGAATATGGTCAATTTCCAGACCTTGATTGCAACAAAGGCCTCGCGAATCAAGCAGGTGATCGGCCATGAGATCAGCATGGAGTTCGGAACCCGTCGTGCACAGGAGTTGGACGCCGCGATCTGGGGAGCAAGAGCTGCTTATATCGCCGGCTTCGAAGCGACCTCCAACGTCAGGGCCGGTAAGCTGTTTGGGATTCCTACGGTTGGTACCCACGCCCATGCGATGGTTCAAGCCTATCGCGATGAATACACCGCTTTTCACAAATATGCGGAAGCCCATAAGGATTGCGTGTTCCTGGTGGATACTTATGATACGCTAAGATCAGGGGTACCTACGGCGATTCAGGTTGCCAAGGAGCTTGGCCCGAAGATTAATTTCCTTGGCATCCGTCTCGATAGCGGGGACCTGGCCTATTTGTCGAAGGAAGCGCGCAAGATGCTTGACGCGGCAGGCTTCAAGCAGGCCAAGATTTACGCGACCAATGATCTGGATGAGCATACGATCATGAACCTGAAGGCTCAAGGTGCGAAGATCGATGTATGGGGAGTTGGAACCAAGCTGATCACGGCTTATGACCAGCCAGCCCTGGGGGCGGTATATAAATTGATCGCCATTGAGGATGAGAACGGCCAAATGCAGGATACGATCAAGATCAGCTCGAATCCGGAGAAAGTGACGACGCCTGGCCGTAAGAAAGTGTTCCGCATCATCAATAAGGGCAATCAGAAATCGGAAGGCGATTATATCGCGCTGGAGCATGAAAATCCACAGCAGGAGGATCCGCTGAAGATGTTCCATCCGGTGCATACCCATGTCGCCAAGTTCATAACTAATTTTGAAGCGCGTGAGCTGCATCGTACGATCTTCAAGGCTGGCGAACTGGTCTATAAGCTGCCAGAGCTACCCGAGATTCAGCGATTTGCGGCTCAGAATCTGGAGCTGCTATGGGATGAATACAAGCGAATGCTGAATCCGGCCGAGTATCCCGTAGATTTAAGCCAGGCATGCTGGGATAACAAAATGCGGCTGATCGCCGAGATCAGGCAGCAGGTCAGCCGGAGAGTCCAAGCATAAGTGCTACTTCGAGATCAGGGGGAGGAATCGGGCGATGGCCAAGATAGGAATCTACGGATCGTCCTTTGATCCGATCACGAACGTGCATTTGTGGACGGCAAGTACGGTGATGCATCGCTGCAAGCTGGATCAGGTTATTTTTCTGCCCTGTTCAAGCAAGCGTCCAGACAAGACGATGCATGTGAGCGATGAGCATCGCTGGAACATGATCATGATGGCGATCCAGGGGAATGACAGATTTGTTGCCGATGATTATGAAATGAAGCAGCCAGGCTGGGAGATTGCGACGTATATAACGCTTAAGCACTTCAAGGCAAAATATCCGGAGGATGAGATTTATTTTATAATGGGGGCGGATCTGCTGCTTGATATCGGTGAGGGAAAATGGAAAAAATCCGAGGAACTCATCCGTGAGAACAAGTTCATCGTTATGGCCAGGGATGGGATCAATATGCTCTCGGCGATCAGCAAGTCGCCTATTCTGCGAAATAGCGATGACGGACAAACGTTCCATCTTATCGATAAAGGGCTGGCGATGGAGATCAGCTCCACCTATATTCGTGACGAGTTCAGATTAGGCGGAGAGCCGCGGTATCTGATGCCGGACAGCTGCTATTCCTATATTAAACAGCACCAACTATATAAATAGAGAGGAGCCATCAATAATATGAGCATTCAACAACAAGTTATTAAAGCGCTGCATGTGAAGCCGGTCATTCACGCCAAGGAGGAGATCCGACAGCGGATTGATTTCCTGAAGGCGTACTGCCGCAAGACGAGAGCCAAGGGCTTCGTCCTCGGGATCAGCGGGGGGCAGGATTCGACACTTGCCGGCCGGTTGGCCCAACTTGCGGTCGAGGAGCTGCGGGCTGAAGGCTACGAAGCGACATTCTATGCGGTGCGCTTGCCTTATGGGGCACAGCAGGATGAGGCGGATGCGGCCGAGGCGCTGGCTTTTATCCGGCCGGACCAATCTCTGGTCGTTAACATCCAGGAGCCGGTACTCGCCTTTGCCGATCAGGTCAAGCAGTCGATCGGTTATCCGATGTCTGATTTCAACAAGGGCAATGCTAAGGCGCGTATGCGGATGATGGTCCAATACGCGATCGGCGGGGAGACGGGCTGTCTTGTCATCGGTACGGATCATGCAGCCGAGGCTGTAACCGGCTTCTATACGAAATTTGGCGACGGCGGCGCAGACCTCGTGCCACTGGCCGGTCTTACGAAGGACCAGGGACGTGAGCTGCTTAAGGAATTGAATGCGACGGAGCGTCTGTATTTGAAGGTCCCTACGGCCGATCTGCTTGATGACAAGCCGCAGCAGTCCGATGAAGCGGAGCTTGGCATTACCTATAAAGCGCTGGACGATTATTTAACTGGCGCAGCAGTAGATGCTAAGACCGAGGCCAGTATTGAGGAACGCTATTTACGCAGCGAGCATAAGCGTCAGATGCCAGTGGCACCTTATGACGAATGGTGGAAATAGAAATAAGGTGAAAGGCTTAAATAAAAGTGGGGGACGGATAAACTGACCCACCACTTTTTTTATGATCTGTAACGGACACCACAATCACGCTAAATTCCGTCCCATTGGAGTCATATTTTATTTTCCATGCCATATAAATACTTTCGTACCAAATCGCAACCTCAGCGTGTGTTTCGTATCTCCCCTAGCTTCATTCTGCGAAGTGAAATGCTATATCACCCCATTAACACCCATTTAAATGTTCACTCTGATCAAACCCAATGCCCCATGCCTAAAGGATTTACACTCTAGTTTTGCTGTATTTCCACATACGTGTTCTTTGTTCTTTGCTGTAATTACTCCACAATATTTTTTTCTCCATATACCATGCCTAGTGACTTACTGCTTCCCACTTGAAAGGGGGTGAGGCCTTTTTATTTGTGATTCGCAGCATCATTGACCGAGGGCGTGTCTATTCAGCATTCAAATAGCAAACAAACGCAGAGTATGGGTACCTGTTGTACAAAAAAGGAGGAGAATGCATGGTTTACAGCAAGGTATTAAAAAAAGTTGGAATGGCCTGGATCTGCTTGTTACTGATCATCGTGTCGTTCGTATCCGGCATTGGTGCACAAAATGCAAGCGCAGCCACTCCAAACGGAAACTATAAAATCGTCGGATATTTTCCATCTTGGGGAGTTTACGGCCGGAGCTATAATGTTACCGATATCGATGTTTCTAAAATTACACACATCAACTATGCGTTTGCTGATATTTGTTGGGATGGTAAACATGGTAATGGTTCTACAGCTATAGACAACCCGAACAAAAATACATGGCCTTGTACGGTATCCGGTATTCCACTTCAATCCGGTAATGTTCCCAATGGCAGTATCGTACTTGGCGATCCTGATGCCGATGCCTTGCGCCCTACACCTGGCGGGCCAACAACCGGTTGCTGGGCCGATGCGGCTTGCGGTAACTTTGGAGCCTTACGGAATTTGAAGGCAAAAAATCCGCAATTGAAGACGATCCTGTCGGTCGGGGGATGGACATGGTCCAATCGCTTCTCCGATACCGC
This sequence comes from Paenibacillus motobuensis, assembly GCF_039521865.1. Lineage (NCBI taxonomy): Bacteria > Bacillati > Bacillota > Bacilli > Caryophanales > Paenibacillaceae > Paenibacillus > Paenibacillus motobuensis. Next base: position 100,742 of record NZ_BAAACX010000023.1, on the reverse strand, counting down.
GGCATCCGATCAAACTCGAAAGAACTTCGCTAAATCCGCCGTCGATGCGCTTCGAGCCTATGGGTTTGATGGGGTTGACCTCGACTGGGAATATCCGAATGTTGAAGCCATCAAAGGCAACAGCTACCGACCGGAGGATAAACAAAACTACACCTTGCTGCTTCAAGAAATCCGTAACCAGCTGGATGTAGCAGGAGCCGAGGATGGCAAACATTACATCCTTACCATCGCTTCCGGAGCGAGTCAAAAATTCGTCGATAACACAGAGCTGGGCAAAATTGCTCAAATCGTCGATTGGATCAATATTATGACTTATGACTTCCACGGCGGTTCTTTTGAAGCTACGACTAGTCATAACACCGGTCTCTATGGTGATCCTAGCGATCCATACTACAGCAACGGTTTCTTCGTGGACGGTGCAATCCAAGCTTATAAAAACGCTGGCGTACCTTTGAATAAACTCGTTGTCGGGTTAGAGTTCATGGCTCGAAGCTGGAAGAACTGCCCTCCAGGGCCGAATAATGACGGTCAATACCAGACTTGCGCGGAAGATAACGGTTCTGTGTTCAAATGGGCTCCAAACGGAACTTGGGATGATACCAACTCCGGAAATACAGGGGTGTTTGATTACGGAGATCTCGCCGCGAACTATGTAAATAAAAACGGGTATACTCGTTATTTCAACAGCATTGCCAAGGTTCCTTATCTCTACAATCCAACGACAAAAATCTTTATCTCTTATGATGATACGGAATCCATCGGTTATAAGACTGAATACATCAAGAACAACAATCTCGCCGGCGCTATGTTCTGGGAATTCAGCTCCGATTGTCGCACAAGTCCAAAGTTCAACTGCACAGGGCCTAAGCTGTTGGATAAAGTTGCTGCTGACCTGAGTCAAGCCACTCCGCCAGTGGATACAGTTCCGCCAACAGCACCTACAAATTTGGTTGATACAGGTCACGGCGATAAGAAGGTCACATTAAGCTGGAGCCCTTCAACAGATAATGTAGGCGTTATGGCTTATGATATTTATAAAAATGGCACGCTTGTTCTATCGGTTGACGGAGCGACAACAACCGCACTCATCAAAGGATTAACAGGCAGCACAACGTATATCTTTACGGTCAAAGCAAGAGATGCGGCGGGCAACTCATCCGCAGCCAGCAATGCCCTTTCGGTCACCACTTCACCACCAATCCTCGATAATCAACCTCCAACCACTCCGACCAATCTTGTCGCCTTAGCCAAGACAAAAACGACGGTCAAACTAAGTTGGGGTGCTTCAACTGATAACGACGATATCGCCGGCTACGACATTTACCAGAATGGCGCACTTGTTAAATCAACTGAAAGTACAACGGAGACCATCACTGAACTTTCCCCAGGAACAACTTACAACTTCCATGTTATTGCCAGAGATCTGTCTGGCAACCCTTCTGCCCCTAGCGACTCTATCTCTGTCACGACGCCAACCGATCCGGTCTTCCCTGCATGGCAACCCAATACCGCGTATGCAGTTGGAGCTTATGTTACTTATAACGGGAACCTCTACAAATGTACTTATGCTCACACTTCCATCCAAGGTTGGGAGCCTACAGCCGCTCCAACATTATGGCAGCTTCAATCTGCTCCACCTGCAGATACGCAACCACCAAGCGTGCCTGCGAATCTCACCATTACTGCACAAACTTCAACATCCGCAACATTAACCTGGACAGCGTCTACAGATAATATCGGTGTAACCGGATATGACATCTATCAAGGTTCGAATCTGATCGGCAGCTCTACGACAACAACATTCACCGTAACAGGTCTTCCAGCGGGCAGTGCCGTATCCTTCTACGTGAAGGCGAAAGACGCGGCGGGCAATGTGTCAGCAGCCAGCAACGTCGTGACTACGACACCAACGGCACCGGATACAGTTCCTCCTACCGCTCCTGCAAATCTAACCTCCACGGCAAAAACTCAAACGAGCGTAACCCTGGCTTGGGGGGCTTCCACAGATAACGTGGGTGTTACAGGCTACGATGTCTATAACGTTTCCACGCTGGCCGCTTCCGTCAACGGTACGACGCTTACAGCCGTCATTAATAACTTAACACCAAACACGACTTATACCTTTACAGTCATAGCCAAAGACGCGGCGGGCAACGTCTCAGCAGCTAGCAATGTCGTGACAGTTACAACCGATGCCTCTACGCCAACCGTTGATGCATGGGTGGCCAATAAGGCATACGTCAAAGACGATTTGGTGACCTATAACGGAAAAGTGTATAAATGCCTACAGCCACATACGTCGCTTGCTGGTTGGGAACCTGCTAATGTGCCTGCTTTGTGGAGCCTTCAATAAATCGAGTAGGAGGGGGCGGCACAGTTCCGTCCTCTCCCCTTTGGGAGTAGAGCATGAAAGTACTTTACAATAATACTAGGCCCTTTTAAGGGCTTTTTTTCATTCTCCTTAAGTAACAATTTGCAGTATAATGAGGGATATACGGCATAGAGGAGAGGACAAGATGATCGAGAAAATCGTTGAAATATGGGATCAGGGTACATATGCTGGCCAACTGGAGGACGGTTTTACCCCTAAAATAGAGACTTACATTCTAAAAGGCGAGCAAAAAAGAGGGGCGGTTCTGATCTGTCCCGGCGGTGGCTATGGATTCACATCTGAGCGTGAAGCGGAACCGATCGCTCTAGAGTTCAATGCAGCCGGGTTCCATGCCTTTGTATTGTATTATAGTGTAGCCCCAAGGAAGCACCCGCAGCCATTGCTGGACGTGTCCAAGGCCATTCGTATACTTCGGGAGAATGCGGAAGAATGGAATATTCTTACCGATAAGATTGCGGTCTGTGGATTTTCCGCTGGCGGCCACTTGGCAGCAAGCCTGGGGGTTCACTGGGATAACCCGCTGCTTCAGGATGAACAGGACCAGGGAGCGGACATTTATCGACCGAATGCATTAATTCTAAGCTATCCGGTGATTTCAGGCGGGGAGCATGCACATCGGGGCTCTTTTGACAATCTGCTAGGTGAGGATCCGGAGGAAGCGCTGCTTACTGAGATGTCTTTGGAGGAGCAGGTGAGTGAGAAGACGCCACCGGCGTTCATCTGGCATACATTCGAGGACACGGCAGTTCCGGTGGAGAACAGCCTGCTGTTTGCACAAGCGATGCGCAGACATGGCATTCCGTTTGAACTGCACATCTATCCGGAAGGACCGCATGGATTATCGCTGGCTACCAAGCTTACGGCTACAGATGAAGGGCAGATTGATCCTCATGTGGCAACCTGGATGGATCTGTGCATCCAATGGTTAAGCCGTCTATTCTTATAAAATAACCAAGAGCTGCCACAGTCCCTGAAGGACTGCAGGCAGCTCTTGGTTTAGCAGGAGATTATCTTGCCATCCATCCGCCATCGACACACAGAACATGACCGTTCAGGTAATCGGAAGCCGAGGAAGCCAGGAATACGGCAGGACCCTTCACGTCGTCAGGAGTTCCCCAACGTCCTGCAGGAATTCTCTCGGTGATCGAAGCCGTTCTCTCTTCGTCCGCGAGGATTGGAGCAGTATTGTTGGTAGCCATATAGCCAGGAGCAATGCCGTTGATTTGCAGACCGCTTGCTGCCCACTCATTGGCAAATGCCTTTGTCAGACCCGCAACACCGTGCTTGGACGCAGTATAGCCTGGTACATTAATTCCACCTTGGTAGGAGAGCATCGAGCAAATGTTAATCATTTTGCCGCTGCCTCTCTCAATCATGTGTCTGCCAACGATTTGTGACAGAAGGAATACAGTGTTGAGGTTAATATCAATAACGTCAAACCAGTCTTTCTCGCTGTGATCCTTGGCTGGAGTACGACGAATAATCCCGGCATTGTTCACAAGAATATCTACATGTCCGGTCAGTTCAAGAGCCTTGTCGAAAGTTTGTTGCAAAATAGAGTGATCGCTTAAGTCAACAGTAATATCGGAGGCTTTGCGGCCTAATGCTTGAGCGGCCTTTACAGTCTCTTCGCTGGAGCTGTAAGAAGCACAGACAATGTCTGCTCCTGCTTCAGCAAGTCCTAATGCGATGCCTTGGCCCAGTCCGCCGGCTGCGCCGGTTACAAGAGCAGTCTTGCCGGATAGATCGAATAAGTTCATTAGATATAACTCTCCTTCATGGATTGGATTCACCTTGTTCGTAGCCGCTGGTCAAAATTCGGATTCCCATATCCTTGTAGGGTTTAGCAATCTCGGCTGTAAGTCCGCGGTCGGTTATGATTGCGCTGATCTCGTCGAGGGATGCAAAGGTCCGCAGAGCGGATTGTCCGAATTTATGATGATCGATAACGGCAAACGTCTCACGGGCGGTATCGATTAATGCACGCTTGAAATCAATTAAATCACCGGTATATATGGATAGGCCATGTTCTGGATGAACGCCTGTCGTCGATATGAATGCTTTCTGAATATTGAGCTGCCGGACGTAGGAGTTCGCTTCCGAGCCGGCGAGCATATTGCGAACCCGATATCCTCCGGGAACGACGAGAAGGATCTGGTCTTTAGTTGCAAGTTCACTAATGATATAGACGTCGTTGGTAACTACCGTAAGCGGCTGATTATCCAGACGGCGGGCAATTTCAAGCGTTGTGCTGCCACCGTCAAGGGCGATAATGTCATTTCTGGCGATATGGCGGATCGCTTCATAGGCGATCTCAACCTTGGCGTCTGCATTTTTGGCAAGCGGTTCTTTGGAAGGCAGAATACCGAATTGATCGTCCTGGGCAAGAATCGCTCCCCCATGGATGCGGCGAATCAGCCCCTGTTCCTCCAATTTAGACAGATCCTCACGGATCGTCTTCCCTGTTACCTGCAGTCGCTCGCTCAGCTCTGCTACCGTAACCTCTTTATTCATCAACAATACTTCCATGATCTTCTCGTAACGTCGGATCGGGTTCATCTAACTAGCCTCATTTCTTTTCAAACATCTTTGAACCTTTATTTTAACTCTTTCATATCTACTGGGTCCATATCGGAGTAGATTTTGTTGTCTCCAGCCATGCTCCAGATGAAGGCGTAGTTGCTTGTGCCAACACCACTATGCACAGACCAGCTAGGGGAGATAACAGCTTCATCATTTCTCATAACGATATGTCTTGTCTCAGTAGGCTCACCCATCATGTGGACGACTACAGCATCCTCAGGAAGGTCGAAGTACACATAGGCTTCCATCCGACGAGGGTGCACGTGAGCTGGCATCGTATTCCACATATTGCCCGGCTTGAGGATGGTCAAACCCATAACCAGCTGCGAGCTTTGAATTCCGTTCTCGTGAATGAAGCGATAGATTCTACGTTCGTTAGAATTTGTGATGGAACCCAGTTCAGCGGATTCTGAATCTTCGAGCGTAGCTTTGGCGGTAGGGAATTCTTTATGAGCCGGAGCGGAGTTCAAATAGAACTTAGCTGGCTTTGCAGCGTCCTTGCTGTTGAAAATAACTTCTTTGCTGCCCATGCCTACGAATAAGCATTCTTTATTATCCAGTTCGTATACCGTTCCGTCTACAGTAACGCTTCCTGCTCCGCCGATATTAATGATACCAAGCTCGCGGCGCTCCAGGAAGAAGGATACACCGAGTTCTTTCAGATCCGTCTCCAATCTAACTGCTTCATTAACCGGATGTGCTCCGCCAATGATCATACGGTCTTCATGAGTCAATACGAGTTCTAGTTTGTCAGCTGTAAATAAAGTTGGAATATGAAATTCCTCGCGCAGGCGCTCCGTATCGAATTGCTTAACCTCATTTGGATGAGAAGCATAACGTCTTTCCATGTGAATAGTCCCCTTTACAAAATAATAAGTTCTTTAATGTTCAATTTACTCCATTTATGTTCATTTATCAAGTTCATTTTGGTTTATTTATAAGTTTATTTTAGTTGCACGTGAAAATATTGAGATTCGATACGTAATAAGCATGGACTGCATTGACGAATTTGTAAGAGCTTCATTATAATATTAATGATTATATTTATTAATTAATATATTTATTAATCAAATGAAGGGACGGGAGACAATGGCTTCTAGTGCTGTGTTAAATGCAGATTTGCGAAAAGGACTTATCCATAAAGAGATTTACGGACATTTCTCCGAGCATTTGGGCAGAGGGATCTATGAAGGCATCTGGGTAGGCGAGGATTCACCAATTCCAAATACCAAGGGGATTAGGAACGATGTGTTGAAAGCGCTGCAGCGCATCAAGATCCCGGTCTTGCGGTGGCCAGGCGGTTGCTTTGCAGATGATTACCATTGGGAGGATGGGATTGGTCCGCGAGAGACACGCAAACGAATGATTAACAAGTTATGGGGAGGTGCTATCGAAAATAACCATTTCGGGACTCACGAGTTTATGATGTTGTGTGAGTTGCTGGGCTGTGACGCTTACATAAATGGGAATGTAGGCAGCGGGACAGTGCGGGAAATGTCCGAATGGGTAGAGTATCTAACGTTCGGTGGGGAGTCACCAATGTCTTCCATGCGTGCCGCGAACGGACAGGCGGAGCCGTGGACGGTGAAATATTGGGGTGTTGGCAACGAGAACTGGGGCTGTGGCGGTAATATGCGCCCGGAATATTATGCGGATCTCTATCGTCAGTATCAGACCTACGTCCGCAATTACGGCGAGAATAAGATTCATCGGATCGCCTGTGGTCCTAATGGGAATGATTATGGCTGGATGGAAGTTCTCATGCGCGAAGCGTCTTCATTCATGGATTCGATTACACTGCACTATTATACGATTCTAGGTCCGAACTGGGAGAATAAAGGAGACGCAACCGGTTTTAATACGGATGAATGGTTCACTACGCTGGAGCAAGCACTGCATATGGACGAACTGATTACTCGGCATAGTGCGATTATGGACCAATATGATCCTGATAAACGGATCGGACTGATCGTAGATGAATGGGGAACCTGGTACAATAGCGAGCCAGGATCGATGCCGGGTTATTTGTATCAGCAGAACTCCATCCGAGATGCGCTGGTTGCCGGCGTTACCCTCAACATTTTTCATCAGCACAATGATCGGGTAAGAATGGCGAATATCGCCCAAATGGTCAATGTGCTGCAAGCGTTGATCTTGACGGAAGGGGAGCGAATGCTCTTGACGCCAACCTACCATGTATTTGATATGTTCAAAGTGCATCAGGACGCTGAGAGAGTCGAATTCACTTTCGAGAGTGAAGCTTATCGTCATAATGGCCGGGATATCCCCGCTGTATCGGCTTCGGCCTCCGTGGATCAGGAAGGTGCTATCCATATAAGTCTGTGTAATCTGAACCATGCGGATGACAGTGACCTGACTATCGACCTGCGTGGCATAGATGAGAGGAGCGAGGGACTCAGCGTATCTGGTACGATATTAGCCGCTGCCGAGATCGACGCCCACAATACGTTTGAACATCCGGACCAGGTTGTTCCACAGCCTTTTAATGCCTTTGTACTAGAGGGCAGCAAGCTGAAAGTACAATTGCCGCCGATGTCAGTCACGGTGCTGGAGATCAAGCAGCAAGTGGCGAAGGTATAGGATGGACACGCGAAATAACGGATGCAAAGGCTGCCGGGAGGAGTATCAAGTGACAGAGGAGAGCATCCAGCGCATGTTGGCCTCTCCGATGTTCACCTCTGATCAATGTGTGGAAGATGAGGTATATGATGAGCGGCTGCGAATTTGCAATAGTTGCGTTAAGCTGCAGGATGGGATTAACTGTACGGTCTGCGGTTGCATCATTCCCGTTGCCGCCAAGCTGAAGCGGAAGAGCTGTCCGATGCCGGGCGGGGCGCTGTGGTGAACGATACCTAACCTAAGAACTCCATTCTCTCTGCGCAGCCAGGTGCATGCGTTCAAGTATAATAAAGTTCTGATATAAGATGCTCGTTATAATTGCCGAAGCCTTTGCCAAACAGCGTAAGGCCGCCAATATGACGGGCATCTTCTTCTACAGAAAGCCTGAAGGTCCACTGCTTCCCGCGGATATTCACGTCATTTAGCGTGATCTCTGAAATTTTCAGGCTATCTATAAAAGTGCCTTCTCCCGTAACGCGTAGCTGCTTGAGCAGGCCATATTGGTTGATATGATTCGCCCACCATTTTGGTGTATATTTTCCGCGCTGATCGCCGAAATCGCCGGGGCTTGTCCAGGTGCCGAGCTTGACTCCGTTCAAGGTGAAGGTAATATCTGAAGGCCAGTCATTGTTCGTCTCAGGGGCTTCTGAAGCGATTTCCATCGAGATGACCAGCTCCTCCGGGTTCTGGCTTGCCAACAGGAAGTTAGGGATTTTATATTCTACATAACCTTTCCCGAACCAGAGGATGCCGGCATTCATCCGCTCGTGATCCCAGAAGAAACGGGGGTCATCGAAGCCGCCGATCATATGCTCGGTCGTAGCTAGACCGCAGGTCGGCTCAATTTGGAAGTCAGAATAATGGCCTACCGGAATTTCCGTGCGGTAGCTTTTTCGTTCGTTCTGCACTTTATTGGGGAAAATAATCTCGATGCCGTCAGCGGACAAGGTGCATATTTTCTGCAGACCGCTTCGTCCAGGGGCCATATGACTGCTGATGAGGTTAGCGTTCTCCAGCTTGCGAACATGCATCGTCATTATCGCGCTGCTTAAATTCAGAGCTTCTGCAAGCTCTTTGATATTCAGCGGCTTCTCGGCCAGTAGAGTCATGATCTTCAGACGAACAGAGCTGGACAGCGCTTCGTAGACAGGCAATGACCGTTCGGTAAGATCCAGTTTCATGGCGAGCCTCCTCATATGATTAATATATATGTTAATTATTAATGATTATATTACGTATACTCCCGTTTTTCAATGTGGTAAGGGTTAGGTATTGCCAATGAAATGAGATAGGGCCCTGAAGGCTGGATTCCTTTCAATAATGAGACTTAGTTGTTAGTGTTAATAAGCTGCTGTTATTGAGCAATTAACGCTCAGTAGTCTTACAAGCCAGAAATAAACTGTGGATATACGGCTCAAAATGGAGTATTGTGGATTTATGAACGGAAATGAACCCATTTAGGTTCAAAAGAAACGGCCGAGAAGGAAAATTCATTATCGGAAAGTCTGTTTTTTGAGAGAGATATGTTTTGTCCTTTAGGCAACTATCAAAATCCAGAACATACATGAGGGTGAGGAGAAACCATTATGAAGAAAATCCAGCTGATCCAGAAGATTGCGCAAGAAGGTGTCGTTGCAGTGCTTCGCGCTGAGACGGCAGAGGAAGTTGTCGCTATGGCCGAGGAAGCGATCGCCGGCGGAATTAAAGTCATTGAGATTACGATGACAGTTCCATTTGCGTTGAAAGCGATTGAGGAATTGTCCCGCAAATATAAATCTAATTCAACGGATAAGGCCACTTATGCGATTATTGGTGTAGGGACGGTCCTGGATGCAGAGACAGCTCGTGCCGCAATTCTTAGCGGTGCAGAATTCGTAGTGTCACCATTCCTTAGCCCTGAGACGGTTACTTTGTGCAACAGATATCGTGTTCCAGTAATGCCGGGAACAATGACTATTAAGGAAATTAACGAGGCGCTCGAACTTGGAGCAGACATCGTGAAGCTGTTCCCAGGCAACCTGTACGAGCCATCCGTAATCAAAGCCATCAAGGGTCCATTGCCACAGGCAAACATTATGCCAACCGGTGGAGTATCGCTGGATAACCTGGGCGAGTGGATCAAAGCCGGTGCCGTTGCCGTAGGAATCGGCTCCGATCTGACGAACGAAGCAGTGAAGAACAAGGACTTCTCGTTGATCCGCAAGAAGGCTGCAGCTTACGTGGATGCTTACCGCCAGGCGAAAGGCATCTAATGAAGTAATTAGACCCATAAGAAAGAGCGAGCCCGGGCCATTCAGGCCGGGAATCTCGCTCTTTTTTTCGGATAATGTGTATATGTGTATATTCCGTTAATCCAGAGTATAAGGCTGAAGCTCTAGCGGTAACGGTGCCGGGCGGGCACAGGTACTCTGCATTTGATAATATTGCCCGGAGTCCGAGGAATCGTGGAAGCCCCACATCGCTTCGAGCACATGGTAAGCCATCTCTCCATTGGCACGGTGCGGGCGACCGGATTGCAGGGCATAGGCCATATCAGCGACGCCTATCCCGCGAGTATTCTCGCTATACCCGGCCAACAGCGGGACCTCATTCCATTCGGTTTCTCCAAGCCTACGGTACTTGACCGGACCGCCGAAGGTATTCGGATCGGGAACGAGCATCGTTCCGTCCGTCCCATGAATCTCTATCGGAGGCAGACTACTGCCGCCAAAAATATCGAAGCTCATGATCAGCGATGCAATCGCTCCGCTGTTGAATTCAAGCGTTCCGGCAACATGAGTAGGTATTTCCACAGGGATTTTCTTGCCGTTCTTCTTCTCACTCGAGATTGTCCGCTCCTGCAGAGCCATTCCGGTAATTCCAGCGATCCTGGAGATAGGACCAAGCAATTGAATCAGCGCTGTCAAATAATAAGGCCCCATATCAAACATCGGTCCTCCGCCATGGGCATAGTAGAATTCCGGATCGGGATGCCAGTGTTCATGTCCCCGGCTCATCATGAAGGCTGTCGCTGACATCGGACGACCAATGGCCCCGTCTTCGATCAGCTTCAGCGCCGTCTGAATACCCGCTCCAAGGAAGGTCTCCGGTGCACTGCCAACGAGTAGTCCTCTCTGCTTCGCAGCTTGTAGAATACGCTGCCCTTCTTCACGTGTAACCGCCAATGGCTTCTCTACATACACATGTTTGCCGGCTTCAAGCGCCCTTAAGCATATCTCCGTATGAGCAGCCGGAATGGTCAAATTAATAATAATCGAAATATCCGGGTCGCTAAGCAGTTCCTCGGTAGAGCATGCGCGAGGAATGTTGTATTTAGCAGCTTGCGTCTTGGCCCGTTCCACGTCAAGGTCAGCGCAGGCGCTCAGCTCAATAACTCCGAACTTGGCGCAATTCTCCATATATATGTCGCTAATTTTGCCGCATCCAATAATGCCAACCTTTACGCTGTTCATGTTCATTTCCCCTCTTATGCGTTGTTGTACTGATTGTCACCCATGCCTGTGTATGCTTTGCCGCTCAAGGCCGCTCCATCGTTCAGCGTCAGCTGCTTGCCCTCGGCCGCCCAGAGCATTCCACGGGTCATTAACTCCTTCACTGGAGGAAGGTCGACGATGTCGGCATGGTGGCCAAGAGAGTTATAATATACTCTTCCCAGTCCCCAACGCTTCGTCCACACGACAGGCATATCCACCGCTTTATTCAGGCGATGCGGACCGTCAATGACAGGGAAACGAGTCGTAGCCAATACTTCAACGGCGGGATCAACATGCAAATAATATTGCTCTGTACTTACCATGAAATCAGACACGCCTTCGACGAGTGGGCTGGAGGAGGATTTGATCTCTACCTTGTACTCCACACCATCATTGCCCGGATGAGCCACCCATTGCCCACCGGTCATAAATTGCCAATCTACATTGTTGCGGAAGGAGTCGCACATGCCGCCATGGCATCCAGCTAATCCAGTTCCGGCCTGGACCGCTGCCGATACATTGTTAACGAGTTCCTGAGAAATCTCGCCCATCGTCCATACGGGAACGATCAGATCAAGCCCGAGCAATTTCTCGGCATCTGCATATGCATCAAGCGTGTCGGCAACCTCAACCTCGAATTGATGCTCCAGAAGAGCGTTTTTGAAGATGGTCGCTACCTGCTCTGGTTCATGTCCGTCCCAGCCGCCCCAAACGATCAATGCCTTTTTCATATTATCTATCTCCTTATAGAGGTAGTTTAAAAAGTCCCCCTTTGATCACGAAGTAGCACGGGTAGCTTAATCGGCATCGAATCTTGAATTCAGCCGGGCCTTCCGGTGCTCACGTATTCACTACGTACGCTCCGCTCCTCAGCCCCTAGCTTCATCCAACCTTCTCGGTGCTGAAAGTCTGACTTTTTAAACACGCACTTATAGTAAACATATTTTGCTGTCTATCTTACATTTCAGCGATTTCAACCCAGCGACGCTGTTCAATCGAACGTTCGACGGCTTCGAGTACAGCTTGGCATTTCACTCCGTCTAGGAAATTGGGCACAGGCTGTCTGCCTTCGCGTATCGCATGTGTAAGCTCCAATACTTCATGAATGAATGTATGCTCGAAGCCAATCGTATGGCCCGGAGGCCACCAGGCTTCTGCGTAAGCATGGGCTGGATCGGTGGCGAGAACACGCCGGAATCCCTGCACATCCTCATCATCCGAGTTGAAATAAACCTCCAGCTCATTCATTCGCTCAAAATCGAATTTGACACTGCCCAGACTGCCGTTGATCTCAAATGAATTTGTAGAGCGATGGCCCGCGGCAAACCGCGTTGCCTCGAAGCTGCCTATAGCACCGTCAGCAAATTTGGCCATGAAGAGGGTAGCATCATCAACAGTAACCGGACCTCTAGGCGCGTTCGGATCGGCGCTGCCTGTAGCACTAAGCCCGGTCATTTCTTCAGCAAGCGGACGTTCCTTAATAAATGTCTCGCTCATGCCGATGACTTCATCGATATCACCGATGAGATAATGAGACAAATCGATTAAATGGGCGCCCAGATCCCCAAGTGAACCGGAGCCGGCAATTTCTTTCTGCAGCCTCCATACAAGCGGGAACTCAGGATCCATAACCCAATCCTGCAGGAACCAGGCGCGGAAATGATAAATTTTGCCCAGCCTGCCGCTCTCTACCAGCTTCTTGGCGAGTTGGACCGCAGGGGAGAAGCGGTAATTGAAGCCAATCATATGGGCGACGCCAGCCTCTTCCGCTGCTTGAAGCATCTCCCTGGAGTCTACTAATGAAAGCGCTAACGGTTTCTCGCAGAAAATATGCTTGCCAGCCTTCGCAGCGGCCAGGGCAATCTCTTTATGAGCATTGCTTGGCGCGTTAATATCAATTAAATCGATGTCATCCCGGGCGACAAGCTGTCTCCAGTCGGTTGCAATCTCCGACCATCCTAATCTGGAAGCCGCTTCTGCGACCGCTTGTTCATTTCTGCCGCATAGCACGGCCATCTCCGGCTTGAGAGCCTGTGGAAAGAACATAGGCAGAGCACGATAAGCATTACTATGGGCCTTGCCCATAAATTTGTAGCCGATCATCCCGACACGAAGCTGGTTCATATCATCCCTCCATGAATCAATAAGTTGGTATTGCTTATGAACATTATAGAAAAAAGGCCTGTTTCACACTCGCCAGTTTATGCAGAAACCTAGTCAAAAAATGCGTTTTCGTAAAATAACTGACGGGGATCAAGGGCAGCCCTGTTTGCATTTGTTCTTATGGACTTCGTAATAGTTGCGCTAGTTGACGAGCTTGAACACGAATGCGGGAGTGGCGATTCTGAATAATTCGTTGATAAATTTACTTCAAGTAGATAAAATATTATCAACCGCTTTCAATTTAAATAAAATGTATATTAGTCGTTCAGAATTTCATGGGGTTCAGTACATCAGCAAAACTAAAAATCTTACATTTACCTCATCGGATGTAAACAACAACGATAATAAGAAAATGCTTGGCGACTATGATGATATCAAAGGTGAAGCTACGGTTTATAGTGTAAAGAATCTGGGAACATGAAGCTGCAAGCCGTATTATTTGATCTGGATGGCGTGATCACCGATACCGAAGAGTATCACTATTTGGCATGGAAGCAAATGGCGGAGCAGATCGGAATAGAATCGACCGTGCCTTTAACGAACAGCTCAAAGGAATTAGCCGAATGGAGTCTCTGGAACGGATATTGGTTCATGGGTGTAAGGATGGCCAGTATTCGGTGGAGCAGCGTCGGCAGCTGGCTGCAGATAAGAACAAGCATTATGTGTCACTGCTTGCAGGGCTTGCTCCAGAGCGAGTCTACCCGGGGATTGTTGAATTGCTCGGTCAGTTGGAAGAGCATTAGATTCCTGCCGTATTGACGTCTGCAAGCAAGAATGCTCCGCAAATATTGGAGTCGCTTGGATTGGCGGATCACTTCTATGCGATTGTAGACCCTGACGGCATTCCCGGCAAGCCCGCCCCCGACATCTTCCTGAAGGGAGCAGAACTGGCAGGTGCCGATCCGCGATACTGTATCGGGATCGAGGATGCCCAAGCCGGTATTGAAGCGATCAAGGCGGCAGGGATGTTCGCGGTTGGTATCGGCGAGCCCGAGCTGTTGGGAGCTTCAGGCGCGGATATCGTATACGATAGCACTGTTAAATTGAGTTAAAATCGCTGTTGCAGGCGATGAGGCAAGGTCTATAATTATCAGCTTCAACAAAAATCAGGGCTGCCCAAATTCATCCGAAGGATGATTGGGACGGCCCTGTTTACGTTCGGCTTATTGCTCTTCGTAACTGTTGCGATCATTGACGATCAGACTGGTGAAGATGAGAGACAACAGAATAATGAACCCGGAGGCAGCCAATTGGATATAAAAGTCATGAGGCCTCGGGAGGGATATAAATTGAAAAATAACATCGGTTAACAGGTAGAGCAGCATTTTAAATATTCCCCAAAATACGAGAATGGAAATGATCCATTTGCGAATGGACTTTTTAATACGAGACCGTCTCGTGTAGCTGAGCTTATCCATGACAGACATGAAGATTTACCTCCTTATCCAACATACACTATTCTATTGAAAACTGCTGCGCGTGTCCGAGGGAGAGCAGCCCTTCAACTCCTTATACACTCGATTAAAGGTACGGATGCTGCCAAAGCCGCATTCCAAAGCGATGTCCGTGATGCTAGAATCCGTGTTCACGAGCTGGTGCTCTGCCATGAGCACACGGATCGTATTGAGATAAGTTTTGAAATTCATACCGATCGCTTTTTTAAAGGAACGGCAGAAGTGGGATGGATTCATCTCGAACCGCTCCGACATCATCTCGACGGATAAGTCCATCGCATAATTTGCTTCGATAAAAGAAATAATCCGATGTATTTTGGCTCGTTTACTCTCAAACCTCTGGCTCGAGCTTCGGTCAAAGGGAACGGTAGGCAGATACCTGCACAAGGTTCCGAACAATTCCAGTAAATAGCTCTTGATGTACATAGGGTAGCCCGTTCGGGCGTCCTCATTCTCTTGGAACATTTGACGCAGTAGATCGCCAATTCGCGAGAATTCTGGCTGGGTGGAATCGATATACGGCGACTCGAAGCGAAAATCAACAGGCCAGGTTTTGGCCGCGCCAATCAACTCCGGCTTGAAGATCAGCATGAAAGTTTCAGACTCCAGATCCTTGCTCTCGTAATAGTGAATATCATTACTGCAGCAAATGACCATATCCCCGGCCTGCAGCCGTCGTTTCTCTTCATTTACCCCGACGATAATATCGCCCCGCTCCACGTAGACGAATTCCAGCTCATTATGGAAATGTGGATAAAAGGATAGATTGCTAATACGATAGATTTCAAGCGGAAGCTCGGCATCCATATTCCAATTTTGATAGACCGATTTCATATATATCTCCATGATCCATGCGTAAAATTTTGTATTTATTGGCTTTAGTTCATCATACCGAGTTAGGCAATTTTTGTCTAATGGGTTGAGGTGTGTTTTTTTATGAGAGTTTTGGGTTGATAAAACTAGGGCTAGGGGTATTGAATATTTAAGTTTAAAAGTATGTTTTAGGAAGAAAGTAAAGTAGTTGAAAATAGTATAATGTTACTGGGTAGAAGCGCGTAAGCTGAAAGTCCCTTCATAAAGGTCATCTTCTAAATCAATAGAGGATGGCCTTTTATTGTATAGGTACATTTTTCCTATTTAGGAATAATTAAGTGTGGACGATAGAATCTATGTATCTATAAATTTGGAAATGGAGGTTATTCGATGAAAACAAGGAGGTTATTTCTCTCTATCTTATCTATTGTTTTATTTCTAGGAAGTGTGAGTTCTACATTAGCCAAAGAGAACCCAAATTCCACAGCAGCTATCCATCAGTACTCACTAATTAAAAACGATCTTGATCCACTCAGGATTGAAGTACAGGGAGATTCATTTCAAGAGAACTCAGGACTTTTTGAGAAAGAAACGGAAGATCCAACGGTAACAGAAAGCGTATACCAAATTGAACTATTTGCAGAAAAAACAGAATTGATAATCTATCCTGGAGAAAGTGTTCAATTTACCAATGATACGAATACTCTACTTTCTGTATCAACAGATGCTAAATCGACGAATAATATCCGCTATGATTATGTCTCTTATAATTCCGATGGTAAAGTTTCTTCTGACGATTTAGAGCATACAGGAAGTGCTAGTGTTTACTCTAAAGGTGGAAAGACAATTATCACCGTAGACTACGATTATCCCTTATCAGTGAGTTTTAATTCAGGGATCACTTATTCTTATACGTCTAACCCAGCTTTATTAAAAAAGAAGCTTTATCGAAATGAGAGTTACCTGTTTGCGAACCAATCTTACGCGGCAAGGAGTATTATGAGTGATGCCACTGCTAGTAATGGGAAACGGTATGATTATGCGATTTATAAGAGCGATGGCTCGCTTGAAAGATCTAGCTTCGAATCTACAGTGAAGCCATCAATAAGTGTTGGAGATGAAATTATACTAACAGGAGTTTCTGACATTCCAGTTACAGTGGCCTTGCCTTATGAAGATTTTTTTGGATATGAAACAGAGGAACCTGCTTATGATAGCGTTATGCTCTATCCCGGTAAAAGCTATAAGTTTACGAATGTTGGAACGAAATCGGACCGGGTTGAGCACGCCGGAACTACTAAAGACAAATTCGATTATGTAGTTTATAACTCTGATGGGACGGAAACCTCGCGGGGAACTAATACTTCTACACTACCATTGGTAGCCGTAGGAAGATACGTTGTGCTTACGTTAGTTACAGAAAATCCTGTTCGTGTAGGGGCACCTTATCGTTCTTTCATAGGAGGATATCGTGAAGATAATGCTATTAGTCGAGTCACTGTTTACCCAGGGGAGTCCTATCTATTTACAAATAACGGAACATTATTAAATCCTGTAAATAATAATGCCCGGGCAGTAGATGGTTTTTACGATTATACCGTTTATAAAGCCGATGGAGGTTACGCTTCCCAAGGATTTAATGCTATTAGCACTCCTCAATTACCTGCGGGTGGTATTGCAGTTATAACTGTTCAGGGTACGAATGCTGTTACTTTTGACTATACGGACGATTTTTCTGCCGAGCCAAGTGATGAACCTTCGCATTTCCGGGTAACGCTTACAGAAGGCAAAAGTTATGAATTTCAGAACATTACTTCTTCTACCCGTATTCTGCGCAGTAACGCAACTTCTAAGAATCGTTTTGACTGGGTTGAGTATTTCCCTGATGGAACACAGCAAGCAAAGCGCGCAAATACATATACAGATCCTCAGGTATCTGGAGGTAACTCTATCGTAGTTACTGCAGTGTCGGCTCCGGTTACATTTGGTGCAAATTATCGGTTGTTTTCCTGGAAGGATAAGCAGGGCGAAGCGATTTCCAAAAAAACTGTACATTTGGGAGAGTCCTACACGTTTTACAATACGGGCTCTCGGCTTGTTACGATAACCAGTGATGCAAATCAGGCGGGTGGTAAATATGACACAGCCGTCTATAGCAATGCTGAAAAAGTACACAGTGCCAAGTTTGATGAGACGGGAAATATAGCGATTCCGGCAGGAGGATATGCGATTATAACAGGGCAATCTGCAAGCCCAATAACTATTTCCTATACAGATGCGATTTTTGTATCATCCGCAGAGTATCCTGCAATGCTCAGAGCTACCGTTTCTCTAGGAGATTCTTATACTTATAAAAATATAAGCGGTGATACGGAGTATGTATACAGCAACGCATCTCCTAAAACAAACGAATTTGCCTATGTTATCCGACGCCCAGATGGAACGATTTCAAGTGAAGGGTCAAGCCGCTATACTTCAGTGCAAGTTTCGGCGGGTTATTCTGTTACTGTAATGCCGCTAACAGCTAGTGTAACCTTCGGAGGAGTATATACCTCGTTTATAGGCACACCGGGTGAAAATCCTGAAGTTAAACAGGTTACTTTAAGCAAAAATGAAAGTTATTCGTTCACTAATATATCAACCACACAACAAAAGCTAACAAGTAACGCCGCAAAGAATTTGTTATCTATGTTCGACTTCGCCATGTACGGTTTTGACGGCAAGCCGGAGAAGGCGGATTTTGATCAGGAAGGGAACTTGTCTGTTCCTGAGGGAAGCCAAGTCGTGGTTACTGTAGTTACAGACACCCCTGTTACCTTTACTTATGGGCAGGTCTTTCAAGCGACACCGAGTATAGAGCCGGCCTTATTGAAGAAAACGCTGGAATCCAGTCAAAGCATCGGTTTTAAGAATAAGAGCTTTTTTGAAGCCAAACTTACAACAAACGCAAGTACAGCTAGCAAGCGATATTTCGATTACACCATTTACGATTCAAATGGAGCGGTGATTAGACAAGGGGAACATTCAATAACTTCCTATGGCATCCCTGCTGGTGGAAAAATACAAGTAAAGACAACCTCGGAGAATCCAGTCATTCTCGCGGCACCATATCGAGTGTTTGAGTTTGTTGAAATAGAGGAATATGAATTCGAGGAACTACTACATCGTCAGCGACTGTATGTAAACAAAATGGCGGGAGAGAACGGTTATTACCGCTTCGTTGCTCCTGAAACCGGACATTATCGATTTGTCACCATGGAGATGAATTCGTTCATTCAGCAGCCGATATTGACTTTGTATGACCGCCCGGATTTGTTGGAACCGATAGGATCTAGCAAACAGAACAATCAGGAGTTTGGCCTTGATTATACTGTACTGGAAACTGATCTAGCTGTTGGGCAAATAGTTTATTTAAAGCTTTCTGAAGAGCACGGTCTTCCATTGATGCTGCAGTTAACCGTATCGATTATGTCGTTTGCACCCGAAACGAAGTACCAGTATACCAAGGATGGAAAGCTGCTTCAGATGACTTTTCCTTCGGGAGACGCTTTGATCTATGAATATGATCCTAACGGCAATTTGAAGAGAAGAGTGAAAAAAGTATTTCCGTTTTAATTTGAGAGTGTTAGCTGGTTCATAAGAACAATCGAGGTGATATAAATGTTTAAAAGAGTTGTTAGCTTAATATTATGTTTGACTCTGATCACTACGGGATTATTGGAAACTGTAGCCTACGGTGCAGGGGACACGACTAGTAACAAAATACCGCAACCTAATCAAGTAGATATACAAAAAATACTAACCATCTCCGAGGTCATGCAACAATTTGGAGTTAGTACAGATTGGATAGATGAACAGCTATCCAAAGGTTATACTCTTTATCAAATCTATATGGGATTGCAAAGCGGAAAGGAAGATTATGAGAAAGTTATTTCACAGTTTGATGTGGATCGGGAAATAGACAGGAAGTCCATGGAACTCCATGGGACTGCTAAAGAGGAAATCGCTCTTTTTCAAACTACAGATTTGTCATCTGACTATGATCAAGCAGCAGTAGAGCATCTCTCACTACAAGATGAGTCTTCCTTACACGAAATCAGCTTTGGTAAAGATACACTTTCTACTGCTACGGGGGATATGAAGCTCTACTATACAGATCTTTCGCTTCCGGGGACAATACCGTTCTCTCTTACCCGTATATATGACACTTCAAGAGCAAGTGAAGAAATCGGAATTGGCTTGGAAAACGGTGCCTATGTAAACCAGACTCGTATTCGTAGAGAGGAACGCGATTCAGGAATAGGTCGTGGATGGAGATGGGCTCTCCCCTTCATCGAAGTACAAGAAGTTGGTCAAATCCTGGATTTTCCCGGCATAGGACGGTATAAGATATCTGATACGTTGAAGCTGGAAGGCTATCCTTGGAACAATCTTCTTCTGGCGAAGGACGCTTCGAAGACAGTTGGAGGATTAACAAGCGAGACGAAAGTTTCTGTATTGAACGGGAATGATTACTTCTTTAGTTCATCAGGCCATCTTCTCCTGACAACCGATAACTATGAAAACAGAGTTGAATTTTATTATACTTCTCATGGAGATGGGAAAGTGCTTAACCGAATAGCCAATAGCGATGGAAATGAACTTTCCTTCTCTTATTCTGGAGACCGGGTAACAGTAACTCAACCGGGTACAAATAGAAGAATGGATTATTTCATTAAATCAACAGTTGATGGTCAACCCGTCTTAAGCGAGGTGCAAGATGCACTTAGCCGTAGTACCAAATATTTGTACTATTACACAGAATCTCGTTTTAATTTTTTGGAATCGCTTATGGACCAAGAGGAACAGCAACCCGTGAAACATTCGGCATTGTTGCTGCGCATCGTTCATCCTAGCTCAGGAATTACGGAGTTTGACTATACTTCAGTTCGCAAACAAATCGGCCCTATAGCTACTGACTTTGCATATAAGACCAGCATGCGCAGAGATGTGTATTCAACTACGTCGGGTGACAATGAGCTACTACGGAAATCTATCACATATGCAGGAGAAGACTTGGACCAGTTTGGAAAGACTGTATCTTCGACGACAACGGTGAAGTCTTCACGATCAGAGGAAGAATTTAAATTCATTAAGAAATTTTATGCTAACACTCAACCGGATGTTTACTTCCTGAATGAGCAAAGAAGCAAAGAATCGACGACAGAATTTAGAATGCAATTTGCCTATGATAATTCAACCGGCTGGAATGTCCCTACTCAGGCCATTGAAAGTTATTTACAAGGGGGAGCCGAGTCTCAGCAATTAACGGTAAATTATCAATATAACGAACAAGGACAGATTTTAAAAGAAAGTTGGAGCACGGGACAAGAAAATGTTTATGAATACACAACTTCAACAGACTCCTATTTTTGGTCGCTGCCAAGCCAAATTCAATCAAAGATCAGCGGAGAGCAAAAAAGAGTTGAGCGGATTCAATATAATCCTCAAGGAGATGTATCTCAATTTGCGGTAAGAGAGAACAGTGGGAGCGGCAAATTGCTAGCCCAAACAGATCTGGAATATGATGACTTTGGCAATGTCATTATATCGAAGACTAAGGATGATAAACGGAACAACATCGTAAATTACTCGTATCAATCGCCTTACGGGAAGCATCTGCTGACGGAAAAATCGCTGACAGTTCACTCAATCACAGGAGGTTCATCTCTGTCGAGGGAGAAGTTCGACTATACAAAAGCGGGTGAGTTACTGACCTCCGAAGATGAGGTTGGAGACATTACTTCGTATACGTATGATGCACTGGGACGTATGACAAAAACACAGTATAGCGATCAGTCGACCACCACGATACAGTACGATGATGTACTGAATAGAGTAACTGTGACAGGACCCGAAGGTATCGTGACGGTTGAGAAATACGACCCATTAGGATTATTAGTTGAAGAAAGTGTAAGTGATGCTTTATTCAAATATAAGTATGATGGGGAAGGAAATTTAGAGCAGGAGATTGATGCGGAGCAGAATAAAACAAGTTATGTTTATGATGGATTTGGTCGTTTAACGAAGACCATTTACGCCGATGGCTCTCAGGATGAGACATCTTATGATATGGTTAGAAGAACTGTAACTAATACAGACCCTGTTGGGGTGAAGTACCAGCAAAAATTGGACTTACTTGGAAACATATTAGCAGTTGAAGAATGGAGAGATGGGGCTTTTGTAGCTCTTGAGCAAGCCACTTATGATTTATCCGGAAATGCGCTGGCCGTAACTGATGGAAAAGGACAGCAAACTCTCTATCAATATGATGCGTTGGGACGTGTTATTTCTGTAACTGATCCTGAGCAACGTTCCACTTCATATAAGTACACCCTGGCTGGAGATTTGAGCGTTATCCAGTATCCGGACAACAGTTATATAGAGAGAGAATATAATGAAGCGGGTAATTTAATACGCCAAGTTAATGAAGAGCGTATGACCGAAATATTCTATTACGATGCTAAAGGAAATCTTACTAAATCGCTGGATCACGCAAGTCAGTTTACAGAATATCAGTACAACAAGGATAACTTGCTGACGAAGATTCAGGCTCCAGATCAGCAAATCCAGTACACTTACGATGCCATGGGCCGCCGGATCGGTATGACGGATACTACTGGAAGTACAACCTATGATTATAATCCTTCAGATAGCTCTTTAGCTGCGATTCATTATCCAGATGGAATGCGAATTGATTATACGTATAATAAGCAAATGCGGACGGGCTATACGCTGACGGATGTCTCTGGAAAAACGACAGGCGCCAGTTATACAGTAAATGAAATGAATCGGGTCAGTGCACTGGATGTACTTCATCATGCTGCGGAATCAAATCAATCGACACTATCGGCTAAATCTAGTGCATCGGGTGCGATTGACAGGATCGCATTTGACTATAAAGCCAACGGACTACTGGAAAGGGGAACATCAGGCAACGGACCAAGCATGTCATTTAGCTATGAGGGATATGACTTGACGGGAATGACGATAAACCCTGGGTTGACGGCTAAAAGCACGGTAGCGCCTGAGGTAAACGATGTTTCTGAAATCGATACGTCGAAGGGTTCCGATTCCATGACCACAGGAGATATCTTGGAGACAGCAAATGAGGTGACCTTCGGAGTTTCCGAGTTGAGTGTGGCTAAAGGCTACGAGTTTACGTATGAATACGATTTTAATAAGAATATTATCGGTCGGACGCAAAACGGTGCCGGGAATACTTTTACGTATGATCCGTTAAATCGAATCCATACCGAAAGTGGAATAAACACTAACAAGAAATACAAGTATGACGATCGCGGTAATCTAATGGATATAGAGGGTCGTCAGCTTCGCGGATTATCGAATGCGGATTACACTTTTGACAGTTTGAATCGATTAACGAAGGTTACAACCGAAGACGGAACGCAAATCAGTTATATCTACAACGGCGACGGCCTGTTATACGAGCGGATAGAAGGAAAGAAAAAATCCCGTTATTATTATGATGAAGAAGCCAAGCTCATCGCCGAAGCGGATGTCAGCAGTGGAAAGCCAAAACTGATCTATACTTATATTTATGATCTCAGCGGTCAGCTTTGGTCCCGGGTGGATCAGACTACAAGCGAAGTGCAATACTATCAATTCAATGGTCATGGGGATATCGTTGGCCTGACCGACAGCCAAGGCAACCAACTCAATACTTATTCCTACGACATATGGGGTAATCCTGAAACCGTAGAAGAGACAGTTCCAAACATCTTCCGATATTCAGGAGAGTATTGGGATAACGTGACCGATTTACAATATCTGAGGGCTCGTTGGTATGATCCTAATGCGGGAAGATTTGTGTCGAAAGATACCTATCAAGGAAGTATTGATAATCCCTTGAGTTTGAATCGGTATTCGTATGTGCACAATAATCCTTTGATCTACACGGATCCTTCGGGTCAGTATATTATGCCTATGGGTCCAACGCCTTCGTTGACTTGCGCCGTAGATATTAAAAATTGTAAAACAAATCTTGATGCACAAATAAAAGCAAGTCAAGAAAATCTTGATATGCTTTATCTTGATGATGTTAGAACTATGCTGGACAATGAAGCAAGTAATCTTGAAAAAGGAATAGTTATTGTTCAGTATATACCAGTAGTTAAAGCATACAAATTAGTTAAAAAGACTGAAAAGGTAATAGATTCAAGTAAGGATATTATAAAAGCTACCAAAAAATTTACAAAAATTGGATTTCAAAAAGATTTATTCAAGAGATATGAGAGCCATGTATTCTCAGCAGATCATATTAAGAACGGAATAATGAAATTAGGCAAAGACAGGCAATCAATATTTAGCAGCATAACTAATAAGATTGCTTCAGTAAACCCTTCTAAGTTAAAAAAAGGCTCAAACCAAATGCATACTAAAATAAACGGATATAATGTAACGATCAGATTTTATGTCAATGAGAATGGAACTGTGATTAATGTCAATGCTTTTATGGGAATTGCTGACCGAGTAATAGGAAACCTTGTCAAGTAGAGTGGAGGATGAAATGGAAGATAAAATATTTAAAGAGACTATATCAAAGCTAATTGTTAAAAGAGATTTTTTTGAAGCAGAAAGATTAATGCTAGACTATATAAAGGTAAATCCACATGACATTGATGGTTGGTCTAGGCTGGTAATTCTTGAAACGCTTTCCCCGATTGAAGATTATGAACGAGCGACCGATTATCTAACAACTGCCTTGACTTATCACAGGGACAACCATTTGTTTTTCATTGTGAGGTTGTTTTTTATTGAATGGTACTTGGGCGGCTTAAATGAAACTCTAATAAAAATGGCTTTAGGGCTAAAAAACTCAATGGACTACGAAATGTCCTCCATGTTGTCTTACATTCTTGCTTGGCATTATAAAAATAAAGATATATATAAATTTGAATCTTTATTGGAACAGTCGATACAAGAATATTCAAAACATGTAACTAACTACGCTGATTTAGGAAAGTTTTATTTAAATAAGGGGGAAAAAGAACAAGGAACAGAATTAATTAAGAAGGGTATTGCGAACATTAAAGTCATTTATAGAGACTCTAATAATGATCATGACCCTCTTGATATAATTCGATTTATTAACGAAAGAATAACCGGGGTATTTATAACAGAAGGTACTTATCATTCTCTGGAAAATTTAATACAAACATCAGATTGATAGAACCTATACGATTATTTAACTTTATGGTACTAACTACCAATCGACAAAAACCATTTTTGCTTCATTGGTAAGGTTTGTTGAATAAATCAACATTCTATGTCAGGGAAGATAAAGAAAATTCAATTGAGTTCTACCTACTCTCTTCAACTGACAATAAGAAAGCATTCTTGTTTCATATCATTTTTCAATAAATTTAAGGCCTTGGGGGCACCCCAAGGCCTTGCTTTTTTAATGTTCTCTTTATGCTAAACGGTGCGTTATTGCCCAGAAGATAAGGGCTAGTGAGCTGACGACAGCGCCAAACAAGCAGACGGCATTCCAGCCTGCATAGGCATAGAGCTTGGTTGAAGCAATCGATCCGGCGGCGCTTCCGATGGAATAGAAAATCATGTAGGCTGCGGTCAGCCGACTTCTATAGCACCAACTATAATGAGCATTAAGGCTGCAGAGGTAAGATAGACCGAACGCCAGCCAGCAAGATCAGTCAGTACACCTGCAATGGTTCTCGCTAATAGAATTCCAATAACTACTCCGCTGGTTACAAAGCCAACCACACTTCCTCGTTCGGACGGGTAGGCTAGGGTTGAAGCAAATGACACTAGCACCTGGGTTACAACTGCAAGCAGTCCCATAATAGCTAAGCCAAAGAAAAGAATCGGTACCGCAGGAGCGGTTCCAATGATGACAAGAGCGGCAACAGATAAGAGCATCATGATGACGATCAGTCGGCGCTGATT
The DNA here is from genome assembly GCF_039521865.1 of Paenibacillus motobuensis. Taxonomy (NCBI): domain Bacteria; kingdom Bacillati; phylum Bacillota; class Bacilli; order Caryophanales; family Paenibacillaceae; genus Paenibacillus; species Paenibacillus motobuensis. Next base: position 75,255 of record NZ_BAAACX010000023.1, on the reverse strand, counting down.
TAATAAGTCGCCGAGCGGAACGAGCAGGAAAAGTCCGAGTGCATAACAAATTTGAGTCACAGTGATCACGATGCCAAGAGAAGAATGAGAGATTCCAAACTCATATGCCAGAGAGTCGAGCAGCGGCTGAGCGTAATAGACATTTGATACGGCTAGCCCGCAAGCGATGGCGAATAGTATGGCTATACGACGAGTCATTAAGGGAGGAGCAGATTTAGCAGCAGCATTTTGTGTTACAGCTAGGCTATCGAGTTCATTATGGATAACAGGCGAATCCGGGCCAATGTTTTGCATATTCACACCTCGCAGTAGAATTTCAATACCGATCGGTACAAAATGAGTCTATATTTAAGCATGGAGTACTGTCAAGATATATTTGACATTAAGCCTGATGATAAATAAAATTAATTTATACTGATCGATACAAAATGTCTGGGGGTAATAGGATTGGCCAGGCTTCGTGAGTTTGATGAGGAACAAGTTTTGGATGCAGCGATGCAGATTTTTTGGGAGAAGGGGTTTGAAGCTACCTCTTTAAGTGATTTGACATTAAGGATGGGAATTCAGCGCCCTAGCCTATATGCGGCATTTGGCGATAAGAAGGAACTGTTTGAAGCTGCGCTGCGCAAATACACACAAATTCATGCCTCTAATATTAGAGCGCAGTTTCATAATAACTCATCCATCAGAGAGGCGTTTCGCGTTTTTTTTGAAGGATTAGTTGAACAGGCATATGCTGAGGATATGAACCGAGGTTGTTTTTGTCTTAATACAATGGTGGAGCTTGCGCCCCATGACGAGAAATTTGAAATTCTTACGAGGGAGCATCAGATGTACCTGACGGTCATTTTTCAGGAGGCTATAGAACGGGGAATTCAATCGGGTGAACTTAACCCCCGGCTTAACGCAAAGGCTCTCGCACAGACATTGATAGTCTCTATGATTGGATTGACCGTAATGATGAAGTCTCGCCCAGAGCGCTCTTTTGCAGATAACGTAGTGTCGGGGATACTTTTGCAGCTAGCTGAGTAATAAGATATATAGCGTAGCTAGGAAACTGCTTGCCAACAAACAAAGACCAGTTTTACGAACTGGTCTCCTTCGCGTTGGTTGAGATTATTTTAATGCCTGGATGTTGGTGATTGTAAGAGAGATGATATTGACTGAGAAGTCTAAATAAACCATGTTTCTCACTAATAAATATTGACTTGTCCAGGTTATTTAATAAGTAGTTTAATCCATCTTTATATCCACCCTTATTTAGATAATAACAGGCTAATTCATTATTGAAGCGAGCCAGATGGCCCTCAATAATCTGTCGAGTATAAACATTGTTAGGAGATTTATGTTTTATAATCAAGGAGGGAATATCAAAGCGCTGGAGAATATCATCGATGTTAAAGTGGTAGCGATTAGCGAATTCGACAATGTTTAATAGGGACAACAATACTTCATCCTGATTTGATTCCATATAAGTCACGTAGTCTGTAAGTACGTTTGGATCACCTGCGGCTAATTTCGTTACCATTATATTCATTTTGGCCCATTCTCGAAATTTTTCTTTCCATTGTTCAGCTTCCTCATCTTGTTCTTTTACCCAATCCAAGTCGTTATACAATTGTATATACTGCAGAGTTTTTTCATAATCTCTTTTGTTCTCATGAACATCTCCTAGAAGTAAGTTGGCATAAGCTATGTAAGTAAAGAGTGGACGATATGATTTATAACCACTAGCATATTTTGGACTTTTTTGATACAGAAATTGAGCTTTTTGCTTAAGTCTCTCAGCAATTTCCTCCAGCTTATTCCATCGACTTAATCCACGATATGTATTCGCGAGATCCTTCAATGCTTCAAGCTGATCATACTCGCCTAGACGATCTACAAATAATTCAAACTGAAGGGCCCCTTGGTAATTCTTTTCTTGGTTGTTTTCAAGTTCACACATAAACAAACGATACTGACATAGAGCCAGGCGTTCAGAATGTTGATTTCTTTCACTTAGCGCTACATTTTCATACAATATAATGGCTGCTTCTTTTTTTTCATTCTTATTGAGATCTTCTGCTACTTCAAATAGGTGTGGTGAATAGATCAAGCTATCTAGTAATTGCTGAACTGTTTTAAGAAGAAGGTCTAAGTTGCCAACCTCTGCACAACCGTATAAGAAGGGCTTGATCTTGCGCCAGTTAGGAGGAGCCCCAGCTATGACTTCAACGTAGTACTGATTATAGAAGCAACCTTTAGGTAATCCCATAACTTCTGTGATACGGTCTAACTGTCCAATATTCAAAGTTCTATTTTCATTGAGAATGTTGCTAAGAGAGCCGATATTTATACCGACTTTCTCAGCAAATTGTCGTAAATTTAATCCTTCTTGATTCATAAAATCATTCAGTATTGCACTAATCGTGGTTGTACGGATCATATTAGACACCCCTACCATCCAATCTCTAATATTTCAATAGTATCCATTATTTAAATGGTGGTCAATTTAGAAATACGGTGTTCGAAGAACAGAGATAATCGTGTCTTCTCGGTATTTGGAAAAATTATGATAGAATATTTATAGATTGTGAATAATGTTCTTGCTTATTGAAATAGACAGGTTAATTAAGGGAAACAGGAGGTAATACATATTTTAATTAATATACTCGGTTTCTTATTGTTATTATTTACTATACTGTTATTTCTCGTTTTTGTTATCCATTTCATAATCTTCTTTATCAAAAAGAAACAGTTTCCTAAAAAACTACTACTGGCTACTTTGACAAGTGTAATTCTGCTTCTTGGACTATTTCTATATAAGAACTATTTTTTCACTTTTGATACTATTGATAGAGAATATACTCAAAAAGGACCTGGACCTATAACATCACCAACAGAAAAATATACAGCTAATGCTTTTTATGAACTATATGGAGGTGCTGCTGGAGGAGTTAATGTATGGGTTGAAATCACATACAATAATGAAGGAAATAAAGTTAAAACTGTTTATTATAGTGATGCAAAAAGTAACATTTCTATGGAATGGGTGAATGAAAACACCCTGTATATTCTGAATGACGAACCTAAGTATCCAAAATCAAATAGAAGTATCGAATTAGAAATTGATAAAGAGATTTATCACGAAAATGGTCTTGCCTGTAAAAGTTGGTTAATGAAAGATGAATATGAGAAATGCTATCAAAACTAGCGACATCAAAAAACGCTAAAAAAAGACAACTCCCTTTTCGGAAAATCAATCCGTTAGGTAGTTGTCTTATATTCTATAGCGTAAAATCGAGACGACAGGATTTGAACCTGCGACCTCTTGCTCCCGAAGCAAGCGCTCTACCAAGCTGAGCCACGTCTCGGTAAGATGAAGCGTCCCGACTATCAACTTCGATGAACTAGTGGGAACACCTGAAATTATACTCCTGTTCAAAAAACGTGTAAAGCGGTTGTTCTAAAAGTCAGCTTTTGATCACGATGTGAATCAGGAGGTTAATTCGACATCGAAGCTTGAATTCAGCCGGGCTTTCCGGTGCTCACGTACCCAAAACGTACGCTCCGCTCCTCAGCCCCTAGCTTCCTCCAACCTTCTCGGTGCTGAAAACCGGACCTTTTGAACACTCATTAAAAAAGACATGATCTTGAACAATATATGAATATCACATCATCACCTTGATCTTGAAATATAGCCAGGTATGTTGCGTAAAAAAGAATCTTTCTATATAATATAGGGTGATTCATTGGATATTTGCGACTTTGATGAGGATTATTAGTTTGGTTACTGCGCCATTCAGAGAGCCGGCGGCTGGTGAAAGTCGGTTGGAGCAACAAATGAACTCGCCTCGGAGTCATGATGCAAAAGGGCATATCCCCTGTAACATCATCGTCTTACCCGCGTTATTGGGTACATAAGGGAGTGAAGGACAAAGCATGTCCAACGCTAACTAGGGTGGTACCACGGGAAATTTCCTCTCGTCCCTAGCGATAACGCTATGGATGGAGAGGTTTTTTTACATTTCAGGAGATGTTTTAGAGGAGGATTCGAGAATCATGGCGGACAAGAACGTACCTCATGACGTGTATCAAGCCCAGACCATTGAGCCGAAATGGCAAGCATTCTGGGAAGAGAATCATACTTTCAAGACTCGCGAAGACGCGGGAAAACCAAAATTTTATGCATTGGATATGTTCCCCTATCCTTCGGGCGCGGGGCTTCATGTAGGCCATCCTGAAGGCTACACGGCGACGGATATCGTATCTCGCTACAAGCGGATGCGCGGCTATAATGTGCTTCATCCAATGGGCTGGGACGCTTTCGGACTGCCAGCAGAGCAGCATGCGCTGGACACAGGTGAGCATCCTCGCGACATTACGATCAAGAATGTGGACAACTTCCGGCGCCAGATCAAATCGCTCGGTTTCTCCTATGATTGGGACCGTGAGATTAGCACAACGGATCCGGACTACTATAAATGGACACAATGGATTTTCATCCAGCTCTACAAGAAAGGACTCGCTTATGTGGCGGAAATTCCAGTGAACTGGTGTCCGGCACTCGGTACTGTACTTGCCAATGAAGAAGTTATCGACGGCAAGAGTGAGCGAGGCGGCCATCCGGTAATCCGTAAGCCGATGCGCCAATGGGTACTGAAGATTACCGAGTACGCGGAGCGATTATTGGAAGATCTCGAGGAGCTTGACTGGTCCGAGAGTATTAAGGATATGCAGCGCAATTGGATCGGCAAATCTGAAGGTGCGGAAGTCGTGTTTGATATCGATGGACACAAGGATAAGCTGGTCGTATTTACGACTCGTCCGGATACATTGTTCGGTTCTACCTACGCCGTGCTTGCTCCTGAACATGAACTGGTGGCCAAGATCACGACTGACGCACAACGTGAAGCCGTAGAGAGTTATCAGGAACAAGCTGCTCATAAGAGTGATCTGGAGCGTACAGACTTGGCTAAAGAGAAGACAGGCGTGTTTACAGGCGCGTATGCGATCAATCCAGTTAACGGTGCGAAGCTGCCGATCTGGATTGCCGATTATGTACTTGCCGGTTATGGTACCGGGGCGATCATGGCTGTTCCAGGACATGACGAACGCGACTATGAATTTGCGAAGCAATTCGATCTTCCTATCATCGAAGTGCTGTCCGGTGGCGACCTGTCCAAGGAAGCCTATACTGGAGACGGCCCGCATGTCAATTCCGAGTTCCTGGATGGTATGGATAAAGAAGCAGGAATTAAGAAGATGATTTCCTGGCTTGAAGAAAATGGCAAAGGCCAAAGGAAAATCACTTACCGTCTACGCGACTGGTTGTTCAGCCGTCAGCGTTATTGGGGCGAGCCGATTCCGATCCTTCATCTTGAAGACGGAACGATGAAGCCGGTTCCTGAGGATCAGCTGCCGCTTGTCCTTCCGGAAGTTGAGCATATCAAGCCGTCCGGTACAGGGGAATCCCCGCTGGCGAACGTTACAGAATGGGTGAATACGGTAGATCCTGAGACAGGACTTCAAGCTCGCCGCGAGACAAACACGATGCCGCAATGGGCGGGAAGCTGCTGGTACTACCTGCGCTATATCGATCCGCATAATGATAAGGAACTGTGCTCCCCAGAGAAGCAACAGGAATGGCTTCCAGTCGACCTGTATATCGGTGGCGCGGAGCATGCGGTATTGCATCTGCTCTATGCACGTTTCTGGCATAAAGTGCTGTATGATCTTGGCGTGGTATCCACGAAGGAGCCGTTCCACAAGCTCGTTAACCAAGGAATGATTCTGGGCACAAATAATGAGAAAATGAGTAAATCCCGCGGCAATGTTATTAACCCGGACGATATCGTGAACAATTATGGTGCCGATACGCTCCGTATGTATGAAATGTTCATGGGGCCGCTTGAAGCGACCAAGCCATGGAGCGAGAACGGGGTTGAAGGAGCTCACCGATTCTTGTCCCGGATTTGGCGTCTGTTCGTTACTGAGGATGGAAGCCTGAACGCAAAGATCGGCGGCGAAGGCAGCGACGAATTCAAACGTACATGGCATAAGACAGTGAAGAAGGTAACGGAAGATCTTGAGGCTCTGCGCTTCAATACAGCGATCAGCCAGTTGATGATCTTCGTCAACGAAGCTTATAAAGTGGACAGTGTACCGAAAGAAGCAGCTGAGAACTTTGTACAAATGCTGTCTCCGCTCGCACCGCATATCGCAGAAGAATTGTGGGAGCGTCTTGGAAATACTGGAGGCATCAGCTATGTATCATGGCCAACTTATGATGAAGCTTGGACTGTGGATGCTGAAGTAGAGATTGTTGTACAGGTGAACGGGAAGATCGTGGAACGTACGAAGATCTCCAAGGATCTTGACCAAGCAGCTATGCAAGAACACAGCATGAACCTGCCTAACGTGAAGCAGGCTATTGAAGGCAAGACAGTCCGTAAAGTCATTGCGGTTCCGGGCAAGCTTGTCAATATCGTAGTTGGTTAATTTAATATTGCAGACAGACAAGGACTGGGAAGGCCGGCCGAACCCGGCGGTCTTCCCTCTTTTTTTACACGTTTAGAGGTAGTATGTAGTAAATATTAGAGTCACCGTTCGTTTTGGATTTCACTGAACAATTTGTCTAATTTATCGAGATCTTCATTATATTTCTGATGCGTAGCGTCGATAAGTCTGGAGAACACGTCCTGTAGCCCTAAATCTAGAATATCAATGCCTTTGGCGGTGATTCCGCCCGGCACGGAGACGCGCCGCTGGAGCTCTTCCGGGGACAGTCCGCCTTCCGTAAGCAACTTACCGGTACCGAGCAGCATTTGCGACCCCAGATACAAGGCATCGGCTCTGTCGATTCCCGTCATCTCGGTCGCAGTCTCGGCCCAACGCTGCAGGATGAACGCGATAAAGGCTGGGCCGCAGCTTGAGATATCAGAGGCGATCCGGGTTTGTTCCTCCTTAATGATTAATGGCGTGCTGATCGATGACATGAGTTGCTCCAGCAAGAGACGGTCCTCCGGCTGGATGCGCGAACCATATATGCAGAGCGAGGCACCGCTTTGCACCGAATGTGTAATGCTGGGAATGATTTTTGCTATACGCGATGGAACGGCCTGCTCCAGCATTTCAATTTGAACAGGGCTCGTAATGGATACGATAATTTGTCTATCCGTCAGCACATCCTTAATCTCCGATAGGACGCCCGGGAAATCCAGCGGCTTCACACATAGGAATATAATCTGGCTCTCACGCGCGGCTTCGACATTGCTGTCTACGATGCGTATTCCGGGATGGCGTCCTGCAATCCGCTCCGCCTTATGCGGGGAACGATTGCTGATGCAGATGAAGCTTTGATGTAGTGCACCGGAGCGTAGAAATGCGTCGATCAGCAGGCTGCCCATAGACCCTGTTCCGATGAAAGCCACTTTCATCCCGTTTCCTCCTTTCGTGCAAATATGCAGTGTTTTTATATATGTATGCATCTTGATTGGATCTTCATGACCTAAACGGCACAGATTCTTTTGAGATTGGAGTGTTATATGATGAATAAAGGGTATGTCATTACCTCGATTTGCTCCGCGCTTGCGGGGGCTGTATTAATGCTTCTTGTGCTAGGAGGCAGCCATGCCTCAGGGATCGAAGGGTGGACCCCCGTGAACCGTGAGGTGGCGCTAACTCTGCAGGATCAGGCGGCTCTTATGAATGATGCCTCCTCAGATAGGTCGGCTCTGACTGCAACGGCGCCACTAACCACAGAGACACAGGCTCAAGGACAGGTAGAGCAGGTTTTGCTTGATGCGGATACGGCAGCGCAGAACAATAACGGGGGAAACGCTGAACCAAATGCTATGGGCACGGGTACATCGGATGCAGAGGCTAAGAGCGAAGGTACACTACCCGCAGAAGCCCAAGGCCAGAGTGGCTTGATTAATATCAATACGGCCGGAGTGACAGAGCTTCAGGAGATTCCTGGAATCGGTGAGAAGAAGGCGCAGGCGATCATTCATTTTCGCAATGAGAATGGCCCCTTCCAATCGGTAGATGATTTGACGAAGGTCAAAGGAATCGGCGCAAAAATGCTTGAAAAAATGAGGCCCTTTGTAGGGCTGAGATAGGAGATTAGCGAACAATGAATCATGATCAGCGTAAAGATTGGGATACGTATTTCATGGATATCGCCTATATGGTATCGACGCGTTCCCGCTGCGATCGTCGCCATGTTGGGGCTGTGCTCGTGCAAGGCAAGAAGCTGCTCGGAACAGCATATAACGGAGCGCCATCCGGTGTTCCGGATTGTTCGGAAGCAGGCTGCATGATCTCCGAGGAATACGAATTGGTCATTCAGGACGGCAAAGAGACTATGGTCAAAAAACAGCGTTGTATCCGCACGATCCATGCGGAGCAGAATCTGCTGTTGTTCACCGACCGAATTGATCGTGAAGGCTCGAGCGTATACGTAACAGATGAACCGTGCTGGACCTGTGCGAACATGCTCGCGAACAGCGGGATTACAGAGATCGTCTTTCACCGCCCGTATCCGAAGGATACCGACAAAGTCAGGGCAATGCTGGAGCAGGTAGGCATCCGGTTCCGTAGACTGGACACTTACCAGCCGCCGCAAGAGACGATATCTGCAGTAGAGAACTAATAGATCGGCATCAAAGATCAATATATAACAAGATGAAGGAAGAACCTCATCTGCTTAGGCAGGTGGGGTTCTTTGTCGTATACAGAAGTAATGGTGGTTGGCTTCTAATGACAATTAGAAATTGGGAGGGTAAAAATTGTGAAAAGCAGACCATTGGCAATGGTCGTCTGCTGCTGGATTGCCGGGAGCGGGAGTGCTGTCCTATGGCATGGAACCTCATTATGGCTTACTTGGGGCGGGCTGACCCTGCTAATCCCCCTACTAGGGATCGTACTAAGATATCGGCCAAGACAGATGGTTTTGTTATGGCTTGCTTTTTCGCTTGGGGCTATATATTGGCAAATCAACGATGGGAGAAATGTAAGCAAGATTAGCACCGGCCTTGCTGCAGAAGATATAACTTCGGATACCGTTATGGTTAGAGCAATTGGAATGATCGTCTCCGCGGTGGAAGTCGATGGTGATCGGGCCGCATTTACAGCAGCTCTGCAGCGTGTAGAGCCTTCGCAAGCTCCAGGTGAAAGCACAGCTCCGGGTATACATGGGATCGACACCGCTGGTGAGCGGGTTGCCGTACAGATCAAGCTGTCTAAGCAGGAAGAGCAGGCTGTTGCGGCAGCTTGGACCCGTGGGCAGGAGATCACGCTGCAGGGCAGTTTGGAGCAGCCAAGCGCAGCGCGCAACTTCGGTGGATTCGACTACGGTAAGTATTTACGGACACAGCGTATCCATTGGATTTTCAAAGCCGCAGGCGCCTCCGCGGTGGAGGCAACATCCAGCGGTTTCAGTAGGGCGGCTCTACTGGGCGAGGTAGATAAGTTGAGACAGCGTATTGGAAGCCGGGTTGAGCAATTATTCCCGGAGTGGCAGGCGGGATATATGAAAGGACTTCTAATTGGGCTCGCCGACGAGCTGGAACCGGATAAATATACTCAGTTCACCCAGCTTGGTCTGACGCATATTCTGGCGATCTCAGGCAGTCACGTAGCGATTAACGTCGGTTTGCTCTTTGGCTTGCTTCGTCTCTGCAGAGTCACCCGCGAGACCTCGATCTTGATCGTGCTCTGCTTCGTGCCGATTTATGTACTGCTGACAGGCTTTTCTCCTTCAGTCATCCGTTCCGGTATCATGACGATACTCGGATTATATTTGCTGCGGCAGCGTAGGCTGAAGGATGGGCTGAATGTACTGTCAGCAGCAGCGCTGCTCATGCTGTTATGGGAGCCGAACTATTTGCTAAATGTCAGCTTTCAGCTGTCGTTTGCCGTTACAGCCGGGTTGATTATTTTCGTGCCGCAGATACTTCCGCTGCTGGGCTGGCTGCCGCCCAAAATTCGTAGCACCGTGGCGATTACGGTGGCTGCGGAGATCGTCTCTTTTCCCTTGACGATCTATTATTTCAATCAACTCTCACTACTCTCTCTGGCAGCGAATCTACTAATCGTCCCGGTTATCGGGCTTGTCGCTTTGCCTCTTGGCACGGCGGCATTGCTGTCCAGCTGGATTTGGCTCAGGCTAGGTACTTGGATCGCCTATCCGGTCATTCTCGTGAACAAAGTTACTTTTAAGGCTACGGAATGGCTTACTAGTCATAGCGGCTTCATGACTTATTGGAAATCGCCGAGCCTCCTATGGATCGCCAGCTACTACTTGGTCATTTACGGTTTGCTGCTGCTGAGCAAGAGGGTGGCGACTCAGCGCTCCGTTCAGTCTGTCACGGATGATACTGTTCCGTTGCCGGATCGTCCGGTCCGCCCTACAGCCAAGAGCTACTACAGCTTTGCGGGAGTCAGCTTCAAGCGTTACGCGACGATGCTCTCGCTGGCGATCAGTCTTATTGCTATGCTGATCTACGGTTACCGCCCGCTCAACTCCCATGGCATGGGTCATGTTCAATTCATTGATGTTGGACAAGGCGACTGTACACTGATCACGACGCCATCAGGGATTAATATACTGGTGGATGGGGGCGGCACCGTGTCTTTTCGCAAGCCGGGGGAGAGGTGGCGCGATCGGCGGGAACCGTTCGAAGTTGGAGCGAAGACAGTTGTTCCATTGCTTAAGAAGCGAGGAATCCATCGCCTGGACATCGTCATTGCCACGCATGGCGATCAGGATCATATCGGGGGCCTGCAAGCAGTCGTTGAGCAATTCCCGATCGGCGCTCTGTTGTTCAACGGCAGTTTCTCCGAATCGGCGACTTTGGCTAAGCTAATGCAGACAGCAGTGGATAAGAGAATCTCTATTTATGCGGTCTCTCGAGGCATGACCCTCAGTCCGGACTCCGCAACGAGACTTGAATTTATGGCCCCACTCCTGCATGGATATGAAGGGGATCAACCGGATTCAGCCATACCGTATATTAAAGAACAAAATGCCGAGTCAGTCGTATTTCGACTGGAAATGGACGGAGCAAGCTTCCTGTTCACAGGGGATACGGATGAAGGGACGGAGCGCAAGATGATGGCCCTGGAGCATCAAGAATCTACAGAAGGAGAAGTCAATAATCTGCGTCCGGTAGACATGTTGAAGGTAGCGCATCACGGTAGCAAGACATCAACCTCCGCCTTATGGATCAGGCGTTATCGGCCAACCGCATCGGTGATTTCGGCGGGGGTGGGCAATACTTATGGGCATCCAAATGCCGGCGTAGTGGAGCGGCTGGCTCAGTCCGGCAGCATGATTTTTCGGACAGATTTGCAGGGGGAGGTTCAGGTTACCGTACATCAAGGATTAATACAGTCAAGGTACAAAAATAAATCGTCGGAATAGGCGGTGTCCTTAGAAACTATTCACCTGTTCCTGCGTCTCATAGTAGGATTGGATTTTGCTCGAGGTCACTAGCGACCTCTTCTTTTTATTTTCGCACTGTGTCCGCTGGATGACGTGTTCTCTTTTTTTTGGTATTCTTAGGTGAGATTGAGAACTTATATGAAAAAAGATATCTTCTTAAAGCCAACATTATTTGTCTAAAAAATAGAATAACAATATTGCAACATATCGCTGGCCGATATCGTCTGTAATGTTGCAAGGAAGGGGGAGCCTTAGTGGTAGAGCAGGGACTCATCAGAGCCGCTCAGCAGGGCGATCGCGACGCTCTAATCACCCTATTGCGTGAGATAGAAACACATGTGTACCGGACGGCCTATTATATTTTGAATAACGAACAGGACGCGCTGGATGCAGCCCAGGAGGCGCTAATCAGGATCTATACGAAGATAGAGTCCTATGAGGAGAAGGCGCAATTCAAGACATGGGTTCAGCGCATAGTAACCAATATATGTATTGATAAGTTCCGAAGGAACAAACCTACGGTTTCTATTGAAGAGCATGAGCTTGTTTTTCAAGGGAAAGAGAGTGTCGAGAGGGAAGTGATGTCCGGCTACATAGCAGAGGACATTCGCGAAGCAATCGATCAGCTTCCGGAACATCACCGTTCTGTTGTTGTTCTGAGATATTTGCAGGACTTCTCGTACAATGAAATTGCTGACTGTTTGAATTTACCACTGAATACTGTGAAATCCTATTTATTTAGGGCGAGACAACAGCTTCAGCATTTACTCCAAGATTATCAGAAAGGTGGTGTGTCAGGATGAAATGTTCGGAGGCGGTGGAATGGATGCATCGTTATTTAGACCATGATTTGAACGATGAAGAAAGCGCCCAATTATTCGAGCATATTGGCAATTGCCGAGATTGTGCCGAAGAATTTGATATATTAAAAAGACTGAATTCCAAGTTAGAACAGCTTCCAAAGGTAATGCCGAAGATTAGTCTGGTTGATTCGATTCTTCCTCAGCTTGATGAGATCGACAGGGCACGCCGGGAGGGAGGCAGTGCTTCAGAGGTGTTACCCGGGATGGAGCCGCTGGTTGCCAAGTCTGCAGAAGCGGCGACAAGCCGCAGTCGCAGGCAGAGTCCATGGCGGAGTCGGGCTTTTCGCGCAGGGACACTTGGTGTAACTGCCGCGATAGTCCTTGGCATATTCATATACAATTACCAGCCGCATACGGTGTCAGATGCTGAAATGTCAGTACAATCAATGTCCAGTAGTGATAAGGCTGATCATGCTGCCCAATCAGATCGTGCAGATAGCCCTGCTGCTGATGACGGTGGTGTAAAGAGCTATTTATCACCAGAGGACAGTGACCCGGCCGGGAATGCTGGCGACAGCGTCTTGAGATCGACAGAGCAGCAAGGTGGTCATGCAGGAGATGAGAATCCTAATGCTGCGCGGATGGGGGATTCTCCTGTCGGGGACAGTAACGATAGTCGGGATTCCGTAAGCAAGCAGGGTTCAGCGGATCCAAAGGCCCCTAATAAGGTGGATGTGCCTGCCAGTGATAAGGCTTCGAGTGGACAGAGCAACGAGCAGGAGAAAGCTACGCCTAAATCAACCGCTTCGGGAAATACAACAGACTCGGGAACTGCAAGCGATAAAGTTGCTAAGGACAACCGCAGTATCGACAATCATGACCGAACTACGGATGGAACAGAGGATGCCGGGGGTTCTATTGAGAGCAATCAATTTACAATTGGTCAGAACATCATGGGTATAGTAGCTGCGGATCTATGGACTTCGCCGGACGGAGGCTTTAAGGTCGAGGTTAATGATGGCCATCTCTATTTGTATCAGAACAATTTAGACAGTATGAACGGCCGCACTTTGATTACAGATAAGCCCATTGATGGTGTATGGGTGCGAGGCTCCTGGTCCGAGGACAGCAAATCGTATCAGTATGAGATCGAGAAAGATGGCGTGACTTCGACTTATACGTTGCAGGCGGATGCTGGAAGCGATGCAGCGGGCTCAACCGGGAATAATGACCAATCTCAAAAAAATACAAATAAATAAGTCACCTTTTTATGAGATATGGAATAGGTTATATAGATTAGAGAGAGAAGACGGACCCCTGATCGTCGTATGACCGCCGGCGGAAAAGTTTCTAGAGCTTTTCAGCCCGCGTTTATATAGATGTTCTGGGACAAAGGGACCTTATGCTAATATAGCGGGGTCCCTTTGTTGCATCTAATGGGAATCTCCCATCCGCTCCATCTAGAAAATGTGGTTTGGACGAACAGCGGTTTTCGAGATATGATAATACAATGAGTGTTTAAAAGACAGACTTTTCAAATACCTCTTAAATAGACAAGGAGGGAAAAATGGTGGATGTGAAAGCAGCAATCAAAGAGATCAAACAGGGGAAGGTCTCCCCTTTATATTTGTGTTACGGTACAGAGAAATATCAGATGAAGCAATTCATCACCTTATTGCAGGAGCAAATTGTGAATCCGGAACAACGAGACTTTGCGCTTGCTCATTTTGATCTGGCGGAGACCCCTGTGGAGGTAGTCATTGAGGAAGCAGAGACGCCGCCATTCCTGGCTGAGCGCAAGTTGATCATTGCCAAAGATTCGGCCGTATTTACAACTGGCAGGGACAATAGCAAAATTGAGCATAAGCTGGAGACGTTGTTGACCTATTGTGCCAATCCTGCTGAATATAGTGTCATTGTCTTTATGGCTAACAGCGAGAAGCTGGATGAGAGGAAGAAGATCGTTAAGACGATGAAAAGCGAGGGAATCGTTCTGTCCTTCCTGCCGCTTAGTGGAGCCGAGCTTGTGCAGTGGGTGGTTCGTGAGGTGGAGGGCCGAGGCTGCCGGATCGGAACGGATGCGGCGGAGGCGCTTATCGCTTCAGCAGGGGTACAGTTGTCGGCCCTGTCGGTCGAGGTAGACAAGCTATGTCTATATACTGGGCCGGGAGGCAAAATTGAGCCGTCCACAGTGGAGCAACTGGTGGCGAGGAGCACAGAGCAGAATGTATTTGTTATGGTAGAGAATATCGCTAATTTGAAATTGGATAAGGCGCTCGATATTTTCTATGAGCTTCTTAAGCAGCGTGAAGAGCCTATTAAAATCGCTGCCCTAATCGCCCGTCAGTTTCGCATTATGCTGCAGGTTAAGGATTTAGCTAGGCAGAGTTATTCCCAGCAGCAGATCGCTTCTCAGCTCAGTCTGCATCCGTATGCGGTGAAGATTGCTGGTGAACAGGCGCGTAAATTCGAAGCTACGGCATTGCGGGGCATATTGTCAGAACTGGCTGAGCTGGATTACCGCATGAAGAGCGGGCGTGTTGATAAAGTGCTTGGACTGGAAATATTCCTGCTGAAGCTCGGGGCATAGAGGAGTGGCGATCCTCTTTTTTTCTCATCATATAAATGCATCCAAAAAGACCTGAACGAATTCGTTCAGGTCTCTTCAGGCTTCAGTTTATAAAAACGTCGCCAATTACGCTTGAGTCGTAAGGGCGTTCAATTTTTTAGCCAAGCGGGATTTCTTGCGAGCTGCTGCATTCTTATGGATCAGACCTTTAGTAACGGCTTTGTCCAATTTCTGAGTAGCAGCGGCGAAAGCGGCTTTCGCTACTTCCACATCATTGTTAGCCAACGCAGTGTCGGCAGATTTTACTACAGTACGCAGTGCAGATTTTTGCGAAGCGTTAAGTTGGCGACGTTTGTCGTTAGTTTTAACACGTTTGATTGCGGATTTAATGTTTGGCATTGCATTCACCTCCTGTAAAGCATATATCAAGCCAGATGATTCACAACTTAAAATATTTTATCACGCGCCCCGTCAAATTGCAATGAATTCATCAAAAGTGAATGAACAAAAGTGAACTTAATGAACTTTGCTTGCATAATCGGATTTCCTTTCCTGCACAATAACAGGTATAGGCAAGAGAGGAAAAGGAGGTCTGAATCAGATGAATCTGGATTTGCGTGATTATGCAGTAAGAACAGATTTAGCGGTTGAATCCAAGGAAATGGCCGAGACGTTGCATGGAGGCCCGCTGCCCGGCGTACAGGAGCAGGTGGATGAGCATGATGGGATCAAGATTACCCGGCTGGATGTTACTGACGAGAACGCTTCACGTCAGCTTGGCCGGATGATGGGTCATTATATTACTTTAGAGGTGCCGGGCCTACGGAGTCAGGATACCGATTTGCAGGAGAAAGTGTCGGCAGCTTTTGCGCAGGAGTTTAATGCATTTCTTAATAAAATAGGCATCAATACAGGGGCGAAAGTGCTGATCGTAGGACTTGGCAACTGGAATGTGACGCCGGATGCGCTTGGACCGCTTGTTGTGGAGAATGTGCTCGTTACCCGTCATTTCTTTGAGCTGGCTCGGGATCAGGTTGCTCCCGGCTACAGAGAGGTTAGCGCCATTGCCCCTGGCGTACTTGGAATTACTGGTATTGAGTCAAGCGAGGTGGTACAGGGGATCGTAGACCGGACGAAGCCGGATCTGATCATTGCTATTGACGCGCTGGCCTCGCGTTCGCTGGAAAGAGTGAATACGACGATTCAGATCGCGGATATTGGGATACACCCAGGCTCTGGTATTGGCAACAAACGCCGAGGGTTAACCAAAGAAATTCTCGGCATCCCTTGCATAGCCATCGGAGTTCCAACCGTATGTTACGCTTCTACGATCGTGAACAGTGTGTTTGATCTGATGAAGACACATTTCAATGATGAGAGCAGTGATGGTCAGGGGGCGGAGACGAAGCAAATTATGGGTCTGCTCCATGACCTGAGTGAAGGTGAGCGTCTAGGACTTGTCAAAGAGGTGCTCGAACCGTTAGGGCATGATCTGATCGTTACGCCCAAGGAAATCGATGAATTCATTGAAGACATTGCCAATGTGATCGCAAGCGGACTTAACCTGTCTTTACATGAGGCTGTAACGCCTGACAATGTTGCAAGTTATACGCACTAGCGGTGAAAAGCCATATATATTTGCAAATAGCTTCACGCCAACAGGGTCCAATATTCCGAAGAGGTGCATTCCCTTCGGAGTATTGGGCCTTCCTTCTCCTAAGCCCGCAGTTCAACGAATCTAGCGGACTACTTCTTTGTTATTAGAATTCTAGGTTCTATTCATTCGAATAGATTCATAGATTTGGAGTACAAGGAATGATTCTGATAGAACAACTGGCTAGGGAGGACGGAGGAAGCATGAAATTTAGAGCGTGGAATGTTGGCAAAATAAAACGAAGCATGATGCATATGCTGGCGATGGGACGAACCTTCTTGTTAATGTCGGTGATGGCTGCCGTATTTTTTGTATTATTGGGCACCCTGGGGATCGCCGAGAAGAGCTTGAACACTTCACCGGTATCTTCGATGAAGGGCCTTGCTGCTTCGCTGTCGAGCCGTTTTTTTATTGATATGGTTGGCATGGAGCTGCCGCATTCGGTGAGTGAGAAGCAGTCGCTCGTATTTGACGGTAAGAAAATGACGAATTTCGTATTTCAATTATTGACCGATGTTAATCCGGCTGACCCGAAGAGTCTGATCGCCCGGGAAGTACCCGGACTCGGAGCAGACAACCCGATACTGCTACGCAGTGGCTCAGGCAATAATACTGCCTCTGCCCCGGAGGATTATAGACCCGGTTCAGGTGCCGATGGCAGTGCGCCGGATCATGGGGAAGGGAACGGACATGGGGATCAGCCTGCACCAGATCCGCAGCAGGGGGGAGACAGCGGGCTGCCGCCAGATAAGTCTGGGGGTCAGGACCCCAAGGATAATGAACCGCCTATCAAACCGGGCAATAAGAACATCGTGATGATCTATCATTCTCACCCTCAGGAATCATATAATCCGCTGCTGGGTTCAAGTGTGGACAATCCGAGTTCTTCAGATAAGGATAAGAACGTTGGGCTTGTCGGCAAGATGCTGGCCAGTGCGCTGGAGAAGAAAGGCGTAGCTGCGCTGCATTCTTTTGTTAACTACCAAGCCACAGTGAGTAATTACAACTACAATTATTCATATAAATATTCAAGAGAGACGGTTAAACAGGCCATGGCGGAGAACGGCAAGCTGCAGTACTACTTCGATATCCATCGCGACTCGAAGCGTCATGATAAGACGACGGCAACGATTGACGGGGTGAACTATGCGCAGGTCTATTTCATCATCGGTCATTCCAACGACAATTGGCGCCAGAACGAGGAATTCGCCAGCTCAATCCATGATCGGATGGAGAAGACCTACCCAGGTATATCGCGCGGAATATGGGGCAAGACCTCGGCTCAGGGCAACGGGGAATATAACCAGTCCTTGTCACCCAACAATATATTAATCGAGATCGGCGGCATCGATAATTCCGAGGAAGAGCTTAATAACACCGTCAAGGTACTGGCTGGGATTATCGCAGATATCTATTGGGAGAGTCAGGATACAGAGAAGGCAGGTACGTTGGCTAAGGCTGGGAAGAGCACTGATAAGACTGTAGCGAGTGGCAATAAAAATGCGAATAAGAGCAATACTGATATTAAAAAATAAACTTCGCGTCAACAAGTAAGTTCATTCTATCAAAATAATGACATATCGAGTCCGGGAAGGAGCGTTAGTCGAAATGGCCAAAAAAATGAGGAGAGCTGTGTTCTATCTAATACTACTTGCAGCTGGGGTAACTCTGGGAATGCAAATGGGTGATGGAGGTTTATCGAGCACTTATAATCCGCAATATGCCGAGACTAACGCTCCATCCAATGGATTTTGGCAGAACGGCTTTTATTATAGTAGGACGGGAGCTCAACCCGTATGGGTGAACGGAAGCGCTAATAACGGGAATGGGGGCTATGCTGGGAATACCGGTACTGGCGTACCTGACGGTTATTATGTGGTGACTCCTCAACCGGGCCAGCCAGGATACCAGACGAGTCCAGGAGCAGAGGTGTCGAAAACCCCGTCGGAGCTGCTAATGCCACCTGCAGAAGCTCCAGGGGTAGACCAGATTGCAGACAAAACAGCTAACCTGCTGCAGCAAATCTCCAAACGGGGAATTCACTGGGTCGCCTCTTGGTTCAATCCGGAAACGTGATAACGGCTGTTTATCCCCGCACACAGCTTTGTTATACTAATTTTTATAGGTAGAACTTACATTATAACTATTGAACACAAACTGTTATTTATTGCGGGGGTATTATAAAGTTGAAGAAGATTACGATGCAGCAGATTGCCGATCATTTGGGCGTGTCCAAATTTGTTGTCTCCAAGGCATTATCCGGCAAAGGTGGGGTAAACGAGACCACGAAGAACCGGGTCATTGAAGCGGCTTCGCAGCTCGGTTATTTTGCTCAGAAGAATGCTTATATCAAAAATCAGATAGACTCTCAGTTTTACTCTGAGGCAAGCGGTAAGCAATCTGTCATCGTGCTGATGCCTAACATTCGTTTTCAGACGAGGGAGTCGCTCTATTGGGGCAGAATTATGGAAGGGATCTCTGTGGAACTGGAACGTCGCGGACTGGGGGTCGTCATTATATCCGAATCACGTGTAGACAATATCATTCATGTTCTGAACCCGGGAGGGATTCTCGGGATGGTCGGCGTGGGACAGATTGATTCATCGCTCCTACTGGAGGTACATCGTCTCGGCATTCCTACCGTATTGGTTGATCATGAAGATGCGCTGATTCCAACTGATACGGTGTTTGCCAACAATATGGACAGCCTCTCCAGGCTCTGCAGCCATTTGATTGGTTTGGGCCATAAGAAGCTCTGCTTCCTCGGCGATCTATCCTTCTCGCGCAGCTTCCGTGACCGCTGGTTAGGCTTTCGCGACGCGTTGGAACGGAGTGGTCTGGAGGTTCAGCAAGCGGATGATCCGATGCTCTGGCTCCAAGGGGTGGAGACAGGCGAATATGCCGATGAATTGACTGCTATACTGCAGACCAAGCAGAAAGAGAACACTCTGCCGACGGCACTGGTCTGTGCCAATGATTCGATTGCACTGAGAGTGGTCTCCATTCTACAGGACATTGGTGTATCCGTTCCCGAACAAATCTCGGTAACTGGCTTTGACAATATTGATGATGCCGCCCGAAGCGAAGTCTCGATAACCACTGTAAATGTTCCCAAAGAGGCCATCGGGCGCCGCGCGGTAAAGAAGCTGATGGAACGGATCGAGCAGCCGGAAATGGCCATCGAGAAAATATTGATGTCGACAGAGCTAGTTCTTCGTGAATCGACCGGAGCTGCGGTCGGCAATTAATTGGGAGATGAAGGCTGCCCTTGTTTACCGAACCGCTGTGACCAATAGCCGAGCCCCATCGTTCCGATCAGCAGGATACCGGTGATCCAGAATACGGAATGAATGCTCCAGATGCCGCTGATTGCGCCGCCGACAAGAGGCCCTAGCATCCCGCCCACTTGGTTAGCCGTCTGATTCAGACTGAAGGCGCGCCCGCGGAAGTCCGGTTTTGTTGTACGGACGACCAAACCGTTCAGCGCGGGAAATACAGCGCAGAAGAAGCAGCCATATAGGAAGCGAATCGAAGAGAACCAGTAGATATTATGGAACGGAAGCTGCATAAGTGTACCTATTCCACCAGCAAATAAGCCAATCAGCAATATTTTGTGAAAACCAACTTTGTCGGCGTATTTACCCCAGCGTGGTGCAAAGAGAATGCTGGCAATACCGACCAGAGAGAAGACGATTCCTGATACGAGTGAGGCATCCTTGGCGTTATGGCCCAGATCGACGATATATAAGGACAGTACCGGCTCGATCGTCATGACTGAGAATTGCGTGAGCATTGTCAGAATTAGAATGATGACCAGAGGACGGTTATTTGCCGCTAGCTTAAAAGTATGTACAATTGATCCGGAGTCTTTGCTCGGAACGAACGAATCTTCTTTGACCATGAAAATGATAAGAATCGTAGCGAGGAAACAGAGGACACCGGCGCTACCAAAGGCGATGCGATTATCGAAAATCTTGGCTAGAATGCCGCCGAGCATCGGTCCCATAATATTGCCCGTTGCGGTCGCTGTAGACATCATGGAGAGGGCGTAGCCGACTTTTTTCTCAGGCGTGTTCGTTCCTACCAGGGCAATCGATCCGGGGATAAATCCCGATAGAAGGCCTTGCAGAATCCGTAGGCCAAGCAATTGGTACTCATTCGTAACGAAAGCGGTAAGTAGATAGATGACGCACAGGACGAAGCCGGCGCGGATAATCATCGGCTTGCGGCCGTATTTGTCGCCAACGGCTCCCCAGAATGGGGATGAGATGGCCCCGGCCAGAAACGCGCTGCTGAACAGTACACCCGACCATAACTCGATATGTTTGCTAACTCCTAGATCGATCAGGAAGAGCGGCAAGAATGGAATGACCATGGAGAAGCTGGATGATACAATAAAAGAACCGACCCATAATACCCATAAGTTTTTCTTCCAAGTTTCCACCGTTCATCACTCCTGTTGACGATTTGCTCAATAGAGTGACCAATGGTGGTTTTATTCTATTGAGAATCCGTATAGATTTCTCAGTCAGCTTCTATGATACTTCAATTAGAAGGATTAATCATTAGAACCAATCACTTTATACATAACAATTGTAGGACGCGGATGATCGAATATTATTTGAAGTGTAGTTGGAGTTTAAAGACCATGAGGCTCGTTAGCTCCTCATATCAATTACAGAAAAGTGCCTGGGTTAGAGCCTCCCAGGCACTTCTTCTTGTTCATACAGCTACGCTGATCAAATTCTATATCGTAAGAAAACCTACCTCTGAATCGCGGTCGCTCATCCTTGAACTGACCTCGGTCAGGTTTTCTTATCAAAAACCGGACTTTTTGAACAACCACTATAAGTGTACTCTCATGTATTCTAGATTCCGGTCGACTAATTGTAATCTTTGCTGTACGCAAGCGTAAGAGCGAAGCGGATCCTCGGGGGTATTCACGCAGTAATCGAGCAATTGATCTACTGTCGTTGTTGCTACATGAATCCGGGTATCGGAGGAAGTGTAGTAAATGTATACTTCTCCGTTCTCTCTGGCGATGACGCCGTTGCAGAATACGACATTGGAGACGTCGCCAACTCGTTCCTCACCTTGCGGGGCGATAAAGTGCCCACCTGGGCGATGAGTGATTTTGTAAGGCTCCTGCAGATCCGTGAGGAACGCATAGAGAACATATCTTAGCCCGGCTGCGGTGCCGCGAACGCCGTGTGCAATGTGCAGCCAGCCTTTATCCGTCTTGATCGGGGCAGGGCCTTGGCCGTTCTTGACCTCTTTGATCGTATGGTAGCAGCGCTCATCGATGATCAATTCCTCGTCGATGCTGGCGTGTTCGATTGATTCGGACACTCCCCAGCCGATGCCCCCACCAGATCCTGCACTTATGAAGCCGTCTTGTGGTCGGGTATAGAAGGCGTATTTGCCATCGACGAACTCTGGATGCAGCACAACATTTCTCTGCTGCGGAGATCTGGATTTCAGATCAGCCAGACGCTCCCAGGTGATTAGATCTTTGGTGCGGGCGATTCCGCACTGCGCAACCGCACTGGAGAGATCTCCGGTAGGGGCGTCAGGATCTTTGCGCTCGGTACAGAACAGGCCATAAATCCAGCCATCCTCATGTTGAACTAGACGCATATCATAGACATTCGTATCAGGATCTTCGGTCTCGGGCATGACAATCGGGTGATCCCAGAATCGGAAGTTGTCGATTCCGTTATCACTCTCGGCGACGGCGAAGAAAGATTTGCGGTCATAGCCTTCCACGCGCGCTACGAGGTAATACTTATCATTCAGATAGATGGCACCGGGGTTAAGAACTGCGTTAATCCCGAGTCTCTCGGCGAAGAATGGATTGGTGGCCGGATTGAAATCGTATTTCCAGATAAGTGGAGCATGCTCTGCTGTTAATACTGGATATTTATAGCGATCATAGACTCCATTTCCGTAAGGGATTTTCTCATTAAGGCGGGTGATTAGATGTTCATAGCGTTCTGTAATGGCTTGTTTCCGATCTTCGAATAGACTCATAGTTATTCCCTCCAAGACTTATGTGATGAAATCCAATTTGAACTTATGAGATGTATGTGCAGAGTTAATTTAGTACTTGATGCTTCAGTCGCTCTAACATCTCCAGACATGCCCTGCTATTATGGTAGGGGCATTTCCACGCGCTGACCTTAGGTCCACGGGGGAGAGGAGATCCATCTGAGCTAACTCCCCAATACCACTCACCATAGGTGCGATCAATAAGGTAATTCTGAATGAAATTCCAGGAACGCAGCGCCGCTTGCTCGAATTTCTGCTCTCCGCTTAATTGATAGGCGTTGAAGAATCCAACCATCGCTTCAGCCTGCGGCCACCAATCCTTGTTCGTGTCAATCAGTCCGTTCGGATTCGCCTCGTTCCAGATCCCTCCGTCATCGTCCACGCCTGTCTCTAGCACGGTATCGGCCATGGCGACAGCGGTCTGATGGACCTCTTTTAACAGTTCGTGGTCTCCCAGTACTTCCGCTGCCTCAACAAGCAGCCAGCTCCCCTCGATATCGTGGCCGTAGGAGATATGATTGCCCTTAACGTTCCAGCTCTCACCGAAGAAAAGATTGAAACGCGCTTGATGCGAATCGATAATATGGTGCATTGTGACCTGTATAAGTTCGGTCAAGCTCACAGTAAGCTCAGGCGATGGCCATGTTCTATACAGATTGGTGTAGGCCTCCAGGATGTGAAGATGGGTATTCATCGACTTCTTCTCATTCAAATCTTTGTGACTAAGACTCAGGTGATCTGTCTCTTTCCAATCACGGGACAGAGCTTCGACATAACCCTTGTATACGCTGTCATAACTGTGCTTCTCCAAGAGATGATAGGTGGCGATAGATAAGTCCAGAGCGGATTGATGCTTCGTTGCCAAATAGTATTCGGACAAGGCGTATATGGCAAAGGCTTGCCCGTAGATCTGCTTCTTATCGTTACTGGGACGGCCCTGATAGTCGACCATCCAGAAGAACCCGCTATAATCCGGGTCAAGGAAATATTCACTCAAATATTGATAGGCTCTATCTGCTATTTCTAGGTAACGTGGGACCTGCAGAGTACGGTATGCTGCAGCGAAAGTCCACAGGATACGCGTATTCAAGACAAGCCCTTTGTCAGCTTCAGGGATTAGCTTCATAGGCTGTTCAATAGCGCCGTAGAAGCCCCCATTAACATAATCGATGCTATGCTCGCTCCAAAATTTCAGGATGTTGTCTTGCAGTTCTTGCTGCAATTCCTTGCTCCACTGTTCAAAGCTGATCATTCATAACACCACCTTTGTAAGATTCTCGATCTCTAGGGCGTTTTAGGCAAATAAAGCAGAATTGTTTGTTAGATAAAAATGCTCGTAAAATAGCATTTGTTATCATTTGTTATATTAATATATAACAAAATAAATACCTTACACCTAATATAAAACGACTCCCTGCTTATTTCAATAGTAATTCTCGGACCCGGCTGCAAATGTTTGTTAGCATCCCACGGATATAGAAAAACCGCCGAGATCGTGGCGGTCAGGTAGCTAAAAAAGCTTGTTTAAAGTTTTTTCAGTTTTCTAACGAAACTGCAGAGCGTTATTTCCTCAAAAATAGCGGCTAAATAAATCTAACGAACCTACAGATCGTTATTTAGGAGAAAAACTGGTTTTAAGCCCCTCAATCGTCGGAATAACGATACCCAGTTTCGTTAAAAGTATTTAGTAATCTTTTTAGCCAAAATAGCGATACCCAGTTTCGTTGGAGTTGGCTTTGATAATCTGCCCAATATTCCTTGGCAGGAAAGGCCACACAATACGGTTGGTCCCGTATGAAGACATCAGGAAAACCCGATTGTATCTCAAGGTGTGGCTGGTATTTCTAATAGTGCGGTCATACCTTTCGCTGGACGATTTCTCGGATGATGCAACTGATACTTATGTTGCTGTAGCGTATACAACGGATCAGGAAATTGTCGACTATGCGGTCAATACTCATGAAGATACCGCGGATGATGCTGAAATCGGTAGGTTATTATATAAATGCAGCTTTTACAATTGCCTAATTGCTGTCCGTCCTTGCAACTGATATAATGAATTGATTGTACTCAAAAGGATTTTGTGGTGGGGGTAAGGATGACAGATATTAAGCTTCGACAACAAAAAATTCGTAATTTCAGTATCATTGCACATATAGACCATGGGAAATCGACATTAGCTGACCGGATTCTCGAATATACCGGTGCGCTCACTTCCCGCGAAATGCAGGAGCAGGTGCTCGATAAAATGGATCTGGAACGGGAACGCGGCATCACGATTAAGCTGCAAGCAGTTCGGCTGTCCTATAAGGCCGATGATGGTGAGGAATATATCCTTAATCTGATTGACACCCCGGGACATGTGGACTTTACGTATGAAGTATCGCGCAGCCTCGCGGCTTGTGAGGGAGCTCTGCTTGTCGTGGATGCGGCGCAGGGAATTGAAGCGCAGACGCTCGCTAACGTGTATTTAGCTCTTGATAATGATCTGGAGATACTTCCAGTCATCAACAAGATTGACCTGCCAAGTGCGGACCCGGAACGTGTGAAGGAAGAGATTGAAGAAGTGATCGGGCTCGACGCTAGCGAGGCGGTTCATGCTTCTGCAAAAGCGGGCATCGGGATCAAGGAAATTCTAGAGCAGGTCGTACAGAAGGTGCCAGCGCCGACAGGCGATCCGGATCAGCCGCTGAAGGCGCTGATTTTTGACTCGCACTACGACCCGTACAAGGGTGTTATCGTCTATGTTCGGGTCGTTGACGGGCAGATTAAGGCCGGATCCAAGATTAAGATGATGGCTACCGACAAAGTGTTTGAAGTTATTGAAGTAGGAGCCTTCAAACCGCGTATGACCATTGTCGATGAATTGAATGTTGGCGATGTTGGATTTATTGTCGCCGGGATCAAGCATGTCGGAGATACTCGGGTCGGCGATACAGTAACAGATGCCAAGAATCCTACTCCGGAGCCACTGCCAGGTTATCGCAAGATCAATCCGATGGTGTTCTGCGGTCTCTATCCGATCGAATCTTCGGATTATAACGATCTTCGTGAGGCATTGGAGAAGTTGCAGTTGAACGATGCATCGCTTAGCTTCGAACCAGAGACTTCAAGCGCTCTCGGCTTCGGCTTCCGTTGCGGATTCCTCGGTTTGCTTCATATGGATGTTATCCAGGAACGAATCGAACGTGAATTCAACATTCCGTTGATTACGACGGCACCGAGCGTTATCTATCATATCACGCTGACTAATGGCGAGATGATCACGATCGACAACCCGTCTAACTATCCGGAGATCGGCAAGATTGAATATGTAGAAGAGCCTTACGTCAAAGCAGCGATCATCGTACCTAATGATTTTGTGGGTACCGTAATGGAGCTCTGCCAGACCAAGCGCGGTGAATTCGTCAATATGGAGTATCTCGATACGACCCGTGTGACGATTACGTACCAGATCCCGCTCTCAGAGATCGTATACGATTTCTTCGATCAATTGAAATC
The DNA here is from genome assembly GCF_039521865.1 of Paenibacillus motobuensis. Taxonomy (NCBI): domain Bacteria; kingdom Bacillati; phylum Bacillota; class Bacilli; order Caryophanales; family Paenibacillaceae; genus Paenibacillus; species Paenibacillus motobuensis. The sequence continues at coordinate 49,249 of NZ_BAAACX010000023.1, read as the reverse complement.
GAGTACGAAAGGCTACGCCTCCTTCGATTACGAAATTTCCGGCTACCGCAAATCCAATCTGGTTAAGATGGATATTCTGCTTAATGGCGAGCAGGTCGATGCGCTCTCCTTCATCGTTCACCGTGAGAAGGCGTATCACCGCGGCCGGGTCATCTGTGAGAAGCTGCGCGAGCTGATTCCACGTCAGATGTTCGAGGTGCCGATCCAGGCTTCAGTCGGGACGAAGATTATCGCCCGGGAGACTGTTAAGGCGATGCGTAAGAATGTGCTTGCCAAGTGTTACGGCGGCGACATCTCGCGGAAGCGGAAGCTGCTCGAGAAGCAGAAGGAAGGCAAGAAGCGGATGAAGCAGGTCGGCAGTGTTGAAGTGCCGCAGGAAGCATTTATGGCTGTACTCAAAATTGATGATAAATAGAAGAGATCTTCAATAGGGGGAAGCCTTCGGGCTTTCCTTTTGACTTTTGGTGAGTATAAAGAGTGAGTTCAAAAAGTGCGATTTTCAGCACCCTTTGCATCGCGGTCGCTCATCCCTGAATTGCCTCGATCAGGTTTTCTTAAAAAGTGGACTTTTTGAACTATATATTAAAGGAGGCATTGCCGTGAACCATATGATAAATAATGAAGGACAGGGAATGCCTGAACAGGAGATTGAAGTGAAGTCATCCGCTCCGAAGGCGGTTTATATTCATATTCCCTTCTGCACCAATAAATGCTTCTACTGCGATTTCAATTCGTATGTGCTGAAGGACCAACCGGTTATGGACTATTTGCGGGCATTGGACCATGAAATAGAGCTTACGGTCAGCCAAACACCTCCGGGGGAAATTCGCAGCATCTTTGTTGGCGGAGGTACACCTACCGTATTAAACCCACAGGAGATGGAGTTCTTTCTCGCTTCTGTGCGCAAGCATTTTCCTAACTTTACTACGGATATCGAGTTCTCGATGGAAGCCAATCCAGGGACGACCGATCTGGAGAAGCTGAAGGTGATGCGTGAAGGGGGTGTGAATCGGGTCAGCTTCGGGGTTCAGGCATTCCAGAATGAGCTATTGTCCGGGATTGGTCGTATTCACAATACTGATGATGTGTACCGCAGCATAGAGAATGCCCATAAGGCCGGACTGCATAATCTCTCGATCGATCTGATGTTCGGTCTGCCGAATCAGACCGTGGAGATGCTTGATTACAGTGTGCAAAAAGCGCTTGAGCTTGGTCTGCCGCATTACTCGATCTACAGCCTGAAGGTAGAAGAGAATACGCTGTTCCATACGCTGTATCAGAAGAATCAACTTCCTCTTCCAGATGAAGAGGCTGAACTGAAGATGTATTTATTGCTGATGGAGCGGATGAAGGAAGCTGGATATAAGCAGTATGAGATTAGCAATTTTGCCAAGCCGGGCTATGAGAGCCGTCACAACATTACCTATTGGCGAAATGAGGATTACTACGGCTTTGGGGCCGGAGCACATGGATATGTAGGTCGTCAGCGTCATATCAACATTAAGGGAGTTAACCCTTACGTAGAAGCAGCGAATACGCGGCTCCCACGCCTGGATCAATTTACGGTTCCTCGTGAGGAAGCGATGGAGGACTTCATGATGGTTGGTCTGCGTATGCTGGATGGAATTCGAGATGCAGATTTTGAGGCCCAATTTGCAGTGAAGCTTGAGGATATGTTCGGCAGTCATTTGCGCAAGATGGTGGAATCCGGATTGCTTGAGCGTCATGAGGACGAGGGCGGATATCGGCTTAGTGAGAAAGGGATTTTGTTCGGTAATGAGGTGTTTGCTGAATTTATCGACACACTCACGGAACCTAAATAAATATTAGCTCAAATTAAGAACAAAGGTGTCGCTATTTTGGCGATTTCCTTTGTTCTTTCATTATATAAGGGCCTGTTGCTTAGATCCCACAGAATAGAACGAATTTTCCCTCTTGAAGTTTTATACGACATCATGTATATTTATTCGTATTAAATATTGGAAATTGGGATTTGAGGGGGAGAATCTATGCCAGCCGTTGCGGTAAGCAGAAGAGCAACACTTGAGGATGTAGAGCAATTATACTTACTGATTGATGATTATGCACGCAAAGGAATTATGCTGCCGCGCTCCCGTAAAGTGCTGGAACGGCTGATCAATGATTTCGTAGTAACCGAGGTGGATGGGGTAGTCGTTGGCTGTGGATCGCTCTGTAAGTTAGGCGACGAACTGGTGGAGATTCGTTCGCTTGGTATCGCCGAAGGTTATAAGGGCCAGGGGCTTGGATCGATGCTTGTCAAGCAATTGGTAGAAGAGGCGAGAGTGCAGGGTATACCGAAGGTTATGGCGCTGACTTATGAGGTTTCCTTCTTTCTGAAGAATGGCTTTGACGTTGTAGAGAAAGATATCTTCCCAGAGAAGGTATGGACGGATTGCGTGAATTGTTCCAAGCAGAATGCTTGCGATGAAATAGCAGTGCTCAAGATACTGGACTGACTTGACAATCGTCAGGTTGGTTTGGTATTTTTGTAATAGGGTTTAGCACTCGACTCCATCGAGTGCTAACGACCTGATCAAAATCTTGGATCTAGGAGGGATTTCCATGTTGACGGAACGCCAGAGAATGATTTTGAATGCTATAGTAGATGACTATATTCGCTCGGCGGAACCAGTGGGGTCCCGAAGCATCTCCAAACGTGGCGATGTCGGGTACAGTCCCGCTACGATCCGTAACGAGATGGCAGATCTTGAGGAGCTTGGTTTTCTTGAGCAGCCGCATACCTCGGCCGGACGCATTCCGTCTCATAAGGGGTATCGGTATTATGTGGACCACTTGTCCCCATTAAATTTGCTTGCTCCTGAAGAAGTGGCTACAATGAAAATGTTCTTTGCGGAAAAACTAAATGCACTTGAACAGGTTGTCCAGCATGCCGGAACGATCCTTTCCCATATGACGAATTACACTTCCATCCTGCTTGGGCCGGAAGTTTTTCATACGTCTTTGCGGCATTTCCAATTGCTCCCGCTGTCCGATAATACGGCGGTGGCGATTATTGTGACGAACACCGGACAGGTGGAGAACAAGACAGTTACGATCCCAGCCGGCGTCTCAATCGCGGAGATGGAGAAGGTCGTCAATTTGCTGAATCACAAATTGACAGGAGTTCCAATCTATAAGTTGAAATCCGCTCTGTACAATGAGCTTGGCCAGGAAATGCAGCGCTATGTGACGCATTTTGAAGAGTTGACGAAGGTGCTTGATGAAGCCTTCGACAATGGACAGGATGGTCAACGTCTCTTCCTTAGCGGAGCTACGAACATGCTGACTCAACCGGAGTTCCGGGATGTTGACAAAATCAAAGGCATCCTTGATCTGTTCGAGGAGACGCCGACATTAATGAAGATGTTGGCCTCTGCTTCTGCAGGCACGGGAATTCAAGTGCGCATCGGTTCCGAGATTAATCATGATGTCTTTGTCAATTGCAGTTTGATTACTGCAACCTATGCGATCGAAGGCGAATCTGTTGGAACAATTGGTATTTTGGGACCCACCCGGATGGATTACGCTCGGGTGATACCGATTTTGGATATATTGTCCAAGAATTTGACCCAGTTCTTTACCAAGAAGCATGACAAGTAACTATTAGCGATGAAAGTCAAGGAGGTGACATCTTGAAGGAACAACAGCCTGTTCAAGATACAATCAATCAAGAGGAAGAATTGAATCATGGCATGGATGTGGATCAAGGTCAAAGTCATGAGGCGGAGGAGCAGATGGCTCCAGAGGCCGAAGCGGCGTCGACCAATGCCTCGGATAATAAGGCAAACGAAGAGCTTGATAAACTTCAGGCTGAACTGGAAGAGCAGCAGCAGCGGCTCTTGCGCGTTCAGGCTGATTATGATAATTTCCGCCGTCGTACGGTGAAGGAGAAGGAAGATCTGGCGAAATATGCTTCAGCCAAGCTGATCTCCGAGCTTCTTCCTGTTATCGATAACTTCGAGAGAGCTCTGGGAACGGTAAGTGACAATGAAGAAGTTGTCGCATATTCCAAAGGTGTTGAGATGATAATCCGCCAATTTGAGAACGTACTCCAGGCCGAAGGCTTGAAGAAGATGGAGGCTGTCGGAGAAGCGTTCAATCCTGAATTCCATCAGGCCATCATGCAGGTGGAATCGGATGAATACGAAGAAGGCATCGTCGTTGAGGAAGTTCAGAGCGGATATCTGCTCAAGGATAAAGTGCTGCGCCCAGCTATGGTTAAGGTTAGCGGCTAAGCCCATCGGCAACGCATTCTGGCGGCTAGAATTGGGCTGCTAAATTTGAAAATCTGAATTTACGATACGAACTATTTAAGGAGGATATCCACATGAGTAAAGTTATTGGTATTGACCTTGGTACAACAAACTCCTGCGTAGCAGTTATGGAAGGCGGCGAAGCCGTTGTTATTCCTAACCCAGAAGGTGCGCGTACAACCCCTTCCGTAGTAGGCTTCAAGAAGGATGGCGAACGGATCGTCGGCGAGACTGCAAAACGTCAAGCCATCACAAATCCGGATCGTACGATTAATTCTATAAAAAGACATATGGGTTCGAACCATAAAGAAAACATTGATGGTAAGGACTACACTCCACAAGAGATCTCGGCCATCATCCTGCAGAAGCTGAAATCCGATGCTGAGGCTTATCTAGGACAAACGGTAACCCAAGCAGTTATCACGGTTCCTGCTTATTTTAATGATAGCCAGCGTCAAGCGACTAAGGATGCCGGTAAAATTGCTGGTCTTGAAGTGCTACGTATCGTCAACGAGCCTACAGCAGCTGCGCTTGCTTATGGTATGGAAAAAGCAGAAGATCATACGATCCTCGTCTATGACCTGGGCGGCGGTACGTTTGACGTATCCATCCTTGAGCTTGGTGACGGCTTCTTCGAAGTTAAAGCGACAAGCGGTGACAACAACTTGGGCGGCGATGACTTTGACCAAGCGATCATCGACTATCTGGTTGCTGAATTCAAGAAGGATCAAGGCATCGACTTGAGCAAGGACAAAGCAGCAGTACAACGTTTGAAAGATGCTGCGGAGAAAGCAAAGAAGGAATTGTCCGGCGTACTTACTACAACAATCTCCCTGCCGTTCATCACTGTCGTTGATGGCGTGCCTCAACACTTGGAGTTGAACCTGACTCGTGCTAAGTTCGAAGAATTGACTGAAGATCTTGTTGAACGTACGATGGGCCCAACTCGCCGTGCGCTGAGCGATGCAGGTTTAACTCCTGCGGATCTCGACAAGGTTGTTCTTGTTGGTGGATCCACTCGTATTCCTGCGGTACAGGAAGCCATCAAGAAAGTAACTGGCAAAGAGCCTCATAAAGGCGTTAACCCGGATGAAGTAGTTGCCCTCGGTGCTGCGGTTCAAGCTGGTGTACTGACTGGTGACGTGAAAGACGTTGTATTGCTTGACGTTACTCCGCTGTCCCTCGGTATTGAGACAGCTGGCGGGGTATTTACGAAGATGATCGAGCGTAACACGACGATCCCAACAAGTAAATCCCAAGTATTCTCAACTTATGCGGATAACCAGCCGAGCGTAGAAATTCACGTTCTTCAAGGGGAACGCGAGATGGCAGCTGGCAACAAGACGCTGGGACGCTTCATGCTGGGCGACATTCCTCTCGCTCCACGCGGTGTACCACAAATCGAGGTTAGCTTCGACATCGATGCCAACGGTATCGTTAATGTATCCGCAACAGATAAAGGAACTGGCAAGAGCCAGAAGATTACGATCACTTCCTCCAGCGGCTTGAATGATGAAGAAATCGATCGTATGATGAAAGATGCCGAGCTGCATGCGGAAGAAGACAAGAAGCGCAAAGAGCTGGTTGAAGCCAAGAACGCGGCTGACCAATTGATCTACAGCGTTGACAAGACCATTAAAGAGCTTGGCGATAAGGTAGATGCTGGTGAGAAGGAAAAAGCCGACGCAGCCAAAGAAGAGCTGAAAAAAGCAGTTGAAAGCGATGATGTAGATACTATCAAAGCTGCTACCGAAAAATTGACAGAAATCGTTCAACAGCTGTCCGTGAAGCTGTATGAGCAAGCACAGGCGCAAGCAGGTGCAGATGCTGATGCAGGGCAAGCTGGCGGTGCGAAGAAGGATAATGTCGTAGATGCAGACTACGAAGTCGTGGACGACGATAAGCAATAAGAATCATGCCTGCTCATAGGTCAATTTTGATATGAAATAGGCTTTGGTGAATGGGAAGGTCAAAGTGTCGGGCATTTGACGCGCTTTGACTTTCCTTTTGCCGGATTAAGGGAAGGATTTACTTTCGGCACGCCAATCAAGCGATAACGGGGGTGGAAGGATGGCTGAGAAGCGAGATTATTATGAAGTGCTTGGTGTGTCCAAGAGCGCCAATGATGATGAGATCAAGAAAGCATATCGCAAGCTGGCACGCCAATATCATCCGGACGTGAACAAGGCGAGCGATGCAGAGGATAAATTTAAAGAGGTCAAAGAAGCCTACGATGTTCTGAGTGATAGCGGTAAACGGGCTCGTTATGACCAATACGGACATGTCGATCCGAACCAGGGAATGGGCGGAGGCTTCCAAGGTGGCGACTTCGGTGGCTTTGGCGATATCTTCGATATGTTCTTCGGTGGCGGTGGCCGCCGTGACCCGAACGCGCCGCAGCGAGGAAATGATCTGCAGTATAATCTGACGATTGAGTTCAAGGAAGCTGTCTTCGGCAAGGAGATGGACATACGCATTCCTAGAACGGAGAGCTGTGACACTTGCTTTGGCTCCGGGGCTAAACCGGGGACTAAGCCAGAGACTTGCTCCGTCTGTCATGGCAGCGGTCAGCAGGAAGTGGTGCAGAACACGCCGTTTGGCCGTATGGTTAATCGTCGTGCATGTAGCAATTGCGGCGGCAAGGGCAAGATCATTAAGGAGAAATGCTCAACCTGTGGCGGCAACGGGCAAGTGAAGAAGCAGCGCAAGATCCATATCCGTATCCCTGCTGGGGTGGATGATGGTGCGCAAATGCGCATGGCCGGTGAAGGAGAAGGCGGACTTCGTGGAGGCCCTTCCGGAGATTTGTATATTATCATTAATGTGAAATCGCATGATTTCTTCGAGCGTGAAGGCGACGATATTTATTGTGAAGTACCGCTTACTTTTGCTCAGGCAGCACTCGGTGATGAGATCGAGATTCCGACGTTGAGCGAGAAAGTGAAGCTGAAGATACCTGCCGGTACGCAAACAGGGACCTTTTTCCGTCTTAAGGGCAAGGGTGTTCCTAGATTGCGTGGAGTCGGTCAGGGCGATCAGCATGTTAAAGTGGTGGTCATTACTCCAAGCAAGCTGAATGAGGAACAGAAGGATTTGCTGCGTCAATTCGCATCTCTTAGCGGAGAGCAGACGCACGAGAATGAGCAGTCCTTCTTTGACCGCATGAAGAAGGCATTTCGTGGAGACTGATCTTTTCATCTAAAAATATTATTTTTTATTTATCATGTATCCAAATAAAGACATACAAAAAAGCACTAAGGTCGTCTTAGTGCTTTTTGTATTTAGCCTTAATACGTAGATTCCTGGATCATCGCTGTAATCTCTTCATCCAGGTCCAGCTTAATATCATCACGGAAAGCGCGAATTCCATATTCACGATATACATATTGCATGATCGCCTCGATAATATTCAACTCGACGATATATCGGCTGCGGCCGTTCACCCAAATCTCCCCGGTATATCCGTATTCCTCATCCCAGCTGAGTTCGACTTGAACGTCGGTGGGACGGACGCCGGTTCTTTCGGCGGTATGGAGGCAAATGGCATTGATAATTTCATCCATGCTGAGAACCATGTAATTAGTACCTTCCTCCACGATCGTAATCATTTGGTCCGCCGGGGTGTTGAGGCTTCTTCCTGAAGCGCTGGAATAAGGAGACCACAATCATAATAATGAAGTAGATAGCCAGAAGGTTAATCGCCATACCCAGCATGTTGCCGAGGAAGCCCATATTGCCGAATACGCCGCCAAATAGCATTCCGGCGAGGCCACCAACCATAAGACCTTTCATGAAGCTGCCGCCACTGAAAAATCCGCGATTGCTGTTCATGCCGTTTTTAGTGCCGGACATTTTACTATTGGTCGTCGTGTCTGACTTCTTATAATTATTGGTTGTTGTCTTTTTCGGTGTTGGCGAGTAAGTTCTTGGTCCTGATTTGAAGCCGCCACCGCGTCTTGCATCGACCGAGTCAGGACTAGTGAAGGCAATTAGCAACGTAAATGCCATCACAATCATCATCATTTTCTTCAACATGGTTAGTAGATACCCTCCTGTAATCTAGATATTAATGTAATACGTAAGACATGGACATGGGTTTCAAATTTTAAGAGGTAGTTCAAAAAGTCCAATTTTGATTCACGAAGTGAATTCAGGAAGCAATTTCGACATCGAATCTTGAATTCACCCGGGACCTCCGGTGCTCACGTACCCACTACGTACGCTCCGCTCCTCAATCCCTAGCTTCATCCAATCTTCTCGGTGCTGAAAACCGGCCTTTTTGAACACAAATTTTAATTAATATTTGCATAAAAAAGATACGTGAAATACATGATAAAACTTCAAGGAAACTGCATATATGCAGGATTCCTGATTTTGCCGGATCATCCGGAAGGAGAGGCAGGTAATGGTATGGGTGAGAAAAATATTTTGGCCTATTTCAAGAGTCCTGAAGAGGCAGAGGGCGTTGCTCGTAAATTGAATGCTATAAGGGCGCTTGATGTATCGGTCGATCGGTTCAGCCGCTACTCGGAACAGAACTCTGGTCTGTTTCAATCCTTAGCGGACCGTACAGGGGTGCCGGCGATGATGCATGGCTCTGATCTGGCCAACTCCAGTGGGGTGTTGTACGCCGCTGATCCCTCCCATAGCGGAATGAGCCACGGCGGGCAGGGAGGTCCTACAGGCCATGATATTCTGCTTACGGCCGTTGTGGATGAGAGCATGCACCATCAGGCGCTTCGTATTGTAGAGGAAGCCGGAGGTTTGATTTAACACAAGATGAGGGCTATAACTAAGCATGTCAGAAAAGCACATAAAAAATCACGAGAAGGAGAGATTGAATTTGAATCACTCGCAATCGGGTCACAATCATAGGAAAAGCCCTGCTGCCGCAGGAGCCGATGGTCATTACGAAGATGTTGAATTCTCCGAAGAGCAGGCCGATCAGGAAGATTGGGAAGCGTTGGAGCGGAGTGAACGGGCGGACGCTCGTATGCAGTATCGTAAGAAATTGAATCCATAACGTTTATAGAACACTTTCCGAAAAGCCGCGTACGCGGCTTTTTTGTCAACTTGCCACATTCTATAGTACAATAAATCTTATGCATGGATGCTAAGGAGGAAATCATACGATGATCTGGAAAGAACTTACTATACATACTACTGAGGAAGCTGTGGAAATGGTCTCTAATTTTCTGCATGAAGCCGGGGCCGGCGGCGTGACCATTGAGGAGCATGTTGACAACAGCAAACCTAGAGATACATCGCTTGGTCAATGGTTCGAGATTCCACCGAATGATATCCCTGAAGGTGAAGCGAAGATTAGTGGATACTTTGCACAGGGCTCTGATATGGATGAGGTTATAGAGCAAGTGAAAGAACGTACGGAAGAGCTTCGTGCTTTCAATATTGATCCAGGCAAGGCCGAAATTACAGTCAGAGATGTACATGAGGATGATTGGGCGAATAACTGGAAGCAGTATTTCAAGCCGCTGCGCGTGTCGGAGAAGTTGACGATTAAACCGACCTGGGAAGATTATGAGCCACAATCTGCAGATGAGAAGATTATTGAACTTGATCCTGGAATGGCCTTTGGAACAGGCACACATCCAACCACATCACTGTGCTTGCGCACCTTGGAAGGAGTTATCCAGGAAGGGGACGAGGTTATTGATGTTGGAACAGGTTCTGGTATTCTAGCGATTGGTGCTTGCCAGTTAGGGGCTTCCCGAGTGCTTGCATTAGACCTTGATCCCATTGCAGTCACTAGTGCGATGGAGAATACGAAGCTGAATCAGTTTGAGGACCGCATTCAAGTCGTCGAGAGTGATCTGCTCTCAGTTCTGAAGCAGGGAGAACAGTTCAAGCTGGACGTTAAGCTGCCAGTCCGTGTTGTGGTTGCGAATATTTTGGCAGAGATTATACTGCTCTTCATTGAGGACGTATACGAAGCCCTGCAGCCAGGCGGCTATTATATTGCATCGGGGATTTACAAGAACAAAGAGCAAATTGTACAGGAGGCGCTCGTAACGGCTGGATTCGACATTGAGAAAACGGCGCGGGAAGAAGACTGGGTCGCATTTGTCGCGAGAAAGAGGTAGATTTATGGATTTTTTGAATCAGATTTTACGTGTTCCGTTAGACCAGCTTCCTTTTTTTCTCATCACTTTATTAATTGCGTTTACGGTACATGAATTTTCACATGCTTATTTTGCCAATAAATTCGGTGATCCTACGGCAAAATTGCTGGGTAGGGTCACCTTGAATCCTGCGGTGCATTTCGACCTGTTGGGAATTATTTTACTCCTGATCGCTGGATTCGGCTGGGCAAGACCGGTTCCTGTCAATCGGGACAATTTCAGCAAGCCGCGTATGATGGGGGTTGTCGTCTCGATCGCTGGCCCGCTTAGCAATTTGCTGCTCGGGATTCTCGGTGCGTTTATTTACGTGGTGCTGCTTCGATTCGGGGTTATCCCTCATCTGTTAATGGACGGGAATAGTAAAATTTCGATCGCTCTTCATACTTTCTTCGGAATGTTCATCTATATGAACTTCTTCCTGTTCTTGTTCAATCTGATTCCACTGCCTCCGCTGGATGGCTATCGTATCCTGGAGGATATAGTGCCACGCCGGATGCTAGGCAAGCTGCAGCAGTTTGAGAGTTGGTCTATTATTATCTTTTTAGTTATACTTGTTGTGCCATTCATGCAGCGTTACACGATCGCACCTCTCTATAATTTGGCGTATTCGTGGTCGGGGAATATTATATCTTTCTTCAATATGCTCTTCTATAGGTAATAGAGGTGGATCAAAAAGTCCACTTCTGATCGCGAGGTCAAGCATGAAGTGGACTCGATATCGAACTAATCGTGCGCTGGAGGGCTTCAAATAGACTGGAAAGCTTGTATCAAAAGTTGTATGATGGACAATGGTAATTTGAAGAGGTTTATTGACCATGCATATTAAGCTGAGGAATGATAAGGAATGCAGCGTTATTTCATTGAGTCTGAGCAGTTCGGAGAGCAGCAGGTCGTTATCACTGGCGACGATGCCCGGCACATCGGGAAGGTAATGCGCTCCAAGCCTGGAGACGAATTCATCGTTAGCGATGGAGTATCCCGGGAAGCGCTGGTTAAGATCATCTCGATTGAACCAGGCGAGGTTGAAGCTGAGATCGTTAGCCAGCTTGAACCTACTGGAGAGCCTTGGCTTCAAGTAACAATTGCTCAGAGTTTGCCGAAGGGCGACAAGATGGAGACCGTGATTCAGAAATGCACTGAGATTGGTGCGGCGGCTTTTCTGCCGTTTATTTCGGAGCGCACGGTGGTCCAATATGATATGAAGAAGGAAGAGAAGCGTATTCAGCGCTGGCGCAAAATCGCGAAGGAGGCCGCAGAACAGGCCCATCGCAGTAAAATTCCTGCCGTTGTGGCACCTGTCTCGTGGCGGGAATTAATCGCAGCTTTCGCAGATTTTGACCTGGTATGCTTGTGTTACGAGCAAGAGAATGGTCAGGGGCTGCGCGATGCACTGCGGCCTTTTGTCGCGGGGCTTGAGACAGAGAAAACTTATAGAATAGCAGTTGTAGTCGGGCCGGAAGGCGGCTTCTCGGAGGCTGAGGTGACGGCGGCTGTTGAAGCAGGCGCGGTATCCATCGGCCTTGGACGGCGTATACTGCGGACGGAGACGGCGGCGATGGCCGCCCTGACTTGCATCATGTATGAATCTGGAGAAATGGGAGGAGCTTGAGAATGCCATCCGTTGCATTTTATACCTTGGGTTGCAAAGTGAACTTTTACGATACAGAAGCGATCTGGCAAATGTTCAAAAATGAGGGTTACGAGCAAGTTGATTTTGAACAGACTGCGGACGTGTATCTTATTAATACTTGTACTGTTACTAATACGGGTGACAAGAAGAGCAGACAGATTATTCGGCGTGCCGTACGGCGCAATCCGAACGCAATCATCGCGGTCACCGGATGTTATGCCCAAACTTCTCCTGCAGAGATCATGGATATTCCTGGCGTCGATCTCGTGATCGGTAATCAAGACCGGGAAAAGATTATCCCTTATGTGAACCAGATCAGAGCACAGCGAGAACCAATCAATGCAGTACGCAATATTATGAAGACCCGTGAATTTGAGGAGCTTGATGTTCCGAGCTTCGCCGACCATACCCGGGCTTTTCTGAAAATCCAGGAGGGCTGTAACAATTTCTGCACCTTCTGCATTATCCCTTGGGCGCGCGGGTTATCGCGCAGCCGTGATCCGCAGAGCGTTATCAATCAGGCACGTCAGCTAGTCGCAGCCGGATATAATGAGATCGTATTAACCGGGATTCATACTGGCGGATATGGCGATGATCTGGAAGACTACAAGCTGCCTGATTTGCTGTGGGATCTGGATAAGATCGAGGGTCTTGGCCGGATTCGTATTAGTTCGATCGAAGCGAGTCAGATTGATGACCGAATGCTGGAGGTACTGGAAGGTTCCTCGAAGATGTGCCGTCATTTCCACATTCCAATTCAGGCTGGCAACGACGACGTATTGAAGCGGATGCGCCGCAAATATACAGTGGCAGAATTCGAACAGAAGATTCAGCGAATCCGCGAGTTTATGCCGGACGTAGCGATTACAACCGATGTTATCGTAGGTTTCCCTGGTGAGACAGAGGAAATGTTCCGCGACGGTTACGAAACCTTGAAGCGCATCGGCTTCTCGGAAATGCACGTATTTCCGTATTCCACTCGGACAGGCACACCGGCAGCAAAGATGGAAGATCAAGTTGATGAAGAGATCAAGCATGCCCGCGTACAGGAACTGATCGAATTGTCGGAGACAATGCAGCAAGCCTACGCCGAGAAATTTGTAGGTCAAGTTCTTGACGTCATTCCTGAACGGGATATGGAGGCTTTGGCTGTAGATGGCCATTTGACGGGGTTCGCCGATAATTATTTGCAAATCCGGTTCCCGGGGTCGCAGGAAATGATTGGCAAGATATGCCGGGTTAAGTTAACCAAGGCGGATGCCAACACTAGCGAAGGCTTATTGGTACGTGTCCTGGACGATTCGGTTCAAGCTCTAGCTTAATTTGTGCTTGTTCCATTTATAGTACATGAAGACAAGGATTTCTCCCTGTTTGGGCAGGGAAGAAATCCTTGTTGTTAATTTAGAGAGGGTTCATACAGTTCAATATTCTTCTGTGGAGTTGGAGTGAAGGAGGTTCAGTGATGCCATATAAACAGATATCCGCTGGGGGTGTCGTGTACAGAACGAACGGCGGACATTTGCAAATTCAGCTTATCACCGATCGATACGGCAAGTTGTCGTTCGCCAAGGGCAAGCGGGAAAGAGGCGAGACCGTGGAGCAGACGGCACTCCGAGAAATTCGTGAAGAGACCGGCATCATTGGCCGGATCACTCAGTTAATCGATATTATCGCATATACTTATTCCCACCCCACATGTGGACCCGTGGACAAAGAGGTTCATTATTACTTGGTCGAGAGCAAGGGCGGCGAGCTTCGCCCCCAGGTTGAGGAGATCCGTAGTGTCGCTTGGTATGATCCGCTGGATGCTTGGGAGAAGCAGCGAAGACAGGGCTACGACAACAATGATTTTATATTGGAAAAGGCATTAAAGCTGCTCGGTGTCACAGGGGGATAACACGTCCATATTATGCTTTATGGTCAAGTCTACTCCATAGCGGTAAGTAACAAAATGGTAGTGCAAGCAGGGAACTGATTACATTGAACAGGGTCTGAGAATGAGCGATTTGAACGGCGGCATCGTTAGTTACCCAGGAGACCGCTGTCTGCAGTAGAGATACGAAGGGCAGGAATAGTATAGCTCCAGCCAAGTTAAGGATAACGTGGGACAGGGCCACGAATTTACCTGACTTGGTGCCGCCGATGGAGGCGATCAAGGCAGTAGCACAGGTGCCTACGTTCGAGCCAATCACCATGGCGATCCCTAATGGAACAGGCAGGGCGCCGCTGGAGACGAGTCCCATTGTCATGGCAATCGCTGCCGCACTGCTATGGATCAGAGCTGTTACCGCAGCCCCTGCGAGCGCGCCCCATAGCAGGCTGTCCCCTGCGTGGTCTAGCAGACGATCGATAATGCCGTAAGCCTCAAGCTGTGGGCCGATCGATTGCATCCAACGTATAGCGATCATTATCAGGCTGAAGCCTGCCAGTGCCAGTGATCCATATTGAAGCGGGCGCAGGAAATGAAGCCTACGACTAGAGTATCCGCCAGGACTGTATTCCTCGCCCATCACCGCAGCTGCCCATAGCAGCAGAGATAGCGTCAGAAGAGGAAGCCCATAGCTGGAAATATCCAGAGCGATCAACTCGGTGGTTAGGCATGTGCCGATGTTACCGCCAAGGATGATGCCGAGCGTTCTGGCATAAGACAGCAGACCGGCGTTAACCAGCCCGATCGTCATTACGGTCATGGCTGTGCTGCTCTGGAGAACTGCGGTAATGAATGTGCTCGACAAGAGCCCAGCCCATGGCGTCTTCGTCGACGTGTGCAGTAGCTTGATCAGCCTTGGGCCGGCCCAGGCATGGAGCGCCGCTTCCATCAGCTTCATTCCGAATAGGAAGAGGGCGAGTCCTAGGGTGACTGGGAGTAAAAGATCATGTACCATCCGGCTTCCCCCTTTAGAGGTAGTTCAAAAAGTTCGCTTTTGATCCCGAAGTGAAATTCAGTAAGTGGTTCGACATCGAATCTTGAATTCAGCTTGGATCTCCGGTGCTCACGTACCCACTACGTACGCTGCGCTCCTCAGTCCCTAGCTTCATCCAACCTTCTCGGTGCTGAAAAGCGACCTTTTTGAACATTAATTTGTAAGAGGTAGTTCAAAAAGTTCGCTTTTGATCCCGATACAATAGGCGTACAAGTTACTTATATGCCGCCGATGGGACATCCATGCCCGCAGGGACAACTGAGGGTCTGGTTATCAGCAAAAGCGCTAATCATAATTATTGAAATAAATGAAGGAGTGGACGCAATTGGCATCCGTTATATTACACAAAAGCCGTAAAAAGCGCTTGGAACAAGGACATCCTTGGGTATACAAAAATGAAATTGAGCTTGTAGAGGGTGAACCACAGCCGGGAAGCCTGGTGCAAATTTATGATCATCGCCGCAAGTTCCTCGCAACTGGATATTACAATCCAGCTTCACAAATCACCGTACGTGCCGTATCCTACCTGCCGCTGGAGAAGATGGATGTTGATTTCTTCATCACGCGATTCAGCGAATGTTTGAACCATAGAGTGAGATTTGTAGACGGAGATGCTTACCGAATTGTCTATGGTGAGGCGGACTTCCTGCCGGGCCTGATCGTGGATCGCTTCGCAGATGTACTTGTCGTGCAGTTGTTGACGCTTGGCATGGATCAGTGCCGGGAGGCAATCGTCGAGGCGCTGGTGAAGGTGCTCGAACCGACAGCCATATACGAACGAAGCGATGTGTCCGTGCGGGAGATGGAAGGCCTTGAGCAGGTGAAGGGTCCGTTATATGGAGATGCGCCTCGTTACGTTACGATCTTGGAGAACGGCTTAAAGATTAAGGTGGATATCGAGCAAGGGCAGAAGACAGGATATTTCTTCGATCAGCGTGAGAATCGGGCCTCAATTGAGCCGATTATGACTGGATGGGGGAGACGGAGCGGGATTGAGCTGAAAGAGGTTGCTGAGCCTGGAGAAGAGCCTAAGCTCCTGCCGGTCAACGCCAACGGTAAGGTAGTAACCTTCCCGTATTGGGATGGCGCTACTGTACTGGAATGTTTTTCTCATACCGGAAGCTTTACGCTTCATGCATGTAAATACGGTGCGAAAAAAGTAACCTGTCTCGATATTTCTGAGCACGCGATTGAAAGTGCGAGAGTTAATGTGGAGTTGAACGGATTTACAGACCGTGTTGAATTTGTTGTCGCTGACGCCTTTGATTACCTTCGCAGTCAGGCAAAGGGTGTTGACGAACGGAGCCGCCGCGCAGTGAAGGAAGGCAAAGTAGATACTTCCGTGCCGATGACGGCGGGAGGCGGAAGAACTTGGGATGTCGTTATTCTCGACCCACCGGCATTTGCTAAGACGAGATCCGCAGTGAAGGGCGCTTGCCGCGGGTATAAGGAGATTAATCTACAGGGCTTGAAGCTGGTGAATGAGGGTGGCTATCTGGTTACGGCCAGCTGTTCTTACCATATGCGCCCTGATTTGTTCCTTCAGACGATCCAGGATGCAGCCTTTGATGCCGGCAAAATATTGCGTCTTGTCGAGTGGCGCGCTGCGGGTAAAGACCATCCGCAAATCCTTGGCGTGGATGAAGGGCACTATTTAAAATTTGCGATCTTCGAAGTTCGCAGCAAAACATTCTGAGCCCTCTCCAGGATAAGCAGTATTGCTCAATCCGGAAAGTGACTTATCAGTTCTAAATGAAAATCCGGAAGACTCGCGTGGAAGAGTCTCCCGGATTTTTTCACTATCTTCGCATTTGCACTACTCTGACTTTCAGGTTATCCAGATTAATTACAATAATACCGACGATAATTGTGATTCCGCCTAGCACCGATACAAGTGATATCGGCTCGCCATATAGAACAGCGCCAACACATAAAGCGATAAGCGGCGAAATATACAGCCAGGTCGATGGGAATACGGGATTTGTCTTGGCAATTAACCAATAGAAAATAGTATGTCCGGTCATTGAACCAAGGACGATTAAGTATAAGAGCGGAAAAATCGCATGTGGGGTAAACATCACCGTGAGATCAACCTTCTCCGTGAATAGAGATAGAATGAGCAGTAACGTCCCGCCATATATCATTTGGGCTGCGTTCAGAGCGATTGGAGATTCATTCTGGAATCGCTGTACGACGCGGCGCGAATAAACTGTGCCGGCTGAATAGAACACCTGGCCTATAAGGACTGCAGCACATCCAAGCATCCATAGCTTGCTGAAGCTCACCGTAATACCTGGCAGGAGCAGCAGCACAATGCCGATAGTGCCCAGGAGACACCCTGTGATTGAACTTAAGGACAACCTCTGCCGGGTAAGGAAAGTTTGCAACAGTAAAATCATTAACGGAGCGGTTGCCGACAAGATCGCCGCAATCCCTGAGCTCAAATACTGCTCGGCCCAGTATAGGGTTGCAAATACGCCGAAGGTTAGTCCTGCCCCCGTCAATAGCATCTCCTTCCGTAGCAGTAGGGAGAAGCTTGCTCTTCGTCTAGCTACCATGTATGACAATAGAATGCCGCCTGCGGCCAGAAAGCGAATGCCTGCCGAGAAAAAGGGCGGTGCTCCAGCATCAATCCCAAGTTTAATCGCAAGAAAAGTTGTTCCAAAAATAAGACACATTAGCAAGTAGTTCATCAATATCATGTCTATTCCTCCTTAGTATTGTTTTATAATAAGATGGAGGTAATAGAACAGATGATATAGGATAGAACAGACCTAGCCACTAATAGGTATCATAATAATAATCATGTGTAATAAGAATAGCGGAAGAAGGAGGACAACTGGTGGGAAAACGTATTATCCCGAATGCGAACTCGGACAAACTGTTCGAGCAAATATATGACTTTCTACTAGAGCGGATCAAACGCGGGGAGTGGAAGGCGAATGAGAAGCTTCCCTCCGTTCGGACACTGGCTGCGGAATTTGAAGTACATCGTCTGACTGTCTTCAAGGCTTATCAATTGTTGAAACAGAAAAATATGGTGTATGTGAAGGATAAATCCGGCTATTACGTCCAGCCTGGCAATGAGTTGCCGCCCGGTGCGCAGCAGGACCCGATCATTTCAGCTTATGTACATGATAGTTACCTTTCTGAGATTCACCAGGTGCAGGCCTCCTATCAGTTCTCGAAAGCGTTGTTGGATCCAAATCTTCTGCCTAATCGCTACCTTTCTGACTATGTAAAAAGAGTATTCGATCTGTATCCGAAGGTGCTGGGAACCTACTCGACCACACAGGGGGATCTGGAGCTGCGTGAGTCGTTAAGCCGTTATTTCACGGAGCGGTATCGTTGTGACCTAAGCAGTCAGGATATTCTGATCACTTCCGGTTCGCAGGAAGCCATTGATCTGCTCGCCAGAGTATTGGTCCGACCGCGGGACGTTGTACTACTGGAACGGCCAACCTACAGTCCGGCGATCGACGTATTCCGGAGGCAGGGAGCTGAGATTGTTCCAATTGAGATTACCCCTTACGGGTATTGTCTTGAGCAGGTAGAGAAGCTCATCCAAAAATATAAACCGCGGCTATTTTACATGAATCCGACCTTTCAAAATCCGACGGGATACACCGTACCTGCGGAGCAGCGAAAGAGGCTGGTTGATCTGGCGGCGGAACATCAATGCCTATTAATCGAGGATGATTCGAATCCGGATATTTATTTTGAAGAGGCTCCGCCTGGGCCGTTCTTCACTTATGACACTGCCGGCTATGTCATCTATATCCGCAGCTTCAGTAAATATATCGCTCCGGGCCTGAGCATAGCAATGGTTGCCTGCCGGCCGGGGATTATGAATTATTTGCTTAAGGCCAAATCATTGTCCGACAGTGGTACGCCGCTGCTGAATCAGAAGATTTTCCTGCACTACTTCTTCTCGGAACGAATGCAACAGCATTTAGAGAAGCTGCGGATAGCGCTTGCGATACGCAAGGAAATCATGGAGGAGGAACTGTCAGCCACCGGTTGGCAGTGGAGCAGCCCTGCTGGCGGCTTTAACTTGTGGATTCAGCTGCCGGAATCAACCATCATGGATAGGCTGCTTGCAAGTTCCCGAGAGCGATCGATCACCTTTGTGCCAGGTTCGATTTGTGACCCACTGAGGGAGATGAATACATGGATCCGTATGAGCTACTCCTACTTGAATGAGCAGCAATTACGGGAGGGGCTTAGAAGATTTATCAGCCTCTATAGCGAATTGTTTTCGGGAATATAATAGTCTTCATGCAGCAAGGGGAGTAACTTATCGTGGGGATATTCCACATTTTTAACCGCCAAAGTCAATTGAGCTCGCGAAGTGTACGAGACATAACTATCAGGATTCTTCCCTGACATGAGGTGCGGAATCCTAAAACTATCGTGATCGCACTTATCAAGCGGTCAAAAATGACCGTTAGAGCAAGAAAAAAACAAATTCGCCTTCTTAACGGACACTTTTGACCATTAGAAGCTAAAAATGTGGTCTTCCGCGACATTTCTCCCTTGTAATGGACATTATTGTCCGTTAAAAGTGCTGGATACCAATGGATCTACTTCTAACGGTCAATAATGTCCGAGTGATCAGGTTAAAACATGGGTATGTCAGCTTTGAGCACGCAAAGGGGCGTCTTCAAGTCGGAAAATCAACTTTTGCGACAGCCCCTATAAACACGAACTCAGCTATTCAATATATTGGGTAGTACGGGTTCGGGCCAAACTGGACTCCCTGACGAAGAGGCGCGGCTCAAACTGAACCCGCTCATACAGCCCGATTTTCTGTTCTTGGATGCGTTGCAGCAGCAGCTCGGTCGCCACCTTAGCCACTTCCGAACCCATAATGGAGACGGAGCTCAGCTTGGGTGTAGTTATCGCGCACAATATATTGTTATCGATTCCGACTATAGCGATATCTTCAGGTACACGGATACCCAGTTCCTTGAAACGGTTCAGCAGCCCAATCGCGACCATGTCGTTACCAGCATAGATCGCATCCGGCATATGGGCCAGGTTCACGAAGTGATCGGCAGCCCTGGCTCCAGTCTGAAGCGAGAAATCCTCACCGAAATAGACGAGCGAGGGATCCACATGATCAAGCGCATCCTCATACGCGAAAAATCTCTCCTCGATAATCTCCTTTTGCGCACCTGCGTAAGCAATTCTTGTTCTGCCAATGCTGATCAGATGCTCCATAGCCAGCTTGCCCTCCTGGGTGGAGAGACTGACGATGTCCGCTTTTGTATCGGAATCTAACTTTTTACCGTAATTGATAATGGAAATGGGCAGCTTGGATTTGTTAATGAGATCCTTGAGCGTCTTAGGATATGCCAGGGGCAAAATAATAAGCCCATCCACATGGAGCTTCTTAATATCACGCAGTACCTCCAGCTCTGATCTCACATTGCCTAATGTATTGATTTGTACGACACGGTAGTCGAAATATTTGGCGGCTTGTTCGACTGAGTAGGCAATTTCCGGAATAAAAGCGTTGCGAATATCAGGTACAGCCAGCGCAATCTGCTTCGTCTGGCGAAGCTTCAGATTCTGCGCATTCGAATTGGGAACAAAGCCGAGCTCCTCCACGGCTGCTAATACCTTGGCTTTCGTCTTAGGACTAATTCCGCCCATATTATTAATAGCTCTAGAGACAGTCGCGATTCCGACTCCAGCCTTCGCGGCCACGACCTCAATCGTAACTTTATTCTTCTCCAAATAGGATCCCCATCCTTACCAGTTTCGAAATCATTTCCACAAATGTTAACCTAATAGCTACGAATTATTATAACACACCCTCATTATCGTGAGTAATGTCATAGCTAAAAAAATAATACAGTCGTTGACACGACGTTAGCAAAGTGCTAGAGTTGGTTCAGGAAACGTTTCCAATAAAGATATATGAATTTCCGGATAATATGCTTAATTTTATTTTATTTTTAATACATCTAAGGGGATGGAATAGATGAAAGCACTAAGATGGCATGGTCAAAGAGACTTGCGCTTAGAAAATATTGAAGAACCGGCTGCTAAACCGGGTAAAGTGAAAATCAAGGTCGAATGGTGCGGTATTTGCGGCAGCGACCTACATGAATATACAGCAGGACCAATCTTTATTCCTGAAGGTACACCACATCCAATCACCGGAGAGAAAGCTCCTATCGTAATGGGCCATGAATTCTCCGGACAAGTTGTTGAAGTCGGTGAAGGAGTAACTAAGTTTAAAGCTGGCGACCGTGTTACTGTTGAGCCAATTTATGCATGTGGTCATTGCGAGGCTTGTAAAGCCGGTTATTACAACCTGTGCTCTACCATGGGTTTCCTTGGCCTTGCAGGTGGCGGCGGCGGTTTCTCCGAATATGTAGCTGCAGACGAAGCTATGGTTCATAAAATTCCTGACAATATTTCCTATGAGCAAGGCGCTCTAGTAGAACCTTCTGCTGTTGCGCTTCATGCTGTCCGTCAGAGCAAACTTAAAGTCGGTGACAAAGCGGTTGTATTTGGCGCTGGCCCAATCGGCTTGCTCGTTATCGAAGCTCTGAAAGCTTCCGGCGCATCGGAAATCTATGCAGTCGAGCTTTCTCCTGAACGTAAACAAAAAGCAACGGAGCTTGGTGCGATCGTCATCGATCCTAAAGAATATGATGTAGTCGAAGAGCTTCACAAACGCACCAATGGCGGCGTGGACGTTGCCTTCGAAGTTACAGGTGTTCCTCCAGTGTTCACTCAAGCGCTGAACTCGACAAGAATTGGCGGCGAATTGATGATCGTCAGCATCTTCGAGAAAGAGACGGCTCTCCATCCTAACAATGTAGTCATGAAGGAACGCAGCATCAAAGGCATCATCGGATACCGCAACGTATTCCCAGCCGTAATCAGCTTGATGGGTCAAGGATACTTCTCGGCTGATAAGCTCGTAACCAAACGGATCAAGCTCGATGATGTGATTGAGGAAGGCTTTGAAGCTCTTCTGAAAGAGAAGAATCAAGTGAAGATTCTCGTAAAAGCAGAATAAGAAATTAAAGAATAATTTCATTTAAAAGATATATTGACGATGGTTTCTCGGTCCTGGACTGGGAGCCATCGTCTTTTTTTTGGTCGTTTTGATCGAAAAACACTTCAATTACCTATATCTAGGAACGTACATTCTTATTTCCTTTTGATATGATATACTGAATCATACAAAATAAATTGGCTATTACACATTGAAATAGATTCCAAGTGGCGTTAGGAGGAATTTTATGTCACTTCAATTCATTATCGGCCGGTCGGGTAGCGGCAAGAGCAGCATGATACTGGATGCGATCACCACAGAACTGCGGTCTAATCCGACGGGTTCACCGCTGATTCTGCTTGCTCCCGAACAGGGGACCTTCCAAATTGAACAAGCTATTTTAAATGCGCCTGGATTGCATGGGACAGTACGGGCTCAGGTTCTAGGCTTCCGCCGTCTGGCTCTGAGGGTGATGCAGGAGACGGGGGGTTCAGCGCTTGTGCCGATCAGTGATGAAGGCAAAAAAATGCTGCTCTACAAAATCG
The DNA here is from genome assembly GCF_039521865.1 of Paenibacillus motobuensis. Lineage (NCBI taxonomy): Bacteria > Bacillati > Bacillota > Bacilli > Caryophanales > Paenibacillaceae > Paenibacillus > Paenibacillus motobuensis. The sequence goes on along the minus strand of NZ_BAAACX010000023.1, from coordinate 26,718 downwards.
TTAGACGTCATCAGGACGAATTAAAGTTGTTCGGGAAGTCAGCCGATCAGCTCGGTCTGATTGAGCGTATGAATGATTTATATACTGAATTGAAGAAGCATAATGCCGACTTCTCGCGTCTAGAAGAACATATCGACCTATTGGAGAGTTCCTCTAGAACTTCATTGTTGTTAAGAGACAAAATAAGCGATCTGAGCATTGTTTTCCGGGAATTCGATACAGAGCTCGCTAAATTTTATATAGATGCAGAGGACCATGTGTTCAAGCTTGCGGAAGGCGCTGAGGAATCGTCCTACTTGCGCGGTGCGAATATTTGGATCGATGGCTTTCAGACCTTCACCCCGCAGGAATATTTGGCGCTTAAGGCGTTAATGAAGACGGCCGCAAGTGTGACGGTAGCCCTGACCTTGGATCGCGCTTATGATGATGGATTACCGCCGCATGAGCTTAATTTGTTCTATCCGACGGCGGTTACATATATGAAGCTTCGTGAATTGGCTCTGACAGCAGGTATTGAGGTCAAAGATACTGTGCTGCTGGATGCCAGACCTTATCCTAGGTTCAAAGGCAGTGAGACGCTCTCCTATCTGGAGTATGCGTATGAACGCCGTATACCGTGGCGAGAGGATGCAGCACCTAAAGATATGTCTAAATCGCTTCATATGCACGGAGCCGCGAATAGATTGGCCGAGGTAGAGAGAGCGGCGCGCGAGATGGTGAGATTGGCCCGGGATGAGGGTGCCCGGTGGCGTGATATGGCTATTTTTGTGCGGAAATTGCAGGATTATGAGCATGTGATTCGTCCTGTGTTCGCGGATTACGGAATCCCGTTCTTTATGGATAAAAAAGCGAGCATTCTCCATCATCCGTTAATAGAGTTCATTCGTGGTGCGCTGGACGTGGTGCTGCGGTTCTGGCGCTATGAGGATGTGTTTCGCTGCGTCAAGAGCGAGTTCCTGCTTCCCATGGATGGCAGTCTCACACGTGAGGATATGGATGTACTGGAGAACTATGTGCTTGCCAGTGGAATTCAGGGCTATCGCTGGTATGATGGACGGCCGTGGAAGAATGCCCCGAGTCTATCGCTGGAACTGACCCAGGATACGGATGGCGAGGGAGTGTCTGATAACAGAAAGCTCCGTCGTCTGGAACAGTGTAGAAACCTGATTAGTACACCGCTGTATGCTTTCGAAAGAAGGCTTAAACGTTCGGGAAATGTGCGTGAGATGTGCGCTGCTGTCTATCATCTGTTGGAGCAGATCGAAGCGCCGCAGCGGCTCGATACGATGGCTCATACCGCGCTTGTGCAGGGTCAGCCACAGCTTGCGCTGGAGCATCGTCAGCTCTGGGACGCCGTACTAGGATTGCTTGACCAGATCGTAGAGATGATGGGCGATGAGGATCTGGGGCTAGAGATGTTCTCCGGCATACTGGAGACAGGGCTCAAGGATCTGAAGCTGGGCCTGGTTCCACCTGCCCTGGATCAGGTGCTGGTTGGGAGCACGGATCGGACTCAGACAAGCCATGTTAGACATGCTTTCCTGCTAGGCATTAATGAAGGAATCATGCCTTCAAATTTGCAGGAGGAAGGGGTGCTGAGTGACCAAGAACGCGTACGGCTAAGTGAAATCGGACTTGAACTTGCCCCGGGAATGACACGTAGGCTGCTTGATGAGAGACTTCTAATCTATGGGGCTATCACCGCTGCTAGCCATTCTTTATGGCTGAGTTACCCTATCGCAGATGAGGAGGGCAAGCCGCTGCTTCCATCCGAGGTTATACGCCAGATGAAGAGGATCTTCCCGGCTTTGCAGGAGGGTTATCTTAACAGAGGGACTGATGTAAGCGAATCGTTGGACAGTCAGCTTGAGCATATACATCGACCTCTTCCTACCTTAACCAATCTGATCGCGCAGCTGCGGAGTTGGAGGTCTGGCCTGGAAGTGTCTCCGGTATGGTGGCGAGTGCTTGAATGGTACAGAACCAAGGAAGAGTGGCAGGATACAACGGAGTTTCTGCTCGGCTCATTGAATTATCGGAATCGCGCTAACGGACTTACCCCTGCAACCAGTCATAAGCTGTACGGCAAAAGACTGCGGACAAGCGTGTCTAGAATGGAGAAATTTTCAGCCTGTCCGTTCTCACACTTTGCCGCTTACGGCTTGAAATTGAAGGAAAGACAAGTTTACCGGCTACAGGCACCGGACATCGGCCAGTTATTTCACGCTGCACTGAGCATGATGGCCCTTAATTTTAAAGATCAGAATCGGAGCTGGGGAAGCCTGACGACAGAGGAGTGCCTGCAGGAGGCTGAGTCTGCGGTAGACAAGCTGGCTCCCAAGCTGCAGGGGGAAATTCTGCTCAGCTCGCATCGTTATGGCTATATTACACGCAAGCTGAAAAATATCGTCGGCCGCGCTTCTATTATTCTGGGTGAGCAATCACGCCGAGGTAGCTTCGAGCCGATTGGTCTGGAGTTGGACTTCGGTCCGGGACGAACATTGCCGCCGCTGACTTTTCAATTACCTAATGGATGTGTCATGGAGATCGTAGGTAGAATCGATCGCGTAGATGTGGCAGAGAGTGATCAAGGCTTGCTGCTGCGCGTCATTGACTATAAATCGAGCCAGACAGATCTGAGGTTGCATGAAGTGTACTACGGGCTATCCTTACAGATGCTTACGTACTTGGACGTACTCTTATCCTCTGCCGAAGCCTGGCTGGGAGAACCTGCGCTACCTGCAGGCACGCTCTATTTCCATGTCCACAACCCGCTGCTGCAGAGCAGTAACGGCATGAGCGTCGAACAGGCCCAATTGGAGATGCTGAAGCGGTTTAAGCTGAAGGGCTTACTGCTGGCCGACCGGGAAGTGATCTCCAAGATGGACAATCAACTGGAAAAAGGATATTCGGATATTCTGCCGGTCGCAGTTAAAGCGGATGGTGGGTTCTATAGCAGTGCAGCCGTAGCTACGCTGGATCAGTGGCAATCTTTGCTCGGTTCTGTGCGCGGCATTATTTCGGATATCGGCACACGTATTACCGATGGCAATGTAGATATCGCCCCTTACCGGCTAGGCAGCGAGACGGCATGTACTTACTGCTCTTACCGGTCGGTATGCCGATTTGAAGGCAGTCATGAGGATAACGGCTATCAAGTGTTGAGCAAGCCGGGCAAGAATGAGATTTGGGAGCTGTTTGATGAGCTGGGAGAAAGGGTGAGCGAGAATGAATATACCGAAGCCGCAAGGAAGCTTCTGGAGCGATGATCAATGGCGTGCTATTACGCTGACCGGCGGGGATATTCTCGTTGCGGCGGCAGCCGGGTCAGGCAAGACAGCGGTACTGGTCGAGAGGATCATCCGTAAGCTATCTTCGCGGGAACATCCGCTCGACGTCGACCGTCTGCTCGTTGCTACATTTACCAAGGCAGCCGCATCGGAGATGAGAGGGCGGATTCGTGAAGCGCTGGAGAAGGAGTTGGCGCAGGATCCGGGAAATGAACATCTTACACGACAGTTGGCGATGCTTGGGCGCGCTTCGATTACGACGTTGCACTCCTTCTGTATGGAAGTAATTCAGCGCTACTACACTCTGATTCCGCTGGATCCAGGCTTTCGAATTGCTTCAGAGAGCGAGACGGCACTGCTCAGACAAGAGGTTCTGGAGAAGTTGTTTGAGGATAAGTATGCCTCAGCAGAGGAAGGAAACCGCTTCTTAAGCCTGGTCGATTGGTTTGGTGGTGAGCGGAGTGATGATGCGGTTTTCTCCCTGGTGTTGAAGCTATATGATTTCGCACAGAGCCATTCTTGGCCGGAACACTGGCTGCTAGAAGCAGCTGATGCTTTTGCCGCTCCAGATACGGCTGCGCTTGAGAACAGCTTATGGGTCCAGAGCATTGTCCGCGATACGGAGCTCGCGTTGATCGGGGCTGCGGATTTGCTAAGGCAGGCTCGTACGATTGCCGAGGCTCCGGGTGGTCCCCAGCCCTACGCGATTACATTTGAAGATGATATACAAGTGATCGGTGGCTTATTGACTGCGGTTCAGGAACGTCCGTGGGCCGAGCTATATGATGTTTTTCAATCCGTAAGCTTTGGCAAGCTGAAGCCATGCAAGAAGGACCAGACAGACCCTTTGCTGCAGGAGCGGGCCAAAGCGCTGCGTGAGGAAGCAAAGAAGCTGGTTAGTGAACTGCAGACTCAGCTATTCGGACGTACTGCAGAGGCTTATTTAGCCGAGTTGCATCAATCTGCGCCTCTAATGAAGGAGCTTGCTGAGCTGATCGCTGAGTTTGGTGCTCGCTACCGTACGGACAAGACAGCCAGAGGCTGGCTTGACTTTGCCGACTTGGAGCATTATTGCCTGCAAATCCTACGGCACCCTGACTCGAGTCAGGGGAATTTACAGCCATCTTCGGCTGCTCTCGAATATCAGGCCCAATATGATGAAGTGCTGCTCGACGAATATCAGGATACGAATACAGTCCAGGAGGATATTATCTCCCTGATTGCCCGGACTTCTCCTGGCAATCGCTTCATGGTCGGCGATGTGAAGCAGAGTATCTATCGGTTCCGGCTTGCAGAACCTGGGTTATTCCTACAGAAGTATCGTAGCTACGGGGACAAGATTGGCGAACAAGGGTTGAGGATCGACTTGGCCCGGAACTTTCGCAGCCGCCAAGAAGTTGTTAATGCGGTTAACATGCTGTTCAGACAGATGATGAACGAGAGCGCGATGGAGATCGAATACGACAAGCGGGCCGAACTCGTGTATGGCGAGGGTTTCCCTGACATTGGACAAAGCCGAGATGAATATTGTCCCGAGCTGCTCTTGATCGATCGCAGCAAGGATAGTTCGGCTTCCGTGACTGAAGCGGATAGTGCTGACGGAGCAGATGGCGGGAGCGGCGAGACGGAGGAAGCCATTGAGCTTGAGGCTGTACAGCTGGAGGCGCGGGCAATAGCAGAGCGAATTCGCAAGCTGCTTGGCGAAGGCGGACGGCCGCCGCTGCAAATCTATGATAAGCAGTTACGAGCCATGCGTCCGGCTGGCTATCGTGATATGACGATTTTGCTCAGATCAACGCTGTCTTGGGCGCCTGTCATGATTGAAGAGCTGCGGCGCGAGGGGATACCGGCTGCGGCTGAGTTGAGCCAGGGATATTTCCAGGCTTCTGAAGTAGACACGATGCTGGTGTTGCTTCAGGTGATCGACAATCCGCTTCAGGATATACCGCTGGCTGCTGTACTCCGCTCGCCGCTATATGGCTTCTCGGAAGAAGAACTGGCTGAGATACGCCTTGCAGCCGAGCGCGGTCATTTCTATGATGCTGTTCTGAGCGCCTCTCTGAGTGAGGCTGGTCATTTCGGAGAAGCAGAACTGACGAAGAACGGTTCGAAAAGCAGTCGGGTGATTGCGGAGGATGATGGTACAGCAGAAGATCTCCGTCTAGGAGAGAACGCGAGTGTAGTGAATGAAGTGAGCACAGCTAAGATCGGCAGCGCTAATGAGACCCATGCGGCTGAAGATAGAAGCTCAGCACCACTGGCCGTAAGGCTGCAGCGTTTCCTAAGTCAACTTAGCGATTGGCGAAATCGTGCCCGTGAAGGTGAGCTTAGTGATTTAATTTGGGGGATTTACCGCGATACTGGTTATTTAGATTGGGTCGGTGGTTTAGCGGGAGGAGCACAGAGACAGTCCAACCTGCGCGCGCTGTATGATCGTGCCACCCAGTATGAGTCTGCGACTTCATCCAGGGGGTTGTTCCGCTTCCTTCGCTATATCCAGCGGCTTAAGGACAATGGAGGAGACTTGGGCGCTGCTGCCTCGGCTGAGGGGCAAGAGGATGCGGTCAGCATCATGACGATTCATAAGAGTAAAGGGCTGGAGTTCCCGGTTGTATTCGTCGCTGGGCTCTCAAGAATGTTCAATCGTCAGGATCTGAACGCACCTTTTCTGATCCATAAAGAGATGGGCTTCGGTCCAAAATTCATCGATAGCGAGCTCAGAGTCAGTTATCCGACCTTGCCCAATTTGGCAATCCGCAGACGGGCACAAATGGAACTGTTGGCCGAGGAGATGCGGGTACTTTATGTGGCACTGACACGGCCGAAGGAGAAGCTGATTCTTGTCTCGTCTGTCAAGGATCTGGCCAAGTCCGCCCAGAATTGGGGCGGAGTGCTTGAGGTTCAAGATGAACGGCTGCCGGATTATGTGCTCGTGCGAGGCCGCTGTTATCTTGACTGGATCGGCCCGGCGCTGATACGACATGCTGCGGCTTCTGAGCTGCGCAGGTTCGGAGGACTGCCGGAGACAACAAGCGCGGCGCTTGCTGAGAGTTCAGCGGCTTGGGCAATTAAGTTAGTAAGCGCACAAGAGATAGTAGTACCGACGGCACATATTGAAGCAGCGGCAGCAGGGATGGGCGGAGCTGTCGAAGAATTCGACTTGAAATTACTGAGGGCTGATGAAGAGGCAAGGACGGAATCTGAACGGGATGAGCTTGATCGTATGATTGAGTCCCGATTGAATTGGGTGTACCCGCATACTGCGGCCACACGGATCTCTGCGAAGACATCGGTGACCGAGATGAAGACGCTGCATCATGCCGAGGAAGAAAGTGCGGTCAGTCTTTTTACCGCAGTTGAAATGAAGCAGGAAATGTCTCAAAATGCGGAGCAGGTGGAATTCAAATTGCATCTGCGAAGACCTCGCTTCATGGAGCAGGCCAAATTGACTCCAACGGAACGTGGAACAGCGTATCATACGGTTATGCAGCATTTGCCTTTTGACAAAGGCGGAGACGAGTCTGTCGTCGCCGAGTTGCTGCAGGCATTAATCGATAAGAAGATTATGACGATGGAGCAGGCTGGGGAGATCGATACAGCTCGTATCGCTGAATTCTGGAATAGTCCGATTGGGGAATTACTGGACCGTGCGGACTGGATCAAGCGCGAGCTGCCGTTTAGCTACGGACTGTCGGCTGCCGAGGCGTATCCAACTCTAGCACCTATAGCTGAGCAGTTTGCTACGCCAGCTGCGATGACTAGGGGCTATGGAGACATGGGGGATACAGCTTCTGATAGCTTGGCATCGGATAGTGAGAACTCGCTTAATACCATGGTAGGGAGTGCAAAAGATCCCGACAAGCTAAGCATGTTTCCAGGTTTGGATAGCGAGACTGTCCTGATTCAAGGGGTTGTTGACTGTTTATTTTACGCAGATGGCAAACAGTATTTGCTGGATTACAAGAGCGACAAGGTACTGGAGCACCGTGGAGGAGTAGAAGCGCTGGCCGAGTCCTATCGCTTCCAGCTGGATCTGTATGCCAAGGCAATTGAAGATATTACGGGCGTCCCGGTAGATGAGAAATGGCTGTATTTCATCGATAGCGGCGACGTGGTAAAGCTGTGAGGTAGGCATTGACGCGGCTGAGACAGAAACTGAAGACGATGATAGATAACTTAGATAGGTAATATAGGCAGATAACATAGATAGATATCATAGACAAGTGCCGCAGATGGTTGATAGCGATAGAACTGACCACGGCTGGTTGATTTATTTTATGTTGTAGTGCAATGGGATGTACTGGTTTGTAATTGGGCGTATGGATCGGGATTGACTATTGAATCTCTAGTCGATGATTGATTGCAACAGGTGGTAGATTTTTAACGAAACCTAGTATCGTTATTTGTACCAAAAGAGGCTGCAAAACTTTCTAACGAAACAGGGTATCGCTATTAGGTGAAAAAAGTGCTGATAAACGATGCTTTCGTCCAAATAGCGATATGGAGTTTCGTTAGACTGTGAATTACCTCTTTTTTGCGTCAATAGCGTGTTCCAGTTTCGTTAGAGTAATAGAGTTGAAAGGAGAGATGGATAAGTGCGAATTTTGCATACGGGGGATTGGCATTTGGGACGTACGCTCGAGGGCAGAAGCCGCTTGCCGGAGCAGGAGCAGTTCCTGGACGAGCTGGTGGCGATCTCGGAGGCGGAGCAGGTCGATGTCATACTGATGGCGGGGGATGTCTACGATAGTGTTAATCCGCCTGCGGCAGCGGAATCCCTGTTCTATGATGCGGCTGCACGGCTTGCGGAGAATGGAAGGCAGCTCATTGTAATCGCCGGCAACCATGACCAACCGGAGCGGGTCGCCTCTGTCTCGCCTTTAGTATCTCGGCGGGGAATCCACTTGGTGGGCTTGCCGGCCGTCGAAGCGGTCAAAGTTCAGGTGCCGCGCACGGGGGAGAAGGCTACGATCGCGGCCCTGCCATATCCTTCAGAATCGCGTCTGTCCGAGCTGCTGGCCGGCGAGAGCGATGAGGCTGAACTGCGCCTCGCATACAGCGCGAAGGTTGGCAAATTAATGAGGCAGCTTGCCGGGGCTTATCGTCCGGATACTGTGAATTTGGCGATGAGCCATATTTATGTCCTGGGTGGTCTGGAAAGTGATTCAGAAAGACCCATTCAGGTCGGCGGCGCCTATACGGTGGATCCTTCTGCATTGGATGTTGGAGCACAGTATACGGCGCTTGGACATCTGCATCGCCCTCAGGCGGTCAAGGCGGGCAGCATGATGCGCTACAGTGGCTCGCCGCTGGCATATAGCTTCTCGGAAGCAGGACAAGCCAAATCGGTAATGCTGCTGGATATTGCTCCAGGAGAGGAGCCGATAGCAAGAGAGTTGTATTTGACGAGCGGCCGACCTCTCGTGCGTTGGGCATGCCGCGGCGGACTGGACGAAGTACGGCGCTGGCTGGAAGAGGGCAGGGATGCCAATGCGTTCATTGATCTTGAGATCAACTTGACGGAAGCGATGTCGCTGGGTGATATTCAGGCGCTTCGCAAGGCGCGTGAAGGGATAGTACATATCCGTCCGGTATATCCAGGTCGTGACACGGAAGAGCAGGTCTTCTCGCGCGCTGGGATGCCGGTGGATGAGCTGTTCCGCCGTTTCTATCAGCGGCAGAGTGGGGGTGCTGAGCCGGAGGCGGAGTTGGTCGATCTGTTCATGTCGCTCATCGCTGAGGATGAGCAGCAGGATAGCGAGGAGGTGGAGCAAGCATGAAGCCGATCACTTTAAAATTGGCGGGGCTGCAGAGCTACCGCGCGATGCAGGAGATTGATTTTACCGAACTTTGCGATACGGGCTTGTTCGGTATTTTTGGCCCTACTGGCAGTGGCAAATCGACGCTTCTGGATGCTATTACACTGGCGATGTACGGCAAGGTTGGCCGAGCTTCGGGCGGGACGCAAGGAATTATGAATCAGGCCGAGGACAGCCTGTTTGTCTCGTTCACCTTCGAGCTAGCATCAGCTCAAGGGGTGGAGCGGTACCGGGTAGAGCGGCGCTTCAAGCGGCAAAATGAGCTGTCGATCAGCAACACGCTTAGCCGCTTTGTGGAGATCAGTGATGAAGGAGACCGGGTGATCGCCGATAAATTGGCGGATGTTACCCGGGTTGTAGAAGAGAAGATCGGCTTGAAAATGGATGATTTCACGCGTGCCGTTGTCCTCCCGCAAGGGAAATTCGCCGAGTTTCTGTCCCTGAAAGGGGCTGATCGTCGCCAGATGCTGCAGCGTCTTTTCCATCTGGAGCAGTATGGAGACCTGCTTGTACAGAAGCTCAGCCGCAAGGTCAAGGAGACCGGCCAGACCTTAAAGGAGCTGGAGGCAGAGCAGCAGGGTCTGGGCAACGCCTCGGAAGAGGCGCTGAAGCAGGCGGAGACCGCCTTGAAGGAAGCGGCGGAGCTTGCCAAGCTGCGGCGGGAAGAGCTTGCTGCTGCGCAGCGGCAGGCGGACGAGCTCGCGAAGCTGCGCGAGCTTAGCGAGGAGCGCGGCCTACGGGCGGCGAAGCTGGCTGAGCTGCGCGCGCAGGAGGCGGACATCGCGAAGCTGGAAGCCGATCTGGCCCGGGCGGCGGCGGCGGAGTCGCTCAGGCCGACGCTGGCCGCATGGAGGGAAGCGCAGCAGACGACTGTCGCGCGCGAACAGAGTGCTGCCAGCGCCAAGCAGGCGGCAGCCGAGGCATCCGCTGCAGCGAGCCAAGCGGCGGAAGCGGCGGAGGCGGCAAGGCTGGAGCTTGCCGCCAAGGAGCCAGCGCTGCTGCTGCGGCTGAGCGAGCTGGAGCAGGCCAAGCGCCTGCAAGCGGAATGCGATGCGCTGCTTGCTGAGCTGAAGCAGCTGCAGGCGTCACGCGAAGCAGCGGCGCGTAAGCGGGAACAGTTGGGAGCGGAGCAGGCGAAGGAGGAGCAGCTCCTCGCCAAAGCGCAGCAGCGCCAGCGCGAGCTTGAACAACAGCGTGCGGGCTATGAAGTCGCCCCTGATGAGCGGGAGCGTATACAGGCTGCATATCATAGCGCGCAGGAGATCGCCAGATTGCAGCAGCAGCAAGCTGCAGCAGCTCAGGAAGAAGCAGTGTACCGCGCAAGAGCGGAGCAAGCTGCGCTTCGCTTGCAAGATTTGGTTCAGGCAAAGCAGTTGATTGAGACCGGGTGTTACGATCTGGCGAGAGAGGCACTAGATCAGATTCATCATTTACAGCAGCTTAGCGTTGATGCTGCCTTTTGTAGGCAGCTTCTGACCCAATTGGAGGTGGAGCTGAAGGCATCGCTGAAAGAACGCGAGTTGCATATTTGGTCCCTCCGTCTGGCGGAGCAGCTGCAGGAAGGGGCGCCGTGCCCTGTATGCGGCTCGGAGCATCATCCTGGTATGGTTCTAACAGAGGGACAGTTCGCAGATGAGGAAGCGGAATTGACGCTGATTGGCGAACTACTAGGACGAGTACAAGAACTGCAATACGAGCTGTCGCGTGATTTGGACACGGGGAATAGCCTGCTTGAACTGCTCGGAGTAGACAATAGTGGAGCAAAGAATCTGGCTGCAGAAGAGCTGGAATTATTCGTAGCGACGGGTACAGCTCGTCAGGAGACAGCCGCCTCTGTTATGCCATCCGTACAGGATGGAGAGGGTAAGCCAGGGCAATCTGATGCGTTCACATCACTTAGTGTGCTCCAGCAGTCCATCGTTGAAATAGGGGAAAAGCAGGGACAATTGCGAACCCTTCTACAGCAGCTACAGCGTGATGCTCGGAAGGCAAAGGGTGATCTGACTGCCCTGCTGCCGCAACACAATGCCGCACAGTCGGAGTCGGCTGCCGCTATCGGATTACTGGAGCAATCGAGCTCACGGAGCGCAGCGCTTCTTGAGGAATTAACTACGAAGCTGGGGGCGTGGCAGCAAGCTTATCCTAAATTGTCTCTCGATTCTGTAGGACAGCTGCAGGAACAAATCCAGGCGAAGGACCGCCAGCTTGCAGATGTTAGGGAGAGGCTTGCTGTTAGCGTTCCTTATATTGAAGAGAGAACGGCTCGTATTGCTAGTTTAGTGCAAGAGGGCGTGGAGCTTGATAAACAGCTGCTACAGGCAGATACACAGGAGCAAGGGAAAAAGGCTTTGCTGCAAGAGAAGCAGGAGCGGCTAAATACCTGTATCGGCTCAGAGCAAGTAGATCAGCTGCTGCTTGAAGCGGAGAATTCCCTGAAGTCGCTGCGCCAAGCTGCTGAGCATACTCGCAAGCTGCAATTAGAGACGTCTGCCCACAGTAATGAAGCTGGAACGCTTGCTGCTTCGGCTAATCAGGCGGCGGTATCCGCCCGGGAGCAGGAGCAATACTGGGCAGCACGCTGCTCGGAGCAATTGGCTTCGTCGCCATTTGCCACAGAGCAGGAGGCGGTGGAAGCGTTAATGAGCGCGGAACAGTCGGAAACAAGTGCACAGAGGATTAAGGTACACAGAGATGAACAGCTTGAACACAAGATTCGTCTGAAGGAACTGGATGTTAGGCTGAATGGACGGTTGGTTGATCGGGCAGAATGGGAGGCTTGTCAGCTCGCGTTGTCGATGGCCAAGCAGCAGGATGAGGCAGCTCTACAAGGTCAGGCTCGCTCGGAGCGTGATCTGGAGGATTTGGCTACGCGGCATGTGCGCTGGAAGGAGCTAGAGGTCAGACGACTAGATCTTGAGCATCAGGCTGGATTAATGGCCAAGCTGCAGACAACGCTTCGCGGCAACGCCTTCGTTGAATATGTTGCTGAGGAACAGTTGATGAATGTCAGCCATGCGGCCTCCCAGCGTCTCCGCTCGCTTACGAAGCAGCGTTATTCCCTGGAGACAGATTCGGGCGGAGGCTTTGTCATTTGCGATGACGCAAATGGAGGTGTAAAGCGGCCGGTAGGGACGTTGTCCGGTGGAGAGACATTCCTGACCTCGCTGGCGCTTGCACTGGCGTTGTCTGCACAAATTCAGCTTCGCGGCAAATATCCGCTGCAATTCTTTTTCCTGGATGAAGGATTTGGTACACTCGACCCTGAATTACTGGATACGGTAATTACTTCACTGGAGCATCTTCATCATGATCATCTCTCGGTCGGAATAATTACACATGTGGCTGAGCTGCGGGCGCGACTGGTACGCAGGCTTGTGGTTATACCGGCGGAGAGTGGCGGCGAAGGTTCGAAGGTTGTCGTGGAGAGAATGTAGTCATAGAATATGACGAAGTAAGTGAAGGAGAGGGAAGTATGGAAGGGGTCGATGTATGAAAATTAAAGTATTAATTGCGGATGATAATTCATTTATCAGAGAGGGCATGCGCATTATCCTCAATTCTTTTGAGGAATTCGAAGTACTAGCTACAGTGGAGGACGGCCGCGAGGCGGTGGAATTCTGCCAGGCGGGCGAGGTGGATGTAGCACTGCTTGATGTGCGCATGCCGAATATGAATGGTGTCGAGGCGACGCGTCTGATCACGGAGACAACGAAGACAAAGCCTCTCATTCTGACTACCTTTGACGATGATGAGTATATTACGGATGCTATTCGCTTCGGCGCCAAGGGGTATTTACTGAAAAATAACGATCCTGAGCGGATCCGTGATGCGATTAGGAGCATCCATCATGGTCACAACGTGTTGCAAAATGTCATTCTTGACAAACTGAAGCTGAATCTTGGCGATCATACGCCCGTCGTGGTCGAACCGCCGATTGATGTCAGTCTTTTCACAGAGCGCGAACTAGAGGTCATGTCCAGTATCGCCAGAGGATTGTCCAATAAAGAGATTTCCAAGGAACTGTTCATTTCGGAAGGAACGGTCGCCAATTATATCACTTCACTATTGAATAAAACCGGGCTTGAGCACCGCACCCAAATCGCTATCTATTATTTAACGGGAAGGATACGTTAGAGAGATGGAGCTATGGAATATGGGTAATAAGCTGATTGTCTTATTATTCGTTGTTTCTGGGGCGTACTTTATGAATGATCGGCCTTCGAGATGGCTGATATTCTATTTTCTAGTCTATATTGCGATCAATCTATCGGCTCAGATTATTCGTAACCGTTATGCCGCACAGGCTGTGATCGGGATAGGAATGGCCTATACACTAGTTTGTGCGTCCTATATTAATCCTTATTTCTTGCTACTATACCCGTTTAGCGTTTTTGAATTAGCTTCGTATGACGGCCAGAGACAGAAAAGGTACTATCTCTTGCTGCTCGTACCGTTATGGCTCATCAGCGGCTCTCTGCTTATGCTGTATGGTCTTATAGCCGTACTGAGTATGATGAACTACCTACTAATCAGTAAATCGCGGGACAAGGCCAGGAACCAGGAGGAACAGCTGGATCAGATGCGGCATTCTCAGGACCAGCTTCGCAGGAAGCTGCATGAGAATGAGGAGTTCATTCGCGTATCGGAGTATACATATAAGCTGGAGGAGCGTAACCGTTTGTCTCAGGAAATCCATGACGGGGTAGGCCACTCGATGACAGGTGCGCTTATTCAAATGGAGGCAGCCAAGCGTATTTTGCAGAGCGATCCAGAATCCGCTGAGAATCTGCTGCAAAATGCTATCGGCATCTCCAAAGAGGCGATCGAACAGATACGGCATACGCTGAAGAACATGAAGCCAGCGTTGCAGCAACTAGGGATCCAGCGGCTGAAGACGTTAGTGGAGGCGTTCGGAGGCCATTCCGGTCTGGTGACTTCGGTTGTACATGGGGGCAATCTTGAACTGATTACACCCCTTCACTGGAAGATCATTCATGAGAATGTGACAGAAGCATTGACGAATACAGCCAAGTACGCCGGCGCTACAACGGTTCATGTTGAAGTACGGGTATTGGGTAAAATGATCAAAGTTGTTGTGAACGACAATGGGCGAGGTAAAGATAAAATTGTAAAGGGCCTCGGACTGATTGGTATGGAAGAACGGACTGCCTCGGTGGGCGGCACAATCATTGCCGATGGAACCAAGGGCTTCAGCGTCACTACGCTCATTCCGCTTACTGGGGAGAGCTAGGGTGAAATTTATCATATAGAAGTTTCCGCTAGCAGTGATAGAGCAAGCCAATGGTAATGTGGCAAAATGTTTATAAATCGCCAGCTCTCTCCAACTCTAACGAAACTGGATATCGTTATATGGACCGGAAATGGCAAATAAAAATTGTAAAGAAACAGGGTATCGCTATTTGGATGAATTTACGGCAAATAGAGCGAATTTCTCTCGAATAACGATATGGTGTTTCGTTAGATTTAGTTTGTCGCCCTTTATAGGGAAATAACGATCTGTAGTTTCGTTAAAGTTGACACATGAAAATATTCACCCCACTCCTGTTATGCGCTCTACTATAAGTGCAAGTTCAAAAAGTCAGACTACAGCACCGATGCTTATGCTTCCGATGTGAGTTTTTTCAAAACGCTTTAGTGGAAGAAGCTAGGGACTGAGGAGCAGAGCGGGCGCAGCTGGTACCTGAGCACCTAAGATGTTTCTGGAGGAAACACGACTTCGTAAGCATCCGCTTTAAAAACATGAAATTTCTAATATGCAAAGGATGAACTTATGCACTGACATAAGGGCATCCTTTTTTTCTACAATAGGATCATCAAGCGGATGAGAAATGATGAATCGAAATGGAGAGTGTCTGGGATGAATGTACTGGAAATTCGCGAATTGACCAAGAAGTTTGGTGAATTCATAGCTGTTGACAATATATCGCTGTCGGTTCGGGAAGGCGAGATATTTGGGTTCCTCGGAGCAAACGGAGCGGGCAAGAGTACAACGATCAATCTAGTGGCCTCCCTGCTGCGTCCGAGCAGCGGGGAGATTCGGATCTTGGATCGGGACATTATGAAGCATGGCCGCTACGCCAAGATGAATCTGGGCATCGTGCCTCAGGATTTAGCAATCTACAAGGATATGACCGCCTATGAGAATGTCAGTTTCTTTGCCGGGTTGTACGGATTGCGCGGAGCAGAGCTCAAGGAACGGACAATTGAAGCCCTTAAGTTCGTAGGGCTGGAAGACAAGATGAAGAGTTATCCGAAGAACTTCTCCGGCGGGATGAAGCGGCGCCTTAATATTGCCTGTGCGATCGCCCATCGCCCCAAACTGATCATTATGGATGAGCCGACGGTCGGGATCGACCCGCACTCCCGGAATTATATTCTAAATTCGGTACGCAAACTGAATGAGATGGGCTGTACAATCATTTACACCAGCCATTATATGGAGGAAGTTGAAGAGATCTGCACTCGGGTCGCTATTATCGATCATGGTAAGGTCATCGCAGAGGGGACGAAGGAGCAGCTGGTAGCGACCATTACGGATGTTAAAGAGATTCGGATCGAGCTCAAGAAATGCATTCCGAGCCTTGCCGATACTTTGCGCAGAATTCCCGGTGTAAGAAGTGTCGAATTGATGGAACAGACTGTGCGAGTCTTCTGCGATCTGGAAGTGGATAATCTCGGTCTGATTCTGAAGGAATTGATCGACCATGATGCGGATATCCGTTCGGTGGAGGAACAGGAGCCGAATCTGGAGACGGTATTTCTGACGCTGACCGGACGGACACTTCGGGACTAAGAAGCGTGGAAGGCGATGCTAATGAACGGGGGAAGGGAAATCAATGAACATTTTACGCATTGCGTATAAAGAAGTTTTGCAGGATATGCGCGACCGCTGGACGCTAATATTTATGCTGGCATTTCCAATTGTGCTGATGATGATTTTGGGCTTTGCGCTCAGCAATGCTTTTGAGAGCGGAACGACGAACATCGACAAAATTCACGTCCTGGTCAAGGACAGGGGAGAGAATGAGGCTCTAACACGCAGCTTCGCGGCATTCTCCGCGGAGACGGCCAAATCAGGTATCCTGTTCGAGGACCTAAAGGCGGGTATGGATGGTATGGAAGAGGTAAGGGCTGGGCGCTATGCCGACTACGTAGAACTAACAAAGGATGGGATTGAGCTATACAGTAACAGCTTCATTACGTTGGAGCATCAAATTTTGCAGGGAACGCTGACTGCGTTCACTGAGAAATACAAGGTGATCAGTACAATTGCTAAGCTGGAGCCTGACAAAATAGGAGTCGTGGGCTCCGAGCCCGCAGCCCAAAACTATATCAAGGAGACTTCGCTAATTCCTGATCGTAAGCCCGGCGCACTGGATTATTATGCAATGGCGATGACCGCGTTGGTCGCCTTGTGGGGCGCAATGTCTGCCGGCCAGTTAATTACCGGGGAGGTCAGAGAGGGGACAGCATTCCGGCTCGTGGCTGCTCCGATTAATAAAGGAGATATTTTCATTGGCAAGGTCCTTGGCAATCTCGCTGTGAATATGCTTTGTGTTCTGATTATTATCTTCTTCAGCAAATTTGCCTTTGGTGCATATTGGGGTGATCATTTGCCCGTCGTCATTCTCCTGTTGTTATCTGAAGTTATTATGGCCGTTAGCTTGGGGCTGGCCGTCAGCTATATTTTCAAGGATACAGCGAGTCGCGCCATACTTCTGTTGATCACACAGCTCGGGGCGATCTTTGGAGGAGCCTATTTCCCATTCGATGAAGCGGGGATTGAGTTAACCAAGATCATGTCTTTTATCATTCGAATGTCTCCGGTCCGCTGGACGAATAATGCGCTGACGGGCATCGTCTATAGGAATGAGATTTGGGAGATGTGGCCGGTATTTGCGCTTAATATCGGAATCGCTGCCGTGATGCTGACGATTGCAGCGATCATGATGCGGCGTAGGGAGGGACTATAATATGCTAAAAGATATTTATTGGCTCGTCATAACATTATTGCGTACGACTTTCCGAAAACGTAGCAACCTGATTGTGTACCTCGGATTACCTTTGGCAGGCATTCTGTTCTCTCTATTAATCTATTCTGGGAACGGCCAAGGAGGGCTGCACGTCGGTGTAGTCAACGAGGACGGGGCAGAGATTGCCGCGAATACCATCTCTTTTCTACAGGGTCTTGATCAGGTCAAAGTTGAGAATGTGACGGAGGCCGAAATGCAGAAGCAGCTTGCCGCCGGCAAGCTCGACAGCGGGTTAATCTTACAGAAGGGTTATTCAGACAGCGTACTAGCCGGAGAACCTGCACAAATCGTCATTCAATCGCTGAAGGGCGCTCAGGTGACGGCATATGTGAAGGCAATGCTGTATAACTATATAGATAATTTTGCTGCGGTTGGTCAAATTTCTGAAGGCGATCCAACCCGATTCAAGCAGCTTTATGAAGATTATCAGAAACAGGACTTCCAATTAACGGCTAATACTGTGCATGATAACTCTTTGATGGTTCAGATGTCTTATCAATCGATCGGATTTCTGATCATGTTCATGATGATGTCGGCCATCAACCTATCTGAATTGATTCTGAAAGGAAGAGAGGATCGTACTTACTTCCGGATTATGTCTTCGCCGATTACTCCTAGAACCTATGTAATTTCAAATATTATTGTCAATTTTATGGTCATGCTGATACAGATCGGATTCACCGTCATTTGCATCAGGTATGTGTTCAAATTCGATACGGGAATACCGCTGTATCAATTGGTCGGTCTGTTAGCTTTATTTGCACTAATTTCAGTGGGCATCTCTTTATCCATCGTTGCATTCTCTAAGAGCAGCGGGATGTCCGGGGCTCTGCAGAATCTGATTATAACACCGAGTTGCCTGCTTGCCGGGTGTTTCTTCCCGATCGATGTTATGCCGGCATTCTTACGACGCATCGCTGATTTTCTGCCCCAACATTGGGTATTACAGACCATCAAACAGCTGCAAGAGGGCGATAGTTTCACCAGTATAGTGTTCAATCTGCTAGTGCTGGGAGGATTTATTGTAGTCTTCTTCTTACTCGCTTCTTATAAGTTCAAACGGATGAATGACATCAGGAACTTCGTATAATTTTAAACGATAAATTAAAACGTGATGTATATCACAGATACAGTATCAAGCGGCTGTTATACTACAGTTAGCCGACATCTTATAGATGCACCCCGGCGGACGTATTGGTGGCAGGAATGCTCATTTTTGATTCCAATACGTCCGTAGATTCGCTTCCTTGTTTAAGAGGAAGCAGGGTGCTTCTTTTTTTTGTCTTTTTTCGGTATCATTAAAGGAAGTTGGAGAGAGCACGCCTGAACACTACCTTGAAGGAGGATAATGTAAAATGGAGAATTGTTTGTTTTGTAGTATAGTAGAGGGGAAGATTCCTTCGAAAAAAGTGTATGAAGACGATGAATTCCTCGTATTTCATGACATCCAGCCTGCAGCGCCGGTCCATGTTCTGATCATTCCGAAGAAACATATTTCTACGATGAACGATGTTGGCTCAGAAGATTATGCCATGATCGGTGAATTGCATCGCGTTGCACAGCAGGTGGCCAAAGAGCTTGATGTTGCAGAGACAGGCTACAGATTGATTAACAACTGCGGTCCTGATAGCGGACAAGCTGTATATCATATTCACTATCACTTGCTTGGCGGGGCGAAGCTGGGGGCGCTCGCACAAACTTCGGATTCACATGCAAATTGACGAATTTTGTGAATGGCTAAGTGCCTGAAATTGTGGAAAAACTAAGGTATACCGCCGTTTTTGCCTCATGCTGATCGGTGTTCACAGGTAAGAAAGTAATAAATAATGAGTAGGAAAACAGGGTGTCAGGTTGACACCTTCTTTATTTTTCCCCTATAATGTAGCTTGATGAACCGTGTTGTTATGCTCTTGGACGGTCTGGTCGGAGGGAGGGAAAACTGGTGTCTGAAACTAAAGTTCGCAAAAACGAGACAATTGATGCTGCACTTCGTCGCTTTAAACGTTCCATTGCTAAAGATGGCGTATTGGCTGAGGTGAAGAAACGCAAGCATTATGAAAAGCCAAGCGTAAAGCGCAAGAAAAAGTCCGAGGCTGCTCGTAAGAGAAAGTTTTAGGAGGAATTAGCTACCATGAATCTTAGCGAGCGATTGAACGAAGATATGAAGCAAGCGATGAAGAGTCAAGACAAGTTCAAACTCTCCACCATACGAATGGTACGTTCTACGATTAAAAATCTTGAGATAGATTTGAAAAGAACTTTGGACGATAATGAAGTGCTTGATATCCTAAGTCGTGAGATCAAACAGCGCAAAGATGCCCTCCAAGAATTTGAAAAAGCGGGTCGCGAAGATCTTGCCGCGAGTGCCAGAGCGGAAGTTGAGATCATTGCCGTATACCTTCCCAAACAGTTAACTGAAGAAGAAATTAAAGTCATTGTACAGCAGACCATCCAGGAAACCGGTGCTTCTTCAAAAGCTGATATGGGGAAAGTGATGAGCGCACTTATGCCCAAGGTCAAAGGTCGGGCTGACGGTAAGCTCATTAATCAGGCAGTGCAACAGTCTCTGCAATAGCTAATAGAGGTAAACACCTTCTACATCGTAGAAGGTGTTTTTTCTTGTGTTTTCATAAATCACCGCCTCCCCGCATATTTTGTACAGTAGGGGAAGGAGGATTGCCTCATATGAGCCGGTTTGTCCGCAAATTTCGCAAATGGACGGTCGATGCGCTCGACTTGCCAGGAGATCTTGTTTTTAATTTGCCAAGGCTCACCTTGATCGGAGGTAAGCAGTTGTACATAGAGAATCATCGCGGGGTAGTGTTCTTCTCTCCGGAACAGCTTCAATTGGAGTTAAGCCACGGTTCTCTTGAGGTCGAGGGGAGTGGACTTGTTATAAAGGAAATATTGCCACAGGAAATCGTCATCGAAGGGAAAATCGAAGGAATTAAATATCGCGGAACGGAGGAGTAAGTTGTGAAATCACCCGTCTTTGCTAATTTGCGCGGCGTAGTTACGATTGTCGTCCGCGGTAAATCGATTGAACTTCTCGTCAATGAGCTAACGAAGAAAGAGATACAGGTATGGGATTTGAAGCCGCTCCCGGATGGGACAATGGAGATGAACATCCAGCTAGCGGACTTCTTCAAGCTGCGTCCGCTTCTAAAGCGGACAGGCTGCCGTCTAAGTGTAAAGCGGCGCTCAGGCATTCCTTTTATGATGGTCAGATTATGGAAACGTAAATGGTTCGTCTTTGGATTTGCCCTTTTTATCGGCGTTGTACTAGCTTTATCTTCTCTGGTATGGGATATTGAAGTGGAGGGCAATAGCAAAATTCCAAAGGAAGATATCCTGCTTGCTGCCCGTAGCGAGGGAGTATATCCTTTCCAATGGATTTATCGGCTGCCCAGACAGGACGAGCTCTCCAAGGATCTAGCCCGCAAGCTGTCGGGGGTCTCCTGGGTTGGCGTCTCGCGCACGGGAACGAAGATCACGATCCAGATCGTGGAGGCGTCGAAGCCGAAAGAGCTGGAGCTGATGAACCCGCGTAGTTTTGTCAGTACGTCAGATGCAGTTGTCACACGTATTTATGCAGAGAGAGGCAATCCGGAAGTGAGAAAGAATGACCGTGTTCGCAAGGGGCAAATTCTTATCTCTGGTGAACAGGGGGGCAAGAGAGTTGTCGCCAAGGGAGAGGTCAGAGGTATTGTCTGGCATGAATACAATATCGAAATTCCATTGCTGCGCAAGCAGAAGGTTTATACTGGGGAGAAGAAAGAGCGCGGGTATTTATATTTTGGCAAAACAGCGATTCAGCTTACCGGATACGGGAAGGTCGATTTTGAGAAATCCAACACCATGACGAAGATGGATCCGCTCACCTGGAGAAGCTTCAAGCTGCCCATCGGCTGGATGAGCGAGGAGATTATGGAGACGACTTTCATTGAATTGGCGATTTCTGAGGAAAAGGCAAAAAATGATGGAATAGAAGCGGCAAAACGCGATATTATGAGCAAGTACGGGACAAATAGTGTAGTTTTATCGCAAAAAATTTTGCATGAGAAGACCGAGAATGGTAAAGTTTATATGAAAGTGCATTTTGAAGTAGATCAGGATATAGCAAAAGAACTACCAATCGTACAATAGCAAGGAGAATGAGGCTAATTTGTCAGAACAACTTGTCAGTGTCAAAATAGCGCTTCAAAGTGCGTCTGAAGGTTTGTCGCTATTCGGCCCCCAAGATGCATTCCTGAAGTTGATCGAGAAGAGATTTACAGCAAACATCGTCCTGAGAGAGTCGGAAATATCTGTCCGCGGACAAAATGGCGATGTTGAACGGCTTGAGCAGTTATTCGAGGTATTGCTTGAACTTATCCGCAATGGATATATATTGACCGAAAGAGATGTGCTCTATGCGATTGATCTGGCACAGGATTTCAGAGCTGATCAATTGCTTGATTTATATAAGGGAGAGATCGCTGTAACCTTCCGGGGCAAGCCTATACGTGTCAAGACGATCGGACAGAAGCATTATGTCACGACGATCAAGAAGAACGATATTGTATTCGGTATCGGCCCGGCGGGTACAGGCAAGACGTATCTTGCCGTCGTACTGGCAATCTCGGCGCTGAAGGAAGGCTCGGTTAAGCGTATTATCCTGACCCGTCCTGCGGTCGAGGCTGGGGAGAATTTGGGCTTCCTACCAGGAGATTTACAGGAGAAGGTAGACCCTTATTTACGTCCGCTGTATGACGCGTTATATGACGTCATGGGACCGGATCAGACAGCCAAAGCGTTGGAACGGGGACTGATTGAGATCGCTCCTCTTGCCTATATGCGCGGTCGTACGCTGGATGATTCTTTCATCATATTGGACGAGGCCCAGAATACGACGCCTGAACAGATGAAGATGTTCCTGACTCGGCTTGGTTTTGGCTCGAAGATGGTCATTACGGGGGATGTGACTCAGATTGATCTTCCGCGAGGTAAGAAATCCGGGCTGATTGAGGCGAGAACCATTCTGAATAATATTGATGAAATCGGGTTTGTTGATTTTGTGGAGTCGGATGTGGTGCGCCACTCGCTTGTTCAGAAGATTATTGTTGCTTATGATCGTGCCGCTGAAAATCAGGCCTAGTATAGGAGGGCTGTCTCTATGACCTCAAATGAAATGCAAAAAAAGAGCAAGTTCCAATCGAAGGCTGCAGGATGGAAATATAGCGCTACCGTGCGCTATATTTTGTATGTTCTCTTGATTGTGATCCTGTATGTGAGTATGGCATCCAAGCTGTTGCCAGAAACCTATGATATTGCGGTTGGCATGCCCAGTGATAAAGAGATTCTAGCTCCGATGGAAATTCCGGATACCAAAGCGACGTTGAAGGCCCAGGAAGAAGCGGCTGAGAAGGTAGGACAAGTATATACGATCCTTCCAATGCGCAATGAGATTCTTATTGGACAAATTCTTGATCGGATCACCCGGTTGAATCAGGATGATCAAGTGTCGACCGAGGAAAAGACGAAGATCTACCGTGATGAACTGCCTCAGCGGGTTAAGGATTACATACAGAACTTCATTAAGAATAATCGGAATTCGAACGAATATACGCCTACACTGTTTCAAGAGGCCACAGATCGAATTAATGAGCAGCAGTACCATATCTCTGAAGAGACATTTATTAAGATTCCGCGCCTGACGCTCGAAGATGTTAATGAGATGAAGCCGGTAGCCGCAGATATCGTCTCACGGCTGATGACGGATCAGATCGTTGATGCTCAGACAGCCAGGGCAAAAGTGGCTGAAATGGTCAGCACGAGCTCCCTGAGCAAGCGGGTATCCCGTGAAGTTGTGCAGGAGCTGGCTCGTCTTGTGATTACCCCTAACAAGTTCTATGATGAAGAGGCGACCAAGACGGCCAAGGTAGAGGCACGGGAGAATACTCCAACGGTCTTTATTAAGCAGGGGGACGTACTCGTAGCCAAGGGGCAGAAAATCACTGAAGAGATGTATAGCTTGCTTGAGAAGAATGGCTTGCTTAAGAAAGAGGTCAACTATTGGCCACAATTCGCTCTCGTCATGCTCTCTTCCATGCTTGCGCTGGGACTGATTATGTATATCCGTCAATCAGAAGGGGTCAGCCGTTTCAAATACAACAATTCGCAGTTTGTGATGCTGCTCATGATTATTGTGATTACAATTATCTCGATGCATCTAGCTGCTATTCTGCAGAATGAGCAGCGAATATATGTTGGTTTTCTTGCTCCAGTTGCTGTTGGAGCTATGCTGATTACATTGTTGCTTGATTTACAGCTTGCATATATTTGTACTATTTTGTTCAGTGTCCTGGCGAGTGTGATTTTGAATGTGCATAAAGGGCAAATTTTTGACTTCAGCTTTGGTTTCTTTACGATCGTGATTTCCTTTGCGGCGATCTTCGCAATACATCGGGCCAGCCAGCGTTCGACGTTGTTGAAGGCAGGCATAATGATCTGTCTGTTCGGATCATTCTCGGCTTTCACGTTGATCCTGATTGACAATAAAGGATGGACAGAATCCAGCACGCTGTATACGATTGGCTTTGCCGTTGCTGGAGGCCTGCTGACGACAATTCTTGTCATCGGCTTAATGCCTTTCTTTGAGGTTACTTTTGGAATTTTGTCTGCGCTCAAGCTGGTAGAGTTGTCTAACCCGAACCATCCTTTGCTGCGCAAGCTGCTGATCGAGACGCCGGGAACCTACCATCATAGCGTGATGGTAGGCAATCTATCGGAAGCGGCAGCTGAGGCGATCGGCGCGAACGGGCTGCTATGCCGCGTGGGATCTTACTATCACGATATTGGTAAGACGAAGCGTCCAAGCTATTTTATTGAGAATCAGAACAATATGGAGAATCCGCATGATTTCATCGATCCGAAGCTGAGTAAGTCGATCATTATCGCTCATACGACAGATGGAGTCGAGATGTTGAAAGAATACAAGCTGCCTAAGCCGATTCGCGATATCGCTGAGCAGCATCATGGAACGACCTGCCTGCATTATTTCTATCATAAGGCGCTGACCTTGGCTGAAGAGCAAGGAATTAAGCCTGAGTTCACAGAAGAGGACTTCCGTTACCACGGTCCTAAGGCTCAATCCAAAGAGGCTGCCGTAGTAGGGATTGCGGATAGTGTAGAAGCGGCTGTTCGTTCGCTGCGCAAGCCGACGGTGGAACAGGTAGAGACAATGATTGAGAAGATTATTAAGAGCCGTCTAGACGATCACCAGTTTAATGAATGCGATTTGACGATGCGTGAGCTTGATGTCGTTGCCAAGACGCTGAAGGAGACGGTGATGGGGATCTTCCATTCCAGGATCGAATATCCGGAGCAGATGAAGAAGACGAAAGCGGCGGAAGAAGAGAACAACAGGGGGCAGGAAGGAAATGGCGCTTAAATTAGAATGGAGTAGCGAGCAGGATAAGCTGGCAATTAGCGACGAATTGATTGCCTTATTGGATACATTGCTACAAAAGGCAGGCGAAGCGGAAGGGGTGACGGAAGGCGAGGTTGCCCTGACCTTCGTCGATGACGAGAATATTCATGAACTGAATCGGACCTATCGTGGTATTGATCGGCCAACGGATGTATTGTCCTTTGCGATGCAGGAATCCCTGGGTGATGAACTGGAGATCGTCTATGAAGTGGATGATGAAGAAGCGGATCAGCTGGATGCAATGACAGACGTGCTTGGCGATATCATTATCTCTGTAGAGCGTGCTCAGCAGCAGAGCGAGGACTACGGACATTCTCTTAATCGGGAAATTGGCTTCTTGTTCGTCCATGGCTTCTTGCATTTGCTTGGCTATGACCATCAGGATGAAGCTAGTGAAGCGGAAATGATGGGCAAACAAGAGGCAGCTCTTTCGCAAGTAGGACTGCTCCGCTAATGAGATCGAAGCGTAAATGGAGCGATGTATTCGGCTGTGCATTTGAGGGGATCATCCATTCTTTACGAACAGAACGAAATCTGCGCATTCACGTACTGGCCGGCATCTTAGTGGTGCTGGCTGCGTTGTTTTTTCAACTCCCGCTAAGGGATATTGCTCTATTACTAGTTATGATCGCGCTAGTGATTTGCACGGAACTGCTGAATACGGCGATCGAGAAGGCGGTCGATCTGATTAGTCCAGATTGGCACAAGCTGGCCAAGATTGCCAAGGATGCGGCTGCCGCAGCGGTGCTAGTGGCAGCGATAATCTCTGTACTGGTTGCGGCGCTATTATTCTATCAGCCTGTAATGACTTGGCTTGGGATGATTTGAACTTATTCGCTGATTCGCTGCATTGCAGCTTGAGGAATGAGGCAACTTATGATTGAAGGTATGGAGCGAATTCATGATTAACGAATAATGAAAGGATTGCATATATGACAAAATCTAAATTCAAATCGGGGTTTGTTGCTATTGTCGGCCGTCCAAACGTCGGTAAATCCACACTAATGAACCAGGTGATTGGCCAAAAAATCGCAATTATGTCCGACAAACCGCAGACGACGCGGAATAAAATTCACGGAGTCTATACGACCAATGAAATGCAAATTGTATTTTTGGATACTCCTGGCATTCATAAGCGTCAATCGAAGCTAGGCGACTTCATGAACACGACGGCGTTGAACACGCTTGGTGAAGTTGAAGCCGTCTTGTTCCTGGTTGATGCGGCAGAAGGTCTTGGCGGGGGCGACCGCTTTATTATCGAGAAGCTTAAAGGCTTGTCAACACCAGTTATTCTGGTGCTGAACAAGATCGATCGTGTAGAGCCAGAGGCTTTGCTTCCGTTGATTGAGGAGTATAGCAAGCTACATGATTTTGCTGAAATCGTGCCAATTTCGGCGATGCTGGGCAATAATGTGAATACGCTGCTTGAACAGTTGGGCAAGTACTTGCCAGAAGGACCGCAGTATTATCCTGAAGATCAAATTACAGACCATCCAGAGCAATTTGTATGTGCCGAACTGATTCGCGAGAAAATTTTACATATGACCCGGGAGGAAGTTCCGCATTCCATCGCAGTGACGATTGAAGATATGCGTGTCCAAGATAACGGGGTTGTCTATGTAGGGGCTGTAATATTTGTTGAGCGTGATTCACAGAAAGGGATCATTATCGGCAAACAAGGCGCAATGCTGAAGGAAGTCGGCAAACGGGCAAGAATGGATATTGAACGGCTGCTTGGATCGAAGATTTTCCTAGAGCTCTGGGTCAAAGTGAAGAAAGACTGGCGCAATCAGGAGCGAATTCTTAAAGATCTCGGCTTCCATAAAGACGCTTAATTGGGGCTTTCACAGTTGGTGTAAGCCAGACGGCATGAAATGAAATGGACGGCACAAGAAAAGCCTGCAAATATGCAGGAATTTCGCTATAATTAGCCCTAAGTTGATAAATTCCTGCGAAAATGCAGTTATTTCCTCCATAATGGCTTCATTTTCGAAGAAAAGGACGAAAAGCCTGCACATTCCTCACGGCCCCCTAATAAAAGTGGAGTCTTTCCCTCCAATAAATTAGACTATTTATAAAGGGGA
>NZ_BAAACX010000022.1:0-6027 GCF_039521865.1 Paenibacillus motobuensis | reverse complement strand
TAACGGGATTATTTCGATAACCATATCGGGGTATGGCGCAGTCAGGTAGCGCGCGCCCTTGGGGTGGGCGAGGTCGTGGGTTCGAATCCCGCTACTCCGATTTGAAGCAACTTGCACTATATTTTCATAATAATGATCTTGGCCGTTTTGAACAGTGGATCTGTTTAGGGCCTTTTTTTTATAGGGAAAGATTATGAAGTATAGAAGAAGTAAAGAGCTATATGGAGAACAGATGATTAGATAGAAAGGAGTAAATATGAAAAAGGACGACTTTGGTAACCGAATGAAGGGTTACGAAAACATTTTTAGACAAACTCTTCCTCAGAGACTTCCAGTGATTATAAGAATCGATGGTTCGCATTTCCATACCTTTACCCGCGGGATGATAAAGCCGTTTGATGAAGTATTAATCCAGGCTTTTTGGGAGACATGCAAATATCTGGCGGAGAATATAATGGGCTGCAAGCTGGTCTACCATCAGAGTGATGAGATCTCTATCCTGCTGACCAACTATGATAAATTAACAACACAGTCTTGGTTTGAAAATAATCTACAGAAAATGGTTTCAGTTTCTGCTTCAATGGCTACTGCAAAGTTCAATGAGGTAATCCAAAAAAGCAATCCAAATAAAGAGCTTGCTACATTTGATAGCAGAGCCTGGGTACTTCCGCAGGATGAGGTAACTAACTACTTTCTATGGAGACAGCAGGACGCAACTAAAAACAGCATTTCGATGGTTGCTCAGGCAAACTTCCCTCATAAAGAGTTACAGGGGCTAGATGGGAAAAAGCTTCAGGACAAGTTGTTTCTTGAGAAAGGTATAAATTGGAACGACTTACCCGTTTGGCAAAAACGTGGAGCCTGCATTACAAAACAGAACTATAAAAAAGGGGAAGTAATTCGAAGTAAGTGGGACGTAGACTTAAATACACCGATCTTCAGTCAGAATAGAGAATACATAAACCAATACGTATACTTATCAAAGGATGAATGATATGGAGTGTGTAATTTTCATTGGAATTCAAGCTTCTGGAAAATCTACATTCTATAAAGAAAAGTTTTTTAAAACTCATATGAGGATCAATCTTGATATGTTACGGACTAGGAATCGAGAAAATGTATTTCTTCAGGCATCAATTGATACTAGTCTGCCGTTCGTGGTCGATAATACGAACCCAACAATAGAGGAGCGGAAAAAGTATATCGATTTGGCTAAAACTCATAAATATAAGTTAGTGGGTTATTACTTTGAACCAGATTATGATTTATCGTATGAACGTAACGAAAAGAGGCAAGGAAATGAAAAGGTTCCTGAGGTAGGAATCAAAAGCACACTGAAGAAATTAGAAATACCTTCATATCATGAAGGATTTGATGAATTGTACATAGTACGCTCGCTTCATGAAGAATTTGAAGTCGAAGAATTAACTTTGAAATGAGGCCTCTATGGAGAAAGAAGAGGGCCATTCGCTTAATTTCTAAATTATCCTGAACACTTTACGCATAAGATTGACCTCCTTATAATTTTCTTGATACACCTTATAAAATGTGGTATTATTAACTTTGTTGTGAAATCGGTGGTCCGCTGCGGATGATGAAGGAAAACATGAGGGTTTCCGGAAGAGGCATGAACACCTGAGTGGAAGGAGGGAGTCCTAGATGAATATCGTACAAGCGATTACGCAAGAACAACTTCGCAAGGATATTCCGAGCTTTCGTCCTGGTGACACTTTAAAAGTGTTCGTTAAGGTTATCGAGGGATCTCGTGAGCGTATTCAGTTGTTTGAAGGTGTTGTAATTAAGCGTCGTGGTGGTGGAATCAGCGAAACTTTTACAGTTCGTAAAATTTCGAACGGTGTAGGTGTGGAAAGAACTTTCCCGCTTCATTCCCCAAAACTCGATAGAATCGAAGTGGCTCGCCGTGGTAAAGTGCGTCGTGCGAAGTTGTACTATCTTCGTGAGCTTCGCGGTAAAGCAGCGAGAATTAAAGAAGTACGTCGTTAATAGGGTTAACGATAAGGGGGGGCTTGTGTCTTTACTCAAGCTCCCTTTCTATATTTATAAAAGGCTATATAGTGCTGCATACTATATGTGACAAGGAGAGATCGCGATCCATGGAACAGCATATTCATGCGGAAGATTCCCAAAAGCCGCCCCAAGAACATAAGAGCGAGGCAATGGAGTGGATAAAGGCCATTGTGATCGCTGTCGTATTAGTATTATTGATCCGATGGCTGTTGTTTGCTCCATTTATTGTCGACGGGCCGTCAATGCATCCGAATTTCTATACTGGCGAGAGAATTATCGTCAACAAGATTGTTTATGATTTCCGTGCGCCTAAGCACAGTGAAGTTGTCGTCTTCCATGTTCCATCGGAGGGACGTGATTTCATTAAGCGCGTAATCGGTGTGCCTGGCGATACCGTCAAGGTTGACGGTGACACTATTACGGTCAATGGTCAAGTCATTGAAGAGCCTTATATCCAGGAGGCCCTGGATGAGAAGCATAAAAATAACCAACTATACAATATTGAAAAAAACTTCCCTAATGAGCAGTATCCGGACGGAAAGGTTCCGGAGGGCTATGTGTTTGTACTTGGCGACAATCGGTCGAATAGTACGGATAGCCGTGCGATCGGGTTTGTGCCGTTCAAAGATATTATCGGGCGGGCGGATCTTGTATTCTGGCCTGTAAAAGATATCAAAATGATCGGTCACTAATTTCGAAAGTAAAGATATGCTCGGGAAAATTGAGGTGATACGATGACGATTCAATGGTTTCCCGGACATATGACCAAGGCTCGCCGGCAGATTCAGGATAAGCTTAAGCTTATCGATGTTGTGATCGAGCTGTTGGATGCAAGGTTGCCGATGTCCAGCAGAAATCCGATGATCGATGAAATTTTGCAGGGTAAGCCACGTTTGATCGTACTGAACAAAGCCGATCTGGCAGATCCCGGCGTAACGAAGCAATGGCTGGAAGTATTCAAGCAAGAGGGGCATCTTGCTGTTGCTGTTGATGCATACAGCGGCCAAGGGATTAAAGAAATCCCTGTCTTGGCCAAAGTGCTGTTGAAAGATAAGCTGGAGAAGCAACGGGCAAAAGGCATGAATCCACGTGCGGTCCGTGCCCTGATCGTAGGGATTCCTAACGTAGGGAAATCTACGTTGATTAACCGATTGGCGGGGCGGAACATTGCGGCTACTGGAGATCGTCCTGGCGTTACCAAGGGTCAGCAGTGGATCAAGGTAGGGACCGATATGGAACTGCTCGATACTCCGGGAATCCTCTGGCCGAAATTTGAGGATCAGAATGTAGGTTATCGCCTGGCGGTAACTGGAGCAATCCGTGAAGAAATATTGAATGTGGAAGACATCGCTTTTTTTGGCGTTAAATATTTAGTTAAATATTATTGGGAGCCCTTCTCTAGCCGATTTGAGTTGAAGGAGCCACCTCAAGATCCGGAAAATCCGGATGACATTGTAGCGGTGATGGAAGCTGTAGGACGCAAGCGTGGTTGTATCGTTAGCGGCGGGCGTGTTGATCTGGAGAAAGCCTCGGGAATATTGCTGCGCGAGCTGCGTGCTGGCAAGCTGGGAAGATATTCAATGGAAGCCCCATACTAAGGTTAGATTACTACAATGCAATTCATGCTCGAATAATCCTTCCGGGATAGTCTGATGGCTCCTGGGAGGATTTTTTTTGTACTTAGGCTTTGTGTAAAAATGAAATAGCCACCAGGGAAAAATTTCATCCTTATGGATCGCTTAATTTAGACGTCGTTCAACCGATAAATAGTATATAGTGTACTTATAGCTTCATAGAGGGACAAACGGATGTGTAGGGCCGCCCCTCATCATAGAATATCAGGTGTAGTTGGCGGGGAGAACGGGGAGAAATGATGAGTCATTTATTGAAATACGAACAGGAATATTGGGAGTTATCTTATCAGAACATTGCAGGTGTGGATGAAGTAGGTCGGGGTTGTCTGTTTGGTGATGTAGTCGCGGCTGCGGTCATTTTACCGCGAGGTCTCGTGCTGGAGGATGTCGATGATTCCAAGAAGCTGAGTGCCAAGAAACGGGAGTATTTATACGACGTGATTATGGAACAGGCTGTAGCTGTAGGAGTTGGTTATGTGGATGCTCCAACCATCGATCAGATTAATATTAAACAGGCTGCACGCCTAGCGATGAAGCAGGCGGTGAGTCAATTGACCGTCAAGCCGGACATGCTGCTGA
The DNA here is from genome assembly GCF_039521865.1 of Paenibacillus motobuensis. Taxonomy (NCBI): domain Bacteria; kingdom Bacillati; phylum Bacillota; class Bacilli; order Caryophanales; family Paenibacillaceae; genus Paenibacillus; species Paenibacillus motobuensis. The sequence continues at coordinate 1,786 of NZ_BAAACX010000022.1, read as the reverse complement.
TTGATGCAGAGAAGATCGATACTGATATTCCCCAGCTGGCTATTATTAAAGGCGATGCCACAAGCCAGTCGATTGCAGCCGCATCGATTGTCGCCAAAGTTACTCGGGACAGGCTCTGTCAGGGAGAATGGGATGTAAAATATCCTGAATACGGAATTGCAGTACATAAGGGTTATGCCACGAAGCTGCATCGGGAGCAAATTATGGCTTTGGGTCCAACGCCGATGCACCGCCGAAGCTTCTTGCGAAACTTGCTGATTGAAGAACAGACGTTGTTCTGATTAACCCGCCAAGTCAGGCGGGTTTTCCGTATCGTCTAACGAAACTTCAGAACGTTATTTCCTCGCTAATAAAGGTAAATAAAATCTAACGAAACACCATATCGTTATTTAGGAGAATTTAAGGTGTTAAGCGCCGAATTGGCTTAAATAACGATACCCAGTTTCGTTTAAATTTTTAGAGGCGCATTTCAGTTGAAATAGCGATACATGTTTCGTTAGAAATCGATAATCACCTCTATTTTAGGGTTGGGAGGGAAGTTGATGAATATAGGACCTCTGCTGAGAAGTATGCTGGGGGATGCACGTCCTGGAGAGCCGCGTACGCTAGAGCTCAAGGCCGGACAGGTGGTACGCGGAACGGTGCTTAGCGTATCCGAGGATGGGCAGGAAGCGGTGATTCAGGTGCAGGGGGTGAAGCTCCATGCCACGTTAGAAACCCCGCTGCAGCAAGGGCAGACGACGCTATTGCAAGTACAGCCGCAGGTTCAGGATGGACAAATGGTACTTAAGCCAATCAACCAGCCAGTAACATCGGGGTTGTCTTCCTCCTCGCTCGCCGGACTATTAAGTGAATTCGGACTGGAGAACACTGCGGCGAACCGTGATTTGATCCAATCCATGCAGGCGAGCGGTATACCTCTGACTAAGGAGAATGTCACTCAACTCCTTAGTCTAACGGCACTAAAACCGCCTTCTGTACCGTTATCCGAATGGGTCCAAGCTGCTGGAATTGCATTGAATCGAGGTTTGCCTTTGACTGGAGAAACGGTGGGCAGCTTGCATCAAGCGATTTTTGGCCCGCCACTGCATGTACTATTGTCGAATCTCGAGGAGCAGTTGGCGGCATTCATAGGAGGAGGGCGCTTGAATGTACCGGGGCAGACAGATGGGCAAGCGAACAGCGCTCAAGTTCCAATGGCTCCCGGAGCGGAAATCCAGAATCCGGGGACGGGACAGCTGGCCGCAAACGCTGCTGTCCCTAATGCCGCAACACTCGGTGCATCAGCTGGAGGATCGGCTGCAGCGGCGATTGCTACACAAGGAGCTGCACAGGGAAGCGGAGTGGCAGGCGCGAATGAGGGTGTGTTAAACCCAACTCCGACGATGTCCCAGACTGCGATGGATGGCGGTGGAAAGGCAGTTCCTTTCTCGGCTTCCTCATTGCCAATGGCAGATGGTTCATTGGCGTCTACGGTACAGGGGGCCGGTACTCAGACGACGGATGCTCTGCTCAGCAAACTGCAGAGCTTGCTAACGCAGCTGCGCGCCACGATAGCGCAGAATGCTGTTGCCTTGCCTGGCAGAGGGCAAGGCGGTACAGAGCTGACCGCAGCGGAGCGCGCGGTCGGCCTTGCCGCAGGCACAAGCACGGGTGCTAGTGCTGCGGCTGCGGCCCCGGCTGGCGAAGCTCCTGCAGGGGCTTCGCCGCTGGCAGCGCCCCCCACGGCGGTTGAGCCGTGGGTGGGGCTCGTGCTCAAGCTGCTCGGTGCGGAGCACGAGCAGCA
>NZ_BAAACX010000021.1:0-77947 GCF_039521865.1 Paenibacillus motobuensis | reverse complement strand
TCCCGGCGGCGCCGCGCGCGCCGGGAATGAAGTATGCGCATTATGCGCCGCAGGGCGCAATGCGCATCGTGAGCGGGGCCGCCCCGGAGGCGGTGGCGGCCAAGATCCAGGCCGAGCTCGACGCGGCGGCCCAGCGCGGGGAAGTGACCGGTGTGCTCGCTTTTGACGAGCACATCGATCAATACCGCGCTGACCTGGTCCTCTCGCTCGGCAGCCTGGCTGCGCTGGAGACGGCGGCGCACCGTCTGTACGCGGCGCTGCGCCGCTTCGATGCTCGCGGCGTCACTTACATCATGGCCGAGTCCTGCTCAGAGGAAGGACTCGGCTCTGCCGTGATGAACCGGCTCTTGAAGGCCGCCGGCCATCAAGTAATTCATGTTTAAATTTTGTTAATAGAATGGGTATAAAATAGATGGACAACAGAGGAGAGGTCAGAAGCGATGATTACGATTGGTCTTGTAGGCTGGGGAGATCAGGAGGACCTATACCCGGCCGGGACACCGGCGAGCCGGAGGCTCGGCATGTATGCACGGCATTTTTCTGTTGTGGAAGTCGATAGCTCCTTTTATGCGATCCTTAACCCAGATACATATCGTCGTTGGCTGGCCGAGACTCCTTCTCATTTTTCCTTTTTTCTTAAAGCATTTCAGGGGATGACCGGGCATTCCCGCGGCAGAACGAACTATAACAGCCCCGGGGAAATGTTCCAAGCCTATTTGGATTCGATCAGCCCAGTCGTAGAAGCGGGACGTCTGAAGGCGATATTGTTTCAATTTCCGCCATGGTTTGATTGTTGTCAGGAGCATGTTCGTCAATTGCGGGCGATCCGCAAATGGATGGGGAGTTTGCCTCTCGCCCTCGAATTTCGCCATCAGAGCTGGTATTTCCCGGAGCATCAGGAAGGGACGCTGGCCTTCATGCGTGAGCAGGGCTGGATTCACACCATATGTGATGAGCCTCAGGTGGGACAAGGTTCCGTACCTGCGGTGCTCGTCCCAACCGATCCCGATCTGACATTTATCAGACTGCATGGACGCAACGATGAAGGCTGGGCCCAGAGCGGGGCCGAGAATTGGCGGGAGGTACGCAATTTATATCGCTATAGTAGAGAAGAATTGCTGGAATGGCAGGGCAAGCTGGCTGAGATTCAAGCCTTAGGCACCAAGGAGATCTGCATGATCTTCAATAACAATTCCGGTGGAGATGCAGCGATGAATGCCAGAGAGATGATGTCTATTCTTGGGCTAGATACGGCGGAACTACCGCCACGGCAGCTGGATTTGTTTGCAGAGGGTGATTCGTAATAACGGCTCAGATTACTTGGGAGAGATCACGGTCGCTTATCCAGAAGTGGCCTCATCAGAGACTTTCTTATGGGAGGACAATCTATGGAAATATTAGAACTTGTACTAATCATGCTGTGTTTGATCGGAGTATCGAATGTAATTAACCGCTTCATCCCGTTCGTTCCGGTTCCTCTACTGCAGATTATTTTAGGGACAGCCGCTGCGATGCTTCCTCTAGGATTGCATTTGGAGCTGGATACGGAGCTGTTCCTAGTTCTATTCATCGCACCGCTGTTATATAACGATGGGAAGCGAACACCGAGAGAAGAGCTATGGGAGTTAAGAGCCCCAATTTTGCTGCTCGCGCTAGGGCTTGTATTTGTTACGGTATTTGCCGGAGGCTACTTCATTCATTGGTTGATTCCTAGCATACCGCTGCCTGCAGCGTTTGCCTTGGCGGCCATATTATCTCCGACCGATGCTGTCGCCGTCTCTTCCCTGGCGGGGCGGATCAATCTGCCAAAAGGTATTCTCCGTTTGCTAGAGGGAGAGTCGCTGATGAATGACGCCTCTGGCCTGGTCGCATTTAAATTTGCTATAGCGGCCACAGTTACGGGAGTGTTCTCGATTACGGAAGCCGCTGGCAGCTTCTTGTTGATTTCTATTGGGGGACTTGTCTGCGGAACGATTGTTGCTTTCTTGATCGTATGGCTTCGGATGTTCATAAGACGTCTAGGCATGGAGGATGTCACGATCCATATGCTCCTTCAGATTCTGACTCCGTTCGCCATCTACTTGATTACAGAGGAATTCGGGCTCTCGGGAATTCTGGCCGTTGTTGCGGGGGGAATTGTGCACGCCATAGAGAAGGACCGTACGGAATCAATGCAGGCAGAGCTTCAAGTGGTATCGCAAAATACCTGGTCAGTTATTCTGTATATCCTTAACGGACTTGTATTCGTAGTTCTTGGACTACAGATCCCTGGGGCGACAGAGACCATTCTGCACAGCCCGCATTATAGCAATCTTCAGGTACTTGGCTTCATTGGAATCATATCGATAGGCTTGATTCTTCTCCGGTTCATCTGGGTGTATCTATTCTGGGAAGGCTCCTGGCTGCTAGGCAGCGGAGATACGCTGGAGAGACCGAAGCTAAATTCATCTGTGCTTCTCTCCTTATCTGGGGTCAGAGGAGCGGTGACTTTAGCCGCGGCATTCTCTATTCCTTACTTTTTACAGGACGGTAGTTTTTTCCCGGAACGGGATTTAATTATTTTCCTCGCAGCAGGGGTAATCCTCTGTTCGCTAATTATCGCCAGTATCATGCTGCCTATATTGTCCAAAACCGATGATGATGCACTAGAGAATGAGGAGAGCAGAGAGAGGGAAGCCCGAGCCCGTATTATTAAAGCGGCGATCCAGGCCGTCAAAGAAGCGACGACCGATGAGAATCGGACAGCGGCAGGCTATATTATTTCGGATTACCGTCGTCAGTTGCTTACTTTGCATAATGATGAGGATATGGATTGGATGGATAGCAAGTGGGATAAGCAGGTAATGAAGTTGCGGATGACTGCCCTTCAGGCGGAGCGCCGGGAAATCCAGAATATGCTCGATCGCGGAGAGATCGCAGGCGAGATGGCTACGAAGATCGAAGAGGGTATGAAGCAGATGGAGATGCTTATGTCCAACAAGTTCAAGGTGATCATGCTGATCTCGGTATATCGGCTCCGTCGCTTATTCTCGAAGCTGTTCCTGAAGACCAATAAGAAGCGCATTCCAGCCGGAAATCTAGATCAGGTTCGCGCACTTCGGGCACGTTCGTCCAAGGCGGCGATCCAGGCAATTCAGGAATCGATGAATGATGACAACCGCCAGGCCGCTCTGGCTCTTCTAGCCCGATACGATGAAGTACAACAGCGTATGCAGGGAGTTGCCCTAGATATTGAAGATGAGGAGCTGTTGGATCAATATAAAAATGAGCTTCGAATCCGAGGAATACAGGCACAGCGGAATGAAGTTCAATCGATGTTTGAGAAGGGGGAAATTAATTGGACTTCTGCCAGTAAACTGCGGCAGTATATCAATTACTCCGAGGCGGGAATTTTGACCGTTGGAGAGGAATAGTTACAGAGGCTTGGTTCAGCTTGTGTCATGAATTCACGGCTTGTCGCATATGGTTGTACAAGTGATTTTGGACAACGACGATAGGTGGTGACCTGCATGAACGAGGCCTTGGAGCGGATCGGAGAGTTGCTGACGATCCTGTTCATGGCAATTGCCTTAGGAATGGATGCTTTTTCTCTAGGAATCGGTGTCGGGGTGAATGGTGTACGACGCAGGGATGTGCTGCGAATCGTTATGACGGTGTCCTTCTTTCATATTCTGATGCCGGTGTTGGGTATTCTGACGGGTCATTATGTAGGCGAACTGTTGGGCTATTTGACCCAATTCGTGTCGGGCGGTCTGCTCCTGTTGCTAGGGGGGCATATGATATATAGTTCGCTCAAGAGCGGGGCGAATCAGTTCATTAACTACCGTTCCTGGCCAGGCATATTTCTGTTCTCTCTAAGCGTCAGCGTGGATTCCTTCTCTGTTGGCGTCTCATTGGGGATGTTCCATAGCGAGCTGCTATTAACGGTGCTTACATTCGGTTTGTTCGGTGGGTTGATGTCCCTGTTTGGGCTGGCGCTTGGTCGGGGGGTTAGCCGCAGCCTGGGGGATTACGGAGAAGCTGTTGGCGGATCGATTCTATTTGCGTTTGGACTGATGTTTATCTTTTGATACAATGAACACACGAACACTTCATAGGAACCTGTGAAGTCAGGCTTTAACGGAGGTGCATGAGGATGCGAATATTATTTGTATGCACGGGCAATACTTGCCGCAGCCCTATGGCGGAAGGAATGCTTCGCAAGCTGGCCAAGGATCGTGGGATGTCGCTAGATGTACGCTCGGCCGGGGTAGCCGCTTCCGAGGGAACCTCGATGTCTGCACACGCCGCAGCTGTACTTAGGGATCAGGGGATTGAGGATCGTATTACTTCAACACCGCTAAGTGAGGGGTTGGTCGATTGGGCTGATTTGATTCTTACTCTGACTGGTGGACATAGACGGCATGTCATTCAATGTTTTCCTGCAGCAGCTGATAAAATATATACATTAAAAGAGTATGTGGAGAATGATGTACAAGTGCTTGAGGCCCAAGATGAGCTGCATCGACTGGTCGCTGAGCTAGAGCTAGACCGGGCGCTTGGCAAGGAACTGGATACGGCGAGACAGCGGAGGCTTGCGGAGTTGCTTCGGCAGATGCCGGCATACGACATCTCCGATCCATTCGGGGGCTCTCGTATAGAATATAATGCGACTGCGCTGGAGATTAGATCCGCATTGGAGCAGCTGCTGGACAAGCTAGAGCAGACTGACTTCAAGAACTCCAGCGAGGAATAGTGATATAGATCATAAATAATCAGTTGCATTTATTCAAGGGATGCTTTATTCTAAAGTCATTAAAGTGCGTGTTCAAAAAGGGCGGTTTTCTTATCAAAAGCGGACTTTTTGAACTACCTCTACGAAGATCCGATGTAACTGGCGACGATAGTGGACCAAACCACAATGGAGCATCGGAATATACGGCCGGTCGCCTGGGCAAAGAGCACGACGTCACTTATGATCGTCATGCTCTTTTTTCGTTGTTTTTGCAGGACACACTTCTCTCCAGGAACCGAAGTTCTCTAGTTATAAATTCCATGCAAGTTCAAGAACCAGAAATCTGGCACAGACAATTGTATCCGCCAAGATAGTCTAACTATAAGAAGCTGTTCTGCATAGTAGATTGTCGCCACGATTTTTGTCGGGTTTAGGTATATAATAAGGACATGTGCTATTAAGGAATTTCGAACTTCAAATCAGAGAAGGGGTGCCATACATGGAGACGAAACATATTGCAGAGATTGGACAGCAGGTCGCGGAGATACTGGAAGAGCTATGCGCTACGGCGAAGTTCGGTCCGGGCCATCTGCTCGTTGTTGGCGCCAGCACAAGCGAGATAGCCGGTCAGCGGATCGGCACGGCTGGAGCGGAGGAGGTTGCTGCCGAATTGTATGCCGGGATCGAGCAGGTTCGAGGCAAGTATGGCTTTGATGTTGCATTCCAATGCTGTGAGCATTTGAACCGGGCTCTAGTTGTAGAACGTGCAGTGCTTGATCGTCTACGGTTGACTGAAGTATCGGCGGTCCCGGTGAGGAAAGCGGGAGGTTCCATGGCAGCCTTCGCTTACAGGCAGCTGCAAGCTCCTTGTCTGGTGGAGAGCATAGAGGGTCATGGCGGAATTGATATTGGCGAGACGCTTATCGGCATGCATCTGCGCCGTGTTGCCATTCCTTTCCGTTCGACAAGACGTTACGTTGGAGAAGCCCGTGTCACAGCCGCATGGACTCGTCCTAAGCTGATCGGTGGCGAGCGGGCGGTATATCAGTTGCCAAACACAGTAGAAGACTCAAATCTATGTGATTAAATTATTCTTTTTTATTATAAGGAGGCAATTTACCTATGGATCAATTGAGAAAGCAAGACCCGGCTGTATTGGAAGCGATGAACCTGGAACTGAAGCGTCAACAGAGCAACATCGAGTTGATTGCATCGGAGAACATCGTTAGTGAAGCAGTTATGGAAGCGATGGGTTCGGTTCTGACGAACAAATATGCAGAAGGTTATCCGGGCAAGCGCTACTACGGGGGCTGTGAGCATGTTGATATCGTTGAGGACATCGCTCGCGATCGGGCCAAGGAACTGTTTGGTGCTGAGCACGCCAATGTGCAGCCGCACTCTGGAGCTCAAGCGAACATGGCCGTTTATCTTGCCGCTCTGAAGCCTGGCGATACGGTGCTTGGCATGAATCTGGCCCATGGTGGCCATTTGACGCACGGAAGTCCTGTCAACGCATCTGGCTTGCTCTATAACTTCGTAGCCTATGGTGTGCAAGAAGATAGCTTCCTGATCGATTATGATGAAATCCGCAAAGCGGCCTTCAAGCATCGCCCTCGTCTGATCGTTGCTGGAGCGAGCGCTTATCCACGCATTATCGATTTCGAGAAAATTGCACAGATCGCTAATGATGTAGGCGCATTGTTCATGGTCGATATGGCGCATATCGCCGGATTGGTAGCTGCTGGTTTGCATCCAAGTCCAGTGCCTCATGCTCATTTTGTAACGACAACCACTCACAAGACATTGCGCGGACCACGCGGCGGGATGATCCTATGCCGCAAGCCTTGGGCTGCCGCTATCGACAAAGCGGTATTCCCAGGTACACAAGGCGGGCCATTGATGCATGTCATTGCTTCTAAAGCTGTCGCTTTGGGTGAAGCGCTGCAGCCTTCGTTCAAAGTATATGCCGAGAATGTGGTGAAGAATGCGCAGGTGCTGGCCGAGACGCTGATTTCTGAAGGGTTGAACCTCGTCTCTGGTGGAACGGATAATCACTTGATGCTGATTGATACTCGCAACCTGAACATCACAGGTAAAGATGCAGAGCATGTACTCGATTCTATCGGGATTACTGTGAACAAGAATGCGATTCCTTTCGATCCAACGAGTCCTTTTGTAACGAGCGGTATTCGTATCGGAACTCCGGCAGCCACCTCCAGAGGCATGGACGAGGAAGCGATGAAGGAGATCGGCCGTATTATTGCTACAACCTTGAAGTCACCTCAAGATGAAGCGGTACTTGCTGAATGCCGTAGCCGTGTATCCAACTTGACGGAGCGCTACCCATTATATTCAGAACTTACCTATTAATTATAAGAGGTTGTTTAAACACGTACTATAAGATTCATTTGGAATTGCTCAGCCGGGAAGCGATGCTTCTCGGCTATTTATATAGATATGAAGGGCTTGGATAATTTTTTTAATGCTTAATATTTTCCTGGAGGTTATGAAAATCGGAATGTAAGCAGATATATCAGGGGACTATAGAAGATAGTTAATTTCTGAAAGATTTGCAACATGAATAAGTTTGGGTGAAAATGCATTGGCGAAAGTGATATAATATACGAGATTTGTGGAGCATTCAACTTGGAGTATGTCGCCGCAACCAGAATTCATTGTTATACACAACCACCGGAGGGATATAATGGGAAAATTAATAGTATGTGATCACCCCCTGATTCAGCACAAATTAACGTTCATTCGAGACATGAATACGAATACGAAGGATTTTCGTGAATTGGTTGACGAAGTAGCTACATTGATGGCCTATGAGATTACAAGAGAAATTCCGCTTGAGACAATTAAAGTTCAGACTCCTGTGACCGAGACAGAAGCCAAGGTTATCTCTGGGCGTATGCTCGGTCTGATTCCTATTTTACGTGCAGGTCTCGGTATGCTTGATGGCGTATTGAAACTTCTTCCCGCGGCGAAGGTAGGGCATGTTGGTCTTTTCCGCGATCCTGAGACGCTGCAGCCTGTGGAATATTACATTAAGCTTCCTACCGATGTACAGGAGCGTGAGCTGATTGTCATTGACCCGATGCTGGCAACGGGCGGTTCGGCTATCGCTGCGATCGATGCGCTGAAGAAACGCGGCTGCACACAGATTAAGATGATGAACCTGATCGCTGCTCCAGAAGGAGTCAAGGCAGTTCATGATGTCCATCCTGATGTAGATATTTACGTAGCTGCACTGGACGAGCGTCTGAATGATCATGGATATATTATTCCTGGACTTGGCGATGCAGGAGATCGCTTGTACGGAACAAAATAGATCATGATGTGATCATGAGAAAGGGAAACGAACATGTCTAAAATTAAAGTAATGACGATCTTCGGAGTTAGACCTGAAGCCATCAAGATGGCTCCGCTTATTCTGGAACTGAACAAGCATCCTGAGGACATTGAGTCTGTGGTATGTGTAACTGCCCAGCATCGTGAAATGCTTGATCAGGTGCTGGATGTGTTCAAAATAGTTCCTGACTATGATCTGAATGTAATGAAGCCGAATCAGAGTCTGAATGAGATTACGATTCGGGTGCTTGAGGGTCTGGAGGGTGTGTTGCGAGAAGCGAAACCGGATATCGTACTCGTTCATGGGGATACCCTGACGACATTTCTGGCAAGCTATGCTGCATTTCTGCAGCAAATCAAGGTGGGCCATGTAGAGGCTGGACTTCGTACTTGGAATAAATTATCACCTTATCCGGAGGAGATGAACCGCCAATTAACCGGCGTACTCGCAGACTTACACTTTGCTCCAACAGACTGGTCTGCAAGCAATTTGCGCAAAGAGAATAAATCAGAGTCAACCATATATATCACAGGCAACACGGTAACGGATGTGTTTCAATATACAGTACAGCCGAATTATAGCAATTCTGTGCTGGAATGGGCCGCCGGTAAGCGGCTTATTCTGATGACGGCTCATCGCCGCGAGTCACAGGGGCAGCCTCACATGAACATCTTCCGTGCTGTGAGACGTATCGCTGATGAATTCGAAGACGTAGCGATCGTGTATCCTGTCCATCCAAGTCCTGCGGTGAGAGAACCGGCGTATGAAACTTTGGGCAGCCATCCTCGTATTAAACTTATTGATCCATTGGATGTGGTAGATCTGCATAATTTCTATCCACATACACATCTAATCCTTACGGACTCCGGCGGTTTACAGGAAGAAGCGCCGTCTTTTGGCGTTCCTGTGCTTGTGCTTCGCGACACAACCGAGCGTCCGGAAGGGATTGAAGCGGGGACGCTGGAGCTTGTCGGCACAGATGAGGAGATGGTCTATGAACGGACGAGGGCGTTGCTGACAGATAGTGAACTATATGATTCGATGAGTAAAGCGGCCAATCCTTATGGAGACGGGCAAGCATCTCAAAGAATTGTCAATGCGATTCTTCACCATTTTGGCGTTATTAATGAAAGACCAGAAGAATTTCACAAAAAGTTCACAATTTAGAAAGATCAATAATTGTGTTTTTTTGCAAGATAGCATACAGTATTACTGTATGGTTTGCTTATATGTTGGTCGTCGATAAGATGTTCTCTTGTTTGACAAAAAGTCTTAAAATTCAGTAAAATGAATTGGGAATTGACAATATGGAGAATCATGATAAAAATGCAAATCCTTGGATGATAGCCGCTTATATAAGCGGCGCGGGTATTTTGCTGGCTTTTTATATCGTCGCTGGCTTTTTAGTTTCAAGATGGTTGGCCGAAAGGTTCGATGGTCCGAATTACTGGATTGCTATCGGATCGATCGTCGGTCTGATCCTTGGAATCGCCAACATATTTATCTTAATTTATAAATTTATGGGGGAGCAGGATGGATGACTTAAACTCGATTGTGTCAGCTGTGACCAGAACGACCTTCCTCATCTTATCCGCTTTATTTTTTGGATGGGCTTTCTTTCCGGATTACAGGTCAGACATCTCTGGCGTGATCCTTGGTCTTGCTGTTGGGTTGGTCTATACCCGCTTTCTGTCAATGAAGGTGCGTGGCCTGGCTGAGTATGTTGTCAGCCAACAGGAGGGACGCTTCAGCTTCGGGTTTCTAACAAGGATATGTCTTGTTTTACTTGTTATTATGGTTGCGGTCAAGGTTGAACAGGTATCGGTCTTAGGTGTTGTGATTGGACTATTCGTTCCTCAACTTCTGACGATTCCGATCAGCATTGTGATCGGGGCCAGAAATAAGTCTTAACAGCTACCTAGGGGAAAGGGGTGAATAATACAAATGCATGATGCGCCCATTATTATGCTCGGAGGATTTCAGCTTGATTTATCCGCAGTATTCATGCTACTGGTGAGTATGGCGATCGTATTTCTTGTCTGCAGACTGTCAGTGGCTAATTTGTCTGTAGAGAATCCGTCGAAATTCCAGAACTTTATGGAATGGATTGTCGAATTCGTTCAAGGGATTATTGGTAGTACTATGGATCTTAAGAAAGGAAGGCATTACCTCTCCTTGGGGCTAACGCTAATTCTTTTTATCTTTGTATCCAACCTTCTAGGATTGCCACTTGGCATTATTACAGAAGCTCATAAGCCGGAAATGATCTTCGGGCATGTTATTGAAGCAACACGTGGCCTGGCTGATGGCGAACATGCCGAACTTCTTTGGTGGAAGTCTCCGACCGCAGATGTCTCCGTGACTGCTGGACTTGCGATTGTCGTGTTCATACTGATGAACTATCTAGGTCTACGATACAATCGGAAGCATTATCTTAGACACTATATTGAGCCATTCCCGATTTTCCTGCCGCTTAATATCATTGAAAACCTTGCTAAGCCGATCGCTCTAGCGCTTCGGTTGTTCGCGAACATTTTCGCAGGCGAGGTATTGATCACGGTCATTCTCAAAATGGGAGTGCTCGGTATTCCGTTCCTGGGAGTATGGCAAGGATTCAGTATTTTTGTCGGTGCACTGCAAGCCTATATCTTTACGATATTGACGATGGTTTATATTGCACAGACAACGATTCACGAGGAAGAGCATTAATAAGGCTCTGTCGGTAATTTCCGATTAAGGGGCATCCGTCAGAGATCTATTATAAACACATCATTAAATGAACTGATACTAAGGAGGATAATTAAATGAATTTTTTGGCAGCAGCTATTGCAGTTGGTTTGGGTGCGCTTGGCGCAGGTCTTGGTAACGGGATGATCGTAAAGAGTACAGTTGAATCCATCGCTCGTCAGCCAGAAGCAGCTAACAAGCTTCAAACAACAATGTTTATCGGTGTTGGTATCGTCGAAGTTGTGCCTCTCGCGGCAACAGTTATCGCATTCTTGATCATGTTCGCTTAATAAATAGCTACGGTTTGGCGGGGAGGGCCGATGCCATCCGCGCCTTCGTTTTTGTTGAAATTTTCTGAAATGAAGTGCTAGTTTTGTTGATGGAAGGAGTGACATTGGTGAAAGTCTTGTGGGAAAACATTGTGCTTACCATGGTTGCGTTTTCGATTCTTTACTGGCTGCTTAACAAGTACGCTTTTGGCAAATTGTTCGCGGTCATGGAGAAACGCCGTGAGCTGGTAAAGGGCCAATTGGAAGAAGCTCGGCAAACCAGAGAACAGGCGACTGCCTATGTTGAAGAGCAGAAGGAAGCTCTTAAGCAAGCTCGGCAAGAGGCCTTCGAAATTATTGAACAATCGAAGCAGAGCAGCAGCAAACAAGCGCGCGATTTGCTGGAACAGGCGAAAACTGATGCGATCCGTCTGAAGAATGAAGCTGTTCGTGATATCGAGAGTGAAAGAAACAAAGCCATGGAGGCTTTGCGTGGCGAGATTGGTTCTTACTCCGTAAATATCGCGTCCAAACTGATCGAACGTGAGGTTGAAAGCAATCCGGAGGATCAAGAGAAGCTTGTGAATCAATACTTGCAAGAAGTAGGTAGAAAATCATGAGCCGTGCACTAGTCGTAGCGCGCAGATATGCCAAGGCACTATATGAGATTGCCCTTCAGGATGGACGTACAGTTGAAGTTGAACAAGAGCTGCAGACATTGGTGTCCGCTCTGAATCATGATGAAAGCGTTCAGAAATTCCTGTCAACTCCAAACATTTCCAGGACAGCGAAGTGGAATGTGCTTGAAGGCGTGCTTGGAGGCAAGTTGTCGAAGCCTGTCGTTTCTATGGCCAGACTGCTGGTGGAACGTGAAAGAACCGATGTTTTACCGGATATTTTGGATGCTTATGTCAAAATAACCGGCGAAGCCCTTGGATTGGCTGATGCAATCGTCTATACCGCCCATCCTCTAACTGATGAGGAGCAGCGCGCTATAGAATCCGAATTTGGCGCTATGCTGAATAAGAAGATTCGTGTTCAGAGCCATATCGATAAGGAATTGCTTGGTGGAATCAAAGTCAGAATCGGCGATGTGATTTATGACGGCAGTTTATCCGGCAAGCTGGAACGGCTTGAAAAGTCTTTTCGAAGACAAGCACTGTAGATAGGGGTGAAAGTCTTGAGTATCAGACCTGAAGAGATCAGTACACTGATTAAAAGTCAGATCGAACAATATAAATCGGAAATCGAAGTTGCCGAAGTCGGCACAGTCATTCAAGTTGGTGACGGTATTGCCCGTGTATATGGGCTTGAGAACGTTATGGCCAACGAATTGTTGGAATTTAAAAATGGTGTGTATGGTCTAGCACTCAATCTTGAAGAAAGCAATGTCGGGGTTGTTATCTTGGGACCATATAGCGAAATTCGCGAAGGGGATCAAGTAAAACGGACTGGGCAAATTATGCAGGTTCCTGTTGGCGACGCATTGCTTGGGCGTGTTGTGAACCCACTCGGACAACCGGTAGACGGCAGAGGTCCTATTGAGACAACTGAATTCCGTCCGGTTGAGAATAACGCACCAGGTGTAATCGATCGGAAATCCGTTCATGAACCGATGCAAACCGGGATCAAGGCGATTGACTCCATGGTTCCGATCGGTCGCGGCCAACGGGAATTGATCATTGGTGACCGTCAGACGGGTAAGACGGCTCTGGCGATCGATGCGATCATTAACCAGAAGGGCAGTGGCGTAAAATGTATCTACGTTGCTATCGGCCAGAAGCAATCTACGGTTGTTAACGTAGTTGAGACTTTGCGCCGTTATGGAGCCCTCGATTACACAATCGTGGTAACGGCTTCCGCTTCGGAACCTTCACCGCTCTTGTATATCGCTCCTTACGCGGGCGTTGCTATGGCTGAGTACTTCATGTACAAAGGCGAGCATGTCCTTATTATCTATGATGACTTGTCGAAGCAAGCTGCGGCTTACCGCGAATTGTCCTTGCTGCTTCGCCGTCCTCCGGGCCGTGAAGCATTCCCAGGTGACGTATTCTATCTGCACTCCCGCCTGTTGGAACGTGCAGCTAAGCTGAGCGACGAGCTTGGCGGCGGATCGATTACTGCGCTTCCTTTCATTGAGACGCAGGCTTCCGACGTATCCGCATATATCCCGACGAACGTAATCTCGATTACGGATGGTCAGATATTCCTTGAATCCGATCTGTTCTATTCCGGTCAACGTCCGGCGATCAATGTCGGTATCTCCGTATCCCGGGTAGGCGGTTCCGCGCAGATCAAGGCAATGAAGAAGGTTGCCGGTACACTGCGTCTGGATCTGGCCCAATACCGTGAGCTTCAAGCTTTCTCTCAGTTCGGTTCCGATCTGGATAAATCAACGCAAGCGCGCTTGACACGCGGTTCGCGCATGATGGAGATTCTGAAGCAAGGTATTCACCAGCCGCTCGCTGTAGAAGAGCAAGTTATCAGCTTGTACACGGCAGTCAAAGGCTATCTTGATGATATCGAGCTTGCCGATGTGCGCCGCTTCGAGTCTGAGTTCCTTAGCTTCGTGAAGAGTCAGCATGATGAAGTGCTGCAGTCGATTCGCGATACGAAGGACTTAACTGCGGATAACGAAGAGAAGCTGAAAGAAATCATCGAGAAGTTCAAGAGAGGCTTTGCCGGTTCCGTATAATACGGGTTCCCGAAGCGGACTTTTTGAGTAATCTCATATAGTTGATTAATTGATTCACGAACCGGCCCTGGCATCATGCCGGATCGCCGGTTTGTGATTATGTAGATTTATGCTTACGATGTCAGTTTTGGCTTTCAGCCAAAACTAAGCAATTGCTTTCGAAGTAACTTTGGCTTACGAAGTTAGTTTTAGCCTACGGCTAAAACTCTAAGGTGGTGAAATCATGGCAAAAGGGATGCGCGAAATAAAACGCCAGATCAAGAGCGTTCAGAATACCCGGCAGATTACGAAAGCGATGGAGATGGTTGCTTCCGCTAAGCTCAGAAGAGCTCAGGAGAAAGCACAATCCTCCCGTCCTTACGTTGAGAAGCTGCGTGAAGTAGTGTCTAGTATCGCGAACGGTACAGACGGAATCTCTCATCCGATGCTTGTCACTCGTCCTGTAAGACGCACCGCTTATATTGTTATTACTTCCGATGGCGGGCTTGTTGGCGGTTATAATGCTAATATGTTGCGTTCGTTGACGGATTATATTAAGAATAAGCATGCTTCCAAGGAAGAGTACGGTCTGTTCGTGATTGGCCGTAAAGGCCGTGATTATCTTAATCGTCGCCAGTATCCTGTAGTGTTCGACGTGACAGATTTATCCGATACCCCGAGTTTTGCTGACATTAAATCTCTTGCCTACCAAGCGGTTCAAGGCTTTGAACTGGAGGAGTACGATGAGGTTTATCTATGCTACAGCAAATTCATCAACGCAATCACTCAAAAGCCGACGATCGACCGTTTGCTTCCTTTTGAAAGTGTAGAACATGATGGGGTAACAGCAGCTTATGAATATGAGCCTTCGCCAGAACGTGTGCTTGAGGTGCTGCTGCCGAAATATGCGGAGACGCTTATCTTTGCTGCACTTTTGGAAGGTAAAGCAAGTGAGCTTGGCGCGAAGATGACTGCAATGGGCAGCGCGACGAAGAATGCTACGAAGATGATTAATGAACTTACCCTGACATACAACCGCGCTCGTCAAGCGGCGATTACTCAGGAAATTACAGAAATCGTTGCCGGAGCAAATGCGCAAGGATAAGTAAGTAACTAGGAGGGAACAAAAAGGATGAACAAAGGACGCGTTGTTAGCGTAATGGGTGCGGTCGTTGATATCGAATTCGAACGCGGCCAGCTACCGGAAATTTATAACGCTATTAAAATTGTGAAGCAAGGCGACCAAGGCGACCTGATGCTGGAGACATCCAGTCATTTGGGTGACAACCTGGTACGTTGTATCGCTATGGCTTCAACAGACGGTCTTGTACGCGGAATGGAAGCGATCGATCTGGGTGCTCCAATCTCCGTGCCAGTAGGTTCGGTTACGCTGGGCCGGGTATTTAACGTTCTTGGCGAGACCATCGATAATAAAGGTCAAGCAGAAACTGATGTGAGAAACCCGATTCACCGTGATCCTCCTGCATTTGAAGACTTGTCCACGCAATCCGAGATTCTGGAGACGGGAATTAAGGTTATCGACTTGCTTGCTCCTTATGCCAAAGGCGGTAAAATTGGTCTGTTCGGCGGTGCGGGTGTAGGTAAGACGGTTGCGATTCAGGAATTGATTCACAATATCGCTCAAGAACATGGCGGTATTTCGGTATTTGCAGGCGTTGGTGAACGTACTCGTGAAGGTAATGACTTGTACATGGAAATGTCTGAGTCCGGCGTTATTAATAAGACCGCGATGGTATTCGGTCAGATGAACGAACCGCCAGGTGCGCGTCTTCGCGTGGCTCTGACAGGTCTGACAATGGCTGAATATTTCCGTGACCAAGAAGGCCGCGACGTGCTTCTCTTTATCGATAACATCTTCCGCTTTACACAAGCGGGCTCGGAAGTATCCGCCCTGCTCGGACGGATGCCTTCTGCAGTAGGTTATCAGCCTACACTGGCTACGGAAATGGGTCAATTGCAAGAACGGATTACTTCGACGAAGAAAGGTTCGGTTACTTCGATCCAAGCGATCTACGTTCCAGCGGATGACTATACTGACCCAGCTCCAGCAACAACATTTGCTCACCTTGATGCGACGACGAACCTTGACCGTAAAATTTCCGAGAAGGGTATTTTCCCGGCCGTGGACCCGCTCGCATCCAGCTCTCGTATGCTCTCTCCTGAAGTAGTAGGGGAAGAACATTACAACGTAGCACAAGGGGTTAAGCAATTATTGGCTCGTTATAAAGAGCTTCAAGATATTATCGCAATCCTCGGTATGGACGAATTGTCTGAAGATGACAAGGTGATCGTTGCTCGTGCGCGTAAGGTGGAACGTTTCTTGTCGCAGCCGTTTAACGTTGCTGAACAGTTTACAGGCTTGAAAGGGAAGTATGTTCCGGTTACTGAGACGGTTCGCAGCTTCAAGGAGATCCTTGAAGGCAAGCATGACGATCTTCCGGAAGCGGCCTTCCTGTTTGTCGGTACTATTGAAGAGGCTGTAGAAAAAGCGAAGACGTTGTAATCGCACCGCTTACGTCGGATGCTTCAGAAATGAACGTCCCACGAACAGGAGGGATGAAAAGTGAGTACCTTTACACTGGAAATCGTTACACCGGAGCATGTTGTGTTCACGGAAGAGGTGAACAGTCTGACAATCCGCGGAATTGAAGGGGAACTTGGTATCTTGCCCGGACATATTCCGTTCGTGACTCCACTAAAGGTTGCGCCGATTGAGGCGAAAATCAATGGGAAAAAGTTTGCGATCGCTGTTCACGGAGGCTTCGCTGAGGTGCAAGGGGATAAGACGATCATTCTTGCCGAAAGTGCAGAGATGCCTGAGGATATCGACCTGGAGCGGGCCATTGCTGCCCGTGAACGTGCTGAGCGTCGATTGGCGCGCGGAGGCCAGGATCGGGTTGACCAACGTCGCGCCGAGCTTGCTTTGCAAAGAGCAGTAACGCGAATTAGTGTCGCTAGCAGCTCCAAATAAAATAGAAGAAGACCGGACATCGCTTCTCGATGCTCGGTCTTTTTTCATCTTATAGTGAATTAATACAATTTAGCAGACCATTGGACCGGTATGATGTGCCTATATTGTTTCTATATGATAATCTGAGGATCTACTAGCTATGAAAAATAGTTCCGATGGCCTTATCGTTATCAATGTGAGAACTGATCCGCGATGCGACGTATCGCAGAGAGCTTGTCCACATCGATAGGATTCATGATGCTGCCGTTCAGCCTTGCTGCTGAGCCAATATGAAACTCTTGAACCGACGTCTGGCGTAGAAATGATTCAAGGGCATCGATGTGGAGTCCGGCGCCTGGTAGTAGGGTAATGCCTTGCTGTTTCGCGACAGGAGTTAATTGCTCTATGATGTCGCTGGCCTCAAGTACGGAAGGGCGGCCGCCGGAAGTAAGAATATGAGTGATTTGTGAATATTGGCCTAGTGTGTGGATAGCTTGCCCCAGATCTGTGGCTTCATCTATTGCCCGGTGGAATGTGATTGGCAGGTCATTCGCAGCGGCGAGAAGTCTTTCCAGCGTGTTGGTGTCAACGTCTCCTTGCGGCGTTA
Source organism: Paenibacillus motobuensis (assembly GCF_039521865.1). Taxonomy (NCBI): domain Bacteria; kingdom Bacillati; phylum Bacillota; class Bacilli; order Caryophanales; family Paenibacillaceae; genus Paenibacillus; species Paenibacillus motobuensis. Next base: position 60,630 of record NZ_BAAACX010000021.1, on the reverse strand, counting down.
AGGCGCCGGTTACAAGACCGGATACACCAAGTGATTGCAGGTTGGCGATATCACGTTCCATGACTTCGATATCTTCCTTGGAATAGACGAAGCTGCGGCTGTGCGGGCGAACCATGACCCGGATGTCTATATCGACTTGGTCCCGGATTGATTGGACGAGGCCGAGACTTGGGGTGAGACCTCCTTCCGCAGGGGAGGTAATAACTTCCAAACGATCCGCTCCGTTTTTGGCCGCGATCAAGGCATCTGAAAGCGTGTAGGCAATGACTTCTATAATCATAGTAGAATTCTTCCTCTCTATAGGTAGTTATGATCATTATATTATTTTTCGTAAGGTGGGGGTAAATACATGCTGCATAATTCAGAGGCAAAGATTACAAAATAGATTCTACTGGAAGCCTTTACAATGAAAAGTAGTACTGGATTATTGTCTCGTTGCCAAGTATGATATAGAAGGTCTATATTTTTAAACAGCACTTTTATTTGGTTACTTATTAACCGATTAGGGGCCTACAGCATAAATATAACGTGACAGGGGGAAAATCATGTGAATCCGGTCGAGTCAGTGTCTACATCGGTCGGGGTCGGTGGACTAACGGGGATTATTGTATCGCTGGTCTGTATAGCTATATCCTGGTGGGCGCTACAAAATCTCAAGTTGGATCTGATCATCCGCAATCCGAAGGGACCACAAGGGAAGCTGCTCCAATTACTGCTTGCTGTAGTATTGGGCCGTTTTGTAGCTGCCTTCGTACTGGACTATTGGGGATATACGCAGATGTTGCGTTATATGTTCTAACAGGAAGGCAAATACGCCTTAATTGTGTTAGAATATGATGGGGTAGGAATTTGTCGAATAACATCAAAATTTTGTGTCAACAATGTGGATAAGAATATCAATTGATTCGTTTGATTGGATGCATGTTTATGTTATGATAATTCTTATTGACACAAATATCCCTTGTATGATGTGAATGAAATTTGATATGATGAAATTTAGGGAAATTAAGCGGGATACTATTTTTTATGTCGGGGAAAATAGTGAAAATGAACACGCGGAGGGAACCGAGATGAGTAAATTTATCGTCCGCGGTGGCAATGTCTTGGCCGGGAACGTAAAAGTGAGCGGAGCTAAAAATTCAGTGCTGCCGATCATCGCAGCGTCTTTATTGGGAGAGGACAGCGTGAGTATCATTCGTGATGCACCGCCTCTGGATGATGTGATGACGATTAATAAAGTATTGGAATCGTTAGGAGCGAGTGTTACATATGAACGTGAGGTTATCACGGTCGATGCACGAACTATCGCCTCCTGTGAAGCACCGTACGATTTGGTACGTAAAATGCGGGCGTCTTTTCTCGTAATGGGGCCATTGCTAACCCGAACCGGATATGCGCGAATCTCACTGCCTGGGGGCTGTGCGATTGGCACTAGACCTATTGATCAGCATCTGAAGGGCTTTGAAGCGATGGGTGCAGAGATTAATTTGGGACAAGGTTTTATTGAGGCTAGATCTACCGGCAGATTGCATGGCGCGAAAGTATATCTGGATGTGGCAAGCGTAGGTGCAACGGAGAATATTATGATGGCGGCCACGTTGGCAGAAGGCACAACGGTGATCGAGAATGCGGCTAAAGAGCCGGAAATCGTCGATTTGGCCAACTATTTAAATAGTATGGGTGCGGTCGTTCGCGGCGCAGGTACTGGTGTAATTCGCATTGAAGGCGTAGAGAAGCTGCATGGCGTTGAACATACAGTAATTCCTGACCGGGTCGAGGCCGGAACATTTATGGTGGCGGCTGCGATTACCGGAGGCAATGTATTCGTAGAAGGTGCTATCGCCGATCATTTGGGTCCGATTATCTCCAAGCTTGAAGAGATGGGCGTAACGATCGAAGCGGAAGAGAACGGTGTGCGTGTCATTGCAGATAAGCCACTCAGAGCAGTAGATGTGAAGACATTGCCTTATCCAGGCTTCCCAACGGATATGCAGTCACAAATGATGGCTCTGCTGCTCGTGTCGGAAGGCACAAGCGTAGTAACAGAGACCGTGTTCGAGAATCGCTTCATGCATGTCGACCAATTCCGTCTGATGAACGCTGAGATCAAGGTGGAAGGAAGAAGTGCTATTGTCTCGGGTGGTTCCAAGCTTAGCGGTGCTAAAGTGTGTGCGACAGATTTGCGAGCGGGAGCTGCGCTTATTATTGCGGGTCTCGTAGCTGAGGGGACGACGGAGGTGAGCGGTACGCATCATATCGACCGCGGCTACGTCAATCTGACTGAGAAGCTGGCGGGTCTTGGTGCTGACATCTGGCGCATTAGCCAAGAGGAGACAGCTGTAGAGCCGGAGAAAGCGGCTCATACCGTACAGAATGAATTGTCTTCATTGAAGATTCAGCCAACCTGGGCTTAATTCAAAGGTAATCGAATATTAACCTAAGAGAGGCAATCTCTTATGTCATCTACGGATGAGATAAGGGAGTGCCTCTTTTTTGTACCTAATGAATAGAAGTAATGTCTCCATATTTTTAATCTGCTATCCAACACATTCTTAGCAAAATATGGGATTGGATTTTATTATATAACAAAAACAATAAAAACAATGAATAAAACAAGAATAAATACAACATAAAACAATAAATATTGATTGCAATGTTGGGATGAACATGATAATATTTGATTACAAACAGCAAATTACAATGAATTAGTCTTATGAAATTGGAAGTTTGTTGGTTGTATTCCTTTAGAAATCTATATCAAAACAAAGGGGCTGGAAATGTGAAATACAAATTTATGAAAACGCTTATCATTAGTTTGCTGGCCATCGTTTTGGTGGTTACTGGCTGCTCGGCTGGAGGAGGGACTAACAAAGGGACGAATGAGGGCTCCAATTCCTCCAAAAATACTGCTGAGAAGAAAGTCACCGTCGAAGGACTGCCGGATGCTATCAAGAACAAGGATAACATCAGACTTATGGTGGTCCGTAAAATCGGAGGGGATGATCATACTGCACAATACCTGGCTGGCGCTAAGCAAGAAGGCGAATCGATGGGGGTTACAGTGGATACGTTCACAGCCAATGGAGATACAGCCAAATTCCATGATGCGATTTTGCAGGCTGTAGACAAAAAATATGACGGAATTATTATTTCTCATGGTGATGACGCGGCTACAGTGGATGAAGTGAAGTCGATCGTCGACAAGGGGATCCCTGTAGTAACCTTTGACTCGAATCCCGACTTGCAGAATATTCCCGGTGTTACCTTGACGTCGCAGGATGACGAGGCGCTGGCTAGATTGACGCTTGATAACCTGATCAAGGAAAAGGGCGAAAACGCGAAGATTATTTACCTGTGGGTTGACGGCTTCCCTCCAATGGTGAGACGTAACAATGTGTATCAGGAGTACTTGAAGAAATACCCTGGCATCGTAGAAGTTGAACGCTTTGGCGTAGCGGCTGGCGATACTTCCGTGCAAACGCAAAACGCGGTCTCCGCGATGCTCACTAAACATAAGAAGGGCGAGGTTGACGCTGTATTTGCAGCTTGGGACGCATTCGCAATCGGTGCAACCAGAGCTATTAAGGAAGCTGGGCGTGATGAGATTCAAATCTATGGCATCGACGTATCGAACAGTGACCTTCAGCTACTGCAAATGGATGAAAGTCCATGGGTGTCCACGGCGGCAGTTGATCCTAAAATGATTGGTGCCGTTAACGTCCGTATTCTACTTAATAAAATTGCCGGCGAAGAAACGCCGCAAACCTATGACATGGAAGCAAATCTTATTACACAAGAGAAGCTTAAGGAGTCCACAGAGCCGGTTAATATGGTCAACCTGTCGAAGATCGTTCCAGGCTGGGGCGAGACAGATGCATTCTTGACAGACTGGATGAAAGCGCTTAAGGACGCATATAAGAAGTAGAGTTACAAATACCCCGATTGTAAGCGCTCTCCTAGAGGGCGCTTCCTTACAACGATGCGGGCTAGAGGGTGGCAAGAATGGGCGATATAAAAAGATCCAAAATCGAAATGAAGAAGATCTCAATCGAGTTCCCTGGGGTGAAGGCGTTAAAGGAAGTTGATTTTACTACAGAGTCGGGGGTGAGCCATGCTTTGATCGGTGCCAACGGTGCTGGCAAATCAACGCTGATGAAGGTGCTGTCCGGCGCTTATAACCACTATACAGGTGAAATCTTAATGGATGGCAAGCTGGTTAATATTCGTTCTCCGAAGGATGCCAAGGATCTCGGCATTCAGATCGTATATCAGGAGGTCGATACAGCCTTAATCCCTTATCTTACCGTCGGCGAGAATATCATGCTGGATGAGACTGTGAATGATATGGGCGGCAGGCAATTCGTGGACTGGAAGGAGATTCATCGTAAATCGAAGGAAGTGCTGGCCAGACTAAATGTTCCTGTCTCCACCAAGAAGCTTGCCAGTGAGTTAACCTTGGCCGAGAAGCAAATGGTGCTTATTGCAAGAGCGATCTCCAAGGAATGCAAATATTTGATTCTTGATGAGCCTACAGCTCCATTAAGTCATGCCGAAACGGAAGAACTGTTTCGAATAGTCAGAGATTTGAAGCAAGCGAATGTAGGCGTGATCTTCATCTCTCACCGCCTGCCTGAGTTGTTTGAAATTTGTGATGATATTACGATCATGCGGGACGGCAAGTTTGTCATTAAAGAGAAGATAGGAAATCTGGTTCAGAACCAAGTTGTTGAATACATGCTCGGCAAGAAAATGGACCAGCAGTTCCCAAAACATAATATTACACTTGGCGAGAAATGCTTCGAAATCAAAGGCTTCGGCGATGGAGCGAGCGTGCATGAAATTAATATGTATGTACGCAGAGGCGAGGTTGTTGGCCTCGGCGGTCTGGTTGGCGCCGGGAAGACGGAGCTGTGCAAGGCGTTGTTCGGCCTAAGCAAGACGAGAACGGGAGAACTGGTGCTGAACGGCAAGAAGCTGACCTATAGAACGCCGCATGCTGCCGTGAAGGAAGGGATTGCCCTTGTGCCGGAGGAACGCCGCAAAGAAGGCATTCTCGTCTCCGAATCTGTGTCTGTGAACTTGACGGCGGTTAGCTTGAGTAAGTTCACCAGCTTGAGAACCTTCCTTAACTTCAAGAAGGAGAAGGAGATCTCCAGGCAAATGATCGCCAACCTGGGCGTAAAGACCCCAAATGAACAAGCGAAGGTAAAAAATCTTTCGGGCGGCAACCAGCAGAAAATCGCTATCGGTAAATGGCTCGTCGGCGATGCAGAGGTTTATATCTTTGATGAACCGACCAAAGGCGTCGATGTCGGCGCCAAGCGGGACATTTTCGAGCTGATCTCCGGGCTTGCGGCGAAAGGGAAATGCGTCATCTACGCCTCCTGCGAAATGTCGGAGCTGTTGGGAATCACAGACCGTATGTACGTGCTCTATGACGGGCAGGTCGTCAAAGAGCTAGAAACAAGCAAAACGAACGAAGAAGAGATACTGTTCTACTCGACTGGAGGCAAGTAGCATGAGCAAAGGGAATTCGGCACAAACAGCCCGGAAATTTGATTTCTTTGATGTTCTATACAAGTACGGAACGCTGATCACCATCGTGGTTCTGATCGCATTTTTCGGAATCATGTCCGATGGCTTCCTGCAAGGCTCCAACATTATCAATATTTTAAGGTCGATCTCTATCGTAACAATTATTGCGATCGGGATTACGATCTCCCTGTCGGTAGACGGCTTTGATCTGTCTGTCGGCTCCGTTGCATCGCTCGCGAATGCAGTTGTCATTTCCATGTTTGTCTGGTACGGCCAGAACATCGTTCTGGGCATTATTGTAGCGATCGCTGTCAGCTTGATTGTCGGGGTCCTTAATTCCTTCGCAATCGTTAAGCTGCGGATTCCGGATATGCTGATGACACTCGCCATGATGTTCATTGTTCAGGGGATTGCCTTGACTTATACAAGAGGTGCGACCGTATCCGAGAATATGGTCATGCCGGACGGCAGCTTTGCAACAGGTACAATCAGCCCGATCTTCGCCAAGCTAGGACAGGTTCCTTGGATCATCATTATTATGATCGTCGTTGTGTTAATCGTTCATATTTTCCTGAACTACACGAAGCATGGCCGCTATATGTACGTTATCGGCGGCAATCCGGAGGCTGCCAAGCTGTCCGGGATCGCCGTGAATAAATATCGCGTTGCCGCTTACCTTTTGTCTGCTCTGTTCGCAGCGATCGGCGGAATTATTCTCGCATCGCGGGTGATGACGGCTGAAGTTAACGCAGGCGCGCCATATCTGATGGATGCCGTAGCCGCTGCCTTTATCGGCTTGTCCGTTCTCGGTTCAGGCAAACCAAACGCGATAGGTACTTTTGTTGGGGCGATCCTGATCGGCGTGCTGCAGAACGGCCTTGTTATGATGTCTGTTCCATACTATGCGATGGACATTGTCAAAGGAACTGTCCTAGCGCTGGCGTTGGCCCTGACTTATTACAGAAACAAGGGATAACTTCATTCATCTCGCAAAGATAACTATCGTTTCTCGCAATATGGCTATTCATTTTTTACAGGAGGCATGGGGGAAAATGGGAGATTTCAGCACTTATTTTACAATGAAGGAATCGGACGCAATTGATTATAGCGCAACACAACTGGACATTTTTGATCAAGCCGCAGAGCTGGCATGTACGGAGATCGGGGATGGGAACCTGAACTTCGTCTTCCGGGTCTGGGATCAGAAATCGGGTAAATCAATTATTGTGAAGCAGGCTGGTCCGGTGGCCAGGATATCAAGCGATATAGCAGTTTCTACTGACCGCAACCGGATTGAGAGCGAGATTCTTGCTATTCAATACGAGCTTGCGCCAGGTTCAGTGCCGCAAATTTATAAGTTTGACAGCGTCATGAATTGCTGTGTGATGGAGGATTTATCCGATCATGTCATTATGAGAAAAGCGCTTATGGAGCATAAGCAGTTCCCTCTTTTTGCCGATCATATTACGACTTTTCTGGTCAGTACATTGCTGCTTACCTCGGATGTAGTTATGAATCATAAGGAAAAGAAAGATCTGGTCAAGCGCTTCATCAATCAGGATTTATGTGAGATTACAGAGGATCTCGTGTATACGGAGCCGTTCTATGATTGCTCTCGCAACGATGTGTTCGGGCTGACCCGTGCATTTGCTGAAGAGCATATATGGAATGACAAGGCATTGCTGCTGGAGACGGCCAAGCTGAAATTTGAATTTATGACCCATGCGCAGTCGCTGATTCATGGCGACCTGCATACAGGCTCCATCTTCGTTAAGGAAGATTCTACGAAGATTTTCGACCCTGAATTTGCTTTCTATGGCCCGGCAGGCTACGATATCGGCAATGTGATCGCTAACCTGATCTTTGCATACATTAACGCAGAAATGACGATGGGGGCTGGTCCCGTCAAGGACAAGCATATCGCTTGGTTGCTGGAGACGATCCAGTCTGTTATAGACCTGTTCCAAGACAAGTGGAACAAGCTGTGGGATGAGAAGGCGGCGGATCGGGTTGCGCGATTCCAAGGCTTCAAATCCTTCTATCTGGACAATGTACTTAAAGATACAGCGGCTGTAGCTGGTCTTGAGATGATTCGCAGAACTCTTGGCCTGGCCCATGTGAAGGATGTGACGTCTATCGCTGATGAGTCCAGACGGGCGCAAGCTGAGAAGTTCTGCCTGATCGTGGGTAAGCGGTTCATTATGGAGCGAGAGCAGTTGACGACGGGTGCCAAATACTTGGAGATTTTGAAAGCGGGGGTGCAGCATGTCTAATCAACAGGATATTCTATCATCTGTAATTCAATCTGTCAGACTGGACGACGCCAATGATACGCTAATCATACTTGATCAGACCTTGCTTCCGAATGAGAAGGTGTTCCTAGCGTTACAGGAGATGAAGGATATATGGGACGCAATTTATCATTTGCGTGTCCGCGGCGCTCCTGCCATTGGAATCGCGGCGGGTTATGGCGTATATCTTGGAACAAAACAGTCCCGGGCGGAAACTTACGATGATCTGTATGTTGATTTCCTCAAGGTGAAGGAATATTTGGCTTCTTCAAGACCGACGGCGGTGAACCTGTTCTGGGCATTGGACCGCATGGAGAGCCGTTTGAAGCGGGAGGCCGGTAAGCCGGTGGACGAAGTGAAGACGGCCCTGCTTGAAGAATCCGAGATGATCCGCTCCGAAGACGAGCAAATCTGTAAAAGTATCGGCGAATTTGCGCTCTCTCTGCTTAAGCCAGGCATGGGCCTGTTGACGCACTGCAATGCGGGTACGATAGCGACCGCTAAATATGGCACAGCACTTGCGCCGATGTACTTAGGCCAGGAGCGGGGATATGACTTCAAAGTATATGCGGATGAGACGCGTCCGCTGCTCCAGGGAGCCAGACTTACGGCATGGGAGTTGAAAGAGGCTGGGGTAGACGTTACGCTGATCTGTGACAATATGGCTTCCATCGTCATGAAGGAAGGGAAGATTCAGGCTGTCCTTGTCGGCTGCGACCGCGTCGCCAAGAATGGGGATACGGCGAACAAAATCGGTACTTCAGGTGTAGCGATTCTGGCCAAACACTATGGAATCCCGTTCTATGTATGCGCGCCACTGTCCACTATCGACTTGAACTGCAAGCATGGTGATGATATTCATATCGAGCTGAGACCGTCCGAGGAGATTACGACGAAGTTCTATGCCAAACCGCAAGCGCCGGAGGGCGTCCAGACGTACAATCCGTGCTTCGACGTAACCGATCACGGCCTGATCACCGCGATCATAACGGAGAACGGGATTGCTTACGCGCCGTTTGAGGAAAGTCTGCCAGTAATGTTCAAGCATGACAAGTAAATGGATTTGAAATTAGGGCATCCCTCAGCCATCTAAGGCTTTGGGATGTTCTTGTTTTGCAGCCATGAACGTAAAAAAAGTCCTGCCTGCAGATGTTCTACAGGCAGGACTGGATGAGCTGCCAGCCTTATTCCTCACATTCCGTTAGAGCTATATTATTAGCCTCGAGGAACTCATGCCATTCCTGGCTCAGCGATTCGTCGACGATGATGTTATGGATATGCTCAAAGCCGCAAATGCTTGCGAAAGAAGTGCGGTCGAATTTGGTATGGTCAGCAACCAGATACACGGTATTGGCGCGTTCGACGGCAAGCCTTCTTACTTCGGCCTGCTGCTCATTGGAATCGGTGATTCCATGCTGCATGCTTATGGTGCGGCAGGAGATGAAGGCAAGGTCAAAGTAGTAGCTGTTCATATTCTGTTCCGCATTGCGGCCAAGCGACGACATAGAGCTGTTCGACACAACGCCGCCGACAATCACCAGATGGACATTCGGACTATCTACCAGCGTATTAACGATTTTGATCGAATTGGTTACTACGGTAATCCGCTTGCTTCCAATCATGTTGGCTATATACAAAGAGGTCGTGGATGCATCCAGAAAGATGGAGTCGCCATTTTTGATAAAGTCCACACATTTGCTGGCGATCCGTTTCTTACCTTCTACATGGATATGTTCGCGCAGATTTACATTCACATCATTTTGCACTCCGTCTGATATGTAGGCGCCGCCGTAAATTCGAATCAGAATCCCTTCATCCTCCAGCTGCTTAAGGTCTCTGCGAATTGTCTCCTCGGTAACATTGAAGATTTCTGTTAGCTCGGCAACCGTCACATTTTTCTTCTCTATGATTAAATCTTTAATTTTGGCCTTACGGGCGATAGGTAGCATAAAGTGACCAACACTTCCTTATTTAGTAATCGTTTGTAGCTATTATAGCATATTTGTGGAGGGAACTTACTATGTTTGTGGGATTTGTTGTTTGATATTTTAAAAAAGACAGGGCTTATTTTGTTATTTTCCAAATATTATCCCACACAGTTCTGAATTTTCGACTATGAAAACAACAAAATAACACATAATCAGAAATAAACAATTGACAAACAGTGTATAAAGTAGGAAAATCGATGTATGAAGTTATGTTTTTTGCTTGCAAGAGAATTCAGGAGGTGACTACATGCTGGATAATCAGAAATATTTAAGTGATTTCGAAGCGAAGAAGATGATATGTGAAATTGGCAGACGAGTTTATGCGAAGGGCTTTGTAGCGGCGAATGATGGAAATATATCGGTGAAAACCGGACCGAATGCGATTTGGGCGACACCTACGGGTGTCAGCAAAGGCTTCATGACACCGGATATGTTAGTGAAGGTGGATCTGAACGGCAAGGTGTTGGCTGGCAAGTTGAAGCCTTCTTCAGAGATCAAGATGCATCTGAGAGTTTACAAGGAGAATCCGAATGTCAATGCAGTAGTCCATGCGCATCCGCAGGCGGCGACGGCGTTCGCTATTGCCGGGATCGGACTGGATCAGGCTTATTCACCGGAGGGTGTCATTTTGCTGGGAAATGTGCCTGTTGCTCCATATGCAACACCAAGCACGCAGGAGGTACCGGATTCAATCGCTCCTTACTGTAAGGACTATAACGCAGTATTGCTGGCTAATCACGGTGCCTTGACTTGGGGCAGGGACATTATGGAGGCTTACTTCCGTATGGAGTCTCTGGAGCATTATGCCATGACAGTCATTCTTACTAAGAAAATTACAAATCAGGTACAGGAACTAACCTGCGAGCAATTAACCGAGCTGATTAAGATCAGGGAGAACATGGGGATCAAGACAGGCGGTACGTTGACCTGCCGTACGGATTCGCCGGAACGGCCAGACGGACAGACGCCTGGGCAGGCGGTGCAGGAAGCAGACAAGCAGGATTTGATTCAGACGATCGTAGCCAAGGTGACGGAAGAAGTGATGAGAAGACTTCCTCTGGGACATTAGAGCAAGCGAAAAGTTAAAGATCAGAGAGGTGAAGCATCGATGAATTTAACGGAAGCGGACGTTCAGAAAATTGTTAACAGTGTTATTACCAATATCGAGAAGAAGCTGACGGATACAGTTTCACCTGCCGCAACTCCGCAGGCCGAATCGATACAACAAGCTGAAGCTGGTACTGTCGGAGATCATGGAGTGTTCAATCAGGTTGAGGATGCTGTGAAGGCGGCATATCAAGCGCAGGCCGATTTGATGAAGAACTACAGGCTGGAAGACCGCGAAGCCATGATTGCGGCGATTCGCCAAGCGACGCTTGCGAACAAGCAAGAACTTGCGCAGATGATTGTGACCGAGACGAAGCTCGGCAAGCTGGCGCATAAGCTGGACAAGCTGGAATTGACAGCGACCAAAACTCCGGGCACCGAAGATTTGAAAACGCTAGCATTTTCCGGAGATGGCGGTCTGACAATTGTAGAGCAAGGGCCGTTCGGCGTCATAGGAGCCGTGACTCCTGTAACGAATCCCGTAGAGACGATTATTAACAACTCAATCGGGATGATTGCTTCAGGGAATGCGGTCGTCTTTAATGTTCATCCTTCCTCCAAGAAATGCAGTGCTTACGCAGTGCAAATGATCAATCAAGCGATCATTTCCGCCGGCGGTCCAGAGAACCTGGTGACGATGGTAAAAGAGCCTACGAAGGATACACTTGATCAGATCGTAGCTGCTCCGGAGACGAAATTACTGGTCGGCACCGGCGGACCAGGCCTTGTCAAAGCGCTGCTGAGCTCAGGCAAAAAAGCGATCGGCGCAGGCGCCGGAAATCCGCCGGTCGTTGTAGATGAGACGGCGGATTTGGAGCATGCAGCCAAGGAGATTATTAAAGGGGCATCGTTCGATAACAACATTCTCTGTATTGCTGAGAAGGAAGTGTTCGTCGTCGATTCCGCAGCCGACGATCTTATATATCACATGATGAACAACGGGGCATACCGCCTCGATCAACACGAGCTTGAGCAGATCATGGCCTTTGCACTAGAGGCGAACGAACAGCAGGTTGCCCGGGGCTGCTCCCTCGATACGAAGCGAGTGTACCACACAGTGAAGGACTGGATCGGCAAGGATGCGTCGACCTTCCTGGACAAGTTGGGCGTGAATCCGGGCAGAGAGGTGGAGCTGCTGATTTGTGAGGTGGATTTCGATCATCCGTTTGTCCAATTAGAGCAAATGATGCCGATTCTGCCGATCGTACGGGTGAAGAACCTGGATGAGGCGATAGACATGGCGGTTAAAGCGGAGCATGGAAACCGCCATACGGCAATGATGCATTCGCGCAATGTTGACCATTTAACGCGGTTTGCCCGTGCTATTGGGACGACGATTTTTGTGAAGAATGCATCTTCTTTGGCCGGCGTCGGCTTTGGCGGAGAGGGGCATACAACGATGACCATTGCAGGACCGACGGGCGAGGGCATAACCTCCGCGAGAACCTTCACGAGACAAAGACGCTGCGTGTTGGCTGAGGGTGCATTCCGGATCATATAATTTGCAGCTATCAAGAGGTGATGAAAGATGGATCGTTACGCGGTTGGTTTCCTAGAAGTTCAAGGCTACAGTGTAGCGCTCGCAGCGGCAGACAAGGCGTGCAAGGCTGCCAATATTACAGTTCACGGCATGGATTGCAACAACCCGCCGGATGAGAGTAATGCCGTCATCCCGGTGATGGTACAGGTGAAGTTCACCGGTCCTATCAGCGATGTGAGGATTGCGCTTGAAGTTGCGTATGAGACGGCCTGTGAGCATGTAACTCCCAATGAGGTGATGATCCGTTGCATCCCTTCAAGCTCCAGTGAATTGCATGCCTTGCTCCCGATCGGGAAGGTGAAACGCAAGTAGACAGATTGCCAGCAGGGGGGATGAATTTGAGAGAAGCCCTAGGAATGGTCGAGACGATCGGAATGACCGCTGCGATCCGTGCCGCGGATATGATGATCAAATGCGCCTACATTGAAGTGGCCGGATTTGAGAAATCAGGTGCCGGATATGTAACGGTTCTGATCAAGGGTTCCACCGCATCTGTACAGGCTGCTTTAGAGATTGGAGAGGAAGAGGCGGGCCGTACGGGGCAAATCATCGCTGTTCACGCGATCAATAACCCCTATGAAGGAATCCGTTCCTTAATCCCGGTGGACAGAATGGAGAATGAAGATGAAGAGCTATGAGGCGATTGGCGTTGTAGAAGCCCAGCATTTTGCAACTGCACTGGAACTGGTCGATGAGATGTGCAAGACGTCTCATGTTCAACTGCTCGGTGCCGAGAAGTATCTGGGGGGAAGGCTTGTCACGCTGATAGTCGGAGGCAGCATTGGCAGTGTCACGGCAGCCGTCAAAGCTGCCAGAGAAGTATGCGCCAAGAAGCCGCGTAATCCGCTCAAAATGAGCCTGGTAATTCCAAAGCCTCATGCTGAAATCATGAAGTTCATTATTCCAGCACAGCTAGAGGCGGAAGCGATGGAAGCAGCGGCAGAGATACGACAGCCAGAACAACAAGAGACGGTGGAAGAACAGGTAGAAACAAACATTAGACAGCCGAAGGCAGAGAACAGCAAACAACCGGTTCAAAAGCAGGCAGGTGCAGTCCAGAGGCAAAAGTCGCAGGGTCAAATAAAGACTTCCAGTACCAGCAAAGGGACAAAGAACAAAAAATAACGGAGCTGGATCGTAAGGCAGATAATACACAATATGACCAGGAGGAATCAATCCTATGAACGAATCTATCGCAATCATCGAGACCAGAGGTTTAACGGCAGCGATTGAAGCAGCCGACGCTATGTTGAAAGCAGCAAATGTGGAAATCGTAGGCACAGAAAAGATCGGTTCCGGATTAGTAACGGTTATTGTCCGCGGTGATGTAGGTGCCGTAAAAGCGGCGGCCGAAGTAGGCTCTGAAGCAGCGCAAAGAATCGGTGAACTGGTGGCGGTACATGTTATTCCAAGACCGCATAACGATGTGGCCAAGCTTCTTCCAATGCTGAAGTAATCGTTCCTGTGACAGGATTAAATGTATAAAAAATCGAGGAGGCATATCCCATGAACGAATCTATCGCAATTATCGAGACGAGAGGTTTAACGGCAGCGATTGAAGCAGCCGACGCTATGCTGAAGGCAGCGAATGTGGAAATCGCAGGCACAGAGAAGATCGGTTCCGGATTAGTAACGGTTATTGTCCGCGGTGATGTAGGCGCCGTGAAAGCAGCGGCAGAAGTGGGTTCTGAAGCGGCTCAGCGAGTAGGCGAATTGGTAGCGGTACATGTTATTCCAAGACCGCATAGCGATGTAGCCAAGCTGCTTCCGATGCTGAAATAGTTGCTGTGAAAGTGCTGAGCGGCACATAAAAAACATGGAATATGGAGGTTACAGCATGAACGAATCTTTAGGCGTCATTGAAACCAGAGGTTTAACGGCAGCGATTGAAGCAGCCGACGCTATGCTGAAGGCAGCGAATGTAGAGATTGTAGGGACGGAGAAGATCGGCTCCGGGTTGGTAAGTGTTATGGTTAAGGGCGAGGTTGGTGCAGTCAAGGCTGCGGTTGAAGTCGGAGCTGAAGCAGTGCAGCGAATCGGCGAGCTTATCGCTGTACACGTTATACCGAGACCGCATGGGGATGTCGTAAAGCTTCTCCCAAGCATGAACTAGTAGCGGTGATCCTATGACACAACCAATAACAGCTGAATTAGCAGAGACGATTACGAAGCTTGTGCTGGAAGAACTCAGCAAAGTCGGATTGGCTCCCTCTGGGGAGCCTCAGAAATATGTGCCGGTAGGCATATCCGCCAGGCATGTGCATGTGAACCGCGCACATCTGGATGCTTTGTTCGGGCCGGGATATGAGCTGAGCAAGTTCAAGGATATATCCCAGCCTGGCCAGTTCGCAGCGAATGAGCAAGTCACCTTGATCGGTCCGAAAGGCAAGATTGAGAAGGTCCGTATTCTAGGTCCGCTGCGCAAAGACACTCAAGCGGAAGTAGCCCCCAGCGATGCCAGAAGGCTTGGCGTTACTCCGCCGGTAAGCCAATCCGGCGTACATCGAGGAACACCTGGCATCACCCTGGTCGGCCCGAAGGGAACTGTCGTTATCGATCAAGGCTGTATCATAGCCGAGCGACATATTCATATGACGCTTGCCGATGCGGAAGCCTTCGGCGTCTGGAATGGACAGAAGGTTCAAGTGAAGATCAGCGGTCCAAGGGGCGGTTTGATGGACGAGGTCATGATTCGCGTCAGAGATGATTTTGCGCTCGATATGCATATTGATACTGACGATGGCAATGCTTTTGGGCTTAAGACGGGAGATATAGTGGAGATTATTAAATCGTAAAGTGAGGACAATGGGATGATTATTGGTAGAGTAATAGGCAATGTGGTATCTTCCCGCAAATATGACTCGCTTCAGGGCTATAAGCTGCTGCTCATCCGCCCGCAATATTCAGATAAATCCGAGGTTATTGTGGCTGCCGATGTCATGGGGGCCGGTGTAGGCCAGCAGGTTATCGTGTCATTCGGGGAGAGCAACCAACATGCGTTAACCAAAAACGCTCCCATCGATGCGCTTGTCGTAGGAATTGTCGATAACGAGCCGATCATCGACTTGTCCGAACAGCCGTAGCGAGGGAGGGAGCCTAAGTGACAGAGACGATCCGGGTGCTGGCGAGCAGCCCGAGGATATCGGCTTCGCGGCGTTAAGAACAGCCTGGAATGTAACCTGGAGCTTCGCTATCAATTCGAGATCATATAAGAAGAAAGAAGCCAATGCACTGCTTAAGTATTTGACATCACCACAGGTGGAACGAATCATCGGCCGCAGCGCAGGTTCACCGGTAAGACGTTCTACCTATAATAAGGATGCGGAACGATATGGTTGGTACTCTGCCCATCTTCATATGATAGAGAACTGTGCGCGGCCTCTGCCGATGATGGATCATGCCGGCGAGGTGCTGGGCGTGCTGTACGGTAAAATAAATAAGCAAAGCTTTTCAAGCAGAATTGACGGTTGAGGAGGCGCTTCAACAAGCGGAAGCGGAAATCCTCTCCATGCAGAAAGAGGGGAAGTCATCGTGAAGGTAGTTGTGATTGGAGGGGTTGCAGCCGGCATGTCTGCGGCTTCTAAGCTCAAACGTACCGATCAGAATACGGAAGTAGTCGTATATGAAAAAGGGAGCTTTCTGTCTTATGGAGCTTGCGGTTTGCCCTATTATGTATCCGGTGTAAATGATGATTATACGAAAATGATCGCCCGCCCGCGTGAGAAATTCGAGGAATCCGGTATTGAGACGCATCTGAGACATGAGGTACTCAAGGTCATTCCGGGCAGCAAGCAAATTATGGTCAAGGATCTGGAGCGCAACCGGGTATTCATGGAATCCTACGATAAGCTGATGATCGCTACGGGGACGAGGCCCATCGTCCCGAACCTGTTGGGCAGGGAACTGGACGGGGTTCAGGTGCTAAAGACACTGGAGGATGGCATTGCCATGCAGCAGTTCGTTGCACAGCCGGGTGTCCAGGATGTCGTTATTGTGGGGGCGGGTTATATCGGAATAGAGGTCGCAGAGGCGATGGTCGAACTAGGTAAGCGTGTGCGGGTGATCGAGCTTGGCGAACGTATTCTGAAGACTTTTGATCAAGAGATTACCGATGTGGCAACAGAGGAACTGCTTCAGCATGGTGTCCAGCTAAATCTGGGAGAGATGGTGCAGGCGATCACGGGAGACGGTAAAGTACAAGGCGTGCAGACGAATAAAGGCAGCTATCCAGCTGATCTGGTTATCCTGTCCATCGGCGTCAGGCCGAATACCGATTTCCTGCAGGGCTCAGGCGTTGCTCTGGCACGCAACGGAGCCGTGATTATTGATCGAGAGATGCGGACCAGCGTCGAGGATATCTACTCCGCAGGCGACTGCGCCGAAGTGTACAGCCGGGTGATGGAGGAGAATACATTCATTCCGCTCGGTACGACGGCCAATAAATGCGGACGGATCGCCGGCAGCAATATACTTGGCAAGCATGAGAAGTTCATCGGTACACTGGGAAGTGCAGCGATTAAAGTATTGGGACTGGAGCTTGGCCGGACGGGGATGTCGGAAGCGGATGCCAAAAGACTCGGCATCGATTATGCGACTGTATTCGTGACTTCCGGGGATCACCCGAAATATTATCCTGATCCGACGCCAATCCAGTTCAAGCTGATCTATGACAAGCGGACGCAGGTTCTGTTGGGAGCCCAGGGCATCGGCCAGAAAGGAGTCGTCCTGCGGATCGATATTTTTGCCGTCGCGATCCATGCCGGAATGACGTCCCGTGAGCTTGGCATGGTTGATCTATGCTATGCGCCGCCTTTTGCCGGAGTATGGGATGCCGTTCATATTGCTTGTAATGCAGCGAAGTAGCCAGGGAGGGAGAAACCGATGAGTTCTAAAATAATGAGTTTGGAAGAAGCGGCAGGGCTAGTCCGCGATGGCGACCGAATTTCCTTCGGGGGGAATGTCCTCCATCGTGCCCCAATGGCGATGGTACGGGAAATAGCCCGCCAGCGACGAAGGAATCTTCGCATTATCAAGACTGCGGGCGCCCATGATATCGACCTGCTGTGCGCCGCCGGCAGCGTTGCATCCGTCGATGCGGGCTTTGTCAGCTATGAGACGGAGTTCGGCCTGGCGATGCATTACCGCAAAGCGGTGGAAGGCGGTCAAGTGATCGGCAATGAGCATGCCTGTTACACCGTCATTTGCTCCTTAAGAGCAGCGGCGTCGGGCGCGCCGTTTATGCCTGTCGCCGGTCTTAAAGCGGGCGATCTTCTTCAGGTGGCCGATTATTTCCGCGTGATTCAGGATCCATTCGGCGGCGAGCCTGTAACGGTCGTTAAGGCAATCATCCCGGATATTGCCGTTGTTCATGTCCAAGAGGCGGATGATCTAGGCAATGCTGTCATCCATGGGCCGAAATTCGAGGATGCGCTAATCAGCCGTGCGGCAAGCAAAGTGATCGTAACAGCGGAGAAGATTGTGCCCCGCAGCAAAATTCGCATGCGTCCCGACCAGGTTGATATTCCCGGGTTTCTGGTCAACGCGGTCGTACATGCCCCGAGAGGCGCGGCGCCATGCTCGGTAGAGAAGGCTTATGATGCCGATACCAAGGCTATCGAGCGTTTCAAGAAGCTCAAGGCCGAAGAAATAGGTATCTATTTGAACGAATACGAGATGAAGGATAGAGGTTTTAAGGCAGGTGGATTGAGATGAATATAAACCTAATGAATAAAAGCACCGAGCCAAGAGTGTGCGATATTATGGTCTGCGCCATGGCAAGATTGCTGCAGGACGAGGACCGTGTATTTCACGGGGTATCCTCGCAAATGCCGATGGTAGCAATGGCGCTGGCAAAACATATGCATGCGCCTAATCTTGTTCATCTAAACATTCCCGGCGGGGTTAATCCCGCTTCAATCAAGAAGCCGTCCTATTCTTCAGCTGGTTCTGAGCTGCTGGCGACCGGAGAAGCTTATTTTCCGCTAGAATATGTATTTGATCTGTCCATGCGCGGCGGGCTTGATGTGGCTTTCCTCGGCGGTGTCCAGTTCGATGTTGCGGGCAATGTCAATGCCTCGGTGATCGGCGATTATCATAAGCCGAAGGTTCGTCTGCCAGGCGGTGCAGGCAGCGCGGTGCTGATTCCGACGGCGAAGCGGGCCATTATCTGGCGTACGAAGCATGACAAGCGTACCTTTGTGGAGAAGGTTGATTTTGTGACGACCCGGGGCAATCTATGGAAGATCGTTACGAATCTATGCGTCTTCGAATTCAAGAATGGCAGCCTGTACCTCGATTCCATCCATCCAACCTCCTCGCTTGAAGAGGTTGCCGCGAACACGGGCTTCCAGCTGCAATACGATGAGATCCGTTATACCCCCTTGCCTACGGAGCGCGAGATAGGTATGTTAAGGCAAATCGATCCTTTCGACTACCGTGCCAAGGAGATGTAAAATTCAAGCCTTTCGATGTGGTTATGCGCCATATTGGGAGGCTTTTTTAGTGGTTTGAGACTTCAACCCAAGCCAAATCGTATGTGCTACCCTGCAAAAGCTACTGGTTTGATTTATACTTCTGGTTTCTAGCAGATTTTTTATTTCTTTAAAGGCTCATGTTTCTCGTTTTTTCTCGTGATTTCCGACTCTTCCAGCCTTTTTCTCATTTATAGAGTTCGAGAAACATCGCCATCTCCGAATCCAATCGCTTATTTTTCAGGTATGTGCAGCCTACTTTTTGCATAAAAAGTAGTAGAGAGGGTTGCCATAAGGATAATGCTCGCGCGGAACATATGGGAACTCTCCATATGTAATAGAGGATTTAGAGGCAGATAAGCATTTGGATGGAGGTTATAGACTCGATGAATGAAGGACGGAGCACCTTAAGAATAAGAACATCCGATAGAGGGGGGCAGAGCATTAATAGAGAAAGCGAAGGCAGCGGTCAGCAAGGATGGCCAGTAACTAAAGCATCTGACCGAAGGATCAATGGAGCCAATGCTCATAGTAAAGCGGTGTCCGTTCAAACCAATCGGACTTGCCGGAACCGGGAGCCGGAGATTCAGACTCCGGCAAATGATATAGAAGAAGGCGCGGTAATAGACAGGCCGGCTCATAGAGGCCTGGCGGCACAGAAGCCGCCATCTGCGGGCCGAACCTTCTTCCGCCTTGGCAGCGGGGGAAGAAGGTTCGGTGGGCTGGCTGCGCTTGCGGCCGTAGGCGCGCTGGCCGTGCTGCTCCCGGCGCTGCTCGTACAGCGCGGGGCGCCGCAGGCGCAGGACGCTGCCGGCATCGCGGCGGCGGTGCATTCGCCGGCCGAAGGCCAGGCCGGAGGAGAGATAGCGGGATCGGGCCGTGAGGCGGCCGATCCCGATCAGACGCCCGTGCGCGTATATCTGACACGCACGGGCCAGGTGGAGACGCTGCCGCTCGAGGAGTACGTCACCGGCGTGCTGGCCGCCGAAATGCCGACGGACTTTGAGCTCGCGGCCCTGAAGGCGCAGGCGATTGCCGCCCGCACCTTCATTGTTCGCCGGCTTGCCGCCGGCGATACGAGCGGCGTGCCTGGCGGCAGCGCCGATGTAAAAGACACGGTGGAACATCAAGCCTATGTATCCAGTGACTCGCTGCAAGCATGGAAGAGAGAGGGGCGCGGCAAGGATTTGCAGAAGCTGCAGCAGGCTGTTGAACTGACGCGTGGCATTATTATGACCTACCAAGGTCGCCCTATTACGGCCTCCTTCTTCTCCTCCAGCGGTGGGCATACTGAGAATTCGGAGGATTACTGGTCCGAGCCAGTGCCCTATCTTCGCAGTGTCTCCAGTCCGTGGGAGCTTCAGCTTAATCCGCAGAATGAAGTCACCGTGGAACAGAGCGTTTATGAGGTATTCGCAAAGCTGGGGCAGCAGGCTCCAGCCATATCAGCGCTTGGAAGCAGCGGTTCGAAGGGTATCTCTAACCTGTTCAAAGTATTGTCCGTAACGGCCGGGGGTCGGGTGAAGAACATTCAGATCGGTGACAAGACTTATAGCGGGCGGGAAGTCCGTGAGAAGCTTGAGCTTCGCTCTAGTCAGTTCACCATGGAACTGGATGGCTCCCAGGTGAAGATCACAACCTATGGTTCCGGTCATGGTGTAGGCATGAGCCAGTGGGGAGCGAACGGGATGGCCAAGCAGGGCTATACGACCACGCAGATTCTCAAACACTACTATACCGGGGTTTCCTTCAACCAAGTATCCGATGTTTTAGGTCATAGATCGATTACTAGAAGCTAGTGAAAATGAGTGTATAACATACAACTAGTTTTGCCTTTGTTCTCAAGATAGCTATGTTCAATAGAGTGTAATCTTTGGCCTCTTCCAATTTTCAAAAAAAATTAGTATAGACAAGTATAAAAGCAATAGCCTCGGTAACAATGGTTATTGAGGTGATGAGGCAATGAATGAACAAAATAGTAAAAAGAAGAACCATGAGGAATCTCCTAAAATTACAATGGGAGAACCGGTAGCACCGGTGTCCGCGTGGAAGAGAGTATTCGCGAAAAGATGGGTATTCCCGGCGATTTACGTGGCGGCAGTGGCAATTATACTAACGTTAGTGTGGGTCTATCAGGATGCCAGCCAAAAGCCAAAAGACGCCCCTGCCAGTGTCTCGCAATCTATTGAAGACAGTCAGGGGACAACAGGGAAAGTGGACGGGAAGCAAGGAGAAGAAGCTGCTGAGACGATCGCTTCCGCTGAGGATCTGGCATGGCCTGTTGCTAACGTAGCCGACGTTACCGTTGTCAAACCGTTCTATGATAAGGACGGAAGTGCTGAGGACCATCAAGCGGCGCTCGTTCAATACAATGATACGTTCAGGGCGAACACAGGTATTGATCTGGCCCGCAAGGATGATCAGCCGTTTGAAGTGAAAGCGGCGATGAGCGGCAAGGTTACCCGGGCAGAGGAAGTTCCGCTGATCGGGTATGTTGTAGAGATTACTCATGCGAACAACTTGAAGACTGTGTATGAGAGCTTGTCCGATGTCAAGGTAGAGATGAACGCTGAAGTGAAGCAAGGCGACGTAATCGCCAGCTCTGGACGCAATGAGCTTGAGAAAGATCTTGGCAACCACGTTCATTTCGCAGTGTATGAGAATGACGAGTTGGTGAACCCGGCCAATGTATTGCCTAAGAATGAGAAATAAATAATAATTACGGCTTGCGGCGTACAAATTATAATCGCGAATAGCGTGGAATGTACGTCTCGTCAGGCAATGACAGGAAGCAAGGAGCAGGGCTCTTTGCTTCTTTTGTTGTTATTTTTTATGGTTTATTTAAAATATTTGGCCTCGCTTAGGCTTGTCAGGCTTGGAAACAAAGAATATATGGGCACGCCCCTCATATAATGTACCAAACTATCTCGAGTAGGGAGGCGGGAGCGTGCACGATTACATCAAAGAACGGACGATTAAAATTGGTCGCTGCATCGTGGAGACTCGGCACACGGTACGGACCATAGCTAAGGAATTCGGCGTATCGAAAAGCACGGTGCACAAGGATTTAACCGAGCGTCTGCCGGAGATCAATCCGGATCTAGCTGATCAGGTGAAGCACATTCTCGAATACCATAAGTCGATCAGACATCTTCGCGGAGGAGAAGCAACTAAGATCAAGTATAAGAAGAAGGGACAGAACAAACGGGAGGTAATTAGCTCAGCACGTTAAATTTCAGACATTCATCATGATTTACGAGTGGGACTTTAGGATTATCATTGAACACATCCCCCAAAGTATGGTATTTTTAAATATGGTATAACAAAGTGGATTTTTATCCATTGGACCCGAATTTTCACGGATTTAGGCACCGTTCTGTCGATTGACTGCACCAGGAAATTGGGACGCATTTACCATGTTTAGTATCTTGGATTGCCTTACGCATCGGCTTGAAGAAGATGATCTTAATTGCCGGCTGGGGCAGTCTATATTGAACTAATAGTTCGCCGACATTAGAGAACGGTGTCACGTTACATATAGACCGTCCCTTTAAATGTCAACAAAAAACCTTTGGGGGAGCATCGTAATGATGAGCAAGGATATTGGTATTGATTTGGGTACAGCGAATGTACTGATTCATGTCAAAGGAAAAGGGGTGGTTCTTGACGAACCGTCTGTAGTCGCCATTGATAATGACGCCAAGCGTGTGCTCGCCGTAGGTGAGGATGCAAGGCGAATGGTTGGACGTACGCCAGGAAATATCGTTGCGATCAGACCTTTGCGTGACGGCGTAATTGCTGATTTTGATGTTACTGAGACGATGATGAAGTATTTCATCGATCGCGTGGGAGGCAAGAGTTGGTACAGCCATCCCCGGATTTTGATCTGCGCTCCTACGAATATTACGTCGGTGGAGCAGAAGTCGATTCGAGAAGCCGCCGAGCGAAGCGGCGCCAAGGAAGTCTTCATGGAAGAAGAACCGAAGGCTGCGGCAATCGGGGCGGGTATGGATATTTTTGAACCGAGCGGCAATATGGTTGTCGATATCGGCGGTGGGACGACGGATGTAGCGGTACTCTCGATGGGGGACATCGTTACTTCCTCGTCTATCAAGATCGCCGGCGACAAGTTTGATTCCGCCATTATTAAATATATTAAAGGAAAGTACAAGCTCTTGATCGGTGAACGTACGGCAGAGGATATCAAGATTGGCGTAGGTACGGTACATCCTTCTGGCCGTGTCGCAGATATGGACATTCGCGGCAGAGACATGGTGTCAGGACTTCCACTAACAGTGACAGTTACATCGAAGGAGATTCAGGAAGCTCTATTCGACTCGGTTGCCACGATTGTGGCCGGGGCCAAGTCGGTGCTTGAGCGGACTCCACCGGAGCTGTCAGCAGACATCATCGATCGTGGCGTTATTCTGACGGGTGGCGGCGCGCTGCTGCATGGGTTGGACGAGCTATTGGCTGAGGAGCTGCATGTTCCGGTGTTGATTGCCGAGGATCCGATGCATTGCGTTGTGAAAGGAACGGGCATTATGCTCGACAATTTGGACAAGGCCATTAAGAAAAGATTCTAATCGACCGATATATTCTGTATATCAAATGAAATCATCGGTGCTGCATCGGCGTAAGACGGGGGAACCGCGGTCGAGGCAGCAAGTTTGAATTTGGAGGCATGTCCATGATCAGGGGACTTTATACTGCTGCATCAGGAATGATAACCGAACAACGGCGTCATGATACGATTACACAAAATATTGCGAACATCAATACTCCAGGGTATAAGCAGGTGAGCTCAGTTGCGCATTCTTTCCCGGAGACGCTAATCTCGATTATTGGAGACAAGCAGTCTGGTAATAATCGCAGAATCGGCAAGCTGGCCACGGGGGTCTTTGCGGAAGAGAGCTTGGCATCTTACGCCCAAGGAGATCTGAAGGAGACGGGCAAGAGGTCGGACTTCGCGCTACTCTCGAGTATCGGTATGAATCATCCTGCAACCGGGGAATTGATTCCTTTCGATGCCTCGGGCAAATATGTGGATGATAACGGAGAAGTATTTTATCGTCCGGAAGCTTTCTTTACTGTGATGGATAAGGACAACCAATTGCGATATACGAGAGATGGGAACTTCACAGTAGCTCCTGATGGAGCTCTGTTGACATCGCAAGGGTATCGGGTGCTTGATATGGACCACAATCCTGTCGTGCTGCCTGCTGGCGTATCGATCGATTCCTTGCAGAGTGATAGTGTCGGAAGGCTCTTCTATTATAATGATGCGGGAATTCGTGAGGATGTAGGTAATCTGGGCATCTCGGTTGCTGACCGTCCGCAGGAATTGGTTCGTGATGGCAACGGAGTATATCGTGAAGTAGCCGGATTAGGTCCTAATGTCAGACCATTGACGAATCGGGAAGGGGCAGAAGTCCGCCAGGGCTATCTTGAAGTATCCAATGTCGACCCTGCTCAATCCATGGTTGACTTAATGGCTGCTCAGCGCGCCTATGAGTCCAACCAGAAGATCGTTCAGTACTATGACAAGAGCTTGGACAAAGCGGTTAATGAGGTTGGCAAGGTATAGCATTGTATAAGTAATATAGGAGGTGCTACATGAATAACTCCATGATCAGTGCCATGGTATCCATGAGCGGTATCCAGCAGCGTCTGGATTTGCTTGCCGACAATATGGCCAATCTAAATACAGTTGGATTCAAGCGCAAGGAAGCAACTTTTGAAGATACGCTGACTCGTGTCCAACAGCAAGCCAAAGGGATGGAACTGCCTGGCCGGGTCTCCCCGCGTGGATTCAATCTGGGATTTGGCTCTATGATGGCTGGAGCGGAGGTTAACTTTGAACAAGGCTCTATCAAGCAGACGGATATTCCGACAGATCTGGCGATTGAAGGAAATGCCTTGTTTTCAGTGATGACAGCTGGTAATATTAAGGCCTATACAAGGGCGGGCAACTTCATGATTCAACCGGATCCGAATGATGCGGAATCTGCTTGGCTCGTTACTAATGATGGTCACTACTTGTTAAATACGGATGGGGAACGGATCGTTGTTCCTGCTAATTCCAAGCTGCAGATTGACGAGCATGGCTGGATTACAGCGGTTGCTGGGTCTGGAGCTGCCGAACAGATTGGGCAGATTCAGTTGTATACGCCGATTCGTACAGATGCGCTGCAGAAGAGAGATGGCAACTTATTCGTCATAGCTCCGGGCGCGCAGGAAGCGGATGTACTGGTAGATACCTTTGCTCTTCCTCAGGATCAGCAAGCTCGCCTCCGTCAGGGAGCGCTGGAGTCCTCCAACGTGAATCTAACCGATGAGATGGCAGAATTAATGCAGGTTCAAAGAGCTTACCAGCTCTCGGCCCGTGCCTTGACTTCTAGTGATACAATGATGAATTTGGCTAATAACTTACGCGGGTAGGTGGAGCGCTTCATGACAGAGAAGAATAACCCGGAAGTTAAGCACCGTGCATGGTGGGTTGTCCCGCTGCGGATCGTGCTTATACTGCTCTTCTTCGCAGCCGCTTTGATCGGTGGGGCGATTGCCGGGTACGTTGTACTTGGCAAGCAGGATATTCACGATGTATTAGACTGGAGCACCTGGCGTCATGTCTTTGATCTGGTCTTTGCTCCTTAGCGGGAACAAAGTGATAGGTGCATCTAGATGTTAGATTAATTGTTGGAGAACTCCCGAATACGGGAGTTTTCTTTTTACGTGGGGAGAATGTATAATGATGGGGGACTCAAGCGCTTGACTTTTCATCCGAAAATGAAAGGGCTAAATCCTATACAGCGGTGGCTGCACGGGATTAGCCCCTTATCTTAACCCTCGCTTCTGCAGCTGCGAAGGATAATTAAAGTGTGACCGACTTTAGCTTTTTTTATACTAAGAGAGGTAGTTCAAAAAGTCCACTTTTGATAAGAAAACCGGATCGAGGCCAATTCAAGATTGAGCGACCGCGATTCAAAGGTAGGTTTTCTTGTCGGAAGCATAAGCCTCGGTGCTGAAAACCGAACTTTTTCAACTCACACAGAGTAAGAATAATTTAATTTAAGAAAGGGGATATACATATGCTGGATGTTAAGCAGATTCAAGAGATTATACCGCATCGCCCGCCGTTCCTGCTGGTGGATCGTATTATAGAACTGGAGGAAGGCAAACGGGCCGTCGGCATCAAGAATGTTACTGTGAATGAACCGTTCTTTACGGGTCACTTTCCGGAGTATCCGGTCATGCCGGGTGTGTTAATTACTGAAGCATTGGCTCAGGTGGGTGCTGTAGCTATCTTGAACTTAGAGAGTAATCGAGGCAAAATTGGCTTTCTGGCTGGACTCGATGAATTCCGCTTCCGTGGTCAAGTTGTGCCTGGCGATACGCTGCGTCTCGAAGTAGAGATTATCCGCTTGAAGGGCTCCATCGGTAAAGGCAAAGCCGTTGCCAAGGTGGACGACAAGGTCGTCGCCGAAGGCGTAATTATGTTTGCCTTGTCATAAATATGGTTTTAGGATGCCGACGCATGGCTTCCTCTCACAGCTCATAGATTGGTTAGTAGTTGGAGACCTGTCTATCCATTAAATTTGGGGGATGGACGTAGAAATAGTTAGGAGGAGTTTGTAATCATGGCTGAACTTAGCACGAATGTAAGAGAAAGACTGGACAGTTGGCTCCAGGACCCTGCCATCGATGAAGCAACGAAGCAGGAGCTGAAGCAGCTTGAGAATCATCCGGTGGAGCTGGAAGACCGCTTCTATCGTGATCTTGAATTTGGTACAGGTGGATTGCGCGGTGTTATCGGTGCAGGCAGCAACCGGATGAATCGTTATACGGTGGCTCGGGCGACACAAGGCTTTGCTGAGTATATTTTGCAAGCCCATGGCGGACAGGAAGGGAAGCCTTCTGTCGTCATCGCCCATGATTGCCGTCATTTCTCGCCGGAGTTCGCTCTGGAGGCTGCGCTGGTACTCGCTGGCAATGGAATTGTAACCAAGCTGTTCCCGTCGCTGCGTCCAACGCCGCAGCTATCTTACACCGTGCGTGAATTAGGGGCAACCGGTGGGATTGTCGTAACAGCGAGCCATAATCCACCTGAATATAATGGATATAAAGTTTATAACGCTTTTGGAGGGCAATTGGTACCGCATGAAGCGGAGCAGGTTATCGCCAATATTCGTGAGGTTACTTCATTCGGCGGGATCAAGCGCCTGAGCCGTGAAGAGGCTGAGCAGCAAGGGATGCTCGTCTGGCTCGGTGAGGCGGAAGACGAAGCTTTCGCCGAGACAGTGGCGGCAACCAGTGTGAATCGCGAGCTGATGGCTGCAGGTGCAGCCAAGGATCTGGTCGTCGTATTCACTCCTCTTCATGGTACAGGGAATCTTCCAGTGCGCCGTGTGTTGGATAAGATCGGCTTCACCCAGGTTCATATCGTGAAGGAGCAAGAGTTGCCGGATGGCAATTTCAGCACAGTTAAATCTCCAAACCCAGAGGAGCGCGAAGCGTTCACTATGGCGATTGAGCTTGGCAAGCAGGTCGGAGCAGACATTCTGATCGGAACGGACCCGGATGCTGACCGTATGGGAGCGGTCGTTAGAGCCGCGAATGGGGAATATGAGATTTTGACCGGGAATCAATCGGGTGCGATCCTGGTTCACTACGTGCTGGGTCAATTGAAGGAAGCAGGCAAGTTCCCTGAGAATGGCGCAGTGGTGAAGACGATCGTAACGAGTGAGATGGGTGCGACCATTGCTCTTCACTACGGTGCTACGGTATTTAATACCCTGACCGGGTTCAAATATATCGGCGAGAAAATGAACCAGTTCGATGAGACTGGTGAGCATACTTATCTATTCGGATATGAAGAGAGCTACGGTTATTTGGCCGGCAACTATGCCCGCGATAAGGATGCTATCGTGGCCGCATCTCTGATCTGTGAAGCGGCTGCTTATTATAAGCGTCAAGGCAAGACACTGATCGATGTGCTGGAGGAGCTCTATGCGAAGTATGGATACTATCGCGAGTCGCTCGCTTCTCGTACATTGAAGGGCAAAGACGGCGTGGCCAAGATTGGCGCACTGATGGAAGACTTCCGTAGCAACCCGCCGCAGCAAATCGCTGGCTCTGAGGTGAAGGAAGTACTTGACTACTCGCTTGGATTGGAAGGCCTTCCGAAGGAAAATGTATTGAAATTTATGCTTGCGGATGGTTCCTGGTTCTGCCTGCGTCCATCTGGAACGGAACCGAAAATTAAATGCTATTTCGCCGTTTGCGGCGAGTCCAACGAGGATGCTAAGGCTAGATTGAAACGGCTGGAAGAGGAAGTATTAGCGCGTATAGACGCTTAAGGCATAAGCTTCTGTTTCGCAATACTGCTGAAAGCTGCATTGGCCTGTTTGAAGTGAATAGCCGTACATTTAAGTCGACTTGATCAAGTCGACTTAAATGCTGTGTATAAGGCAAAACGGACGTAGTAGCTCGGAAATCCGAATGGCAAGGAGTCCTTAAAATAGCTTATCCCTGTAATTTCACGGGAAATTTACATTCTAAGTATACTTTCTGCAATTCAATTACGTTAGAATGGATGAGTCGCGTTTTTTGTTGTACTTACTTGCAGTTAAGGAAGCAATTACGGGAACGCTTGTGTCGACTACTGCTCAAAAAGTGACAATTTGATAAGATTTAGCAATAAAATTGAAGTATTATTGGATTGTGCTTGCTGGAGTATCCTACATTTTCCTTTATGATTGGACGGACCATTGAAGAATTTTGACTCAGAAGCAAGAACTTAGTAGTCTTGATGTTAGAGATGAAAGTTGTTATCGTCTGTGTCTGAAGAGGTAACAAGAGGTAACAATTCTGGACAGGCCTGATGAGTCCCTTATAAGATCGGGAATTCCTGCAGTAGATTATACCTTAGAAGCAGGAGATTCCTGTAAAAGTATAGTTTTTTCTCAGGTAGTGGCCTGATAGAAAACTGCACTTTTACAGCTATGCGTTCTTTTACCGATGGTTTTAAAAAATCTTCCAGTTTTGATTATTAGAGTGGTTAGATTGTAAGATAATAGGATGGGTAAACAATAAGACGATAACGAAGAGGGATGAAGTAGTATTTGTATTTTTTCTTAAGTTGAGGAGGTAGCTTTGTGGTACAAAGTTGGCAGCGGTGGAATCAAGCTTCCCGCAAATGGCTATGGATTTTGGTGATCGTGGGGATTGTCGCCTCTATACCTGTAATTTATCAACGGGTGGAGACGGAATCTTCGGCAAATAAAGTGGAAATTGTATTCAATTATCGCGGATTGGTCGAGATCTCGAATTATCAAGCTAATCCAGCGGCCTATATGAATGAACAATTGGATCGACTGAAGAAAGCCGGAGTTACAACGATGGCTATGTTCGAGAGCTCGCTCGATGAATATCAGAAGACAAGACGAATTATGGTCTTTAGTGAGGCTGATATCGCCAAGTTCAATAAGTCATTGGTGACCCCGAACAGCAACTTTACTTATATTGCATTTACGACTGATGATAGCGAGAAGCAGCTTCGCCCTATGATTGAAGGAGCTTTTAGCGGATTAGGTGTTTCAGTGCTGCCTTGGGAATATGAGGGGCGTCCAGGTTTGGTCGTGGAGATGTCTCCGGATGAAGCGCTGCTGAAGCCGATGCCGATTGATAAAATGGCGTTCTCTATGCTCCAGGATAAAGGCTTTATTATATTGCCGCGGTTGTCTGATAATATCCCTTATGATCAAGCGGCGATGGATGAAGAACTCAAATATTTTGCAGATCATGGTGTGAATCGCATTCTGTTCGATGGTGAAGCCGTAAAAGGGTTCCAGGACAATGAGGAAATGAATAGTTTACAGGGCTTTGCTGATCTGCTGAACAAATATAATATCGGCATCGCCGCGATTGAGAACTTGAAGGCTCCCCAAAAAGGCTTCAACAAACTGGCATATCTGACGGATTATAATGTGGTTCGTCTTCATCCGCTCGCTGATGCTGAAGCAACTCAGGATACGGAGACCTTGGCTGATCGGTTCGCTCTGGCAACGAAGGACCGTAATATTCGGATGATATACTTGAACGCTTCTCCAGCTAAGGATGCCGGGAAAGCAGCAATTACGAATCCGATTGACAATCTGATTCATTCGCTGCAGGAACCGGGAAATGCGATCCAGCGTATCCAGGATAATGGCTTCGAGCTGGGTCAGGCAGAGGCCTTCCACGTGTATGATGCTTCCTGGCAAAAGTATTTGAAGGCGTTGGTCGTACTTGGCGGCGTGGCGATGATCGCATTGCTCATCTCGTACTTCATTGCGCCTATTACCTTAGCGGTATTTGTTCTCGGGTTAATCGGCTCCGCAGGGCTATATGTGCTTAAACCAACTTTAATGGAACAAGCTCTTGCGTTATTCGTGGCGATTAGTGCGCCGACGATTGCGGTAGTGCTGGCCATACGCAAAGTAAATGAAGTCAGTGATACCAAGACGACGCTTCCAAATAGCAAAAGATTGGTGCATACGCTCGTTCTGTATGTGAAGACAGCTGTAATCTCACTGTCAGCCGTTCCTTTTGTAATCGCATTGCTTAACAATATTACGTACAGTCTCGTGCTGAATCAGTTCCGCGGCGTAAGCTTACTACATTTGGGACCTATTCTGCTGATTGCTATTTATGTCTTCCTGTACCAAGGCGAATCCGTTTGGAAGGAACTAAACCGTTGGCTGAAGATGCGAATTACGCTCCTGTGGGTAGTTGCAGCTGCGGTTCTGGGTGTGGTTGGTATGTATTATCTGTCCCGGACAGGGAACGCCGGCTCGCTACTGCCTGGTGAAGCCACATTTAGATCTGTACTCGAGAATACATTTGGCGTAAGACCAAGGAATAAGGAATTCCTGCTTGCGCATCCGTTGTTCCTGGTAGGTATCTTCGCTGCGTTCCGTTACCGTTGGGCGCTCTATGCGATGGTTATCGCAGTTATGGGGCAGTTGTCTATGGTAGATACCTTCGCTCATATCCATACCCCGGCGGTTCTGTCGCTGATTCGCGGCTTGCTTGGTCTGGGATTGGGTTTGATCGTTGGCTTAATCGCGATTGTAATTTGGCATATTATCGAAAGGTGCTGGGATAAATGGTCGCCGCGTCTCCTCAAACCATAGTTCTATCGGGATATTACGGCTTTCGCAACAGTGGGGATGAAGCAGTGCTGCAAGCGATTCTTACAGCGCTGGAAGAGGAAGGCCGGGCATCCGGGATTCAGATTGATCCGGTGGTGTTGTCGATCGATCCCGAATGGACGAGTCGTACCTATGGAGTAAAAGCTGTACATCGGATGAAATTTGCGGAAGTAAGGAACGCTATTAAGAATAGCGACGGGTTGATCAGCGGCGGGGGCAGCCTGCTGCAGGATGCAACGGGATTCAAATCGATCCCGTACTATCTCGGCGTGATCAAGCTGGCGCAATGGCTCGGGAAGCCGACCTTTGTATACGCGCAGGGCGTCGGCCCCGTAAATCGCAAGTTGTTCCGCCCGTTTATCGCGTCAGTGTTCCGGCGCTGCGATTATATCTCGGTGCGGGATGCGGAGTCGGCGGAGCTGCTGCGCAGCATGGGTATTCCGGGCGGGGACATCGAGGTTGTCCCCGATCCGGTGATGGGGCTGAAGCTGCCGGAAGATGGGGTGGCAGCTTCAGCAGATTCGCAGTTGGACTCGCAAGAGGGCGAGTCCGCTGCCACCACCGGCGCCGGCGCTAATGTTGCCGGGCTGCCGGTGGTGGGGGTGTCGGTCCGCTTCTGGACAGAAGCGCGGACCGAACTGGCGAAGCTAGCCGAAGGCCTGGCTTCGCTGAGCCGCCGCAAGCCGGTGCATATTCGCTTTCTGCCGTTTCATTTCCCAGGCGATGACGAAGCCTCGCGCTTCGTTATGGAGCAGATGGGAAATGTGGCAGACAGCGGCAGCATCGTGAGTATTGCGGCGGAGACGGAGCATCCGCAGGATATGCTCCGGGAAGTCAGCCAGTGCAGCCTGCTGATAGGCATGCGGCTGCACAGCTTGATCTACGCGGCCTCGCGGGAAGTTCCGCTGCTCGGCATCTCGTATGATCCGAAGATCGATCATTTCCTCGGCCGTGTCGGCAGCGTTCCGGTCGGCACGACGAATGAGCTCGATCCGCAGATTGTTGCCGCGCAGGCCGAGCGCCTGCTCACCGAAGGTGAGGCTTGGCAGAGAGCGCATTCAGCGAAGATCAACACGATGAAGGATGCGGCACGACTGCCAGCGCAGAACATCGCACAATTTCTACGGAGCAAGGGGTGATCCGAAAATGACGTTAACACATGATACAGCGGTACCGACGGTATCCGTGTTCGGCATTCCTGTATGTAAATGGGGAATGAAGGACACCGTAGAGTACTTGTCTCAGGTGGTCGCTTCCGGGACACCGCATCAGATTATCACCGCAAATCCAATTATGATTATGTCCGCTCTGGAGAGCCCGGAATACAAGCAGATGATGCAGGCTGCTGAATTGATCGTACCCGATGGAAGCGGTGTGGTCTGGGCCGCCCAGAAAGGCGGCGATCCTGTAGCGGAGCGAGTGGCAGGTATCGATCTGATGCATGAGCTGCTGCTGCAAGGTGTGAAGGAACAATGGAGAGTCTATTTGCTAGGTTCAACGCCAGAAGTTATTGAAGAGACGGCTGGGCGATTATCCCGGCAGTATCCTGGCCTGATCATTGCAGGCTATCGGGACGGATATTTTGGCCCAGAACAAGATGAGGAAGTTGTCCAGGCGATTAAGGAAGCTGCGCCGCATCTGTTATTTGTTGCTAGAGGTGCGGATACACAGGAGCCTTGGATCGCAAAATATAAGCAGTCCCTAGGCGTACCCATTATGATGGGCGTCGGTGGCAGTTTCGATGTCATATCCGGCAAGACCAAGCGGGCTCCGCTTGTATTCCAGAAGCTTCGGCTTGAATGGTTATACCGTCTATTAAGACAACCATCCCGGCTGCCTAGAATGCTGGCGCTGCCGAAATTTACCGTAAGGGTTATGCGCGAAGGAGAAAACCTGACCAAAATACGATAATTAATTGAAATATTGCGGAAAACAGCGTATTATTGCTTAAATACGGGGTTGGTGTTTCATTTGAAACGGAGTATAATCATTCCGGCAGAACAATTGGGGGTTAATACACATGTGGATGATCTATACCATCGGGTTTATCGTCGCGCTTGGTTTGGCGCTTGCTCTGACGCCGCTCGTTAAGAAGTTCGCTTTTAAGGTCGGCGCTGTGGACGTGCCTAACGCACGTAAAGTGCATACTAAGATTATGCCGAGACTCGGTGGATTGGGCATTTATTTATCTTTTATAGTAGCTTTTCTGATAATCGTATGGTTTGTTCCGGAATCTTTCTCAGTACGTGAGATGAATTTTATTAAGGCATTTCTTGTTGGCGGTACATTGACAGTTCTACTAGGAGCGCTGGATGACCGTTTCGACTTGCCGGCTAAACTGAAATTTGTCGTGCAGATTGCGACAGCCTGTATCGTCGTCTTCGGGTTTGACGTGCGACTGGAGTTCGCAAATATTCCATTCCATACCTATGCTTCAGTTGAGAGCTGGATCGCTATTCCGTTCACGATTCTATGGATCGTCGGGGTAACCAATGCGATCAATCTGATCGACGGTTTGGATGGACTTGCAGCTGGAGTCTCCGGCATCTCGCTAGCAACGATCGCGGTGATGGCGTTTATTATGGGCAATGAGGTTGTTGCCTTGATGAGCTTGCTGTTGCTCGGAAGCATCCTTGGCTTCCTGCATTTCAATTTCCACCCGGCCAAGATCTTCATGGGCGATTCGGGTGCGTTATTCCTTGGCTTCTGTCTGGCCTTGCTGTCCTTGCTTGGATTTAAGCAGGTAGCGATCGTATCCTTCCTGACTCCGTTGATTCTGATCGGCGTGCCGCTCTCGGATACGCTGTTCGCGATCATTCGTCGCTGGATGCAGAAGAAGCCGATCTTCTCACCGGACAAAGGGCATCTGCATCACTGCTTGCGCGAGCTTGGATTCAGCCACCGTCAGACGGTGCTGATCATTTACGGCATCGCCGCTTTCTTCGGAGTACTGGCGGTTATCCAATCCTCGGCAGCTATGTATAATGCCAACTGGGTTACCTTTGTAGTCATCTGCGTCATGGTCTTCTTCCTGCAAATCGGGGCAGAGGTCATCGGCCTGATCGGCAAGACCAAACGGCCACTACTGAACTTCCTGGCGCGCTTGCGCATGAAGGTCGGCGAAGAACGAGGCTCGAAATAAAGTAGCTGCAGAACCTTGGACTTTTAGATTTAGCAAGATTGGAACTATAGATTACAGAAATTATATGTTTATATAAAATGTTTGGATGGGACAACCTCTATCAGTGCTTGGGTGCTGAAAGGGGTTGTTTTTTTCTATACTATGCAGTTCAACACTGGAGTGTGGTTAGATTGGGCTGCTTACTAAATTTCGTGGCATTTGTTATACTAAGGACATGCATGTTCTTTGATAAGCTCAAGGGAGGGATTGTCTATGAGCGAGCAATTACTTCAACAGATCATACAGAAACTCGACAGAATTGAAAATGAGCAGCAAGCGATGAAGTCAGATATGGGTTCTATGAAATCCGAACTAGGATCAATGAAATCTGAACTAGGGTCGATGAAATCTGAACTGGGATCACTAAAAGAGACACAAGCCCTGATGCAGTCGCAGCTGAGTGAGACAAATGCCATTGTCCGGGCCATCCGGGATCGTCAGGAAGAGACAGACTCCAAGCTTGATGCTCTAAGCATGGATGTTCATAAGCTGCATGGTGAACTCACCCACCTCAAGGAAGGCCAAGAGCGCCATGAGAGAATCCTCGAGAAACTCTCTCTTCGTTCGATCGAGCAGGAGACAGACATTTCGGCCTTGCGGAGAGCGAAATAGCTTGAATAGAATAAATTTATTATTAAACCTATTCTTTCTTTAGGATCGAATAGGTTTTTTGCCGTATTTTTTACGATATTCTTCAAAATTATGGCCGATTGACCGATAAACAATATATTAAGAATGTGAGGGGGAGACTTGTAATGCAACGATGCAAGAAGCCATTTATTTGGTTGCTTTTATTTACTTTGATTGCTTCATTGATCCCAAATGCTGCACTACCAGTTGCAAAGGCGGCAGGGGACAAACCAACCAGTTATTTCACACCTGATAACAAAGACTTGCGGAATACTGTAGATTTGACTTTGGATAAGGGCAGCAACCAGTTGACCCGGGAAAATGTATATAAAGTAACTGTACCGCAAATTAAAATTAAAGGTACATTCTCCAAGGTGACCAATTCTACGTTGTCCATACAAGCCCAGCAGTTGAACTGGGAACAACTGAATAGCAAGTGGGTAGAAGATACGACCCGGATTAATCCCGGCGTGATTCAACCGGATCTGGACAGTCCGGATAATCGCTTTGAAGCGACGATCACCCTGCATTCCGGCATGAACCGGCTTACTTTTACAGGAACTCAAGGCTTGGTTCAACGTTCGGAGTCGTTCTATGTATTGTACGATAATGTACCTTATTTGGAGAAGCTGCAGGTTCTAGGTGGGGCTGATAAGCTGGATCTGAATGAGGGAGCACAAATTGTCGTAGCTAAAGATATTATTACATTAGAAGGCAACGCTCAGAACGCCACGAAGATTACCACGTCGATCAACGGAGGATCTGCACTTGCCACTACATTGCTGCAGGATGGTACTTTTTATTCGCAGCAAATGAAGTTGAACCCGGGGGTTAACGATTTGGTAGTCGTTGTAGCCAATGGGTCGGATACGTTAACGTTCAAGTATTCACTCTATTTCTATGATGAGAAGACGCCTTTTGTAGGTTTGTATCTCGTTGATTCTACCGGAAATGCACAAAGCTTGCTTGATAGCAATCAGCCTGTCTTTACAGAAAGCAAAACAACAGCCAGAGTTTTTGCTCAGCTCTTAATCCCGGATTATAATAATACGGATTTCAATACATCTGCTGAATTAAAGCTAGATGGCAAAGAAGTTGTCGGTTCCGAGGTTAAATATTATAAAGGCTTCAAAGTTAGTGGTGATGGAAAGATCAACGCCGAACAAGGAAGCGAAATATTTATTCCAAGCGTGAAAATTAATACGCCAGCATATCGTCTGGTTACTTTTGAGTTGACTTCACTTCTTCTAAACGAAGATACTCAGAACCCGGGCAGCATCCTGAAGGATCAGAGGCATAATTTGTCCGTGACTTACGGAACGAAGACGATTAACAAAAGTGTCGACTTCCAGTATATGCCGGGTCATACTGTCATTACTGATCTGAAGTATTTAGAGGGGTATGATGGTGGTACAAATATCCCTCCGGGTACATCCTTGAATGGTGCCAAGGTTGACTCCAGTGATTTTTACGTAATGGTCGTTACAAATAGCAAACCTGACTCTGCAACGGGTCTAGAGATTAATTATTTGCCATTGGCATCACAGCCAATTACTTATTCTTATGTATCGTCGCCATCGGATACACAGCATATTTATAAGATTACAGGATTCAAGAATGGGAATCAGACTGTAAGATTCCAATATGCACTCTCCAATGCTTACAAAGATGCGAGAGTTTCATTTGCATCTAAAAACTATATATACATTGAAAATCTGATGGACGGTCAGACTTATGATGTAACCGCGAATGGAAGATCATTGAACATTAAAGGTGAGTATGTTGATTTTGACACTTTGGACAGCCAATATTTCCTTGCCGAGGTGTTCGCTAACGGGATTAAGGTAAAATCAAATGTCCCTTCAGAAAATCTGGATTCGGGTTGGTTGGAAAATACCGGGAAATTTGACATTAATCTAGATATTTCGATCGACAACGGACCGTTAGTTTTCGGAGAGAACAGAATTGTCTTCACGGGAACGGGTGTTGATGAGAAAGGACAGGCTAGAGAAGTCACAAAAGTTTTGCGTATTTATATCGTAGACAACAACGTGTCGACAATTACGAATTTTCAGCCTGCAGTAGGTAGAGATAGACCTGATTTCCCGGCGCGGGATTTTGGTTCTGATGATCCTCAACTGGCGAAGATCTTTAACTTGACGCCGGAGTTTATTTACAAAGATAAAGTTTATACAACAAGTCTACGAGAATTCGACATCGTTCTAAGAGGTTCCGGAGCAGTCAAAATGAACTTGAACATGGGAACCAAAAATATTTTATCTGCGAGCATTCCAGCCAACTCTCAGGACGGTGCGGATGTAACCTTTGCAAGCGATAGATACAATTATGATTTCGCTGGCAATCAAGGCGATTTCATCATGCGTATCCAAGATTTTATCTCGGATAAACCGGGCACATACATTTATACTTTGGAATTAATTAACGATACTGGCGCCAAGACGACTCAGAAGTTAGAGATCGTTAGAGAAGTAGGGGCCTATCGTATATTGTCTCCGCAGCCAACAGTGGGGAATCAAATTGTTGTGACCAAGAACTTTGTTCATTTTGATATTGAAGCTGAGGGTGCGACTGAGGTAATTATCGATAAAGAAGCTGCTGAGAGACGAACGGATCTTGGAGAGAACCGATTTGTTCTTGATTATGTCGGATTGAAGCAAGATAAGTCGAATAAAATCAAGATTCAAATTACTAGAGGCAATACGAAGACGAATGATACAATCGAAGTGTTTTATACCGGAGCTATAGGAGTCGATTCGCAGTATATGGCTCCGAAGGTATCCAACAAGTATAGCGCGTTTAACAAATCCCTTGAGTTAACTTTTGATAAGGGATCCATTATGCAAAGTACGGATACAAGAGGCATTACGAAATCGTATCCTGATACGAAGCTGTTGTTTGGTATCGCGGATCCTAATACAGGTATCGTAGAACGTCGAAATGACTATGGTAATGTGATTGGATTTACAGGAACTGGAGTTGAAAGCGGCTATCCGTCTTGGATTCTTCCGGATGAATATTTGGGTTACTTCAGTTCGAATTTTGATCGCCGGAATTTCGTAAGGATTTCTAATGTTTACTGGGTTAGCGGTGGTCTTGGAGAATCAGGGGAGAGAGGAACAGCCAATTATAAAGCAGCAACCAATGGATTGGTCCCATATTCAGTCGAAGGGCTGTTTGGCGATCCCGAGACGCCTTCTGAACGTAAAATCACTCCTTCCAGTCGTGGCAAATTGACGATTGCCTTCGACAAGAGTGTCGTAGATGAAGCAGGCACAATAGTTACAGTATTCCGATATAATGAGAATCGCCGTTGGGAGAATATCGGCGGAGAAGTAAATACGAAGAACCACACGATTACGGTTCCGTTCGATGAGTTCGGTTATTATATGGTTATGAAAATGAGCCGCGGCTATAGCGATATTACTAACCATTCCTGGGCGAGAAATATTTTGAATGCTCTCTATTCAAAAGGAATTATGAATAACATCCGATTTGAACAATTCGGTACGGATGATCAGACAACCAGAGGCGAGTTCGCCACTTTACTGGTTAAGGGATTAAATCTTCCGTTGAATTATGATAATAATCCAACATTTAGCGAGTTAGTACCTGGCTCCAGCTCAGCTACATGGGATTATAAGCATATCGAGACCGCTGCACGGGCAGGGATCGTTACTGGATTGAGTGAAGGGATTTTCGGGGCCGATCAGCCGATCACTCGAGAGCAAGCGGCGGTAATGATCGCCAGAGCGCTAAAATTGAAGTTGCCAGCCAATGATCAGAAGTTGAAAGACGCGCTTGCCAAGACTTTCTTGGATTCAGGGCAAATTGAAGTTTATGCACAGCCGGCAGTTCAGGCTGTATACAAAGCTAAGATTATGTCAGGCACTCCATCTACGCCAGCTGGAAGCAAGAAGGCGGCCTATAACTTTAATCCTAAGTCGAATATGACTCGGGCAGAAGCAGGGAAAATAGCAGTGGAGCTATTGAAGAAGAGTACAAATGTTTTCCCTAAAAATCTAAGTTAGAGACGTGTTTTAATCCTGTCCAGAATCTGTTTCTGGGCAGGATTCGTTTTTTTTCCAATTACATCTTTTTGTAATTTGTTGGGGTTTAAGTTACAATAGGCAGAGTAATAAATATCAAGCAGAATACTCAGTAGAACATTTTTTGCAAAAAGGGTGAATTTGAACTGATGAAACCGATATTGTCAAAAGCGCAACTAGGATATTCGAAGGCAAAGAGAAAGTTTGAGGATAGATCCAAGGTATTGGAGAAGAGAATTGAAGAGATTGCTAAGGAACAAGAAGTTACGCAGGAGATCATGGAAGGTCTTGTTGTAGAGAGTGGCTTCCACGAAGCTTTCAACGATCTGCGCAATGCTGAGAATGAATTAATTGAATGGTCGCATAATACAATGAAGCATGAGAAGGAATACAAGGATAACAAGCAGGCGATCGATGATATGTATCTGAAGCTGAACTCCGATCCTAAGATGCGCAGCCGGATTATTCAACTGGCGATGAGAGTTAGATAATAATAAATTGCAATCATAGTAGTTTATTTTGCCTCATAAGGCGTCCAAAATTGGACGTCTTATTTGTGCTTCTCATACATATATTTAGAATATTGAGCTGGAAAAACTTGTACGATGACTTGGGAGATTCAGGGGTGTTATACTAATTTCCGTCAGCAGGAATGCGTGACAAAATGATGAAATGCAGGAGAAGACTAGAAAAAGTAACAATCTTGCAATTTTTTTTTAAAATAGGCGCAACTTTTTTTGTTCTGCTGCGTTTAAGATGGTGAGCATGACGATGACGACCAAATTTAGACATCCCAACATGTTCCTCGTAGGGAAACTTGTCTATCTTTTAGAAAAATTATCTTTACGGCACCTGGGACTCATTGTATAATGTTTAGGTAGGATTAGGAAACTAGTCTATTTCTACATTCTATTAACCTGCTCATAGTTTATAAGTTTCTGCGGCTCTGTCGCAGACCTAATTTATAGGAAATCTGCTCAGACTCTGGAAAGGGGGTGCAATGGCTAATGAGTAACAAGAGCTATTCAATTAAAGAAAACTCTCATGTGATAGTTAATCAAGGAGGAGAAAAAAAGGTTATGAAGAAAATTTTATCCGTAGCTTTGTCTACAGCAATGGCATTCTCCATGTTTGCTACTGTAGCATTCGGTGCTGACGCTAAGTTGACACCAGAGCAACAATTTAACACATTGAAAGAAGCTGGCATCGTAGAAGGTTTCCCAGATGGATTGTCCCACTTGGACAGAAGCCTGACTCGTGCTGAATTGGCTAAGATCATCGTTAAAGCAACTGATCTTACTCCAGTAGACGCTACTTCTTACAACGATAAGAACTATGCTAAGCACTGGGCACGTACTTATATCGAAGCTGTAACTCAAGCGAACATCATGGAAGGTAAGAACCTTGAGAAGAAATTGTTCGACCCAAGTGGCAACCTTTCCGTTCAAGAACTCGCTGCAGTTCTGGTTCGCGCTTTGAAACTTGAAGTTCCAACTGAAACTAACAACACTGCTACTGAGTGGGCTAAAGGCTATGTAGAAGCAGCTGTTAAGGGCGGATACATCGACGCTGGTATCAACTACCAAGCTAACGCTAGCCGTTCCCAAGCAATCGTTGCTGCATATGCAATCTATGAAGCAGCTCAAGTTCCAACTGTAGCTTCTTACACAGTTTCCGAAGCTGGTAAAGTTGTTGAGTTCACACTCTCCAACAAAGAAGTTGTGAAAGTAACTTTGGAAAAAGCTCTTGAGCCTAACAAAGAAACTGAAGTGAAATTCACTCACAACGGTCATGACTACACTCATAAAGTAACTTATGTTACTACAGTTGCTCAAAAGGTTGATAGCGTAAAAGCTGAAAACCTCAAAGAAGTAATTGTAACTTTTGATGGTACTGTTGATTCTGCTACTGCTGGCAACGAAAGCAACTATACAATCCAAGGCAAGAGCATTGATAGTGCAACAGTTTCTGATGACAAGACAAGTGTAACCTTGTTGTTGGCTGATGATGCTAATTCTGTTCTGGTGAACCAAAAACAAACTACAATTAGTTTGAAGAACATCAAGAATGAAGATGGAACCAAAACTTTCACTCAAGATGTTCAATTCACCCCAATTGATGTAACTGCACCAACAGTTAAAGAAGTTGTGGGCTTGGGCACTAGCGCAATCAAAGTAAAATTCAGTGAACCTGTCAAGGAATCTGTTGCGATTGCTTCCGTCAACTATCGTATTGATGGTAAAGTAATTGGAGCTTCTGTAAAATATGCTTATCCTGACACTGTAATCGTAGTTACCCCTATTACTGAAGGCGAACATGTTTTGCGTGTAAGTGGTGTGACTGATTTCTCTGGATTGAGCGTAGCTCCAGTTGAAAACAAATTTACAACTGTAGTAGATACTGCAGCTCCTGAAATTAAGGAAATTAAGTCGAGTGATTTGACTAAAGTTACGGTTACATTTGATGAAACTATCAAATCCGTATCCGACGCTTATGCCAATAACTCTTCGAAGACTGCATCTAAAATCGTTATCAATGACAATAAAGTAACGTTGTTCTTTGATGGAGATACAAAGCGTTTGAACCAAGGTGAGAACACAATCGTTCTTAAAGGCGTTTCTGACTATAGCGGTAACAAAGCTGACCGCGAAGGTAAAGTAACACCTGAACTTGATACTGTTCGCCCAGTAGTTACGAACGTAGATTTCCATAAAGACGGAGCAGACTATGTTGCTGAGCTTCAATTTAGCAAATCGCTTAAACCTGATGTTGCTAAGAAAGCCGACAACTACAAATTGGTTGATAGCGATGGTAAAGTTGCGAAAATCGCAGGTGTAGATAATAGCGGACATCCTATCCGTGGTATCAAATATGATGATAGAACGAAGAAAGTTGAAATTAACTTTGGACCAGTATTTGATAAAGAGTATACACTCGAAGTTTCTGGAGTGCGGGACAATGCTTACATTGGCAATGAGATAATTCCGGCATCCTTCAAACTGAATCCTGCTGGTACAGAAAACGGCAAAATTTCACGCGTTTGGGTTGAAGATGCATCTAGAGGACAATATGTATATGTTGAATTTAACACTCCTGTTGTTATGAGTGGCGCTGGAAGTGCATTGGATCCGGCTAAATACAGCATTGCTAAAAAAGGTACAACAAACAAAGTTGCGTTGACTAAGAGTGCTGATGACATTGATCCAGTAACATCTTCTTCGGTTCGTATCTATGTCGACAGCAAAAATCTTACAGTCGGAACGGACGATACTCTTTATGTAGATTACATTGCCAATCTTGATGGTAAATATCTGACAGAAGGCACTGGTTATACGCTGAGCAGTGTAGTAAAACTGAAGAATGATGCTGTTAAAACTACTAGTGTAGAAGCTACAGCAAATGATTCCTTGACAGTTAAATTTGATACTGCATTGAACAATGTCGATGTAAATGAGTTCTCGGTCAAAGGTACTGCTACTAACTCAACTTATAAAACTTCTTATCCAAATGATTATTCTTTGAGCGCTGATGGAAAAACTCTTACACTGAAATTCTCGGATGATAAACTGCCTGTTGAATTCAGTAATACATCCTTGAAACTTGTTGCTGCTGGTGGCGATGACGCACGTACACGTGATGTGTATGGTAACCCAGTAAAAGTTGATTTTGAAGTGGCTAATAAGATTGCTCCAGAAGTGATCGCTAAATCATTTGATGTTGCTCCTCCAGTAGGAACTAAGTACACAGCTTCCTTTGATGTAACTAAGATCATCACTGATAAGGCTGAAAACTTCACTAAATCATTGTTCTCTGTTGAAGTTACTCCTGCTCTAGGTGGCGACAAAAAGAAAACTGAAATTACTGAAGTTAAAGCAAATGGTACTAAATTAGAAGTTATCTTTACCGTTGAGGGTGGAATTAACACAGGAGACTATGTAAAAGTGTCCTTGGATAATAATTCCGGAGCTATTGTAGACGGTAATGGAAACTCATTGAAAACATTTAACCAAACTAAAATTTATAATCAATAATCTTTGGTTGAAGTAAAAAAGAGCCCTTAGGGGCTCTTTTTTTTAACAATTATTGATAAAGATCAAACTTTTCTTATTTTCATGCGTATATACTATATACGATATTTTTCTATATAGGAGGTTTGGATTTGAGTAAAGCTAAAACGATTGTCGCGTCGATAGCTGTGGCTACTTTGCTTGGTCAAGGATTTGTAGGTATTGTTGACGCAGCAGCAGTTAAAAGCCAACCCACGACGACAAAGACGCAGAAGCAAACTGTGAAGACATTGAATGATTTAAAGGCCGTAAAGATAACTAATAAGAGTACGGTGAAGTTGAGTAATGTTAATATTCTATCTCAAGATGATGGAAGCGTATTAACATATACGTTGACCTACAATAATAATGATAGTAAGACATTGTCTTTGATCGATTACTGGACTAAGGTAAAGACCAAGTCTGGAACAGTGTATAGTGTAACCGCTGTAGGGGCAGATAAAGACAAGAAAAAAGTAGTTCCTGGATCTTCTGTTACCGTTACATATACGACTAAGATTGCTAAGAATCTGAAATATAGTGATCTGAACTTCCAGATCATTAAATGGGATTTTGGTGTATCAGGATATGAGAAAGTATTGGGAAGTATTAATATTCCGTCGAGTTATTCAGTCGCGACACCAGTGAATACGACACAGAAGTTACTTATAAATGATTATGTGCTTAAATCAAAGGTAAGTGCTGTTAATGTATTAGGTTTAGGGGACTATAATTATGTGAATGTATCACTATATTTACAGAATTCTGGAGCAAAGACCTTAGAAAACCCGAACTTTAAATACGTGGTTCAAACGAGTAGTGGAACAGCGTTTGCATTGACTGCAGATTCTGCAAGCTCAAATTATCAAATTTTACCTCAAGAAAGCAAAACACTAAATCTGATAGCGAAAATACCCAAAAAGGTAAACCTAAATAATTTAACGCTTGTTATGGTTCAAAATGATGAAGCAGTTAAAAGCGACATGCCGGTTGCGTCATTAAGTTTAGGAACTAAGCAAGGACAGTCATCCAAGACTGCTGTAAATAAAGAAAGAATTCTCAAGGTAGACAATAATAGCATAACAACTAGAATCGATAGCATTTCCAGAAATCAAGGTTTCGGAAATAGTGAGTTATCCGTTCAGTTTGCTATAAAAAATAAAGGAGACAAAACAATCATAGTCCCAAATTATGGATTTGATATTCAGGTTGGGAATAAGTTGTATCCATTAACTGCAAGTGGTCTGGACGGGATGTCATTAGAGCCGGATGAAGAGCAAATTATTTCTATTGACGGAGTGATTCCGGTAGTAGTAAGTGTGGATGACATTGATCTGATCCTAAAAACACCAACTAGCTCTTCTGGATCAGAAGGTGGGCAAACACCACCAGCGGCTAGCGTTAGTTACCCAATTGCTGCTTATAGCTTGCCTGAATACACCGACATGCATTATGCATTAGGTAAAGAGCGACTTGTAAAAAATAATGATGGGACATATGGTGTAACATTAGATAGTATACAGAAACTTCCATGGGGTGATGGAAACATACT
Organism: Paenibacillus motobuensis; assembly: GCF_039521865.1. Lineage (NCBI taxonomy): Bacteria > Bacillati > Bacillota > Bacilli > Caryophanales > Paenibacillaceae > Paenibacillus > Paenibacillus motobuensis. The sequence goes on along the minus strand of NZ_BAAACX010000021.1, from coordinate 16,029 downwards.
ATCAACTAAAATAACTATAGCTAATAAAGGTACAAAAGCAGCTAAACTTCCTGACTTTGCTGGGGCTTATAAGATGGATCAGACGACACTAAGTAACACAGTTCAATTAGTAAACAGTAACACTACACAAATTCTCGGTGTTGGTGAGAAAACAAGTGTGTATGTCGTATCTAATGTTCCATCAAATTTAAAGTATTCGCAATTGCAGATACAATTACTTCAGAAAACAGGAACAGATAAGACGAGTAATTGGATCATGTTCTCGAATTTTGGTAATTCAACTGAAATCAATAAGGTACCTGAAGGAACCTACAATAATTTGAATACATCAGGTAAGAAAGCTGATCTTCAAACTCGTAAAACATACCTTTATAAGGGCTCGACGAATGACATAATATATACAGAGCTCATAATGAGAAATTTAGAGAACAAACAAAATAATTTATCACAACTTACTGGTTATTTCCAAACCGAAGATGGCCAATATTACAAAGCGGATGTAAATCAGGTAAAGACTGCTGTTGGTCCTCAAGGGGCAAGTATCGTAACATTCTCATCTAAATTACCAAAAGGTATAACGGTGTCTAATTGGAACCTGGTAGTGGGTGAAAGTATTACGGATAATAAGTTTACAGAGTCTGAAGGTAAACCTACAGGTTATGTGAATGCCTCTGCAATGGAATTGAATCTAGACAGCCGTGATATTAAGAGTACTCTAAAGGATGTCCAATTATTCCCTTATACAATTAGTATTCCTTCAATTGAAGGACGTACTAATTCTTCAGGATTGGAAATAAAAATGAAATATGACTTAAAACGGGATCTTACCTTTGACATAGGTGAATTCCAGCATAAATTCATATTTGAGGTTGTTGACTCCAGTGGGGCTAGATTTGAGAAGGAAATAACAATTGAAAAAGACATTGTGGTTGGTAGTAATCAAAGTTTCTCTTATGTGATTAACGATCCGATATTTGCTACCCTAAGATCGGGAGCATTCCAATTCTCTATCTACGATTCTTTTGGAGGAGAAAAGACCAAAATCGCAACACAAGCAGCTTATTATGTAAATAATGATCTTTTTAATTAATTCGAGTAGAATAAGCGAAAATCCCCGTTATGGGGATTTTTGCTTGTTCCAATCTATCAAAACCACTATCATTAGAAGTAATAGATTATAGAGGAGGAACATGATGAAGACAGCATGGAAAGTAACTGCCGCGGTGGTATTGATTGGCGGAAGTGTATGGGCAGGATCACTGATGAATTCACAGGCAGAGGGGGCAGGTGTGACGAATCAACCAGGTACCTCGGATGATCCCGTTGTGACAAAGAGTTATGTGGATCAAGCTATACAGCAAGCTCTGAAAGGTGGAGGTGGAGGCTCGACCACGCCAACAGTTCCTACGACGCCTACAGAGCCTTCTAAACCGTCTACGCCAGCGGAAGGTGGAAATAGTGGCTCTTCTTCATCCTCTGCTGATGAGGTGAAAATTGTTGATGTGAAGCCGGGACAGATACTGATCGCATCGGCAGGGACGGAGTTCGTTGTTCGAGCCGGTAAAGCCGCGATTTATAGTGAAGATAAAAACGGTGTTGCCGATTTGACAGATGGAATAGATATTTCAAACGGCGGCGCGGTTAAGAATAATCATTTGTTATCATTTCCTAGAGCAGGCCGGGGTATTCAGGTTCAAGAAGGAAACACACATAATATAACGGTAATGGTTCGTGGAGGATATCAAATTAAGTAAACATTTCTGATTCAAAAAGGCCCAAGTGGACTTTTTGGATTACCTCTATTTTTCCATAAGTAACAAACATTAATATGATTAGCGTAAGGTACTGGACACATACTATTCCTGATCCACAATAATCAGGAGGTGTATCAAATTATGGCAAGAAGCAACCGTAAGATTGTTCCGGAGAGCCGTGAAGTGCTGAATCAATGGAAATATGAAATCGCTGCAGAGTTTGGGTTGCCTGTGGGTAGCTCAGGCGGTGCAGGAGGCGCAGATACGGAGTTTGCTGGTGAGCTGGGAGCTTTAGGCGGCTCATTAAATGGAAGCTACTGGGGACATTTGACTTCACGTGAAGCCGGATCCGTAGGTGGAGAAATCACCAAGCGGCTTGTAGCCCAGGCAGAACGGAACTTTTCCTTATAAGTTCCATCAGGAATTGTCCCATTTTATTTTGACATGAACTTCTAAATACGCTAATATGACTTTGAGGATTGTCAAATCAACCTTTTCCGCCCAGGAAAAGGTTCATTTTTTGATTTTTAGGTTCTGTCTGGACCTTACTCCTCGTTATTCGGTGCTAATCCATAATATATAATGCCATACTATCCATATGGGGAGGTTGATTTAATGTCCATTCAAGGGCGACATTTATTCACATCCGAGTCCGTAACCGAAGGGCATCCGGATAAAATCTGTGACCAGATCTCCGATGCGGTTCTTGATGCATTCCTGGCGAATGATCCAAATGCCCGGGTAGCCTGTGAAGTATCCGTTGCTACAGGTCTTGTACTTGTAATCGGTGAGATCAGCACGAAATCGGAATATGTAGATATCCCTTCAATCGTACGCAATACGATTAAAGAAATTGGTTATACTCGTGCCAAATACGGCTTTGACTATAATACCTGTGCGGTGCTGACATCCTTAAATGAGCAATCTGCGGATATCGCTCAAGGGGTCAACGCAGCTCTCGAACATCGTGATCCGACACAAATGGATAAGGAAACGGAAAACATTGGTGCGGGCGACCAAGGTCTAATGTTTGGTTTTGCGACGAATGAGACGCCTGAATTAATGCCGCTCCCGATTGCACTTTCTCATCGTATTGCCCGCCGTCTCTCCGAGGTTCGTAAAGATGGTACGCTGGACTATCTTCGCCCTGACGGCAAGACTCAAGTTACTATCGAATACGTCGATGGCAAGCCGAAGCGCGTCGATACGATTGTAGTATCCACTCAGCATGCTGAAGATATTACATTGGAACAGATTCAACATGATATTAAAGAACAAGTAATCCTTCCAGTAGTTCCTGCAGAATTGCTTGATGGAGAGACTAAATACTATATTAATCCAACTGGCCGCTTTGTTATTGGTGGACCACAAGGGGATGCAGGTCTTACAGGACGTAAGATTATCGTTGATACCTATGGCGGATATGCGCGTCATGGCGGCGGTGCCTTCTCCGGTAAGGATCCGACGAAGGTTGACCGTTCTGCCGCGTATGCAGCACGTTATGTAGCGAAGAACCTCGTAGCTGCAGGTTTGGCTGATAAGGTAGAAATTCAACTAGCTTATGCAATCGGTGTTGCTAGTCCGGTATCCATTAATGTGGATACTTACGGTACAGGCAGAGTTCCGGAAGAGAAGCTGGTTGAGCTTGTACGCAACAATTTTGATCTTCGTCCAGCTGGTATTATTCGCATGCTGGATCTACGCCGTCCGATTTATCGTCAGACAGCTGCTTACGGACATTTTGGCCGTACAGATGTGGACTTGCCTTGGGAGCGTCTCGATAAGGTGGAGGTTCTGAAAGAGCAAGCTGGACTTTAATTTTATAATTTGCACATCACATAAAATATACGGATATTCATTTCTATTAGGGAGTGAGTATCCGTTTTATTTTTGCGTATCTTCTAAACTCGGCATTGCTTTTTGCCGTTAATAATAGTAAGTATGCGTATCATTGCCGTGTGGCATTTTTTACATAAAGATAGAGAGAGGAAGGTTGCTAGAGTGAGAAGAAGATTATCAGTGATACTAGCTGTTACCCTGGTACTGAATATGGTGCTTGGGATGATTGCATCGGCAGCGGAAGAAACATCGTTTAAAGTAGCGGTGACTCCTGCTAATGGGGAAAAAGGGGTTCCAGTTGGAATTAAATCCATCAAGCTTTCCTTTGATCGTGATGTTCGAGAGGGGGATGGCTCGATACAAGTATTCAATAATGGGAATTTGGTTGCAGAGAAGAAGATTATTTCCCAAGGGTATGTCATTAGATCAATAGAAGTAAGTCTTCCTTCTGATTTAGAATACAACACTACTTATAGCGTGGTGGGGAATGAAGGTGCTTTTGTAGATGCTACAAAAGAAAGCGTGAAATCAGAAGCGATTAATCTGACTTTTACAACAATAAGTGATCCAAACAGTAAACCACCCGTTAGTATTAATGACCAATTAATTCCTGCAAAGGGTACTACGATACCAGGAACCTCACAGGAAATCAGTTTGACGTTTAATAAACCTGTCTGGGCTGGCGGCGGCAATGTGTCGTTGGTTCGAGCATCCACGAATGAATCTGTCAGACTCACACCGAAAGCTGCAGGGGACACTAAGGAATCCTTTACAGTAGATCGGCTTGTTCCAGGAGAACGTTATTATATATTGATCGATAAGAATGCATATAAAGATATCGATAACCAGTATTTCGCTGGAATTGGCAATGCTCAGGACTGGTATTTCAATGTGCAAGGGTCAGCAGTGGGATGGAATGGCTCTAACGCTACAGTACCTAAGAATGGCGCTAGCGGAGTTGATATTAAAACGAAAGGGCAATTGAATTTCACTCGTCCGGTATACCCGAATGCCGGAAAGGTTACAGTGGAGTCCAAAAACGGCAAGACAAATATTGATGTTACTTCCTCTAATGTAAAAGGTGGGGGAACAACAAGTATTGCGATTGATTGGCCAGAACTAAGTTATAATACGACTTATACCGTAAATGTACCGCAAGGTGCTTTTAAGGATGCTGATGGTAACGATACTCCTTCTACCTCATGGTCCTTTACGACTGCGACGGCTGCCTCAGGTACCTTATCGATAAGTAATCTATATCCTAGCGATCGCAGCACGAATGTATCCGTCTCAAGCAATATGACAGCTACATTTAATCGCAATATCACGTTACTAGACGCATCAAAGGTAACTTTAAAGATGCAAGGCTCAAATACATCTGTAGCCGCAAAGACAACAGCATCTAGTAATAAGCTGTACATTACTCCAAACGCTAATTTAAGAGATGGTGCAACCTATTATATCGATATTGCCTCAGGTGCCGTAGCGGATGCCGTTACGGGGGCAGTTTTCAATGGGATAAACGGTTCATCAAGCTGGACATTCCAAACAGGAACAAAAGATAAGACTGCACCAGTATTGCAAAGTGCAACGATGTATACGAATTCGATGATTCGGCTGTTATACAATAAAACGCTCGATTCATCCATTAACCTACTGACCACTAGCTTCACGGTAACTGTAAACGGAGAGACGCGTCGCATCAGCAATGCTTATATTTCCAGTGAGAGCGTGTATGTGACTTTGGAGACGGGGGTAGCTGTAGGGCAAAATGTAAGAGTCGGATATACTTCCAATGGAGTAAGACCGATTCAGGATTTATCCGGGAATGTGGCTGCATCTTTTTCTAGTAAGGATGTAACGAATGGCATTGATTCTGTGCTGCCGAAGCCGAAGGAAGGCATTGTTTCCGGCAGTACGCTGACTCTTTATTTTAGCGATACCCTGAAGAGTGTCTCAACCTATGCCTATGAGCAGTTCCGTGTAACAGTAGATGGGTATTCCAGAGGGATCGATCGTATCTATCAAAGCGGTTCTTCGGTCACGCTCTACCTAACTAGTTCTGTATCTAACGGAGATAATGTAAAAGTCTCTTATTACCCTGGTTCTTATCCGCTTCAAGATTATCGTGGACAGAATATCCCATCTTTTGAGGATTATTATGTTCGCAATACTTATGATACGAAGCCACCGGAGTTTACAAGTGCAGAAGGTTCAGGCAATAAAATTGTTCTGTCCTATAACGAAGCTTTGAAAACAACGAATATCCCAATGAAAAGTCAGTTCTCTGTGCTTGTTAACAACTCACCTGTATATGTAACCAATGTAGAAATTGTGTCTAATCAGGTGATTCTGACGCTAGCTTCTTCGTTTAATCAGGGACAGAATGTGACAGTATCCTATGTGTCTGGTATTGGCGGGATTGCTGACTTGAACGGTAATCTGGCGGGATATATCAATTTGGAACCTGTACAGTACAATGTGGTGGTTGAAGGGATCCGTTCCGCTGTAGTTCGTGGGGATACGATCACGATTAGTTATAATAAGACTTTGAGATCGGTCACAGTGTTTCCGATAAATCAGTTCTACGTCGGGGTGGACGGTCTGAGCCAGAGCATACAGTCTGTGAGCGTGAGCGGTGATGCTGTCACTATAAAGTTATATAATTCAGTGAAGTCTGGTCAGAACGTGGTAGTGACATATACATCCAGTGGAACGTTGTTATACGATAATGATAATAATGTGATGAAAGGCTACACCAACTTACCGGTAACGAATTTATCCGATGGGACAACTTCGCCTGGTGATAACGGACAGCCAAGTTATCTTACGAAGTGGGCGAATAATGATTTTGGGGTCAATGGCTATACGCTCCCTGTTAACGCTGCTCAGACCTCTTCAGACAAGTCGAAGAATGGACAATCCATCTCTTTGTATACTCTAGATAGTGCAAAGTTAAAAAGCTCGTTAAGCTTCTTGTCAGGCATTAATGAGCCCCAGAAGATTCTAGTGTTTGAGGTTCCAAATACGCAGAAGGCCGCTAAGGTTTCAATACCACTAAATCCTTTAATGGAATCATACACCTCGGGGAACACTACTTCGTTAGGTGTAAAATTTGGGGATGTGTTGTATGAGGTACCGCTGAAGGAAATACCATTCACGGATATTTCCAGGGCTCTAAATACGGGGTATTTTGGCTCGGTGAACCTTACGATTCAGCTTGAGGCTCTTACCTCAACTACTAATACCCCATTAAGTTCTAGCAGTGGAGTAAGCGTATCTAAATTAAATAACCCGGTTGAGGTGTATGTTTCGGCTGGAATGACGGGAAGTACGGCAGTGACTGAAGTTTCTCATACTGGGAAGTTATATTATAAAATTACAAGACAAGTTCCATTAAGTACAGCATCACTGGTCAAATACGATACAAATACGCAAGCAGTTGTTTATACCCCATCGAAGGCAATGAATAAAGGAGCCGGCATGGTTATTTCCGGAAAAGTTACTGGAAATTCTGTCGTTATGCCTATAGTGGGTTACAGCTACTTTAGCGATATTAACAAGCATTGGGCTAAGAATGATATTTCAGAATTAGCTGGGAAATTAATCGTGGGACCGCGATCAAATAACAGCGCTATTTTCGAACCGGATAAGAACATCACACGTGCGGAATTCGCTATGTTCATTGCCAAGGGATTGGGGCTTTCCAAGGATGAATCGAGTGCAAGCCGCTTCCCGGATGTCATCGCGGGCTCGGAGGCTGGAGCTTACATTGGGGCAGCAGCTAAGGCTGGGATTATCAACGGGAACTCCGATGGAACATTCAAGCCAAATAGTAATATTACTCGTGAGCAAATGGCGCTGATGATGGTGCGGGCGATGGAGTATGCGGGGTATGAGGTTACTAATACTGGAACGCAGACGTTGACGAAATTCAAGGACGCGGCGAAAATCCAGAACAAGCAGACCGTCGCCAAGGCTGTACAGGAAGGCATCATCCAAGGGATGACGCAGACGACCTTCCAGCCGCAAGGCAATGCTACCCGTGCTCAAGCTGCAGTAATGCTAAAGCGGGTGCTGGATAAGTTGAATAGTTAAGTTTTAGGAAGGTTCAATCCACCATATGGGTGGGTTGAACCTTTTTATTATGTAAGTAACTCTATATTTGCAAGCGAATGAGTGGCATCGCAATAACACATAAGTAACCCGATGGATGAATAAGTGCTTATGTACACCTATTTTGGACAAATGCCAAGATTTCTGTTGAATAGTTGCATATATGCACTTATCTCTGCGAATTCGTGGAGCGTAGAACGGAAATTTAGAAAATAGTTGCGTATGCGCACTTAAATCATTCGTTATGAGCTGTTTGGAGGTAAATAGTTGTATTTAAGCATTTATTTCTAAAGATAGTTGATGGTTTACTCTATGACCCTATGGTTTAGTTATAAGGCAAGCATATATAGGCTTTCAGTTCATAATTCGTAGAATTCCAACCGTTCACTTAACTTATAATAACGGATTCTTGTTCCATTGCCTGAATAGACAGCCTGAAGCTTACCTTGATCGACAAGAGATTTCAAGACTTTGATAGCGGTACGGTAATTAATGTCCAAGTGTTGGATAACGTCTGCTGGACGAATAGGCTTTGTTCTGGAAATAGCAAATTGAATGATTTCCTGTTCTGCAAGTGATAACAGATTGGTACTTTTATGTGAAGGATGGTATCTACTGAGCAGCATGCGCAGCAGCCAGATACACTGCTCAGGGCGATGGGCGATATCATCATACGCGAAAGAGATTACCCGAAACCCTGCGATTTGTAGGAAGAGCTCGCGGTTGAGTTCATCGCAATATTTTTGCCTATCCATATCTTGTACATGAGGCCCGTAACCTTTAATCTCTATAATTAACTTCAGGCCTTTGGGTAAATAGGCAAAATCACCAAAATAGGATCTTCTGCGCCAATCCAGGATTTCATACTCGGGATGCAGATTCTCAAAGTTTGCAAAAAGAGGCCACCAGACTTTTTTAAGAAATAGAGTCTCCCCATGCCCGTGTCCGCGAAGAAGCCTGCCTCGGCGCTCACCGGTGCGCTGTTCTACATGCTTATCGATAAAGGCTTGATGTGCTGCTTCGAATTTCATTCTTAATACCTCCTGAGAATGATTATGGAACGAAAAAACGTCCCGACCATTCTGATAAATGGTGGGACGTTCTACGCCACATTAGGTATGTAAATTTACTTCAATTCTATCAGATTTATGAACCGATTTCTATGTGAGCAAGGTAGTCAGAATGGGGATATAAGGAGACAGGTGGTCATTAATCGTATTTTATACAATTAGATTTTCGCTAATAAGAAAAGGGTGTAAAAAATTGGATTTCCTACAGTTAAATTATCTGAAACCCCAAGTTTGAAGCAAAACGGGAAATTTAGTTGTACTATTTACAACTAATTCTCGAAGAATGCGAGTATCGTCTGAAATAGTTGTATGATTTCCATTTATTCCCCAAAGTAGCTAGCGATTAAGTTAGAGAAAAGGAGTTTTTCCGGATTTCTCTAGATTTCTTTCCAGCTCTTACCCCAATTCTCCTCCTTTCCCAAGAAAATTACTACTTTTTCGTAACTTTTTTGGAGAAATGTAGTCTATTAATAGTGTAATAGATTGTTGTGAGAGAGATAGATGGAATGATTATTGTATAAAAGATGGGAGAGTAGCAAATTTCATGGTAGTCAGAAGAGAGGTAACTGGACAAGAGGCGACGGAAAAAGAGAACAAGTGGGTACGCATGGCAGCGAATCATGGGAAAAAGCTGATGCTGGTAACAATGGCCGGACTGATATGGATCCAGCCTGTAGTAAGCCTGGGGCCATTTAGCGGGAATGCTTCGAGGGCACATGCGGCAGCGGAACAGACAGTTAAGCTGAGTGATGACATTATTACATCGGGTGCCAGACTCGTAAAATATCAATATACGACGACACGCTCGGGCAAGCAAGTCAAAGTGTTGACCGATGTGATTGAAGTCGATCTAACCAATCCATATGTACAACTGGATGTTATGACGGGCAAGGGGGGGCAATTAACGACTAGACAGACGGTCCAAGGCATGACGAATGACACAGGGGCCGTAGCTGGGGTTAATGGCGACTTCTTCCCAATGAGCGGCCAAGGCGTCGCAATGGGCGGAGCGGTGTCTCAGGGAACAGTAGTCACGAGCCCTTCTCAGCTGGAAGGGATGTATGCGTTTGCTGTAACGAATGACGGGACACCAATGATTGATAGATTCGAGTTTACGGGAACGGTATTTGCTGCAGATGGATCGACCTTCCCGCTAGCTGGCATTAACCAGGAAGCATATCGTACGGAACCGGATAAAGGCTACAGCCATGTGAATAAAATGTATATCTACACGAGCGCGTGGAAGTCGGAGACGCGTCCTGCAGATAGCTCAACGACACCTACGGAGGTATTGGTTCAGAACGGTATTATTCAACAGATTTCTATGAAATCAGCGATTCCGGGACCCGTGCCTGCGGATGGGTATATTTTGCGTGCTCATGGACAAGCAGCGGATTATATTGCCAGCCACCTATCCGTTGGGCAGCAGGTCGATACCAATTACGAGCTTCGTTCTCTGACTAGTGGTCAAGAGATCAACCCAGCTAATCTTAAAATGATGATCGGCGGTCATACTTTGCTGGTCGATCAGGGGAAGGCTTCACAGTTTACCCGCCCGACGACTTCGATCAGCGGCAGCAGTGCAGTAGCGAGAACTGCAGTGGGCTACTCGAAGGATGGTAAGACAGCGTACATCATTACGGCGGAGAAGAACAATAACAGCAGCGGCTTGACGCTGGCTGAGCTGCAGAAGTTTATGACTAGCATCGGTGTCTGGAAAGGTCTAAATCTTGACGGCGGTGGGTCGACAACGATGGCGACGCGTCCACTTGCCGAGACTTCAACTACACTGACTTTTACGACCTCGAATGGATCGGCGGGACAACGTGCCGTGGCGAATGGCCTTGGCGTGTTCTCGACGGCTCCACAAGGAACGCTGAAGGGACTGAAGGTTAGCGGTCCGTCCACTCTATTGATTGGGCAGACAGCTTCCTATAGCTTGAAAGGATATGATACGTACTACAATCCAGTCGATGCCTCAGGAATTCAAGCGAGCTGGAAGTCGGATAACGGGAATGTAACCTGGACGGGTGATGGCTTCAAAGCCGTTAAATCCGGCAAATCGCAAATTACCGCTGTAAGCGGAGATGCCAAGAATAGCATGAATGTTACCGTTCTTGGCGGCAGCGATCTGGACAGCTTGAGTGCAGGAATCTCCTCTGCGCCGCTTGAGGCAGGAACTTCGGTTAGTGTAGCGGTAACGGCTACATTGAAGAATGGCAGCACGGTGACGGTTCCGGCAGAAGCGGTGAAATGGGAAATGACCGGCATGAAGGCAAGCGTGAAGGATGGCGTACTCTCCGTGCAATCCGTGAATGCGGGTGCTAAGATGGGCTATGCAACACCTAAATATGATGGCTTCAGCGGAACGCCAATCGTATTTACTACATCATCCGAGCAAATCTGGGAGAATTTTGAGAATACCTCGTATCCGGTATCATTCACAGGCTTGCCAGCTGAAGTGAAAGGAACTGCAGCGGTGGTGCAAGGGACAGATGATCGTGCAAATTCGAAAGTCCTGAAGCTTGACTATGATCTGACTGGCGGGGTAGGCAATAAATTTGGCTACGCCCAGCTGAATGGGACAACCGGCAAAGAAATTCCGAAGGATTCCACCAAGATGACGATCGATGTCCTGGGTGATTCCAGCTTGAATTGGCTGCGCGCTGAGTTCGCAGATGCGGACGGCAAGAGCATCTATGTCGATTTGACCAAGCAGATTGACTTCACAGGCTGGAGAACGATGACGGTCGATCTGACGGCAAGCGCCATGAAATATCCGGCTAAGCTCAAACGGCTCTATGTTGTGAATCTTGAAGAGGGCCAGGATGAGCGTGCGCTTACGGGCAGCGTATCTTTTGACAATATTCGTTTCACTGCTCCGGCTGCGGATGGAGGCGGCACAGGTTTGCCTAGCGCCAATGCAGTGATGACCATTGGGCAGAAGACGATGCTCGTCAATGGACAGAAGAAGAGTATGGATGTAGCTCCATTGTTGAAGAATGGTACGACATATATTCCGGTCAAATATGTGCTTGACTCTTTTGGCGGCAGCGCGACCTGGAATAATACGGCTAAGAAAATTACCGTAACTCGGGAGACGACAGTACTTGAGCTTACTGTAAACAAGAAGGAATTCATTCTTAACGGTTCCAAGAAACAGGCAGATGTATCGCCTATTATCGTGGATAGTAGGACTCTGGTCCCTCTTCGTCTAGTATCAGAACAGCTAGGGATCGTGGTAAAATGGGACAAGAAAACCAAATCCATCACCCTAGAATCATGATATGATAATTGGTAATAGACGGTTTTTTGGAAATGGAGTAGGTCTAAGTGGCGGATTATCAAGATCAGGCTGATGCGATTGATCGCGTTATTAAGAACGCCGTAGGCGTTATGGAGAATAGTAAAATTCAAATCCTGCAAATACTAGAATCTGCGCGTGATGAGCTAAGGACGCTGAACAATGAGCTGCAACAGGTTATGAAGGAAACCGCGGAGACCGTGGAAAAGGTGGACCAGCTCGAAATCAATTATCGCAGATCCCGTATCGGGCTGACGGAAGTCAGCCTGGATTTTGTGCGGTATAATGAAGAGGATATCAAGCAGGCCTATGAGAAGGCTACACAGCTTCAACTGGATCTATTAATCTACCGGGAAAAAGAAATGTATCTTAAGGCCCGTCGCGATGAGCTGCAAAAAAGAGTGCGCGGTGTAGAGAAATCAGTAGAGCGCGCGGAAACAGTGAGTGCGCAAATGGGCGTAGTTCTTGAGTACCTGTCCGGTGAGCTTGGTCAAGTGACAAGAATCCTTGAATCAGCCAAAAATCGCCAGATGTTAGGCCTTAAGATCATTTTGGCACAGGAAGAAGAGCGCAAACGCATCTCCCGAGAAATTCATGATGGGCCTGCGCAACTACTTGCCAATTTAGTTCTTAGGACGGAAATTGTAGAAAGAATGCTCGCAAAGCAGGAATTTAAGATGGTACAGGACGAAATAATAGATTTGAAAAGACAAGTTCGCTTCAGCTTGGAAGAGATGCGAAAGGTCATTTTCAATCTACGTCCGATGGCCCTGGATGATCTGGGATTAATACCAGCTGTGCGGAAGTATGTACATGATTTTGAAGAGAGAACGAAGATCAGAGCTACCTTTGAGACGAAGGGCAAGGAACAGCGGATGACCTCTCCTATGGAGGCGGCGATTTTTCGGCTGATCCAGGAGGCTCTGACCAATGCGGCTAAGCATGCCTGTCCGACCTTCGTCGGCGTGGATATTACTTACCAAGCCCAGCTCGTCAAGATCGTTGTACAAGACAATGGTCTCGGTTTCAGAGTAGATCAACTGGAGCAAGAGACGAAGGGACATACCCACTTCGGGCTGATTGGCATGAGGGAACGGGTAGAACTCTTGGAAGGCAGAATGGACATTGAATCAACGGAAAACATGGGAACGAAAATTATTATCCACATTCCGACAAACACAGATAAGGGAAAGGAGAACCTAGATGGATAATCACAATGTAACTGATGGGCAGGCAATAAAGGTCCTCTTAGCTGATGATCACCAATTGTTTCGTGAGGGATTGAAACGGATATTAAATATGGAAGAGGATATCGAAGTAATTGGTGAGTGCAGTGACGGTTCTCAGGTGTTAGAGAGCTGTCGTCTTTACGATCCGGAAATCGTGCTTATGGATATTAACATGCCGATATTGAACGGAGTCGATGCGACAGCTGAGCTTCGTGAGGCTTTGCCGGAAGTGAAGGTAATTATACTATCGATTCATGATGACGAGAGCTACGTGTTCGAGACCCTACGCAAAGGTGCGACAGGTTATTTATTGAAGGATATGGAGGCAGAGTCGCTGATTAATGCGATTCGTACTGTTGCCGAAGGTAACGCCTTTATTCATCCAAAGGTAACAGGCAAGCTGATTCAACAGCTGCGACGGATGGAATATTTGAGTGAGACAGGTGCGATCTCGGAGGATAATGCGATACGAGAGGCCGGAGTCAAGTTCGTTGCCGGTGATAATAATCCTTTGACACGCAGAGAAGCCGAGGTACTGAGGCTAATGGCTGAGGGCCGTAGCAATAAGACGATTGGCGAGCATTTGTTCATTAGTGAGAAAACGGTAAAGAACCATGTGAGCAGCATTCTGCAAAAAATGGATGTTGATGATCGTACACAAGCGGTTATTAATGCGATCAAGTTCGGATGGGTTACTCTTTAATTATTACTGATGTATGAGCATTGGCAATGATAGGAGTAGCTGGCTTTTTGTTGCCCGAGCCTTCCATTATATTCATTAAATTGAAAAGAGAGGCGAGTTCATAGCCTTTTGGATATTTTGCATAGGTGTAAAGTTGGGTACATATCATAGCGTGATTTGTGCAATCTGTCCATTTCAAATGAGCCCAGTAACCGACCTCCTGAAAGCGGCATATATTGTCGGTATAAGCGAGAGTTCGAACCGTTCCTCCCGATGAGGGTGAGCGGTCTAAGCGACCTCTGCAGGGAGGTGAGTCCATGTTTCCATATATGGGTTGGATTCTGTTCGGTTACGGTATAGCGGCGGCGATGGTGCATTTGGTACACGGACAATATTTACGTATGCAGTCCAGGACTCATAAGCGGATGCATTATGTTCTGGTGACCCACAATCATGAACAGCAAATGGAGTGGTATTTAAGGGCTCTGTCTTGGTATGGACAGTGGCGCGGTAATGTGGTAAAGGTGACTGTCCTAGATGAGGAATCAGAGGACGATACGCTAGCGATCGCAGAGCGGCTCGGCCATCAGAATGGGATGGAGCTGAAGCTTACCCGCCTCGCAGCCGTGAGTGAAGAGGATATGAAGCGGTATATGCTATCCGCGGAAGAGCAGCAGGACGAGGCAGAGCATCGATTCTATATCGATCTTCGTTCGCCTGGGGAGGCGAATAAAATACCATATGTTCAGGTGTGACCAGATGGCATCCGTCAGAAATTATGATTCCGGCGGTTTTAGCATAACAACGGAATATAACGTTTTTAAAGTGTGAAGCACACTCTTTCATGGCTTAGGCCGGGGGAGTGTGCTTTTTTGTGTTGATAAATGGAGGGAGGTGTTGTTGCTGTTAGAGGCTGTGTTTGTGCATCGTTCGCATTTCTCCCTGTGCACCCGATGCGTGGTCCGGGGCATGCTTAGATGGCTGTCCACCATATAAGTGCTTAGTTGCAACTATTTTAGGCTTATCGAGTGGATTTTAGGCGGATAGATGCCAATATACAGTTATTTGTAGGATTTGGGTCGCTAGTAAGGGGAAAGTGAGGGAATAGTTGCGCGTATGCAGTTAAATTATCGGTTTAGCGCAAATGTCTTCGAATAGGTGTATATATGCATTTAACGTATTACATATCTTTGTTCCCTTGTGAGAACTGGAGCAAAAAGAATTAGATAGGCAAGAAAACTCTTTGAAGGAGGGACAGGCGATGAAGGTCGCTGTATATGCGGTTAGGCTGGAAAAGGTCTGGAAGTTGAGGATCAGTCTCGATATTGGTACGGATCTAGGCTGGTGTCTGGAAGAGAGAGGATGGCTTATATCGAAGGAAGGTGGGCATGGTTTAGGAGCTGGGCTTCAGGTCGAGAGAGGCTTAGGGATGATTCTGTTATCCATGTCTATGCCACTCGGTTGGGCAGTGCAGCTGCGGGATTTATTTCAATCAAAGCCAGAGATGGATCACTGGAAGCTGAAGCGATGGCATGAATACATACGTGGAGCTCTTAAAGGAGAGCTTGAACAAGAAAGAAAAGGGGGAGCAGGTGGGCCTAACGATGGGGAAGGTTTGTTGGGATTAAGGTCTGGCGATCTGTTGTGGACAAGGCGGAAAGGGCTGACCCGATCTGGTGAGAGGATAGTGGAGCAGTATGGGAGGGGAGATGGCGGAGCTTCAGGTACCTTTAGTAGGGGAATTAGGGGCGAAGAGACTTTGGAGGCTGAGTCGTTGCAAGTAGAGACGCTAGAGCGGAGGGCGCGGGATGGAGCGAATCTGGTAGGGGTGATCACGCAGCCCAAGGAAGCAGAGATGGAGGTGCTAGCGGGCCGTATTGCAGCCGCGCTGGAGGGGCGTTCGCTGCTGGAGGCGGAGCTGCAGCAGCTTCTGGTGGAGCGCCTGCCGGAGCTTGTCCCGGCGTGGCGCTCCGCCGTTCAACACGCGCACCTGCAAGGGCGCGTGCAGCTTACCGCGGGCGTGGCGACTGTCGCC
>NZ_BAAACX010000020.1:0-59944 GCF_039521865.1 Paenibacillus motobuensis | reverse complement strand
CCTGGGAGAGTAGGAAGCCGCCAAGCGATAAGAACCACTGCCGTTAATCGGTGGTGGTTTTTTTATATATAGAATAAAATAAGAACAGAAGAACTTACGATAATTTATATATCACCGTATCGATTACGGTGATTTTTTCGTTTATTACAGTGAAGGCTCTGCAAGGAGCGAACAGAAAGATCATCAAACGGTAAGGAGGCATGGCCGAGTGGATCGAATAATTCCATTGAATCCGAAGGTTAAGGATACAGAAGCTTCTCCCGAATGGATACAGGAGCATTATCAGGTGCTGCAGAAGTATTGTCGTTCTCTGACTGGCTCAGTCTGGGAAGGAGATGATCTTGCTCAGGAGACCTGGATGAAGGTATGGGCATATGTACAGGAGAGGCCATTGGCACAGGCTCATATAACTCGGGCTTTCTTATACCGCGCTGCTCGTAACGCATGGATTGACCAGGGACGCCGGAAGCGCTTGGATACGGTATCGTTGCCCATGGAACCCGAGCAATTAGAAGAGCCGTTGAACTCGTATCAGCCTTATGATCCTTCTGCTCTCCATCACATCATGGAGTTGATGATTCAGAGGTTCAATCCGGAGCAGAGAACGGTCCTTCTATTGATCGATGGCCTGAAGTTCACGGCTAGAGAAGTATCGGGGATGTTGGATATGACCGAGGGTGCGGTGAAGGCTCTGCTGCATCGTGTCCGGACCAAGCTAAAGGCCTTGGTAGACCCTATGAGCCAGGCTGATGATTCAGGTAAGGTAAAGAGACTATTTGGCTCTTACCCTGCTTCGCAAGTGGATGAGAACACTGTCTATGCCTATATCAAGGCCTTCCATGAACAAGATGCCGCAGCATTGCTCTTATTAATGAACGAAGGAAGCAGGGATGTCCTCCCAGCGGTACAATACGTGCATAAGGATAGATCCAGAAAGAAGACTCATGCCGAGATGAAGCCGTTTAGCTTGTTGCTCGGTCATGACCTGATCCAGAGCATGGCAGCTTAAGTTGTGTGTTGACCTGTATAGGATGATAACGCGTTGGATTAACCAACCTTTTTAGAGGAGGCAATACAAGATGAGTACAGTGATTCCTTATGTTATTGACCAGACTGCTCATGGCGAACGGTCGTATGATATTTACTCCAGATTATTGAAGGATCGGATTATCTTCTTAGGCTCGGAGATTAATGATACTGTTGCGAACAGCATAGTGGCGCAAATGCTATTTCTGGCGGCAGAGGACCCGGAGAAGGATATTCACTTCTATATCAATAGTCCCGGTGGTTCGACCTCAGCAGGGTTCGCTATCTATGATACGATGCAATATGTGAAGCCGGATGTGCAGACGATTTGTTCGGGGATGGCGGCTTCATTTGCAGCCATACTGCTGTTAGCTGGCACAAAGGGGAAGCGATTTGCGCTTCCGAATAGTGAGGTCATGATCCATCAGCCCCATGGTGGTGTGCAAGGGCAGGCTAGCGATATCGCGATTAGTGCCAGGCGGATTATTAGCATTCGCAGTCGACTTAATGAAATAGCAGCGGAGCGAACGGGGCAGCCTTTGGAGCGGATTGAGAAGGATATGGATCGTGACTTCTTCATGACCGCGGAGGAAGCGAAGCAATATGGGGTTATTGATGACGTTATTCAGGGGCAGCATAATATATAGTTCTGAGGAAGATGATTAACATACTCAAGATTGAGGGATTGTCCAAATGTAGTTATCACTACAGGGGACAGTCCCTGTTTCGTCTAAGGGCATCCACCCAATCATCGGAATCAAAATGATGCGTTTGGGGTAGTATTATGATCATAAAATGTTCGAAATTGCGGATATGTACACTGCTGATGGACAATCGTGTGTACTGAGGAGCCTAACCTTTTTTCCTGACACATTTTCTTGACAGCCTATAGGGGCTTTGCTAAGATTGCAATTAATATATTTTCGTAAGTAAGGAATTGGCCTTGATTTATACGGGAATCGGTCGAATGGTAGTTCAAACTAAAGGAGGAAATTTCAAGGTGTGGGAAAGCAAATTTAACAAAGAAGGCTTAACATTTGATGATGTACTACTGATCCCTCGCAAATCAGAAACATTGCCTAAGGAAGTTGATGTATCGACCAAACTTAGCAATCATGTGAAGTTGAATGTGCCTTTGATCAGTGCAGGCATGGATACGGTGACTGAATCAGCTCTGGCAATTGCAATTGCTCGCGAAGGCGGTATTGGTATTATTCATAAAAACATGCCAATCGAACAACAGGCAGAGGAAGTGGACCGGGTTAAACGTTCGGAAAGTGGTGTAATTACGAACCCTTTCTCCTTGACGGCTGATCATCTTGTCTCTGATGCGGAGACAGTTATGGGTAAATTCCGGATCTCCGGCGTACCGATTGTGGATGAGGACAATAAGCTGATTGGTATTTTGACGAACCGTGACTTGCGTTTCGTACATGATTACAGCATCAAGATCAGTGAGGTTATGACTCATGAGAATTTGGTGACTGCACCTGTTGGTACGACCCTCCAAGAGGCAGAGGTTATTCTGCAGAAACACAAAATTGAGAAGCTGCCATTAGTGGATGAGAATAATATTCTCAAAGGCCTTATTACAATTAAAGATATCGAGAAAGCGATCCAATTCCCGAACGCGGCCAAGGATTCCCAAGGCAGACTGCTGGTCGGCGCCGCTGTAGGTATCTCCAAGGATATGTTTGAACGGACTGAGGCATTGGTAAATGCCGGTGCGGACGTCATTGTGCTCGACTCTGCGCATGGTCATCATATTAATATTATTGAAGCCGTAGCTGATATTCGTAAAAAATATCCTGAGTTGACTATTATCGCAGGTAATGTGGCAACGGGGGAAGCTACTCGTGAACTGATTGAGGCAGGCGCTTCGGTCGTTAAGGTTGGTATCGGGCCAGGCTCGATCTGTACGACCCGGGTTATCGCCGGAATCGGTGTACCGCAGATCACAGCAATCTATGACTGTGCTACAGTAGCTCGTGAATATGGCATTCCGATTATCGCTGATGGCGGTATCAAATATTCGGGTGAGATCACCAAGGCCTTGGCTGCAGGTGGGCATGCCGTAATGTTGGGAAGTATGTTTGCAGGTACAGAAGAGAGCCCTGGCGAGTCTGAGATTTACCAAGGACGCCGCTACAAAGTATACAGAGGTATGGGTTCTATGGCTGCGATGAAGCAAGGCAGCAAGGACCGCTACTTCCAGGATGATGACAAGAAGTTGGTTCCAGAGGGTATTGAAGGCCGCGTAGCTTATAAAGGCCCGCTTGCTGATACGATTCATCAGTTGATTGGTGGACTTCGTTCAGGCATGGGTTACTGTGGAGCTAAGAATCTGGACGAGCTTCGTAACGATACAGAATTTGTTCGAATTACAGGCGCGGGACTTCGTGAGAGTCATCCACACGACATCCAAATTACGAAGGAAGCACCTAACTATTCTATTAGTTAATGGAAGAATAAGATTGGAGAAAAGACAGGCCAGGCGGAAATCGCTGGGCCTGTCTTTTTTTGCAGGGTGCCCTGTGATAGAATAGACTAAGCAATAATCGAGAATATGAGGGGAGCTTAAGGAACATTGAAACTCAAAAGAAAACAACGCGCAATTCCGACTTCCAAACAAACTATGAAACCGCATTTTATTCGTAAAAGTGCTGCTTCTATATTGGTTTTGAATATGTTGTGCTTCTCTCTGGTTCCAGCGATGGCGCTGGCTGAGGGTGGACAAACGCAGCAAACGACGCAAAAGGAATCGACAACAACGACGAAATCGACAACTCCTGCTAAGGGAACGGCTATACCATCTGTGGAATCTCTCGACTTGAAGGTAAGCTCGGCCATTCTGATGGATGCGGAGACAGGGCAAATTCTGCTTGATGTAAAGGGAGAAGATCCTCTGCCACCGGCGAGTATGACGAAGATGATGTCTGAATATATCGTAGCGGAATATGTGAAGCAGGGTAAGATCAGCTGGGATGATGTCGTGACCACAGGCAAAAATGCTTCTTTAACTAAGGGATCACGAATTTTTCTAGCTGAAGGGGACCAACATACTGTCAAGGATCTATATGCGGCAATGGCTATCGGCTCAGCCAATGATGCAACGGTTGCCTTGGCAGAATTTGTGGCCGGCTCCGAGCAGGAATTCGTGCAATTAATGAATGATGAAGCTAAGCGTATGGGGATGACTACAGCTCATTTCGCCAATTCAACAGGTCTTGATATAAAGGATATGCCGGAAGAGTTCCGTACTCCAGGTGATCAGGAGACAGTGATGTCGGCGAAGGATGCAGCTATTTTGGCACGATATATTGTGACTGACCATCCGGATTTTAACCAATTTACTTCACTGCAGACTTACAAATTTAGAGAGCGCGATAAGACACCGATCGTCAATTTGAACTGGATGCTTGAAGCAAATAAGGACATCACCAATTTCAAAAAATATGCTTATGAAGGTCTTGACGGCCTGAAGACAGGCCATACGCAAAATGCGGGCAACTGCTTCACGGGAACTGCTGTTCGTGATGGTCATCGTCTGATCAGCGTCGTTATGGGGACCTCCAGTGATTCGGCACGTTTTGTTGAAACACGCAAAGTTCTCGATTACGGCTTTAACAACTTCGAGACCAAACAAGTCGTTGCTCCTAATACGACGGTAACGGGATCTGAGACAGTTACGGTGAAGAAGGCGAAGAACACCGAGGTTCCGCTTGTGAGCAGCCAAGAAGTGGCTTTTGTTATTCCAAAGGGTGCGGACATCAGTAAGGTGGAGTCCAAAGTTACGATGACGCCGGAGAGCGCATCTCTGACGGCCCCGCTTCCAAAGGGAACCAAGGTTGGAACAGTGACTTACACCTTGAAGCCAGATGGTATGAATCAGACCTTGGAGAAGACAGTTGACTTGATTACTTCCCAGGATGCAGAGAAAGCAAACTGGTTCAAGCTTTTCATGCGGGCAATCGGTGATTTCTTCAGCGATTTGTTCAATGGCATTAAGAATTTGTTCTAGAACGAATAAATTCCGAGTGAATGGGTTGTATATTTTAGGCGACTGATGTAAAATATCAAGTTAGATTATTATCGGGAGGCGTGGAATTTATGGAAACTGGAACATCGAAAGTTAAAAGAGGTATGGCTGAGATGCAAAAAGGCGGCGTCATCATGGACGTTATGAACGCCGAGCAAGCAAAGATCGCCGAAGCGGCTGGTGCAACCGCAGTTATGGCTTTGGAGCGGGTTCCTTCCGATATTCGTGCAGCTGGCGGCGTAGCCCGTATGGCTGACCCAACCATCGTTGAAGAAGTTATGAAAGTAGTATCTATTCCAGTTATGGCCAAAGCACGGATCGGTCATTATGTGGAAGCTAAAGTTTTGGAATCGCTTGGGGTAGACTATCTGGATGAGAGTGAAGTTCTGACTCCGGCAGATGAGGTCTTCCATATTGATAAACGTGATTTTACAGTTCCGTTCGTATGTGGTGCGAAGGATCTGGGTGAAGCACTTCGCCGTATTAGCGAAGGCGCATCGATGATTCGTACGAAGGGTGAACCAGGAACAGGCAACATTGTTGAAGCGGTTCGTCATATGCGTCTGATCAATAGCCAAATTCGCAAAGTACAGAACATGTCGAAGGATGAATTGTATGCTGAAGCCAAGAACCTTGGCGTAGCCTATGATCTGCTGCTTGAAGTACATGAAGCTGGCAAGCTTCCAGTTGTAAACTTCGCCGCTGGTGGAGTGGCTACTCCTGCAGATGCTGCCCTGATGATGCATTTGGGTGCTGACGGTGTATTCGTTGGCTCCGGTATTTTCAAATCAGATAGCCCTGAGAAGTTCGCTCGTGCGATAGTAGAAGCGACTACCCATTATACAGATTATAAGTTGATTGCTGAAGTATCCAAGAATCTGGGTACGCCAATGAAAGGTATTGAAATCTCGAAATTGTCCGCCGCTGAGCGTATGTCCGATCGCGGTTGGTAAGATGACTCTAGGCGCGATTCATGTTTCATGAATCGCGTCTAAAGTCGATAGCTTGGATAGAGAAAGAAGGTTTGGCCATGAAGGTAGGAGTATTGGCATTGCAGGGTGCTGTAGCAGAGCATATCCGCAGCATAGAGCTAGCAGGAGCAGAAGGCGTTGCTGTGAAGCATACTGAGCAGCTTGAAGAGCTGGATGGATTGATTATTCCGGGCGGCGAGAGTACGACGATCGGTAAATTGATGCGGAAATACGAATTTATTGAAGCTATTCGGGCGTTCTCGGAGCAAGGGAAGCCGGTATTTGGCACTTGTGCCGGACTGATCGTAATGGCCAAAGAAATAGAAAGCGGAGAAGAAGCGCATCTCGGGCTGATGGATATCAAGGTCTCCCGTAATGCCTTTGGACGCCAGCGTGAGAGCTTCGAGACGAATCTTGATGTGAAGGGACTTCAGGAGCCGCTCAGAGCTGTGTTTATTCGCGCACCATTAATTACAGCAGTGGGAAATGAAGTTGATATTCTGTCGACCTACAATGATGAGATTGTAGCGGCCCGGCAAGGACATCTACTCGTTTCTTCATTCCATCCGGAGCTTACGGATGATTATTCCCTGCATACTTATTTTACAGAGATGATTAAGACTTACCAAGCGGCCGTACAATAAGTTTGAGTTCATTTGAACAACTTCTATAAAGCTGATAGTGAAGACACCTTGACTCTTACCAAGGGTCAAGGTTGTTTTTTGATTGATTCTTGTCGTTTAAGCGATCCCGGCGTCTATTGTTCAGCTTGTAATCGGCACGGCCTGCTACGGGATGATTCTAGGAGGGACTATCCATGTTAGATGTAAAAATATTAAGAAATGACTACGCTCGTGTCGAACAAGCTCTTCAGAACCGGGGTAAATCATTGGAGATGATCTCGGATTTTTTACCGCTTGATGAGAAACGTCGGGAGTTACTCCAGGAGAGTGAATCGCTGAAGAACCGTCGTAACACAGTATCTGCGGAGGTTGCCCAGCGGAAGAAGAACAAAGAGGATGCGGATGATCTAATCGCAGAGATGCGTGAGGTTGGTGACCGTATCAAGGCTCTGGACGAAGAAGTCCGTGAGCTTGAAGTGAAGATCGATAATTTAACGATGAGTATTCCGAACATACCGCATAGCAGCGTACCGATCGGCGCTTCTGAGGATGATAACGTGGAAGTGCGCCGTATTGGCGAGCCACGTTCGTTCGATTTCGAGCCGAAGGCGCACTGGGATATCGCGACGGACTTGGATATTCTCGATTTCGAAGCAGGTGCCAAAGTAACTGGCTCGCGCTTCACCTTCTATAAAGGCTTGGGAGCCCGCCTGGAGCGCGCTTTGATTAACTTTATGATGGATTTGCACAGCAACGAACATGGCTATGTAGAAATGCTGCCCCCTTATATCGTTAACCGCGACAGCTTGTACGGCACAGGACAGCTTCCGAAGTTTGAAGAGGATGTATTCAAGCTGACGGAGGAAGGCTATTACTTGATTCCGACAGCAGAGGTTCCTGTAACGAACTATCATCGGGAAGAAATTCTGAATACCGAGGATCTGCCTAAGAAATATGTGGCGTATAGTTCTTGCTTCCGTTCTGAGGCTGGCGCGGCTGGACGAGATACGCGCGGCCTGATCCGCCAGCATCAATTCAACAAGGTAGAGATGATCAAGGTTGTCCATCCCGAGTCATCCTATGACGAATTGGAGCAAATGACGGCGAATGCGGAGCGTGTACTGCAGCTTCTGAATCTGCCTTACCGCGTATTGGCCCTGTGTACGGCTGATCTTGGCTTTACAGCGGCTAAGACGTATGATCTTGAGGTATGGCTCCCACAGAGCAATATGTACCGCGAGATTTCCTCCTGCTCGAATGTAGAGGATTTCCAGGCACGTCGAGCAAATATTCGTTTCCGTCCGGAACCGAAGGCGAAGCCGGAATTTGTACACACCTTGAACGGCTCTGGATTGGCTGTAGGGCGTACCGTTGCTGCTATCCTGGAGAATTATCAACAAGAGGATGGCAGTGTGGTCATTCCTGAGGTGCTTCGTCCATATATGGGCGGTGTGGAAAAGATCACCACAAATAAATAACTTGATCATGTGAAAAATTTATAGTATAATCTGATTTGTTACGCGAATTAGATTCATACTTGGAGAGGTACCGAAGCGGTCATAACGGGGCGGTCTTGAAAACCGTTAGGGTGCAAGCCCACATGGGTTCGAATCCCATCCTCTCCGCCAGTTTACTAATAATAAGCCTTGATCAAGGTGATATCATAGAAGCGAACAGAAATGAGGATGAGAAATCCTCATTTTTTTGTTGTATAAAGCGAGTGGTTTCTTCACAAGTTACAGGGGGATATATCAACGGAATTGGAGGGAATCACGATATGACCAAGCCTAAAGGATATACGACCCCAGGAACCCAGACAGACCAGAATAACCGCCCTAGGGATGATAGGGAGCATGATGGCCCAGAGCCGCTGTCGGGCTCTAAGAAGGTCAAGAACCGTAACCATGTGAGTCATCATAATCCACAAGGCTAATGTATGAAATAAGATCGACTTGATGCTTCAGACTTCCGGCGAATTGCCGGATTTTTTTATCTTAAATTGAAATAAACAAGACATGAGACAAAGAAAATGTCATAATATAAGTAGGGCCTTGACCATGCAAGACGATCACAAGTGGGAGAGAAACTCTAAAATTATACTAAAGAAATGAAAGGAAAGTGATGCGTTTGAACTCTGTCAACCTGGATACGATCTCGAAATCCCAAACGATTAGACGGCATAAGCAGAAGTCTGTAGGGAACATCCTGATGAGATCCATCTTTATTGTTGTAGGTGCCATTATTGTCTCAGTAGCGCTGGAGCTATTCCTAGTTCCGAACAAGATTACGGATGGCGGAATCACCGGTATCTCCGTAATGTCCTCTTATTTATCCGAATTACCGCTTGGTATTTTTCTGTTCCTTTTTAACCTTCCATTCCTGATAGTTGGCTATAAGCAAATTGGCAAGACCTTTGCGATTTCTACCTTACTAGGAATCTCGGTCATGTCTCTTGGTACGACATTGCTTCACCCGGTTGACCCCTTTGTCAGCGACACGCTGCTTGCTTTTGTATTCGGTGGGATTCTGCTCGGTTTAGGGACAGGTATCGTCATTCGGTTTGGGGGATCATTGGACGGAACAGAGATTGTAGCTATTCTGATTTCACGCAGGACGCCATTTTCTGTTGGTGAGATTATTATGTTCTTCAACTTCTTCATTTTATTAAGTGCAGGGTTTGTATTCAGTTGGGAACGTGCTTTGTTCTCATTGTTAGCTTATTATATCGCTTATAAATCAATTGATATCGTAGTGGATGGTCTCAATGAATCCAAATCGGTTTGGATCATTAGTGATCAAATCGATGAGATCGGATCTGCTATATTGAGCCGCTTGGGCCGTGGCGTTACTTATTTGTCAGGTGAAGGTGGATTTTCGGGTGATCCGAAACGGGTTATATTTTGTGTAATTACTCGCTTGGAAGAAGCCAAGCTTAAAGAAATCGTAAATCATTACGATGAGAATGCTTTTTTGGCTGTAGGAAATATCCATGACGTAAAAGGCGGGCGCTTCAAGAAAAGAGCTATTCATTAGTGGCTTGAAGACGTCTTACTACGTTGGTTAATAATATGTCTAAAATAGGCTGGCCTGGAATGAATTCGGGCCAGCCTAAATATATGCGCGGGAACTTCCTCTATATGCGTTATTTATGACGCAATTGCTTGAAGAATTGCTTGAGCAGGTCTGCACACTCTTCTTTCAGTACACCTGCAGTTAATTCTGTACGGTGATTGAACCTCGGTTCCTGCAGCAGATTCATAATGGTCCCTCCACAGCCTGCTTTTGGATCTGTAGCTCCGTAGATGACATGCGGCACCCGGCATTGGACAATAGCTCCGGCGCACATTGGGCAGGGCTCCAGCGTTACATATAGACGGCAATGCAACAGTCTCCAAGCATCCAGATTTTCACTAGCCTCACGAATCGCGATCATCTCAGCATGTGCTGTTCCGTCCCGTGAACTTTCTCTTAGATTATATCCTCTTCCTATAATTTCATCCCCACGAACAATAACAGCACCGATAGGGACCTCTCCAATCGCTTCGGCCTTGCGTGCTTCAGCGATCGCTTCACGCATCCAGTAGTCGTGGGGAAATGTCGATGCAGGGGGTTCGTGTGTTAAGGGTAATGACATGACGATTCAACTCCATTCACGGTTGTTCAGATCAAGAAATTCAGTATTTTGTCCAACGAACAAATATTCGTTGTTAACATGTTGTGGATAACACTGTTCATAACTGCTTATTTATCCCCATTATTATACACATATTAGACTTTTGCGTTGTGTATATGTTCATAACTTGTGCATAACTTTTTCGGTTTCGGATGATAAAACGTAGAAAATAGATATTTTTTCTTAATTGTAGATAAAGGAAATAGGAATTTCAACGTCTTTGCAAAATCTTACAATACGGTTATGATGAGGGTAGTATCAAAGCATGATTCGACATTAACCTCAATGTCCTGCAAGAGGTGAGAAGATCATTTGTCCATTAAATTCAAATTATCTATAGTGATGTCTCTTTTTGCTCTGGCCCTATTATCGTTTAACATCGTTCTTAGTTTTCTGTCAACCCGTGACAATCTTCGCAGAGACAGTGAAGCCAATATGATGTTAATCGCTAAGCAAATTGCTCTAGCTGTGGAACAATCCCGTTCCATATATGATTACGTGAAGAGAAATGAAATCGGCCAACAAACTGGGAACAGCTCTTCATTTGGCGGAATGTTAGACATGACAAGTCCAGAGAGAATTGTAAATGAATCTCTTATGTCCAATCATCATCTTTTAGAGATTACGGGTTTCTTCCCCGATGAACTTCGTGATCATCACAGCATCCTATTTGGCACGTATAAGTATAAGAATGATGTTGATATCTTTGAGAACTCTGGAGAAGCAGCCGAGAAGGGGACAAGCCTACTCAAGGATACAATAATTAACGGCAAGCGCGTACTAGAGTGTCTTATCCCCATTCAACCGAACAATCAGCAGCCTTATATGATCCGAATTATCTCCAGTTATGAACCTATTTCAGCAGCGATCACCAAGCAGGTGATTAACGAGATTTCAATCTCCATTATTTTGTTGCAAATCGTCGTATTCTCAAGTTATATTCTTGCCGGAGAACTGATTCGACCGGTTCAAGACATTCTGTATAAGGTGAATCGGTTATCCTCAGGAGATTTCCAGGCGAAGATCGAGGTAAGGCGCCAAGATGAACTCGGCCTGCTGGGACGACAGATTAATAGGATGGCAGATTATATGGGGCACTATACGGAAGAGTTGAAGCTAAAGAATGATGAGAATCAGGTGATCAAAGAACGTCTGGAATCGATTATTAATCAGATGGCTGATGCGATTCATGTAACAGATCTAAGCGATAGGATATTGGAAGTGAATCGGGCATTCGAACAGCTGTATGGCTGGAATAGCGCTGAGATCGTCGGCACCAGGCTCGATTTTGTGCCATATTCTCATCAAGAGGAGAGAGAATCCTGGCTGAAGGAGCTCAGAGAAGGGCGTCCTTACGTCCTAGCTGAGACAACTCGTATTTGCAAGGACGGGAGATTAGTTAATGTAAGCATTAGCGTCTCTCCTATATTCGATGAAGACGGTGAGATCGTATCTCTGATCAGCATCTCAAGGGATATGACGGAGCATAATAAAATGGAGGAACTGCTCAGACGCGCGGAGAAGCTGCGGACGGTTGGGCAGCTGGCGGCTGGTGTAGCGCATGAAATACGCAATCCGCTGACTACGCTCAGAGGATTCCTGCAATTGCAGCAGCGCGCGCGTACCGTCAATGACACACATACGGATATCATGCTCTCTGAACTGGAGCGGATTAATATGATCGTGAGTGAATTTCTAATCCTAGCTAAGCCACAGGCTGTCCAGTTCGAAATCAAGGATGTCAGATATACCGTCGGCGATGTGATATCGCTGCTGGATAGTGAGGCGCATTTACATAATATTGTGTTCGAGCACCATTTCTCTACTTCTCCTCTTCTGGTACACTGTGAAGAGAATCAATTGAAGCAGGTGTTCATTAATGTGTTGAAGAATGCAATGGAGGCGATGCCTGGAGGAGGACGGATCAAGCTCCAGGTCGCTGATCATGACGAGCATCACATTGCTATTCGCTTCATTGATGAAGGAGAAGGGATATCGAAGGAGCGGCTGGATAAGCTTGGCGAACCGTTCTATACGAGCAAGGAGAAGGGGACAGGCCTCGGACTAATGATCAGTCAGCGTATCATAGAAGGCCATAAGGGCATGTTTGAAATCGATAGTGAGCTGGGTAAGGGAACGACCGTGACGATTACCCTACCTCGAATCAAGGAAGCTCAAGAGCCAGTTGCGACCACTACAGGTGAAGAAATAGCATAACGGGGTGACCATACAACGGTGAGAATTAATAAATTTATCAGTGAGACAGGGTATTGCTCTAGACGGGAGGCAGACAAGCTGGTTGAATCCGGCAAGGTAACGATTAACGGTGTAACCGCTCTGCTAGGAAGTCAGGCCGAGCCGGGAGATGATGTGAGGATTGATGGGGCTCCTCTCCAGGAGAAGCCGTCTAAGCACGTCTACATCGCTCTGAATAAGCCTGTCGGGATTACGAGTACGACAGAGCAGCATGTCAAAGGCAATATCGTCGATTTTGTTGGGCATGAAGAACGTATTTTTCCAATCGGACGCTTGGATAAGGATTCGGAAGGATTGATTTTGCTAACCAGCGATGGTGACATTGTTAATAAGATCCTGAGGTCTGAAGGCAAGCATGAGAAGGAATATATCGTTACAGTGAATCGCCCAATTACGCCTTCTTTTCTGAAGGCGATGGGGGAAGGGGTCAGGATCCTAGGCGCAATGACCTTACCCTGCCGGATTACAAGAATCTCTGATCGAACGTTCAGAATAATACTTGTCGAAGGCAAGAATCGCCAGATTCGCCGCATGTGCAGTGCTCTCGGGTATGAAGTACAGAAGCTGCAGCGGATTCGTATTATGAATATCCAGCTTGGATCATTGAAGGTTGGAACGTGGCGAGAATTGAACGAGCAGGAGAAGAGAGAGCTTGGTGGGATGTTGAATTATAAGCTCTAACAAGCTCGGTGCTGATATTAGACTTTATGAACAGCAATGGGTAAGAAAAAAGATGGAGCCAGAGTTCTGGTCTCCATCTTTTTATTTTATTCATGAGCCGTGGTTACACCTAGCTTCTGATCCGGATCGACATACTTGCGAATAATCGATACTTCGACGCGGCGGTTCTGTGCTCTGCCGACTGCTGAGTCGTTTGGAGATACTGGATGATACTCGCCGTATCCAATCGCACTGAATTTCTGTGGATCAAGCTGTGTATTCAGCATCAATATCTTCATGAAATTCAATGCCCGGGCGGAGCTAAGATCCCAGTTTGAAGGGTACTCTTTATTGGATATCGGTATATTGTCGGTATGACCCGAGACAATAACCTCATAGTCCGGGAACTGCTCCAGCATGTCCGAGATGGCCTTGGCCAGCTTCCGGGCATCCGGTTTCACCTCAGCTTCTCCGGAAGGGAACAGCGCTTTGTCGCTGATCGTAATCATTAGCTGGGACTGATTGAGCTTCGTATCAAGATCATTCGTCAGTCCATTCTGCTTAATATAGTTGTCCAATTGCTTCTTAAGCCCTTCCAGATTCTCCTGCTCCCGGCGCTTCAGCTCATTTACGCTGGCTTTTACCTCGTCCGGCTTAGGCTGTACCTTGAAGGATTGCATATCGTTGCTATTGAACGAGTTCTGATCCATAATGCCCGTTCCACCGTTAAGGACACTATTAAAGGCTTCGCTAACTTCTTTGAATTTCTGAGCATCTACCGAGCTCATACCGAACAGCACGATGAACATGGCAAGCAGAAGGGTCATAAGGTCAGAATAAGGAAGCAGCCAGCTCTCGTCAGCATGCTCCTCATGCTCTTGATTTCGTTTATTCCGTTTGCGCACCTTCACCCGCCCCCTTTTCTAGGATTTCAGCGCGTTCGGCAGGGGTTAAGAATACGGCAAGCTTCTGTTGAATTGCGATCGTAGACACCCCGGATTGAATAGATAACAGGCCTTCTACCATCATTAGTCGAATCTCTATTTCTTTTTTTGAGAGACGTTTTAGTTTATTGGCAATTGGATGCCACAATACGTAACCGGTGAAAATACCGAATACGGTTGCGATAAATGCCCCTGAGATCGCATGGGATAGAACTTCGACATTACTCATATCCGATAGGGCCGCGATAAGACCGACAACGGCACCGAGTACACCGAGCGTAGGAGCATACATTCCGGCTTGTGAGAAGATTTGCGCCCCTGCTTTGTGTCTTTCTTCGGTAGCGGCGATGTCCTCTGTCAGGACATCCTGCACGAATTCCTGATCATTGCCGTCAATGATCATCCGCATTCCGTTCCGTAAGAAATCGTCGTTGATTTCTTCTACCTTGGCTTCCAGAGCGAGCAATCCTTCACGGCGGGTAATTGTGGCCCACTCCGCAAACAGAGCAATCAGTTCACCCTTCGTAATAATTTTTGGCTTGACGACCGTCATTTTGAGCAGCTTTGGAAATTTCTTCAGCTCAGATAGCGGGAACGCCATGAACAGAGTCGCTGCGGTACCCACGAAGATAATGACAAAGGCCGCGGGGTTGGAGACCAAGCTTTCGATCGGCGCACCTTTTAGGAACATGCCCCAAATGAGTGCCACGAGTCCAAGAATAAGTCCAATAATCGTTGAGATTTCCATTGCACACCTCGTCCTTGAGATAATTATTCCATAATTCTGCCACCCGCATCCTTGCAGAACGGCATTTCTGATTTTATGGAAATGGCTTATCTTTTTTATCGACAGAATTCCCTTTTTTTTTAAGGGCGATTTTCCGGTATAATGGGACTACGACTCAATATTCGTTAGAGTGAAGGGAGAAGAATGATCGTGGGCGTGAAGCATGGCAGAGATTATGAATATATTTTGGCAGATCTCACGAAGGCGGTAGGCCAGATATCTGATAGCTATAATTTCTTTGAAATGGAGGCTTCTGAATGGGAGGCCCTATCGGAGGAGGAGAAGCTGGAAGTCCAGGAGGCGCTGGCAGAGGACTTGTTCTTTGCGCTAGGTACGGAGTCAGTCATTTCCGTTGGTAGTGCAGTGGTGATCTATGATGCAGACAACCATCGCATTAACTTCCTAATCGGAGAGGATGAACTGGATTTCGTTGCATTGATTTAATTTATATTGTGCGTGTTCAAAAAGTCAAGTTTTCAGCACCGAGAAGGTTGGATGAAGCTAGGGCCTGAGGAGCGGAGCGTACGTAGTTGGTACGTGAGTACCTGAGATGTTTCCGTAGGAAACATGACTTCGTAAGCATCTGCTTAGGCCCGGGTGAATTCAAGATTCGATGCCTTGATAGCTTTATGATTTACTTCGTGATCAAAGGTGAACTTTTTGAGCTACCTCTTATTCCCTTATTTTGTTTATACAGTAAACACTATGGTAATATATTGGATAGCATGATCGTTAAATAGAAGAATATAATGAATTAATATCTCATGTACGAATGGTATGCAAGAATGATATGGGGATATTTGAGAACGAACGGGAGGTAGAATTTAAATGCCGTTTACACCGCAGGAAATAGAAGCGCATTTAGAGAGACTGGAAGGATGGGAGCTAGAAGAAGGACGATGGATCGTTCGCAAGTATACCTTCTCTAATTATATGAAGGGAATCGCTTTTGTCGATGAGGTTGCAGCCATATCAGAAGCGTTCAATCATCACCCTTTTATAACCATTGACCATAAAACAGTGACGCTTCGGCTGACATCATGGGAGGAAGGCGGAATAACGGCCGTTGATATTAAAGAAGCACAGCAGTATAATGAGGCATTTGAGAAAGCACGTTCTGTAGGCTGATGCATCGATAGGCTCTATAGCCTGGCTGAAAGAGGAGTACTATGGATCTTTACAGCCGGCTCGTATAGAACAACGCCCACCAGGAATATCCTTGGCGGGCGTTCTTCGTGTTACGGTTATTTTTGCTCCGCAAGCCAGAGGGCTACGTTCGCAATTTCTTCGTCCTTCAGCCTATCCTGGAAGGTTGGCATTTGTCCTTTGCCTTTCTTGATGATGCCGTAGAGCTGATCCGCTGATAATGTAGCTCCGATTTTCTGCAAATTCGGACCAACTTGACCTTGCAGTTGATCGCCATGGCAACTGATACAGTTTGCCTTGATAATAGCATCGGCCTGATCAGCATTGAGTGTAATTTCAGGCATGGTTGGCTTGGCCTCTTTGGCCACTTCTTCTTTACCAGGTAAGGTAAAAATCAACACGATGGCCATAATGAATGCCACGCCGAGTAATCCGCTCATGATCCATTTCTGCACACGAATCGCCCCTTTTATGTAAGCTATCCATTCCATTATACCGGAACATCGCAGTGGATCATAGCGTTTGTGACAAAAAAAGTAATGATAATTTAGTGTTTTCTTGAAAATATATGCAAATCATCACAGACAACATTAAAGTTCGTTGTGGCCAGGCTCTTCTCCCTTAGGAAATCCGCGAAATACCATACAATAGTAAGGCTTGGAAATGCCGCCGGGCGTCATCTTCTCATATAGGTCCGTAATGACGAAGCCGGATTTCTGGTACGCTCGGATCGCTCTTTTGTTCCAGGTCAGGACCTCGAGATCCACCTCATTACTAGGCTTACGACGCAGCGCTTCCTCCACGATCGCGATGACAAATGATTTACCATAGCCGTGACCACATAAATCAGGTCTCATCCCGACCCCAATACGGGTTACTCCTTTGAGAGGGAAGTATTGGGCAAAGCCAGCGAGCTCGCCGGTCTCATCCAACAGGGAGGCGTATTGTTCGGCCCGTAGTGCAGGATTGCCGAATTCTACATCGAGCGCCTTCATCTGTTCCCAAGGGAGCCAGCTATATACGTCATAGGGAGAATCGTAGCGCCAGGTACAGATATCTGCGCCATGGTCTTCTTCCATAGGTACAATAAGAAATTTCGGAATATACTTTTCCATATTTACGCCTCCTTGCTTATTGCATGATAGGATGCCTAGATTACCTTTTTAAACTCACTCTAACGGGAATTCTATTCCTTGTAAAGGTGTTAGCGCGATTTTAGAATATTTTGCTTACCCAATACGTTGTAGAAGAGCGGAGATAAAAAAATGCAATTGATTCCGGGCTTGGAATCAACTGCATTATATAGTTATAAATGATGATAAATGAATGAATGAAAGTTAAATGGTTGAACGCTGGAGATTAAGCTTGGGCATACTGAGAATAAGTATACTGGCTAAGGATACGCTTGGCGCCGACATAACGCGCTTTGTAGTAGCTATTGCTCAAGCTGTCGATACGAACGCCCTTGGATGAGGAGGAATGTGCGAATTCTCCATTACCAACATAAATTCCTACATGGGATACGCCTTTACCGGTTGTATTGAAGAAGACGAGATCGCCAGGCTTCAACTGGCTCTTGCTTACCGCAGCGCCTTGCTTGAACTGATCTGTCGATACGCGAGGTAGGGTTACGCCCATTTTCTGATATACATATTTGGTGAAGCCTGAGCAGTCAAAGCCGCTACTGGCGCTGATTCCACCGAGTCTGTAAGGTGTACCGTATACCGAGTCAACAACATTAGTTAGTGTGGTGCTCGCAAAAGCATTGCCGCTTTGCATAGTGAAGAAGATGGCCAGGCTTGCTGCGGCTGCGATGATTGTTTTTCTCAAGATGTAAGCTCCTTCCAAGGCCTGCGAGGTTAGCTTGCGGATTCGGTTGAAGGTTCCCTATGGCAGCGTGATAGCGCCAATTCACCCCAAATGGTTCCCCCGTTTCCCGGGTGCTTAGGAATTCGGCTGTTCTTAGTTGATGCACCCCAAAAGTTACGATAGTTACAATAAAGATTACAAACTTGTTACTATTACACTGGTCATTTTACCAAACCCGCCCAGGTTTGACAAGCTTGTCGATAGATTTGATCTGGAAGTCTGTGTTTCTGTCTGAGTTCATAGGCATATAGGGCCAGAAGTGGGGGGAATGCAGGCCTTTAGGCAAATAAAAAACCCGCGGTTGTGGATTCCATTGAATCGCCGCAGGCTTAAAATTCGTTATTATTCTACATCATCGTGATCTGTAACTTCTCCAGTAGCATCTTCGTACTTGTCGGAACTCATAACGCGCTTAGCTCCAACATAACGATCTACATAATATTTCTCGCTCAATTTGCTAATTACAACGCCCTTGGAAGTGGAAGCGTGAGCAAATTTGCCTTCACCTACATAGACACCCACATGGGATATGCCTTTGCCTGAAGTGTTGAAGAACACCAGGTCGCCAGCGATTAGTTCATCCTTGGATACGGATTCGCCCATTTTATATTGCGATCCCGATTGGTGAGGAAGCTTGATACCGATCTTGGAGAATACATACATCGTAAATCCTGAGCAGTCAAACCCAGAAGTCGTTGTACCACCGGATACATACTTCGTTCCGAGCGCTCCATCAATAGCAGAGTCTAATTTGGAATCCGCGAAAGCGCTGCCAGTTCCGATGGAGAAAAGCAATGTAACACCAAGAGCTAATGTAGTTAACTGTTTCTTCAAGAAAAATACTCCTTCCGATTGCCTACGAGGTTAGCTTACGGATTCGGTTGAAGGTTCCCTATGATCCCTCTCTAGCGAGATCAATTCACCCAAAGTGGTTCCCCCGTTCCCCGTGAAGGGAATTCGGCCATGATTTCGTAAATAATTGTTATAATTACACTCGCTATTGCTATTACTTGACTTATTATGACAATAATGATTACAAAACTGTTACTGAATTTCTGCTGTTGTTATTGTAACAAAGAGAAGTATATTTTGGCAATGCCTAATTCACAAGATTCAGAGAGAAAAACAAAGAATAAGGCCTCCGATTCAGGCGGAGGCCTTGTGGTATAAGGGATTGTAATGGTAAAAGAATTTTAACTTTTTTGTGATTTTATTTTCCATAATTGATATTGAGAGGTTACTTCCCAAACTCTGAATAAACTTCGTATGAAAGGATAGCTTTGCTGCAGAATAAGAGCGAGTATTCCGGTCCATATCCACGATACTGAGCCAAAGATTAAGAACAAGATCAGTGCAAAAGCGCCAAGTAAGAGAGAGATGCCTGCTCCAGGAAGCACATATCGAATACCTATTAGAATAGACCCCCATAGCCCCTTTTTGAAAAGATAGCCAAATTGCGCAAATAGCAAGCATTGGTTAATGAGCCAGCAATAGATCATCCAAGCAAGTAGAACGGCCGACATCTTCAAGATCGGGGAGATCTGTATGGTTCCTGAGTGAAGTATGTCTGGCAGAAGTCCCTGGACGAGAGGGACAATCCATAATAGGGGCAGGCTGATTAATATAAGTTCGATAAATAGGAAGAAGAATACCGGCTTCCCAAACTCCTTCATGCCTCGGAACAGCGGAAGTCCGCTCTTTCGCTCCTCCTTGGGAATTAAGCCATACAGGATCCCTGCCTGGAGCAGGGGCGTCACTAGCAGTCGGATGAGAGCCATGCCGAGCAGAATCCCCAGATAGAGACGGATGTCTGAGCTATGCTTGAGCTCGTACTGACCTTCCAGAAGGAATAGAGCCGGGCTGAGCATATTGGGCGGGGGATCTGGGTATCTAACCAAGACCTCCGTAACTACTGAATTGACGAGCCTGTATAAAAATAGTCCCCAGAGCAGCTGATACAGAAACAGGATGATAATAGAGGGAAGCTGGTTTTTTATAAGACTCCATCCACTACGTATATAGATCATACTTTTCCCCCTCAAGTTTTGTTAAGGTAAGGCTTCGTAGAATGAGCTGCGGATAAATTTAATACGGAAGCATATACAGAGTTTTGTAAGGTCAGGTACCTACCATAATAACGAGCCGAGTACGGTCTCCAGCAATTTGACGATCGTTAAAGTAGAGCGGGTACTTACAGGCTCCTGAATCTCCGCTTTCAGGTAGTTGTTAATGTGTTTATTCTCTAGAACGAGCGCATATTCAGGATCGATTTGTACCCAATCCACAGGCTCTTTGTACTGGACCTTAATCTTCAGGGTGTCGTTATCCACATTCCAAGTCTTACGGAGAGTATGCCCGTCCTTGAACGAGAGCAATATGGCTACCTCTGGATAATTGGCGCCCTTACGACTTATATCGATGATTGATTCATAGACCGATCCGCTGCTCGAATTGGAGGGATGAATCTGAATTCGATCGACTGAGAAATCAGCCATTTTGTCGCTATATACGTATTGGTTGAAGTATTCCTTCCACGATCGACCCGTGATCTGCTCAACGGTACGCTGAAAATCTTTCGTTGTCGGATGCTTGAAGCGGTATTTGAGGCTGTAGCTGGACATGATTCGCTTCATCGTCTTGGCACCTACTTGCCTCTCAATATCAAGCAGGATCAGTTTCCCTCTATAATAAGCATTCTGGGCGTATACATCGCTATCTCCATATTTCCATGCATTCTGGGTTAGTGAAGCCGGGGAAGTGATGATCGCTGATTGGACCGGGAGTGGAAGGTTAGTTGTGAATTCCTGCTCCATCAGCTTATCTTCGGCATAGGAGGCGAATCCTTCATCCAACCAGGCTTCTTCGAACTCATTACTTGCAATCATTCCGTAGAAATACTGGTGAGCAATCTCATGGATAACTGTACGCTCCAGCTCATTGTAATCTGGGGAATCACTCTTTGCTCCGAAGGAAGTAACCAGAGTTGGATACTCCATGCCCCCTGCACCGTTCGCTTCTGCGGGCGGGACCACAATCGATAACGTAGAGTATGGGTAGCGTCCGTACCACTTGCTGAAGTTAGCCAAGGCTACCTTGGCGGCATAGAAATAACGTTCCTTTAAATCCTTATGTGCAGGATCAAGATACAACTTAATTCGCACGCCGGGAACCGTGTCGGAAGAGAAAGGCTCTTCTGCATAGACGAAGTCTGGCGAGGCTGCCCAAGCGAAATCATGCACATCGTCGGCATAGTAATGGACGAGCTTCCGTCCGTTCTGGTTGTTAGCTGCCTTGGTCGGGAAGCCGGTGGCGGCGACGGTGTAGTTGTCGGGGACATCGATCTCCACACTGTATATACTGAAATCGGAATAGAATTCTGAATTACCATGGTATTGATGCAGATTCCAACCTTCAGTGGCTCGTCCCCTTGTATCGGCAGGCTCGTACACGCTTATCTTGGGGAACCATTGCCCAGCCATAACAAAATCGCCAGCAGCACCCATGCGGGCAAAGATCTTCGGTAGCTTCACTGTGAAGTTGATCTTTAGGGTAATGCTCTCACCACTTTGGACAGAGACAGGCAGACGAACTCTAACCAGCGTTTTGTCCTTGGTATTGCCGTCATCGGGTTGGACATATTGAATCCGATGAAGCAGGGAGATCCCATCGGTTGTCCGAATTTCGGTCAGCTCCATCGATCCCCAGCCATCCTTCGGCATGGCGTCATTCCGCAGCTTGCCGCCCGATTCCTTCATAAATGTACTGTCTGCTGAGGCAAAGGCATTCGGATATAAATGAAGGTAGAGCTCGTTGACCGATTTCTTGCCAGGATGCGTCCAGGTAACCGTCTCTGAACCTGTCAGCGTATTTTCTTGTTCATCCAGCTTAACGTTGATATGATATTCCGTTACACGGTTGCTGAGCACCTCAGCGGTTGGCTGCTGGATGCTCTCGCTCTGAGGCGCGGAGGATACATGCTCTATCCCAGCTATTTGCCCAGGCTTGTTCTTATCTAAGGTGAAGGCAGCCTGATGAGTCTGGCTCTGTTGGTAGAAATATAGGGCCGTTCCGGCGACGAGGCATAGCGCGACGAAGGAAAGGCCAAAGATCAAAATTCTTCGGGTCATACAATGGATACCTCCCGTTGACAAGCATCTACAGCATGTATATGTTTGCATTTGGAAGATTATTAGCTAAAATTAAATTAAGTTGAGGAAACCGTTTCGACTACAGCTTGATGGCGTTTTTCGCTTTGAAATAAACAGAGTATGAACGAAAAGGGGAAATGGAGGATAACATGGATCAATCACAGAAGACGGGTAAGAAGATTTTCGCCCTGAATATTATTAGTAATGAAGAGAAGAGCAAGCATAAGGGCTTCGGCGCGGGCTCAATTGATCTGAACAGTATGTCGCCGGTAATTATCGATGTGGACGAGACGTATATTGATATCGGGGCCATGCATGCGAAGAGTAAAGTAGAGAAGGGTATCAAATTCTCCATGAATCGTGAGGACGTACCGAATGGACGCCAGGTATGGATCGTCTGGGTAGCGGTTGACCGGACTCCTGAGGGGCAATTTTATGGCGGGATGACAGCCTGTGAGATGCTCATTGATAAGGAAGCACGCCGTGGCTGGAAGATTCTCGCTGATCACGTGAACAAGATGGACTATGCACTGAAGCGTAAAGTAATTCTCGACGGCTTGTCGCCGGAACAGAAGGCCTCGCTTAAGCAATTGCTGGTAGACACAAATGCAGAATGGTGGGAGAATTCTCCGGAAGAGCTGAAGGCGGCGCTGGAAGCATAGGCACGGACAATTCAACATAAATATTAGAAAGCACCCCATGAGTTATGAACAGGCCATGCCCGTTTACTCTCTATGAGGTGCTTTTTTTCTGCATTTATTAGTACGACTTCAGATAGTCCGGCTTTCAGCACCGAAGCTTATGCTTCCGAGGTGCGTTTCTTCGAAACGCTTCTGTTGGATGAAGCTAGGGCCGGACTTTATTCGTCTTTACCTAATAGGACGGTAAGTCCTAGCAAGGTCACGACGATGGTAGCTCCCATATCGGACAAGACAGCGATCCAGAGGGTCAGCCACCCTGGTATCGTAAGCAAGAGAGCAATTAACTTCAAGCTAAGGGAGATGCCGATATTCCACTTGATGATTCGGCTCACCTGTCTGGCGACCTTGATTGCACCTGGCAATTTGCCAAGATGGTCCTGCATCAGTACGATATCTGCGGTCTCGACCGCACTATCGGTTCCTTTGCCCATAGCGATGCCTAGTTGCGAAGCTGCCAGTGCTGGCGCGTCATTGATGCCGTCGCCAACCATCGCGACATTCCAGCGAGTAGCCATTTTCTTCACTTGGTCAACCTTCTGTTCAGGAAGCAACCCGGCATGCCAATCAGTTACACCTGTCTTCATAGCAACCGAACGCGCCGAATAGGAGTGATCACCGGTTAGCATAACGGTGTGTTCGATGCCGTAACGATGGAGCTGGGCGATGACGTTCGGACTTTCTGCTCTGAGTTGGTCGGCGAGCCCGAACAATCCGAGTACCTGGTGTTCGGCGGCCATGATTACAACTGTTAGTCCTTCTTGCTTAAGTTGGTTCAGCTCTGTCTTTACTCGATGGCGGGTCTCTTCGCTAATTGTGATTTGCTCCAGTATTTCTTCACTGCCAGCCCAGTAGCGGGTTCCTTCAACGTCCGCAGCAAGCCCTACACCCGGCAGGGTAATCAGTCCGGAGACGGAAGGAAGCCTCGATTTGTCGATGCCTTGGTTAGTGACCTGACGGACGATAGCTTGCGCGAGCGGATGCAGTGATCCGGCTTCAAGAGCCCCAGCAATAGGGTGGAAGAGCTCGGGTTCGTATACGACCTCACGAATAACGGCAGGACGGCCTTCGGTTAAGGTTCCGGTCTTGTCAAAAGCGATAGCATTGATCTTGCCAAGCTGTTCCAGATGCACGCCGCCTTTGACGAGGACGCCATTGCGGGCACTTCTTGTCATTCCGCTAACGAGGGCAATTGGCGATGAGAGCACAAGCGCACATGGACAACCTACAATCAGAATGGCCAGTCCTTCGTAGACCCATTTCATCCATGGCTGACCTAACAGCAGTGGCGGAATCAGTACGACAAGAGCGGCGATGATCATGATAGCCGGTGTATAGTACTTAGCGAATTTATCAATGAATAATTCAGTCGGCGTCTTCGTATCTTGAGCCTCTTGTACCAGATGCATGATCTTGGCCAAGGAAGAATCCTCATAGGCTTTGCTGATCTTAATCTTCAATAAGCCTTCACTATTCACACTGCCTCCAAATACATTGGAGCCAGGCTTCTTCGTAACAGGGATCGACTCGCCGGTTATGGCCGCTTCATTCACGGCACTATGGCCTTCAGCAACAGTACCATCGGAAGGGATCTTCTCACCAGGGCGAACGAGCACGATGTCGCCAACCTGCAGACTGGCGATCGGTACGATAACTTCCTCTGTTCCACGAATCAGGACTGCTTGCTTCGGTGCTGCATCAAGCAGCGCCTCCATGGATTTCCGTGCTCGGCTCATGCCGTAGCCTTCCAGAATCTCGTTAAGTCCGAATAGGATAGCGACCAGGGTTGCTTCCTTCCATTCGCCGATAATAACGGCCCCTACTAACGCGACAGTCATCAGGGTATCCATATTGAACCGGAAACGAGTCAGGTTGCGCAAACCACGCAGGAAGGTTGGGTATCCACTGAGTACGATGGCGATCAGATACATGCCTACAAGGACACTCTTAGGAAGTACACTTCCTAATACAAAAGTTAGAATATATATAATTGCTGAAATACTGAGGAACCATTTCTCCTGCTTGCCTTCACCGTCACCATGACTATGTCCTTGACTGTGATCATGGCCATGGCTGTGGCCTTCCGCATGGTTATGGCCCTTGGAATGGCTGTGGCCGTGGGGATGAGAATGATCCTTGCCAGGATTCATAGCGACTGTCGAGTCCACAGCGGTGGACGCCTCAGCCTCGGCCCGGCTGGCCTCCGGATGAATGAGTGAGGCGCCGTCGCTCTTCAAGATTTTCTCTACCTTCTGAACATTAATCCCAGGTCGCATGAGCAGGCGTCCACTATTGTACATCAGGGCGGCATCATGCCCGTGCTCCAGCTTGCGGATTTGATCCTGCATCTCACGTGCACAGTTGGCGCAGGATAATCCTTGAACTCGATATTCAACTCTTGTGTCAGAGATGGCTGCTTGCTGACGATCGTCGGATCTACTCATGATCGTTCCTCTCCTTATGGTGTTCCAGGGTCATCGTAATCAGCGCCTGGATATGATGGTCTTTCAAGGAATAGAAGACATGCTTGCCGTCCTTGCGGGACTTCGTAATGTTCATTAGCTTCAATTGCCGCAGGTGATGGGATGCGGTAGCTACGGAGGTTCCAAGGATAACAGAGATGTCATATACACATAACTCTTGATCCTGCAGCAGGTAAGCGATTTTCATTCGATTTGAATCGGATAAGGCTTTGAAAATTTGCGTCATGCCTTCGATATCTTCTTCACATAACGTGTGCCGCAGTACCTCTGCTCTAGAGGGGTCTCCGCACACATGCTCATAAGTCTCTTCGGCTAATTGGTCGCCCATCGTATTTCCTCCATTGGAATCATGATTATAAAATTATATTCAAACATTTATTTGATTGTTTGAGTATAGTATATACCCTTTCTAAGTGATATTCAAACGAACATTTGAATGATTGGGCTTTTTCTTATTTTACTATGCAAAAAATCAAAGCCAGCCGGATTATCCGGCCGGCTTTGATTTTTTGCTGAAGCATGGATATGGTTCTTCTTGTCAATCTTGCTTCGAATTCATCCACCAGCGCTTCAGATCCTTCCACCATGATTTGCTCTCAGGTTTCTCTGAGGTAGGTATCGGCTCCGGAGGAGGCTCGTTGCTGCTATGGGCGGAGCAGAACTCTGTCGGTTCTGTGCCTTGAATAAATACTTCCAGCTTCTTATTAGGACAATCAGCCGTGGCCAGTTTGCCGGTAATGGGATCGATATAGACGCTGACGACACTGTCGGGAATCGGGAATATTTTTGGCGGGACCTTTTCTAACGCCTTCTCTGTGAACTTGGCAAAGATCGGGGCCGCCTTTCGCGATTCGGTTGTATCCAGCGTCTTGCCCTTGTCATAACCGACCCAGACTGCAGTGGATAATTCGGGCGTGAAGCCGACAAGCCAAGCGTCAGTACTCGTTGTGCCTGTCTTTCCAGCAACTGGCCGTTTAATATCAGAGGATACCCGGTTGCCGGTTCCGCCTGTCTCGAATACGCTCTCCATCAACTGGGTCAGGACGTATGCGGCGGCAGGCTCCACGATTGTCTCTTCTTTGGGCTGCGGCGCTTCATACAATACTTTTCCGTCTTCATCGGTGATTTGGAGTACGGCGATTGGCTTGACGCTCCTGCCCTGATTGCTGATAACCGCGAAGGCGGTAGCCATTTCAAATGGACTGATTGGAGAGGTGCCGAGCGCTAGGGAAGGGACGGCCTGCATCGGACTGGTGATGCCCATTTTCCGAGCCATCTCAATGACTTGATCGGCGCCGATCTTGAGTATCGTATTTACGGCATAAATATTGTCGGAAGCAGCGATAGCCTGACGCATATCAATCTCTCCCAAATATTTGCCCCCGAAATTTTTAGGACTATAGGTCTTGCGATTATCGTCGTAATGGAACAAGGTCGGCTGGCTGTTGAACTGGCTGGCGCTAGTCATCTTCCCTGAAGCCAGCGCCGACAGGTACATAATCGGCTTGAAGCTCGATCCGGGCTGACGGGTTATAGCGAATACATGGTTATATTGGCTTTTGGTGTAGTCCGTCCCACCTACGAGCGCTCTGATCTGACCATTACGTGGATCGATGGAGACAAGCGCGGCCTCCAGATCACCGGAATCGCTCAGCTCAGACTTAACCGCATTTTCTGCCGCTTGCTGGGCCCCTAGATCAAGGGTTGTGTAGATTCTAAGGCCGCCATGCTCCAACTCGTTCTCATCAAAGCCCAATTCATTAACGACGATACTCCGTACATAATCACGGAAATAGGGGGCGATGCTTAAGGCAGCGCGCTCCTGACGCGTCTGGAAGGACAACATCTCTTCATAGGCCTGGTCTGCTTGTTTCTGCGTAATATCGCCGGTAGCCACCATCGCTGAGAGCACGATCTTCTGACGGTCCTTGGCGTTCTTCATATGATTATATGGTGAATAGTAGGTAGGACCTTTTGGAACACCAGCCAGCATGGCGCTCTCTGCCAAGTCGAGGTCTTTAGCATGCTT
This sequence comes from Paenibacillus motobuensis, assembly GCF_039521865.1. Lineage (NCBI taxonomy): Bacteria > Bacillati > Bacillota > Bacilli > Caryophanales > Paenibacillaceae > Paenibacillus > Paenibacillus motobuensis. The sequence goes on along the minus strand of NZ_BAAACX010000020.1, from coordinate 32,592 downwards.
GCCAAAGTACATTTGCGCCGCTGTCTCAATTCCATATGCCCCGTGACCATAGTAAATTTCGTTCAGATACATCTGTAGAATATCTTCTTTGCTGTACTTCATCTCCAATTGCGCCGTGTACATGGCCTCTTTGACTTTCCGAGACCAGGTGCGTTCATGGGAGAGATAGAGATTGCGGGCGAGCTGTTGTGTCAGTGTACTCGCTCCCTGCACTTTCTCCATTTCTTTTAAATTCACGAACATGGCTCGGGCCATCCCTTTGACATCAAAGCCGAAATGATCATAAAATTGCCGGTCTTCCGTAGCAAGCGTAGCCTGGATCAGCCATGGCGATATTTCCGTTAGCTTCACGCTGGCACGGTTCTTTCCTCCATCGGAGAAGACGGCGATGGTCTCGCCGTTTCGACTGAAGAGCTCGGAGCTCTGTTCGGAATAGGATAGTGGGAGATCGGTTTGATATAGGTAGATCAGCAAGATACCGGCGGCGAGTACGCCAAGTAGTCCGGTGGATATCGTGAGCTTAAGAAACAACCGCCTTTTACGCGGTGATTGGCGTCGATTGCCGCTGCGTACGAGCCTTTGCATGACTGTACGCCTCCCTCCTGTGAATGTATCAAGTATTTGCGTAAATGCCGCGAGAGGACATTAGATAGTATTAACCTTGTAATATAATGATTAATTTGCAGAGCGCTTTTCATAGCCTATAAGCACTTGCGGGCATAGTATATGTACTCTTAGTATGGGAAAGTTTGAAGGAGATATTCATAGGTAGGAACAGCAAAGCGGTGAGTTTACATTTTTACAGAATAGAGACTGTTGCAATTTTGCCTTGTTTTAATATAATCATTCTTATGTTTGGTGCAATATATTAGGAAGTGAAACTTTGCGAGTAGTCGAGAAGTGAAGCTAGAGGCCCCGATAATCCGCTCGTGGGTGCAATATAGCGGCTAGACAACTATTCTATTGGAAAAGGTAATTCAAACAGTCCATTTTTTGATCATGAAGCCGGGCCTAAGCAGATGTTTACGTAGTCATGTTTCCTTGGGAAACATCTCAGGTGCTCACGTACACACTACAAGCGAATGCTTCCGAGGTCGGTTCTACGAAAACGTATAGCTGCGCTCCTCATGCCTGCTTCATTCAACCTTCTCAGTGCTGAAGAGTGGACGCTTTGAACTTTTACTGGAAGGAATGATGTACGATGGAATTGTGGTTTACGGAGAAACAAACTCCCGTCTTTGGCATTACCGCAAAAATTAAGGAAACGTTAGTTACGGAGAAGACGGATTTTCAGGATTTGTCGATCATCGATACCGAAGAGTTCGGGCGAATGCTCGTCTTAGATGGAATGGTCATGACAACGGTTAAGGATGAGTTTGTTTATCATGAGATGGTCGCTCATCCGGCTCTCTTTACGCACCCGAATCCGAAGCATGTGTTAGTAGTAGGAGGCGGTGATGGCGGCGTGATCCGTGAGGTGCTGAAGCACCCTGAAGTGGAGATGGCGGTCCTCGTAGATATCGATGGCAAAGTTATTGAATATTCGAAGAAGTTCTTGCCGGAGATTGCCGGAGAATTGGACAACCCCCGTGTTGAGGTTCAAGTGAATGACGGGTACATGCATATTGTGGAGAGCAAGAATAAATATGATGTGATCATGGTTGATTCTACAGAGCCGGTCGGTCCCGCTGTACAATTGTTCGAACGTGGATTCTATCAAGGAATTTATGAAGCGTTAAAAGAAGATGGGATCTTCGTTGCGCAAACGGACAACCCTTGGTTCAAGGCCGACTTGATCCAGAAGGTGAATCAGGACGTGAAGGAGATCTTCCCGATCGTACGTGTATATGGAGCTAACATTCCAACATATCCAAGCGGTCTTTGGACATTTACGCTAGGCAGTAAAACCTATGATCCGCTGCAAGTCGATGAGACCAAAATACCTGAGATCGATACGAAATACTATACACCGCGCCTGCACAAGGCTGCATTCGTACTGCCTAAGTTCGTAGAAGATCTTGTAAAATAGGAGGAACCGTAAAATGAAATTAGATCAGGCTTACTCTGGTAACGTATTTATTTGTAGTTCAGAAGATTATGCTGCTTCGAAAGCAGTCATTTACGGGATGCCAATGGATTATACGGTTAGCTTCCGTCCAGGCTCTCGCTTTGGTCCGGGACGAATCCGCGAGGCCTCCGTTGGTCTAGAGGAATACAGTCCATATTTGGATAAAAGTATTTTGGACCTTGCTTATTTCGATGCTGGAGATTTGCTGCTCCCATTCGGGAATGCATCCCGTAGTCTTGAGGTGATTGGAGAATATGTACGCGGTCTGCTGGCTGACGGCAAATTCCCGATTGGTATGGGTGGGGAACATCTTGTCACTTGGCCGGTAATTCAGGCGATGTACGAGAAGTACCCTGATCTAGCCCTCATTCATATCGACGCACATGCGGATTTGCGCGAGCAGTATGAAGGGGAGGCTCTCTCCCACTCGACTCCGGTTCGTAAAGCGGCTGCACTGATGGGCGGAGATAATGTATATCAATTCGGTATCCGCTCAGGCTCCAAGGAGGAATTTCTGTTTGGACGCGAGAATACGAATTTCTACCCATTTGACGTAGCTGCTCCGCTCAAGAGCGCTCTACCTAAGCTGGGAAGCCGTCCGGTATATGTTACGATCGATATCGATGTGCTCGATCCTTCATGCGCACCAGGAACAGGAACTGCCGAAGCAGGTGGCATTACTTCTAGAGAATTGCTGGAAGCGATTCATATGATTGCTGGTTCTGATGTTCATGTTGTTGGTTGTGACTTGGTTGAAGTTGCACCGATTTATGATCCAACAGAACAGACGCCAATCGTGGCTGCCAAGCTGATTCGAGAAATGCTGCTCGGTTTTGTTAAATAATTGGACTGAAGATAAGATATAATCGAAGCCGCCGACACTTCTGCCCGGCGGTTTTTGCTTGAATTATTTTGTTAACATCCCAAGGTAAGGGAACGCTATGGCTAGTGAATGTTTGCCAATTCCGATTGAATTGCGGGAATGAACTGGATATAGTAGTACAGTGAGATACAATGTAATATTATAGAGGTTGTTCAATTATAGAATGGAGATTTGCGTTATGACCGATAAGAACGGAGCCAAAATTGTAATCAAGAGCCGTCAGGGGCAAGAGGAGACGATCCAGGAACTTACTGGCGAAGCTATGGTTCGTGGCGACGTTATCTATATTCGCTATGAAGAAGCGGAGAAAGGGCCGACCGGCGGAATAACTCGGGCGCTTGTTAAAATCTCGGGAGATGAGGTTAAGATTATGCGCCACGGAGAGGTGGAGTCTGAGCAGACCTTCCGCGCCGGACATAAATTACCCGGATTCTATTTCTCCCCATTCACGAAATTCCATTTGTCCACGGTAACACATCGGTTGGAATCCAAGCTCTCGGGTGCTTTTGGACAAGTTACCTGGGACTATGATCTATATGTCTACGATGAGCTATCAGGGAATTTTAATATTAGTCTACTTATTCAGGAGGAAGCGTAAGATGACACTCAATCCATTAGAACAGGTGAATCAGAATTTAAAAGAAGCCATATTCGAGGCGATTAGCGCGGCTGGTCTGGCAGCGGGGGAGGATATTCCGGCAGTAGTACTGGAAGTTCCGAAAGATAAGGCACATGGCGACCTGGCAACGAATGCTGCGATGCAATTAACCCGAATCGCCAAGCGGAACCCTCGCCAGATTGCCGAAGCGATTATCGAGCATTTGGATCATGACAAGGCAGGAATCGTCAAGGCAGAGATTGCGGGTCCGGGCTTTATCAATTTCACACTGAGCAAGAGCTATCTGTTCCCGATTATTGAACAGGTCTACCGTCAAGGTGAGGATTATGGTCGTACGGTTAAAGGGGCAGGGCAAAAAGTCCAAATGGAGTTTGTCAGCGCCAATCCAACAGGTAGCCTGCATCTAGGTCATGCCCGCGGAGCTGCAGTAGGCGATGCGCTCTGTAATGTACTCGATTTCGCTGGATATAAGGTAACTCGGGAATATTATATTAATGATGCCGGGAACCAGGTCGTAAATCTATGCAAATCGATCGAAGCAAGATATCTGCAGGAGCTCGGACAGGATGCAGAAATGCCAGAGGATGGCTATTACGGTGAGGATATTAAGGGCTTCGCTAAAGAACTGGTTGCCGAACAGGGCAATGCATTAATGTCGATGTCTCCAGAGGAACGTACACAGTTCTTGCGCAAATACGGCCTGAATAAAGAGCTGGACAAGATCAAGCGCGACCTGGGACGCTTCCGGGTCAGCTTCGATGAGTGGTTCAGCGAGACATCGCTCTATGCGGACGGACAGGTTGAAGCTGCACTAAATGAGCTTCGCTCCAAAGGGATGACTTATGAGCAGGAAGGTGCTACATGGCTTAAGACGACACCGTATGGCGACGATAAGGATCGCGTGCTCGTGAAGAATGACGGTACTTATACTTACCTGACTCCTGATATCGCCTACCACCGGAATAAGTATGATCGTGGCTACGACCGGATGATCAATATTTGGGGTGCCGATCACCATGGTTATATTCCGCGGGTCAAAGCGGCTATGCAGGCGCTGGGCAAGGACCCTGAGAAGCTGACGGTTCTGATTGCGCAGATGGTCAGCCTGTTCCAGGACGGCGAGAAAGTGAAGATGTCCAAGCGGACTGGCAAAGCGGTCACCATGGTTGACTTGATGGATGAAGTAGGCGTAGATGCAATACGTTACTTCTTCACCATGCGCAGTATGGATTCCCATCTCGATTTTGATATGGACTTGGCTATTTCCACCTCAAATGAGAATCCAGTGTATTATGTGCAATATGCCCATGCGAGGATTTGCAGCATTTTCCGCCAGGCTGAAGAACAGGGAATCGCCCTTCCGACACCAGATTCTGTGAATCTGAACAAGCTGACGTCGGAGCATGAGTATGATTTGCTGCGGAAGATTGGCGAATTGCCAGAGGAAATCGGGATCGCTGCCGATAATTTCGCCCCGCACCGTCTCGTTCGCTACGTGTACGAGCTGGCAGCACAGCTTCATAGCTATTATAGAGCGGAACGCGTAATTACGGAGGACAGCGAGCAGACTGCGGCACGACTTGCCCTGCTCGGCGCTGTACGGACGACGCTGGCTAATGTACTTCGTCTGATCGGTGTGTCCGCACCGGAACGGATGTAATGATAGAAGGCGATGTTGACTTCGATAGAGTCAGCATCGCCTTTTTACGAAGTCATAGCCATAATTAAATAATTAGATCTGCAACTGCAGATTGTTATTTGTGGGTGTTAACCTTGATTTACTTCGATCGGTTTTCTTCTCAAAAGCGGACTTTTTGAACTACCTCTATTAGGAAGACTTACTGCGACTCTTATTGCGAAGCAGCCGCGACGCGTTGAGCTCCCCTGCAGTGGGCTTCGTCCTTGACACAGTGGCAGGGATCGGTCGGGCTGTGCGGCGCAGCTTCCTCTTAATCTCCGACAGCTTCAGTCCGGGACGGGCCGCAAGCAGCAGGGCAACAGCCCCGCTGACGTGAGAAGTGGCCATAGAGGTTCCATTCATCTCATGATAGCCTCCGCCTAGCCAGCATGAGCTGACCTTCTCCCCAGGAGCGTAGATATCAATATAGGGACCGTGATTACTGAAGGAAGCAATACGTCCGTCCTTTCCGGTTGCTCCGACGGAGATGGTATTTGGATACCGCGCCGGGTAATCGATTTTTCGAGTTTTCTTGTCATTACCTGAAGAAGCAACGACGACGATGCCTGCTGCGTGGGCTTTGCTAATAATATTTTGTAGAGATTGACTCTTATTCTTCATTCCGAAGCTCATGTTTATAATGTGCATATGGTTTCTGATGCACCAGTCGATTCCGAGGATAATATCGGAGACGTAGGCGGAGCCGTTATGGTCGAATGCTTTCACGGGATAGACGATCGAGCGCGGGGCTACGCCCATCATTCCTCTCGAGCCGCCGGATGCGGCGATCGTGCCAGCGATGTGGGTGCCGTGTCCATTATCGTCGTAAGGAAGCATTCCTCGGTTGAACAGATTGATCCCTCTTCCCAGGCTGTATCTGAGATCAGGGTGGCTGAAGTCTGCACCTGTATCAATGACCCCGATGCGGATTTGGTTACCGGTGGAGATGGACCAGGCATCTTGCGCACCGATGCGCTTCACTCCCCAGGGCTGGAGACTTTTCTTATCTTTGTCCGTGGAAGTAGAGTGAACGCGAATTCGGGTGTCTTTTTCTAGCATCAAACCGAATCTCGTGTCGACGCTTCCGCTATTATGGGATAAAGGACAGAAAAAGGCCTGCAATAGCGGCGAGACGCGAACTCTCCGCAAGGCCGGGAATTGACGTTTGTAATCCTGCAGCTGGCGCAAGCATTCTTTATACTGCAATTTCTGGGCGAAGCGGAGAATATACCGCCCGCCTGTTCCAGAGGTGTCTAGGTGTTCGCTTAGATATCGCAGGAATTTGGAGTAGTCCATTGGTTAGCCCCTCCTGACGAAGCGTGTTGCAGTATATTATGACAACGCATCAGGACTCGAATGGGGAAGGGGCCCTGTTTCCAGGAAATGGGCAGGGGATGGGAATGAGTCAAGTTAAGATGATTTTTCTAACTTAGGCGTAGGTGCGGCGTGTCAATGCAGCAATCTGGACATAGGATAAAGTGAAGGCCCTCTGCGGCCTTCAGGGCCATCGGGGAGGAGATAAGGGTCTCCTTTTCGAACGGATACAGTCAGTTGGCAGGGTGAAAGCCCTGCCTCTTTTTATGTTTGGGTGGTCACTTTTTAAACACATTTTAAAACTTGCAATTTAATGTTAAATAAGGTTTACTATTTTGTGATATGGATAAGTTAGATTAAGAAATCGATATTTTAAGCTCGATTTTTTGGTGAACATTGCGTGAGAGGATGTGTCCGTAACGTGAGTAATTCGCTCAATTTGAAAATTGACCCGGAGAAAGCCCAGGAGATCCCAATGGTGGACCTGGCTTTTATGGTACTGAAGGTGGCTAATACGCCGTATTATTATCGTGACCTAATGAATGAAGTTGCTAAGATTCGTGGAATGTCTGAGGAGGAAATTAGCGACGTTATTGCACAACTGTATACGGAGATTAATATCGATGGCCGTTTCGCTTGTGTTGGCACCAATCTGTGGGGTCTGAAGCGCTGGTATCCGCTTGAGAAGTCTGAGGATGCAGTTAGCAGTGGCAAGCGTCCTCGTATCATTAACGACGAAGATGATGATCTGGATGACGACTTCGTTGAAGAGGAAGAAGATGGCTACAACTCCGAAGAGGAAGACGATTATGATGCAGTCGACGAGGATTCTGATGATGACTTGTTTGCAGATGAAGACGAAGAAGAAGACGTCGAGGCTGTAGAAGATGACTCGCTTCTGGATGAGGAAGATCTGGATGACGAAGAAGATGATCTAGCGGATGACGAGACTGAGGAAGAAGATTATAGCGACGAAGACTAAGAGCGCGTGATCCACAGGGGTTTTTGAACTACCTTTTAAAGAGAGAGAAACTTCAAATATTTTACCTTCCTCCTTCACTTGACAGGGGCTAAGGTAACGAGTAAACTATTGCATGGGCTTATGATTCAACCATAAATAATGTATTTTATATAAAAGTGCCCCGACGTTGTTCGGGTGTCACTTTTTTGTTTTTTTATGCCCATTTGGCTATGTTTTTACGCTAAATGGGTTACGCTATATTGATCTATAGTCGCCAGGGAATTGTGAGTAATGTTCAAAGGTTGTTCAAAGGTCATTTTCATCGTTAAACGTACCTGGTTGCTGATTTCCGTTCATCATGAATTCAGCCCGGACTTCTGATATGACTGACTTTTTGAACCCGTACAAATTTAGGAGGTTTTTGGACTGTGACAAAATATATTTTCGTGACAGGTGGGGTCGTTTCTTCATTAGGTAAAGGAATTACGGCTGCATCATTGGGAAGACTGCTCAAGAACAGAGGATTGAAAGTAACAATTCAGAAATTTGACCCTTATATCAATGTGGACCCGGGAACAATGAGCCCTTATCAGCACGGTGAGGTATTCGTTACCGATGACGGCGCTGAGACAGACCTTGATCTCGGTCATTATGAACGGTTTATTGATATTAACCTGTCGAAGAACAGCAATGTTACGACTGGTAAAATCTATTCTTCTGTTATTGGTAAGGAACGCCGCGGCGAATATTTGGGCGGTACGGTACAAGTCATCCCACACATCACGAATGAGATCAAAGAACGGGTATTCCGCGCTGGCCGTGAAGCAGGCTCGGACGTTGTCATTACCGAAATCGGGGGTACGGTAGGCGATATTGAGAGTCTGCCATTCCTAGAGGCGATTCGTCAGATTAAGAGTGAAATCGGCCGTGAGAACGTGATGTATATCCATGTTACGCTGATTCCTTATATCAAAGCTGCCGGTGAAGTGAAAACCAAACCAACTCAGCATAGTGTAAAAGAATTGCGCAGCATCGGTATTCAACCTAACGTGATCGTATGCCGTACTGAGCATGAGCTGTCCGAAGATATGAAGGCGAAGATCGCCCTGTTCTGCGATATCGATCCTAGTGCCGTTGTAGAGTGTCGCGATGCGAATACTTTGTACGAAGTGCCTTTGAATTTGCGTGAAGAAGGTCTAGATGAGATTGTAGTTAATCATCTGAAGCTGACCACTCCTGCACCGGATATGAGCGAATGGGAGCATCTGGTTGACCGCATCAGCAAGCTGGAGAAGAAGGTAGAGATCGCCATCGTAGGTAAATATGTTGCTCTGCATGATGCTTATTTGAGCGTTGTAGAATCCCTCTCCCATGCCGGATTTGATGCGAATGCTGATGTATCGATTCGTTGGGTCAATGCTGAGGAAGTTACCGAGGATAATGTTGAGCAAAAGCTGAAAGGCATAGGTGGCATCCTTGTACCAGGCGGTTTCGGCGACCGGGGAATCGAAGGCAAAATTACGACGATCCGTTATGCGCGTGAGAACAATATTCCGTTCTTTGGAATTTGCTTAGGCATGCAAGTTGCTGTTATCGAATATGCACGTGCACTTGCTGGCTTTGAAGGAGCTAACAGTTCTGAGATCAACCCGTCTACTGAATTCCCTGTGATCGATTTGCTTCCAGAGCAGAAGGATATTGAAGATCTGGGCGGCACGATGCGTCTTGGCTTGTATCCTTGCAAACTGCAGGAAGGTTCTTTGGCTATGCAATGCTATAATGATGAACTGGTCTATGAGAGACACCGCCATCGTTATGAATTTAATAATACTTACCGTGAGGCGATTGAAGCAGCTGGTCTGAAAATTTCCGGTACTTCGCCAGACGGAAGATTGGTCGAGATCGTGGAGCTTCCGAACCATCCTTGGTTCCTGGCTGTACAGTTCCATCCGGAATTCACTTCCCGTCCGAATCGTCCGCAGCCGTTGTTCCGCGAGTTCGTGAAGGCGGCAATCACTCATATATCCTAATCGAGCGTCTAGCTTAGGCAGCTCGAACCCTACGATCTATTCAAAATATTCGCCTCAAATGATTTTTATAGTATCTTTTTTCCATTTTAGAAGGGATATACAAATTTGAAGCGAATATAGTCATTCAGTATGAAATGGGTGGATCGTAGGAGGTCTGTTTTGTGGATGAGAAGAAGGTATTGATTGTTGACGATCAGAATGGTATCCGCATCTTACTGATGGAAGTATTCAGCAGTGAGGGATACATGACGTTTCAAGCACCAAATGGCAAAATTGCCTTAGAGATTGTACGTGCTGAGTCGCCGGATCTAGTTCTGCTTGACATGAAGATTCCGGGAATGGACGGACTTGAGATTCTGAAGCATATCAAGGAAGCGAATCCTGAGATCAAAGTGATCATGATGACGGCTTACGGCGAGCTGGACATGATTAAGGAAGCGACCGAGCTCGGAGCACTGATGCACTTCACCAAACCTTTCGACATCGATGAAATACGTACGGCAGTAAATATGCACTTAAAGGGCGGGGCAGTCCTTTAAGGTCAGAAGGAACCTCGGCAAGCAAAAGGCGGGGTTCCTTCTTCCGTTTAGCTGATTTCACCATTATTTACATGATATTTTGTGTATTTTGTATACAAAAGCATGAATAGTATTTTTGCTTCGATGTGGTATAATAAAACATGTGTGAATGTCGGCTAGAAATCTAGATAATCCAACATCCTTAGGAGGATTGAAACCATGCCATTAGTATCCATGACTGACATGTTGAACAAAGCGCTTGAGGGGAAATACGCCGTAGGTCAATTTAATATCAACAACCTCGAGTGGACTCAAGGAATTCTTGCGGCTGCTGAAGAAGAGAAATCCCCAGTAATTCTGGGCGTATCCGAAGGTGCAGCACGCCACATGAGCGGCTTCTATACCGTTGTTAAGATGGTAGAAGGTCTTATTCATGACATGAAAATTACGGTTCCAGTTGCGATCCATCTGGACCATGGTTCCAGCTTCGACAAATGTAAAGAAGCAATTGATGCTGGCTTTACTTCGGTTATGATTGACGGTTCCCATCATCCAATCGATGAGAACATCGAAATGACGAAGAAAGTAGTAGAATACGCTCACGCTAAAGGCGTGTCCGTTGAAGCTGAAGTAGGAACAGTAGGCGGACAAGAAGACGACGTAATCGGCGGCATTCAATATGCTGACCTTCAAGAATGCGTACGCATCGTTAATGAATCAGGTATCGATACTCTTGCTCCTGCGCTTGGTTCCGTTCATGGACCTTACCATGGTGAGCCTAACCTTGGATTCAAGGAAATGGAGGAAATTCGTGATGCAGTGAAGCTTCCGCTCGTTCTTCATGGCGGTACAGGCATCCCTACACACGATATTCAGAAGGCAATCTCCCTCGGTACTTCGAAGATCAACGTGAACACGGAGAATCAAATCTCCTTCACGAAGAAGGTTCGTGAAGTTTTGGCAGCAAAACCAAACGAATATGATCCTCGTAAATATATCGTTCCAGGCCGTGATGAGATCAAAGCTACAGTTATCGGCAAGATCCGTGAATTCGGTTCGAGCAACAAAGCGTAACTAACGTTTGAGTTAGCCTAGCTTGGTGCTGCGATTATAGATAGCCTTTGCTAACAAATAGGACAGCCTTTGACAAGAAGGCTGTCCGGTTATATATATGGAAACGATGAGTACACCGCGCTTGCCGGTGTCTTTCCATTTCCATTACTTTATTATGTGGGGCGCTTATGTCGTCCCGTCTGCAAAATACGTGGGGGGACCCTTAAACTTATGGAGAAATTAATGATTAGCGGCGGACGCCCGTTGCGCGGTACGGTTTCGATCAGCGGTGCCAAGAACAGTGCGATTGCCCTGATTCCGGCTGCGTTGTTGGCGGAGTCCGAAGTCGTGTTGGACAACTTGCCGCATTTGAGTGATGTTGCGGTCTATTCAGAAATTTTGGAGGAACTGGGTGCCCGCGTATCGTGGGAAGGCAATTATATGAAGATTGACCCTTCCAATGTAGTATCCATCCCTATGCCTAACGGACCTGTGAAGAAGCTGCGTGCTTCTTATTATTTAATGGGTGCTCTGCTAGGCCGGTTTAATGAGGCAACGATCGGTTTGCCAGGGGGCTGCAATTTCGAGCCTCGTCCAATTGACCAGCATATCAAAGGGTTTGAAGCGCTCGGCGCTACTGTAACGAATGAACACGGTTCCATACATTTATATGCCAAAGAGCTGCGGGGAGCCAAGATTTACTTGGATGTTAGCAGCGTAGGCGCAACTATTAATATTATGCTGGCGGCCACTCGGGCCAAAGGCTCCACAATTATCGAAAATGCGGCTAAAGAGCCTGAAATTATAGATGTAGCTACATTATTGAATTCCATGGGTGCGAGTATTAAGGGAGCTGGCACGGAGACGATTCGGATTGAAGGCGTGTCCAAGCTAAGAGGTTGCCGGCATTCTATCATTCCTGACCGTATTCAAGCGGGTACCTATATGATAGCCGCGGCAGCAACTCGTGGCGATGTAGTGATAGATGGCGTTATTCCTAAGCACCTTGAGGCACTTACTGCTAAATTGCTAGAAATGGGTGTGAATGTAGAGGAATTGGACGAATCCATTCGCGTCAGCGGTTCCGATAAATATGAGCATGTTGATGTCAAAGCGCTGGTATACCCGGGATTTCCAACGGATTTGCAGTCGCCTATGACTAGTCTGCTTACACAGGCCGAAGGGGTTAGTGTATTGAGTGATTTCGTGTACAGCAACCGTTTTAAGCATGTTCCGGAGCTAGTACGAATGGGAGCTAAGATCCGTGTAGAGGGCCGTTCGGCTGTAATCGAAGGCGGATTGCTCAATGCAGCTAAGGTGAAGGCATCTGATTTGCGTGCTGGCGCTGCCCTAGTCATTGCCGGATTAACGGTGAAAGAAGGAATTACCGAAGTATCTGGAGTAGAATATATTGATCGCGGATACGATAATTTGGTTACGAATCTTAGGTCCTTGGGGGCTGATGTATGGCGGCAGGTGGAATAACATCCCTGCTGCCCGCATAAGTTGCCTGAGAACAGGAGATAATATAGTATGGTGTCAACAAAAAATGCTCTCATAGATTTCAAAATTATATGATAGTAAATGATAAAATTGAATAGGTGGTTTTTACATGGATCTTCAAATTGCCGACTTGGAAGGGATGAAGCTGACGGAGCTGTACAAGCTGGCCAAACAGTATCAGATTCCATATTACGGCCAATTAAAAAAGAAAGAACTGATTTTTGCGATTTTAAGAGCTCAGGCAGAGCAGAGCGGACTTATGTTTATGGAAGGCGTTCTTGAGATCTTGCCGGAGGGTTATGGCTTCCTCAGGCCGATTAACTATTTACCTAGCACGGAGGATATTTACATCTCCGCCTCGCAGATTCGCAAGTTTGACCTTAGAACCGGAGATCTGGTCTCAGGTAAATGCAGAGCGCCGAAGGAGAATGAACGCTACTTTGGACTTCTGCAGGTAAATGCCGTTAATGGAGAGAACCCTAACATCGCTGCAGAACGTTTGCATTTCCCGGCACTTACTCCTCTTTACCCACAAGAAAAAGTCGTACTTGAAACATCCCCAACACATTTATCCACGCGAATTATGGATTTGCTAGCTCCCGTTGGACTTGGACAGCGCGGCCTGATCGTTGCGCCACCAAAAGCGGGGAAGACGCTACTGCTTAAAGAAATTGCCCACAGCATATCCACTAATTATCCAGATGTTGAGCTATTCGTATTGTTGATTGATGAACGTCCGGAAGAAGTAACGGACATGCAACGCTCCGTGAAGGGTGAAGTCATCGCTTCAACCTTTGATGAGCTGCCTGAGAATCATATCAAAGTAGCTGAACTTGTATTGCAGCGTGCATTACGTTTGGTGGAACACAAGAAGGATGTTGTTATTTTATTGGATAGTATCACCCGTCTGGCGCGAGCATATAACCTGGTTGTACCGCCATCAGGTCGGACTTTAAGCGGTGGTATTGATCCGGCGGCTTTCCATCGCCCTAAGCGATTCTTCGGCTCAGCCCGGAACGTGGAGGAAGGCGGAAGCTTAACTATTCTAGCTACTGCGCTGGTGGACACCGGTTCTCGTATGGATGATATTATTTATGAAGAATTCAAGGGCACTGGTAATATGGAGCTGCATCTTGATCGCAAATTGGCGGAGAGAAGAATTTTCCCGGCGATCGATATCCGTCGTTCAGGTACACGCCGTGAAGAAGTGCTGTTGAATAAGGAAGAACTGGATACCATTTGGGCGATCCGTAAAAATATGAATGATTCCTATGATTTTGTCGAAGGTTTCTTGAAGAAACTGCGCGACTCTAAGACGAATCAAGAGTTTCTTGCTTCATTTGATGCATCGGCATCGGCAAATAACACATCGTCTGGTGGAACCAGTGCACGCCGTTCTGTACGCAGCGGGACGCAAGCTTCTGGTTCAGGGTCCAATTCCGGGTCTTAATAAACACGGTTGCGTGATGCCCTAATCCTTGATAACTGTTCAACAAATCTGTACCAAAGTTTATGTTTATGACGTACTTTTTTATAGTGCTTTAACTGAATAAAGCTGAGAAGCGGAGCTATATGTTTTCGTTGAAAACAGCTTCGTCTCCAAGAGAGATAGTCTGAAGAGGAGAACAACATGTATTTAGTATATGCTGATGCGCATGGACAGGTTTACGATCACCCGTCATTGTATGGCTTGGCCCGCAGTGCTGATATGATCGTAGAGATCATGGAGGATGAATTGATTCCACTGCCGGAGGGGGCTACACTAGTAGGTCTTCCTTGTACACGTCCGATTGGAATGGATCCGGATACGGGTGAGATGCTTCCGCTCCAAGGTGATGTTCAAGCCGTGGGAGCGCTGCTTCCACAAGGATATACAAGGCTATGTCTTCCTGGTTACGTGAAGACAGATAAAGAATACAAGCTGCCGCTATTCGGCTATTCCGCTGTAGTATGGAGGGATGGGCAGTTCTATGTAACCGCTCGGCGATCAGATGATCCTGAGAAATGGAATCCACTGAATTGCGATCCGCTAGAGTTAAAACATAATGTGAAGGCTCTAAAAGCGAAATATCCGGATAATCGTCTCTATGAGCATCTCTCGAATTGCGCTTTAGGATATGAGTGCTTGACTGCTTCCAACACTTTTCTGAATCGTTGGGAGGGGGCAGTCCCTGTCTCGTATTCTTGCAATGCTGGTTGCTTTGGCTGCATCTCGGAGCAGCCGGATGATAGCGGATTTGTCTCCCCACAGACGCGAATGAATTTCCGTCCGCGTGTTGATGAATTGGTTGAAATTATGCTAGAGCATCTGAAGACTTCAGAATCGATTATTAGCTTCGGACAGGGCTGCGAAGGAGAACCATCCACGCAGGCTAAGTTAATTATTGAGGCAATTCGTGAAGTACGGCGCCAGACCGATATGGGCTATATTAACATTAATACGAACGCGGGGTTGTTCGACCATATTCGCGGTATTGTTGATGCTGGATTGGACTTGATGCGAGTCAGTACGATTAGCGCTCTGGATGATCATTACAATGCATACTATAAGCCGCGGGGCTACACACTAGCCAATGTAGAGAAATCACTGAAATATGCGGCAGACCAAGGTGTCTATACTTCCATCAACTATTTAATATTCCCTGGGGTAACTGACCGGGAGGAAGAGATCGAGGCGATGGTTGAACTTGCCCGCCGTACGAATTTGAAGCTGATTCAACTGCGGAATCTGAACATTGATCCGGAAAGTTATCTAGAGCTTATCCCTAAGGCACAAGGCGATATTCTCGGTATGAAGCAGGCCATTGAGATATTCCAGGCGGAGCTGCCCGATGTTGTCATCGGATCTTATACGCATGTGCCCCCAGCTGAACTGGCAAGGGCGAAGGTAAGATAGTAGTAATTCACATTTATTGTGATTGCATAGTGAACTGGAGCATGCTATAATTTTTTTTGTTGCCATTATAACTCTGTACACGCATGAGGTGCAGGGCGGAAAGAGGTGAAAGTCATGAACGAAGCAATTCAACCAAAATACCACGTGACTACGGTAACTTGCGCTTGCGGCAATACCTTTGAAACAGGTTCCGTAAAACAAGATCTGCGCGTTGAAATTTGCTCCAACTGCCATCCATTCTTCACAGGTAAGCAAAAATTTGTGGATGCTGGTGGTCGTGTGGATAAATTCAAAAAGAAATACGGCTTGTAAGAGTAAAGCTGCTTAGCAGCGAATTGCATAAATGCAAATCCCCTGTCCTATATTATGGACAGGGGATTTTTCTTGTACAAAAAATGAATAAGTGCCTGATGATGTATTCTTTACGATTTAAATTCAACTGTGTTATAAATGGTGTTCCACTCGTTCTTGTTGATAATACCGAGACGCCAAATGGCGATTCCTTTCAGATCATAACGTTTGGCGAGTCCAATCAAGGTGTTAACGGAGTTCTCATCCTCATTATCCATATTCAATCCAAGAATCAGCTTGGATTTATCGGTCTCTTTCAGAGCCAACTTAATCGCCTCGTTCACTTTATCAACCGGCTCTGGCTTCTTGGAGCTACCGCCTTCATAATTGTACGCCATAATGACGAGTTCATCCGCTAATTGACCGAGCATCTTATAATCATATCCTTTATAGGAGGAATTAAGCGGATGCAGAGCCAGCGATAATTTCAAGTTAGCCGCTTTTGTCGCTATGGCAAGTTGCTTGACGAAGGTGTTGAAGGAGGAACGAGTTAATTCCTTATCCGTTGTTAGTCCCAAACCCTCGAAATCGAGCATGATTCCTTGAAAATTGTAATCGATAGCCGCTTGAACCATGTCTGCTATCGCTTGTTCCCTGTAGGTCTGATCCTCAATGATTTTTGTTAATTCCCCTTTGACATCACTCGAGTAGACCATCAGATAAGGAGTTGTGTCTGCCTTGGCTGCATCGCTAACTAGAACTTCAGGAGTTATATCACCGGCAGCCGGAGGAATTTGAAACACGTTCCCTTTAGTAGTAAACTTCCCATCCTCATCGATCCTGCTCCACCCATAAGATACAGCGTTAAATTCAGTAACCGCGTTTACATCGGAGAATGAAGAGATTGCATAGAAGCCAAGCGTATACATCTTCTTCGGTGGTGAAGTGATTGATACTGTACGGCTTGCTTGGTTCCATCCTACTTTGGCGCCAAATTGTTGGCTGAAGAAGCTGAGCGGAATCAATGTGGTGCCATTCTGTGATATAGGGGCTACAGCCAGTTTGACGGAAGAGTCATTTACCATTGCCTCCGGGTTATTCAGTGTAAGTACAACTTGAACTGAATCATCTCCCGCACCTTTGATTGCTGTAATGGTCTTCTGTGCCTGATTCCAGGTCACCTCGATACCTAACGCTTCGGAGATCGAGCGGAAAGGTACCATAGTTGTTCCCTTGAGTACTATAGGTTCTCCAGAGAAGGACAATGGATAACCGTCAAGCAAAATTTGTACCGATGATGCCGCTTCTGCTCTTGCTGGATATGAACCTGACAGGGTAGCAGCGAATAAGGAGACCCCCAATATTAGTGTCCCAAGTTTTTTCATTTTCAAAGTGAACTTCCTCCCTCTACCAAATCCTTCGAGACTATACTCTATAAATATATCAATATTTTCCTGATATTGATAGTTTCAGAGGAATGAGAGCGGTTTATCTATTTTTAATGTACTGCTCTTAGAATTTATGCGATTGTTATGGCCCGACAGGTACAATGAATTTGTAATTGCTAACTACATGAATTAGGAGGGATTGGCTTGCTGCACATTATCATTAAGCCAAACTTATATCAAGACTCCGTAAGTCTGATGCTTATGTCCAATAAGCTGTCTGGTATTGAAGGTGTAAATCAGGTTTCTGTTATGATGGGAACCCCGGCTAACATTGACATTATGAAAAATACGGGGATGTACACGCCTGAGCTCGACAAGGCCGCACCTAGTGATCTATGCATCGCCATCGATGCTGAAAATGGAGAGATTGTCAGTACCGTTCTTGAAGAAGTAGAGCAATTTTTGAAGAATCAAGCAACTGCATCTGCTAGCAATAAAGTAGAAAAAGTTAGAACATGGGATCGTGCCGTGAAGGCTATGCCGGATGCTAATCTGGCCGTAATTTCGATCCCGGGTAAATACGCTGCTGAAGAAGCGATGAGCGCGCTAGAAAACGGGCTCCATGTCTTCATGTTCAGCGACAATGTAGCGATTGAAGATGAGAAACGTATTAAAGATTTTGCGAAGGAAAAGGGCCTGATCGTAATGGGACCGGATTGTGGTACCGCTGTTATTAGCGGAGTACCTATCGCCTTCTCTAATGTCGTAAATAAAGGAAATATCGGTGTGGTTGGTGCTTCAGGTACAGGAATTCAAGAAGTAATTACGCTGATTGACAAGATGGGTGCGGGTATCAGCCATGCGCTTGGAACTGGTGGACGCGACCTGTCTGAGGAGATTGAAGCGACTACTATGCTGGATGGAATCCGTGCTCTTGCCAACAATGCGGATACAGAAGTAGTGGTTGTTATTTCTAAACCACCAGCACCGAAAGTACGCGGACAAGTAGTTGCATTATTGGCGAATATCGGCAAGCCAGTTGTAGCCATCTTTATGGGCGAGAAGCCTGAATCGAATTTGCCGACAATTAAATTTGCTCATACGCTTGAAGAAGCGGCGATTATGGCGGTTGAATTGGCAAAAGGCTCCAAGCTGGAAGTGGCTCCTGAAGCTGCATTGCCTGCAGATCTTGGACTGGCAGCAGGTCAGACGAAGATCCGTGGTCTGTATACGGGCGGTACACTTGCCTATGAAGCAGCTACGATCATGAAAGAATCCCTTCATGCGGACAAGGACAATAAACACGACGAAGGATATTTGCTGCAATATGACGGTCATGAAGTCATTGACCTTGGTGACGATATGTATACGCAAGGCCGTCCTCACCCAATGATCGATGGAACGACTCGCTTCCAATTCATTGAGAAGGCAGCTAAGCAATCCGATGTTGCGGTTATTCTGTTTGATCTTGTGTTGGGTTATGGCTCGCATGAAGATATGGCTACTCCTCTATCCAAAGTTGTGAAGAGAGCGATCGCAGAAGCGGCGAACGAAGGCCGTAGGTTGTATTTTGTGGGCTCTATTTGCGGAACGAAGAACGATCCTCAGGGATATGATACGCAATTGAAGCTGATGCAAGAAGCTGGCGCAATTATTACAGACAGCAACTTCAGTGCTGTACGTACTGCACTTCACATTATTGGTCATGAAGTTCAAGTGGGCTCAAGAGAGCTTCCGGTTCAAGAGGTAGATCTGCCTAGCGTAACTGTTGCTGCACCATCCGAAGAATTGAAGCAATTGCTCGATTCCAAGCCTCGTGTGATCAATATTGGTCTGAGCAGCTTCGCTGACAATCTGGAGACAGAAGGCAGCCGCGTTGTCCAGTTCGATTGGAGACCCGTAGCTGGCGGCAACGAGAAGTTGAGAAAGATCTTGAGCATCCTCAATAAAATGTAAGGTTGTTCAAAATGTCCACTTTTGATCACGAAGTAAAATCAAGCAGCTATTCGACATCGAATCTTGAATTCAGCCGGGCCTTCCGGTCACGTACCCAGAACAAGCAAATGCTTCCGAGGTCGTTTTCTACGAAAACGTGTAGCTCCGCTCCTCAGGCCCTAGCTTCATCCAACTGAAGCGTTTTGAAAAAACGCACATCGGAAGCATAAGCTTCGGTGCTGAAAACTGGACTTTTTGAACACACATTGTAAGAAAAATAAAACATGGGGTGATAAGAATGTATTCAACCATTGATGAGGCCAATCAAGCGGTTATTGAGAAAATTAAAAATTCACAGCCATTCCTATTGGACGTTGTTCCGGCGAAATCGGTCATTCCTGAACTGAACGGGAAAGTCCTGCTTCATGCAGGCCCGCCAATGGAGTGGGAGAATATGACAGACCCAATGAAAGGATCGTGTGTCGGCGCTGTCTTGTTTGAAGGCTGGGCTGCTGATGAGACCGAGGCACGGAAAATGTTGGAGGGCGGAGAAGTTCAATTCATTCCTTGTCATCACGTATCTGCCGTAGGGCCGATGGGTGGGATCACGTCTGCCAATATGCCTGTATTGGTTGTTGAGAACAAAGAGCATGGCAACCGTGCTTACTGTACGATGAACGAAGGTATTGGTAAAGTGCTTCGTTTCGGCGCTTATAGCGAAGAAGTTATCAACCGTTTGAACTGGATGAGAGACGTACTCGCTCCAACGTTGTCCAAGGTTCTGAAATTGATGGATGGCGGATTGAACGTGAACGTTATTATCGGTAAGGCAATTACGATGGGTGACGAATTCCACCAACGTAATATTGCTGCATCGCTAGTCTTCCTTAAAGAGGTCGCCCCTTACCTGACGATCGCCAATTTGGATGAGAAGACGAAGCATGATGTTATGAAGTTCCTTGCTGATACGGACCAGTTCTTCTTGAACATTATGATGGCTTCAGCAAAAGCGGCTATGGATGCTTCCCGTACTATTGAATACGGCACGATCGTGACCGCGATGACTCGTAATGGTCATGAGTTCGGAATCCGTGTGGCGGGGCTTGGTGACCAATGGTTCACAGCGCCTGTTAATACACCGGAAGGTCTGTTCTTTACTGGCTATACTCAAGATGACGCGAACCCGGATATGGGTGACTCCGCAATCACTGAGACATTTGGTGTCGGCGCTATGGCGATGGTAGCAGCTCCTGGGGTAACCCGTTTTGTGGGTGCAGGCGGATTTGATGACGCACTGGCAATCAGCAATGAGATGAGCGAAATTTGTATTGCTTACAACTCCAACTATGCGATTCCTACATGGAACTTCCAAGGCACTTGTCTGGGAATCGACATCCGCAAAGTCGTAGAGACAGGAATTACACCGATCATTAATACCGGCATTGCGCATAAACAAGCAGGCGTAGGCCAGGTTGGCGCAGGTACGGTTCGTGTTCCATTCGGTTGTTTCGAGAAGGCGTTGATCGCCTATGCGGAGAAAATGGGAATTGAAGTTTAATGCTCTATCCAGCTACGTTCATATCTAGAGGGCGGTATAGCGCATCGGTGTTTTTTCTGAGCCAGACGAGGAGCTTTGGAGTTGTTCAGAGCATATTTACCAATGGACTTAATATAGCCTTCGGTAAATATCTTGTCTTTGTAGGAACGGAATATGGCAATGGAGTACCATTCGGCATCCACATCGAGTCGTATTTATACGATCGTCTGCTTGCTGAGACATTCATCGGCGAGGAGGTTGTGTGGAACCGCGAGCAGCAGCAGCTCTCATTTACGAACTGCAATGTTCACATTCACATCTCATTGATGGATTCCTTCGATTGTTCTTTGAAGCTGCGGGCACAGCCGGACCTTCGGTTATCTGAATGGGCTCCGAAGATGCGTGATTTAGCCACAAGCATGAACAAAGAGCTGGGACTAGGTTTGACCTTAAATGATGCGTTGGCACTGCTTGAGACCCGGGAAGCAAATTCGGAGTTGGAGCGCCGTTTATTAACTTTATCACAGGCCATCAAAGAACCGGGTCATGAGATAAACATCGACTTGATCAAATATTTTATCGGTCGGGGGCAAGGGTTGACACCAAGCGGCGATGACTTCCTCGTTGGTATTATGGCCATCGAGCGAATACTCGGCAAAGCAGACTCCGGGGTATCCTGGGCGATAAGCAGAATCATCGGGAAGCTACCCAGCTTAACGACACAGGTTAGTGCCAACTATTATTACAGCGCATGCGAGGGCTATTTCAGCACAGTAATTCTGGATATACTTGCCGCGCTGCTGAATGAACCGGATTATGATTTTGAAGAATGTGCAACAGCTTTATTAAATGTAGGCAGTAGTTCTGGGATGGATACGTATTTCGGACTTTTATTTGCCGTCATGTCATGTGGATTGTTATAGATTTGTAATGTACCTAAGGGGCGGGTTACGGGAGAGAGTCGTTCAGCTATGAATTCAGAATTCTCATAACTCGCCCTAAATATTGTTCCTGTGCTCCCTTCATTCACATTAAGGTAATGTGGTCGTTTTATAACAACTTTTGTTATGTTTATTTTATTTTTTTGAAGCTGAATAGCCGGTTATTTTAATGAACTTTTGATTAGATTTAAGGAATTTTCGTACGTATGATTATGGTATAGATAGCTATCTTATTTAGTTTCAATATGGAGAGGTTATTATGAGTAAAATGCTTATTGCAATTGGTGGAAACGCCATCATCCAAGAGGGTCAAAAAGGTACGATTGCCGAGCAGAAAGTGAATATATTAACAAGTTGTGAACCCATTGTTGATATGATCGCACAAGGACATCAAGTTGTTGTCACACATGGCAATGGACCGCAGGTAGGTAATTCATTAGTTAAGGCGAAATTGTCCGCCGATGTTATTCCAATGTTTCCTCTCGATGTATATGGGGCTGAATCGCAAGGGAATTTAGGTTATTTAATTCAGCAAACGATTACAAATATGCTGGCTAGCCGCGGATTGGACAAGAAGGCTGTATCGGTAGTAACGCAAGTGCAAGTTGATGCGAACGATCCAGCATTCCATAACCCAACCAAGCCAATCGGTCCTTTCTATACGAAGGAAAGTTTGGATCAGGCTTTTGCTGAAGGGGGAGCTTTCCCTTACGTTGAGGACAGCGGCCGGGGTTACAGACATGTTGTTCCATCACCGATTCCTTCCAAGATTGTTGAGAAGGAAGCCGTTGAAGCACTGCTATCCAAGGACTTGACGGTTATTACTGTGGGCGGGGGAGGAATCCCTGTCGTAGAGGAGAACGGACAGCTTAAAGGTGTGGAAGCGGTCGTGGACAAGGACTTTGCCAGCGCCTTGCTCGCTGCAGAGATCGGAGCTGATTATTTGTTCATTCTGACTGGTGTTGCTCAAGTTGCAATTAACTTCGGTAAACCGGACCAGAAGAACCTGGATCGTATTACGCTGGATGAGGCTACCCGCTACCTGAATGAGGGGCAGTTCCCGAAAGGCAGCATGGGTCCTAAGATCGAAGCGGCGATTCTATTCTTGAAGAGCGGCGGTAAAAATGTCATCATTACTTCAATTGATAAATTGCAAGATGCACTGGAAGGCAAATCAGGTACTTGGTTAGTTCCAAATGCAGATTCAATGAATCACAAACTCGCATAGAAAGGTGCATACCATGAAGACGAAAAAATACTTTTTAACGTCATTATTTACTTTGGCAATGTTCTTGCTCATGCTACCTATGCAAGCCTTCGCGGCAGATTCTATTGGTGCTGATGTACCGACTCCTACCGGATGGTACGCGCTTTTAACGATTCTGCCCCTGATTGTCATTCTGGTCCTGCTGTTCATGAAGGTTGATATGATCGCAGCTGGTCTGGTCGGCGGCGTGATGGCGATGATCATCGGCGGCATATCCTTGACTGAGGCCAACCAGGCCTTCCTGGATTCGATTCCAGGTATGCTCTCGATTACCGTGCCGATCATTAACTCGGCAGTAGCGATGGCTGTGTTTAAATCAGGTGGTTATACCTCGGCCTTGACCCTGGTTCGTAGAGGGATTAAGGGACGTGTAGAAATCTTCGCTGCATTTATCGTTCTGCTGCAAGCTGCAGCAACTTATATGTCAGGTATCGGCGGCGGAAGCGCGATGGTTATCGCACCACTAGCGATGGCGGCATTGGGCGCTATTCCAGAAGTTATTGCTGCGATGTCTATCGTATCTGCAGTCAGCTTCACAACATCTCCTGCATCGCTGGAGTCTGGAATCGTCTCGAAGTTGTCCGGCATTCCAGTAGCCGACTATGTAGCTGAAATGCGTCTGTTCACTTTGGGCTTCGTTATCCTTGGTATTGCTATCGCATTCTGGGGGGCTAAGCGAAGAAAGGCACTCTTCGTAGGTGAAGAGAGCAGCGAATTTGCCGGAATGAACAACAAGCAATTGTTCAAAATGACAATCCCGGCAATCTTCTTGCTCGGATCGGTTATTCTCGGACCAATCATTAATAAAGCAATTAGCTATAGCTTGTTTACACCGCTCGTGTACACCATGTTGACCGTGTTCTTGATTTTCCTTTGCACGAAATTCACACTAAACAAATCGCTTGAGGCGATGGTTGATGGTTCAACTTATATTTTGACACGTCTGTTCAGCGTAGGTATCTTCCTGGCGTTCATTAATATGATCGGTCAGACCGGTGCTTTTGCAGCGATCTCGAACGTAGCAAGTCAGGCTCCTACAGCTATCGTTGTTCCTGTAGCCGTAC
This sequence comes from Paenibacillus motobuensis, assembly GCF_039521865.1. Taxonomy (NCBI): domain Bacteria; kingdom Bacillati; phylum Bacillota; class Bacilli; order Caryophanales; family Paenibacillaceae; genus Paenibacillus; species Paenibacillus motobuensis. Next base: position 8,646 of record NZ_BAAACX010000020.1, on the reverse strand, counting down.
TGGCAGGTATATTGGTTGGTATTCCAGCCGGAGCATATGTTGGTTCCATTCTGACCTTGGTACTGCCGATTGCTGTAACACTCGGATTCTCGCCTGTTGCCTTTGGTTTTGTAGCTATGGGTGTAGGTCTTGGAAGTCAACTCAGCTTCGTTAACATTACCATGCAAGCTCTTTCGTCCGGGTTCCAGATTCCAATTCTGCAAGTCGTTAAAGGCAATGCGAAGTGGGTAGGACTCTCGATGGCCATCTTGTTGGTACTTTCGTTAATCTTCGGATAAGTCACAGTCGTTCGGATTTACTCAATTAATTATTCAACCGGGAGGAACAAACAATGGATATCTTGATTAAGAAGGCAAGAATTGCTGAGGGCGCGGAGCTCCGTGATATTGCGATCGACAACGGGAAAATCGTTGGAATAGAAGCGAATATCGAGGCAGAAGCAGGACGTGTTATCGAAGCGAACGGTAAGGTGTTAATCCCAGGCCTAGTTGAGAGCCATCTTCATTTGGATAAAGCGCTCATCGCAGACCGTCTGCCGAACAAATCAGGTACATTGCAGGAGGCCATTCGTGTTACAGGCCAATTGAAGCCGACGTTTACGAAGCAGGATATTCGCGATCGTGCCAGCAGAACTTTAGACATGTTGGTTAAGAACGGTACGACTCATTTGCGGACTCATTCTGAATTCGATCCATCCCAGGGCTTCACAGGACTTGAAGTGATTCTTGAGCTCCGTGAAGAGTATAAGAACCTGATCGACATTCAAGTTGTTGCCTTCCCTCAAGAGGGAATCTTCAAAGCTCCAGGTACAGATAAAATGATGTACGAGGCTATGGAGATGGGCTGCGATATCGTTGGTGGGGTTCCATACAATGACATCTCAGCTAAAGAGCATATCGACTTTGTATTCGAGCTTGCTAAGAAATACAATAAGCCTATCGACCTTCATCAGGACTTCAAGGATGACGCAGAAGGTACTACGATTGACTATGTTGCTGAGAAGACTATCGCTGAAGGCTTCGTAGGCAGAGTATCGGTAGGTCACTTGACTAGTATCGCCGCTATGCCTCGTGAGCAATTGCTGCCAATCATCGAGAAGATGAATGAAGCGCAAATCAGCGTTATGAGCCTTCCATGCACAGACCTGCATCTTGGAGCGCGTAATGATGCTTATAACGTTCGCCGGACAGTTACTCCTATCCGTGCACTTCGCGATGGCGGTGTAAATATGTGTATTGCGACGAATAATATTCGTAACGCATTCACACCATATGGTAACGGCGACTTGATGCTGACGGCTATGATCGCTATCCCTGTAGGCCATTTGGGCGGTGCAGATGACTTGCATACGGTTCTGCCGATGATTACTACGAATCCAGCTAAGGCTCTCGACTTGAAGGGCTATGGTATTGCTGTGGGTAATAATGCGGACCTCGTATTGCTCGACTCTGAATCAATTACGAATGCTATCATTGATGTACCGACCAGATTGTTCGTCATCAAGAGCGGTAAAGTAACGGTTGAAACGGTACGCACAGTTAAAGTCAACGCATAGTTTTTCGATACGGATACAATAGGATTACTCCATATTCTTCGCCGAGAATATGGAGTTTTTCCATTTCTGTTGCTCTTCACAGAATTCCGCCTGAGTTATAATATTTAATTAGAATGACAACAACAGTCTTAAAGAATGGAGATCGACGAATGACTCAGAAGAAGACGGCGAGCGAAGAATTTGATACGGATGATCGATTTAATCCAAATGCGCAGATTGTTGGGAAGGAGTTCTTCTTGAAAGAATGCCTGAAGGAGTTTCAGAACTTAACAAATTATCAAGTAAGCTGCTGGTTCCCAAATTATTCGATTACCGCTAGCGGTGCTGTCCATCAAGGGGAGGAGTGGGAGGATTTCCTTCGTGAACGAATCCCGAACCCGAACCCAATTGTTCATTCGATTCAAATTCATGAGGTTGAGAACGGTAAGATCGTATTTGATGACGGAGGTAATGAGGAAGCGAAGAATGAACCGTCGGAGCGCTTAATCACTCTTTCCAACCTATTCAGTTCCTTATACCAAGCGAAGTTGAATTCGGATCTATACAGAGACTGGCTGTATAAATTGGACAACTTGCTAAAGAGTATGTCAGACGGGATTGTTCTGTTGAATTTGCAGAGGAATGTGATTCATCAGAATGATGCTTTCGTTCAATTTATTAAGACATATAATGATGGTAAAATGATTATTAATGAGAACCAGCTCATTAAGATGTTCATACAGATTAACGAACTCGAATCGGTCGATATTGAGGAGTTCGCATCCCAGAATGAAGCTTCGATCCGAATCAAGGCGCAGCTTCCTGGAAAGATTCGTTACTTTGAAATTAAGAAATTTGCAGTGTATGAGAATAGTGAGCCCTTGGGTAATGTGTATAGTATTCGGGATATTACGAAGGAATATGAGGTTGACCAGATCAAGAGCAACTTGATCTCGATCGCCAGCCATGAATTCAAGACTCCGCTAACCAATATCAGGGGAAGTGTGGAGACTCTCTTGAGAGGGGCATCCAATAAATGGGACGAGTCCTTCTCTCATGATCTACTGTTAGGAATCCATGAGGACGTGCTTCATTTACAGGAGCTGATTGACGTCTGGATGGATGTGAAGAAGATTGAGACAGGCACCTTGCTGTTGCATCAGGATTTCTTCCCGCTGTTCCAACTGATCAAGGGAACGTTGAATCAACTTCCGGAGAAGGTAATGAGCCAAGGCGAGATCGTGTTCAATTATGATACGACGTCCAACTTCCCGTTATTATACGGGGATGAAGCTCGTGTAAGGCAGGTTCTGATCAATCTGATTATTAATGGACTTACTTATAATGATGCCAAGGAAAAGAAGATTGTCGTCGATATTTATCATGATGACCAGTTTATTTATATAGAAGTAACAGATAATGGAATCGGCATATCTGAGAAAAATCAGAAGAAAATATTTGAGCGTTTCTATAGAGCTGATATTTCAGCGGCACGAAAGAGCGGGGGATCCGGTCTTGGTCTGTCGATCAGTGAGGGATTGATCCGCGAGCATGGCGGCGAAATTTATGTGAAGAGCCAACTAAATGAAGGAAGCACCTTTACCGTTAAACTGCCGATTATTCAAGTTCCATAGGAGGTAAAGATGAAGAATAACTATAAAATAGCAATCGTGGACGATGAACCGAAGATCGTACGATTCATTAAAGCGAATTTGCTGTCTTTTAACTATCAAGTCTGTACATTCTCCAATGGCGAACAGTTCCTGGAGCAATTCGACTTGCATGAGCCTGACCTGGTTTTGCTTGATGTGATGATGCCCGATATGGATGGCTTTACGGTATTGAAGCAGCTCCGCAAATTCAGCAAGGTCCCGGTAATCTTCTTGACGGCGCGCAGCGCATCCGACGATATGCTTCAAGCCTTCGACCTGGAGGCTGATGACTACTTGACGAAGCCATTCTCTCTGGACGAACTGTTCGCCAGGGTCAAGGCAGTATTGCGCCGTACGAAGGTGAATTACGAACTCAGTCGTGAGGAGAGCCGGATTACGACGTATAATCTCGAGATCAACATCGCCCAGAAGCGTGTCTATGTCAAAGGGAATGAAGTGAAGCTGACGAATATTGAATATTTGATTCTGGAGCTTCTAGGGATGCATATGGACAAGATTATTAGTCATGAGCAGATATTGACGACCGTATGGGGACCGGACTATAGCAACGAAATCGAGTATCTCAGAGTAGCGGTGGCTCGTATCCGCAAGAAGCTGAAGCAGGCTGGCTGTGACCACTATCAGGAAGTGATTAAGACCTACTCGGGTATAGGTTATTCACTGATATCCAGTAAGGGTGATTATGAATCGGAGAAGAAGCCAGCTAGCGAAGAGAACCAACCATTAGAAGAATAGATTTACTGCCAGAATTGGTTGTGCAGCCAAGTTTATCCCCTAGGTTGCAATTTGGATAGGCATGAGATATACTTAATTTCACCGTGCTAGATGGGGAGGTAGCGGTGCCCTGTAACTCGCAATCCGCTATAGCGAGGTTGAATTCCTGTTAGAGGTCTTGTCGATGTGAGGTCCGGTCTTTATGGCAGACGTTGACGGATGGGTCCTCCGCAATGAGTAACTGTGAACCTGGTCAGGTCCGGAAGGAAGCAGCCATAAGCAGTCCCACTCATGTGCCGGAGGAGTGCCTGTCCCGAGTTGAGCCATAAGGGTGCCGCTCGGATCGCAATGATCAATAACAGGTGCACGGCTACATATTGGATAAGAATACATCTTTGTCTTGGGACAGAGATGTTTTTTTATGGAAATGTGGCTACTCTGGCAGATACTTCTTCTTAGATAACTGATGGGTAACATATAGTGCGTGTTCAAAAAAGGCCGGTTTTCAGCACCGAAGCTTATGCTTCCGATGTGTCGCTCCTCCTTGAATGGCTTCGATCAGGTTTTCTTATCAAAAGCGGACTTTTTGAACAACCTCTTATAGAAGTTTTTCTGTTCACGTGAGTATAGTATAATAAGAGGGCGGCGACTGAGCCGCCCTAGGGATAGAAAGAAGGTGCCGCAATGGAGCATATTGCGTTGTACCGTGCTTGGCGGCCGCAGTCGTTTCAAGACATGGTAGGACAACAGCATATTATCCGTACACTGCAGAATGCGATTCGTGAGCAGCGCCTATCGCATGCTTATTTATTTAGCGGACCGCGCGGGACGGGGAAGACGACAACTGCCAAGGTCCTGGCCAAAGCAGTTAACTGTGAGAAGGGTCCTGCAGCAGAGCCTTGCAATGAGTGCGAAGCATGCCGGAGGATTACCGCAGGCGCTGTGATGGATGTGCTTGAAATTGACGCCGCTTCCAACCGGGGGGTCGAGGAAATCCGCGATCTTCGCGAGAAGGTGAAGTACGCCCCTACAGAAGTGCGGCAAAAGGTTTATATTATCGATGAAGTTCATATGTTAACAACTGAAGCTTTCAATGCGCTACTCAAGACGCTTGAGGAGCCGCCTCCACACGTGATGTTCATTCTGGCTACAACTGAGCCGCATCGGCTTCCGGCGACGGTAATCTCGCGCTGTCAGCGCTTTGACTTCCGTCGTGTCTCATTGGAAGAGCAGGCTGGTCGTCTGAAGATGATATGCGAGCAAGAAGGGATCACCGCCGAAGAAGATGCTATTCAGTATATTTGCAGGTTGTCTGATGGGGGAATGCGGGATGCCCTTAGCATTTTGGATCAGATCGCTTCATTTACGGATGGACATGTCTCTTACGAGCAAGTGATGAGCTTGACTGGTGGGATTCCGTCTAAGCAGTTCGCTCAGCTCGCTCAGACCCTAATTGAAGGTGATGTCGGCGGCATGATGCAGATCATTGAACAGCTCATGCAGGAAGGTAAGAGCGCCGATAAGTGCATGGAGAACTTGATGTATTATTTCCGCGATCTGCTGATGATCAAGACAGTTCCTCAGGCGGACAAGCTGACCGAGCGTGTGCTTGATCCAGAGGATTACAGGGAGATGGCGCATGCTTTCTCACGGCCACAGTTGTTCCGGATTATTGAGACATTGAATCACTATCAGACGGAGATGAAGTATTCTCAGCAGCCGCAGATGCTGTTCGAAGTCGCTTTATTGAAGCTCTGTAGTATTCCACAGCAGGAATCCGTGTCGGGAGATGGGGCGGGAAGCACTGCTCACGTAGTCGAAGCCTCGGAGATTAAGCAACTCAAGCAGCAGATGGTCGAGCTGGAGAAGAAGCTCGAGAAGGCGCTGCAGGGAGGTCTGGCTGCGGCTGGTGGAGGTGGAGCACAGGCTTCTAGCCAAGCAAGCTCAGCCCGATCGTCCAGAAGTGTATCGCCACGTGTCTCCTCAGCAGCCAAAATACCGTCCGGCATGGATCGGTACGTCGCTCAGAAAGATGGTTCGGATACCTCAATGGTTCAGAGCAAATGGCACCAGGTGCTGCAGGCCGTTAAGGATGAGAAGGTGACGATACACGCCTGGTTCATGAATGGAGAGCCTGTCTCTGTACTGGAGGATTCTATTCTGGTTGCATTTAAGAATGAGATTCACCGGGAGACAACAGAGAAGCCAGCCCATAAAGGAGTTATCGAGCAGGTACTGGAACGCCAATTCGGTAAGCCGTACCGTCTAGTGACGATGATGCTTAAGGACTGGAGTGAAGCGATTCAGAGTGGAGCGGCTGCTCCGGCGCAGCCTCTGGAGCTTGAGCATGAGGAAGAGCAGGGCGGGAGCAAGGAACCTTGGGTCGATGAGGCTCTAGAGATGTTCGGCGAAGATCTCGTCGTGATTAAAGAGTAACTTTTTGGTATGATTAACAACACATAATTAAATCACTTATTGAATTGAAGGAGATGTGGCTTACGTGAACAATATGAACCAAATGATGAAGCAAGTGAAGAAAATGCAAGAGCAAATGCTGAAGGCGCAAGAGGAACTTGCCACTAAGACAGTGGATGGTAGTGCAGGTGGCGGCGTTGTAACTGTACAAGTGAACGGACATAAGAAGGTGTTGTCCGTTAACATCAAGCCAGAAGCGGTCGATCCGGATGATGTGGAAATGCTACAGGATCTTATCCTTGCCGCGGTAAATGATGCTCTTGGCAAAGCCGAAGAACTCGCTAACCAGGATATGGGCAAATTTACAGGCGGAATGAAAATTCCAGGTCTATTTTAATCCAGATTGAAGGAGAACACTCCCATTGTATTATCCCGAACCGATCGCGAAGCTGATCGATGCTTTTACACATTTGCCAGGTATCGGTCCGAAGACCGCGGCTAGGCTGGCTTTTCATGTGCTGCGTATGGAAGAAGATGACGTCATAGATTTCGCCAAAGCCCTCGTCAGCGTGAAGAGAAATCTTCATTACTGTTCCGTCTGCTGCAATATTACGGATACGGATCCGTGTCGGATCTGTCAGGATAAGACTCGTGATCCTTCTGTGATCTGCGTTGTTCAGGAATCGAAGGATCTGGTAGCGATGGAGAGAACGAAGGAATTTGACGGCTACTATCACGTGCTTCAAGGGGCGATATCCCCAATGGAAGGTCTTGGCCCGGATGATATCCGTCTGAAGGAACTGCTAACTCGTCTAAGTGATGAACGGGTCAAGGAACTGATCCTTGCTACTAATCCAAATATTGAAGGCGAGGCCACTGCTATGTATATTTCGCGGCTGGTGAAGCCTTTTGATATTCGGGTTACACGGATTGCCCATGGACTGCCGGTTGGCGGTGACCTTGAGTACGCGGATGAGGTAACTTTGTCCAAGGCGCTTGAGGGCCGAAGAGAACTCAGTTGATTTATACCGTTTATGGAGAACCTTAATCCAGAAGTATAACCTCTTCTTTTGGATTAAGGTTCTTTTGTTTTTGGTTCTAAGTTTGTCCCTCGCCCGATACATATGGAATAAACCGGAATGAAGGGGTGAACGGCCATGAGACAGAAGAATGCTGAGAGCAAGGAGCTACTGTCCGTAACGTTGGAGCCGGGTCAGGAGGAAGAGTATAAGAGGATGCTCTACCATGAGGTCAATAAGGCTCGTAAGGAGTGGGAGTGGGCCTATATGGCATTCCAGGAGGCGGTGGGTCAGGATAATATTGATGTGGCCATCTATACGCTGGAGGCCGCAGAGAGAAGGTATCAAATTGAGCTTAAACGGGCTAAGCATGCTAATGTTAGATGGGATGCCTTCCAATATGGTTCCTATTTTGAGTAAAGTGAGTGTTCAAAAAGATCGGTTTTCAGCACAGAAGCTTATGCTTCCGATGTGAGTTTTTTAAAACGCTTCAGTTGAATGAAGCTAGGGCATGAGGAGCGGAGCGTACGTAGTTGGTACGTGAGCACCTGAGAAGTTTCCGGAGGAAACATGACTTCGTAAGCATCCGCTTAGGCCCGGGTGAATTCAAGATTCGATGGCGAATAAGCTCTCAGTGTTACTTCGTGTTATATAGAATTTATTCGTTATCAGCGTGCTGATGAAATTCTATATCGCAAGAAAACCTACCTTTGAATCGCGGTCGCTCCTCCTTGAATGACTTCGATCGGTTTTCTTATCAAAAGTGGGTTTGTTGAACAACCTTTTAAGGAAAGGATGGGACGAGACGGTGAGAATTATTTTAATAGGTGTTTTAGCTGTTTCTTTGCTCTTGCTGCTGTATGTCGTCTTTTCACGTAAGCTAGGCCTAGCATGGTTAACCCGGGTGGGGCTACATATTGTCCTGGCTGCGCTAGGGATCTATATCGTGAATTTCTCCGGATTGTTGACCGAGGCATACATCCCTCTGAACCCGATTACAATTAGTACGGCGTTTGTGCTCGGATTGCCAGGGGTGGCTCTTCTATTAGGGTTAAAATTAACTATGATTTGACTGTTGACGAGCAATCCGTTCTGTGGTACATTATTAATCGCTTCTCTAAGAGGTCAAGCTGTTCTGATAACTTCAAAAACATAAAGTTAAAAAAACTTCTTGACATAAACGAGGCGAACATGATATATTATAAAGGTCGCTGCTGAGAACGAAAGCGACGCTGAAAACGAAGTTGATCTTTGAAAACTGAACAACGAGTGAGCGGGTTTCACATCAAGT
>NZ_BAAACX010000019.1:0-600 GCF_039521865.1 Paenibacillus motobuensis | reverse complement strand
GAATCGTTTCCTGTAACGGAAACATTCAAAAGTCTTCAGGAAGTATGCTTCCGAAGCAAGCTTTACGAAGTAAAGCTTTTAGCTCACTCGTTGGTCAGTTTTGAGAGTTCAACTCTCATGCGTTTGGTGGCAATGGCGGAGGGGTTCCACACGTACCCATCCCGAACACGACCGTTAAGCCCTCTAGCGCCGATGGTACTTGGACCGAAGGGTCCTGGGAGAGTAGGACGTCGCCAAGCGCTAACCCTTCTAGGGTAAGCACAATATAATAACAGTTATGGGCCCTTAGCTCAGTTGGTTAGAGCGCACCCCTGATAAGGGTGAGGTCGGTGGTTCGAGTCCACTAGGGCCCACCATCTAAATCCCATAACTTAGCTTCATGTTTTTACGGGTCCCCGAAAAGTAATCGGAATAAACTTCGTAGCATGTCGTCACTTTTTGGGGTAGAGTATGGGGGCATAGCTCAGCTGGGAGAGCGCCTGCCTTGCAAGCAGGAGGTCAGCGGTTCGATCCCGCTTGTCTCCACCATAACATATCATTTCCAAGACTTACCGCTTGATTAGTAAGGTTGAAGATGATACGATACAAATCCGCTGGTCA
>NZ_BAAACX010000018.1:40656-388492 GCF_039521865.1 Paenibacillus motobuensis | reverse complement strand
CATAATTGTATAGTAAAAGGTGAAAATGAACGTTCAGGAAAGGAAGGAACACGCTGATGAGTTCAGATCTTTCACCATTAATAAAGCCAGAGCGGCAGCCTTTGATGGATGCCCATATTCATTTTGAGATGTATGAAGCGAACGAGAGGACAGCTATCATACAAGAAATGCGCGAGCATAACATCGAGGCCATGATCGCCGTCTCCAAGGATCTGGACTCCAGTCAGGAGAACCTGAAGCTCGCCGAATCATATCCTGGATTTCTATACCCGGCCTTCGGTTATCATCCGGAGCAGAATGTACCTTCCGAGGACGAGTTGCAGTGGCTGCTGCAATGGATGGATGAGCATACCGCAGAGATGATTGCGGTCGGCGAGATCGGCCTACCTTACTATTCACGGCTGGAGGCTACAGAGCAGGGTAAGCCCTTTGACCTGGAGCCGTACATCCAACTACTTGTGATCATGCTGCAATTCGCGAAGAAGCATAATAAACCTGTTGTCTTACATGCCGTATATGATGATGCCGACCGAGTCTGTGATCTTTTGGAGCAATATGAGATCAAGAAGGCGCATTTCCATTGGTTCAAAGGATCGGCCAGGACGATTGCAAGAATGGCTGAATCCGGTTATTACGTGTCATTCACTCCTGATATTCTATATGAAGAGGAAATTATCGATCTGGCCCGCGTCTATCCGACTGACCAGGTGATGGTGGAGACGGACGGCCCGTGGCCTTTTGAAGGGCCCTTTAGTGGACAGACTACCCATCCCAAGATGGTCAATGACGCGGCAGCGGCCTGGGCGAATATTCGGGGCATACCGCTGGAGGAGGCCCGAAAGATGCTGTACGATAACACCCGCCGCTTCTATGGGCTTGCCTAATATCATGAAGAGCCATCCGATGGGATGGCTCTCTCTTTGCGTTTTTATACGAACTCACTGGAGTGAATTAACCCCAGCCGTCTGGCCTCCACAATCGCTTCCGATCGTGAACGCACATTAAGCTTCTCGAAGATGCGTGTCAGATTATATTCGACCGTTCGCTGGCTCATCAACAGCTTGGAGGCAATCTCCTTATTGCTGCTCCCATTCGAGACCTCCTGGAGTATTTCCTGCTCCCGCTCATTGATCGATACCTCTTCCATCGACTTCTCTTCCCGCCCCTGGTTCAGGCGAATTTCTCTACGCCGCAATTGACGCAGCAGCGATACCGGAATCACTGCCTCATCGCGCAGAACACAACGGATCGCATTCAGCAGCTGCTCTCTGGTCGCGGTCTTACTGACCACGCCGCTGATGCCCGATTCCACGAGAATGTTGAAATTGGGGCTGATCTCATACCCTGTATATATCAGAACGCGGCTCTCCGGCTTGACCTTCATAATTCGCTTCGTTAGCTCAATCCCGCTGATCACAGGCATGTTCAAATCAAAGAGCATCACATCGAAGCTCTCCTGCTCAACCAGTTCCATCGCTTCCATCGCAGACATAAGCACCGTGACCTTCATATCAGGGTCCTGCTCAATCATATTTTTCGTTCCCTCGCCCACTGAGGGATGATCATCAACCAGCAATATTCGAACCATCTGTATCCTCCTCGCTTTCTCTGTCCATACTTGCTGACTCTAGCGGTAATGATATTTGAACCTCAAGCCCTTCTCCGGGTTCTGATCTGAAATCGATCGCTCCCTCAAGACTGTGCACTCTCTCCTTGATGCCTGATAAACCCATATGCTGATAAGAATCGTTGAGATCCTCCAGCTTCAACCCGATCCCGTTATCCTTATAGAAAAGCCGTATATCACTCTTTTGTTCCAGAGTTATGATAATATTAGAGGCCTTGGCATGCTTGCCGGCATTACGGAGCAACTCCTGTACAATACGGAATATCGTGAGCATCTGCTCATCATTAATATCCGCCATAAATGAGTCGGATTGAAAATCGATAACATAATTGGAGCGGATCTGCGCCTGCTCAAATAACCCTTGCAGAGCTTCAACAATTCCCATCTCCTGAAGCAGAGGCGGACGCAGCTCATTACATGTCTCCCGAATCTGATGGATAACGTCCAGTAGGCCTTCTCTGACATCGACCAGCTTCTGATGAAGCTCTGACGACATATCATGGTCCAGCATCGCGGATTCCAGATTACGATACCAGATCAATTGATCCTGAAGCGCGGAATCGTGGAGATCCGAAGCCAGCTTGCGCCGTTCCTTCTCGGCAAGCTTGAATATTAGTCGAAGCAGCCATGGAGAGGAGTCAGCCCCCCTATGCTTCTGGAACTCTACCTCAAGTTCCTCGACCAGGCTCTCGATCAAATACAAATTCTCATATACGATTGCACTGTAGTTGGCTAATGTCCGCAGCCAGGCCAGTTCATCCAGATTGTATCTGGTCCTGTTCCCTTTCACATCCAGCCACATCAAGTGCAGAATATTCTGCTTCTTCCCCGCGATCACGCAAATGCCCCTCTCCACATTCAGTACGCTTCCGATCATCAAATGGCCTGCTGAGGTCTGAACCGCTTCAATGACAGAATCCTGAATATCGGCAAGTGATTCATTAAGCTTAAAATCCATAAAATGATCCGTATCGATCTCAAGGAATGCGACTTTCTTGACCGGTAGCACATTATAGATTTCCTGCTCCAATACGCGTTCCAGATCGGATCGCTTCATAACGCGTGATATTCGAGCAGAAAACCGATTGAGGCTGCCTTGAAAATTATGCAGATCCTTATTGAGCTTGGGACGCAGCTTAAGATCGGCATATTCCTTCAGGAACAGCATCAGCGTAATCAATAAATAGCATGCGAGGAACAACCGGCTCCATTTGACCCAGGATTGATTATCCTGATTCATAATGAGAACCGTCAGCAAACAAATTACAAGCGTAGGCAAAAATGACAGACTGGCGTAATAGAAAACCCGATTGATTAGAAAATCAATATCGAACAACTGCTTAGTCGTAAACATATACAAATAAACAATTGGAATAGTCAAGAGAAATACCGCAGCGATTTCCGGCGATAAAAAGGATATGCCAAACAACTGAGGAACAGCAAACAAAAATACAAACGGAAAAAAGCCCGTTATATGTCCGATCAAAATTAATTTGAATAAAGACTTCAACGGTCCGTGGCGATGAGCAATAAACTTTTGCGCCAATCTTAAGACAATGTAAATATTAATTCCTATGAAATATATCAGTATCAAGGTTGATATGACACTTGGCGATCCGTAATTAAATATAATTTTGCATATATTGAGTCCAAGAACGATACAAACTACGGTATAGAAAAACCCTAGAGAATAGCGACTAATCATTTTCTCCTGATAGCGATCCAGATAATACGTCATAAATTGCAAGAAGAAGATCGGCACCATGAGAATGGTGAACGTCATGGTCAGTCTGCCCACCGGGTCAGCTCTTCCAGAAGAGAGCGAACTTAAATAAGCGATTCCGATAGATAAGAAGAACAGAATCAACTGAATGGCCGCCGGATCGCCCTTCTTCCTCTGATATACGAAGAAGGATAGACCGGAGAATAGAAGTACGGAGATCAGAGGCGAGATAAGCTGGATCATCAATTCATTCAACGACAGATTATTGGATACATGAAGCAAAATAAAGTTTGGTGTGCCATCCTCACCTGCCCGGTTCAGAACTATTGATGATGCCCTCTCCAGCAAGCCGTATGTCTTGATCGTGAAGAAATCCTTCGCCGGCTGGCCGTTCACCTCAAGAATCGTATCCCCGACTAATATTCTCCCGTTCCCCCAGCTGCTCTTGGAAGAGAAATCTGTGACTACATACTGTCCTTCCCCATTATCAGCAACCTGCGCTCCGATAAAAGGATTCTTATATATGGAGAAAGACAAATATCCTACAAGAATGCTAATTAGAACAATTAATATCGACATTTTTGGTTTATGTGCCAATGTTGTTCCCTCACATTTTAGATTAGTTCACTTAATCTGCATTCTTTATAAGAATGATGTTATTAGCACCATGGAATAAAGCGAAGCGGCTCTTTACTCATATCTCCTTGGTCTTTAAGCACATCGATTAATGCTCTTTGCTCGACGGCACTCATGCCTGCCAATTGAAGCTGTCCTGCCTGAATATTCATCATTGCACCAGAGTCTTTTACCATAGCTTGAATCAGTTCCTTCAACATCTTAAATCCCTCCAATTGGATTATTTGATTAAGAGGTTTTCCTCTTAAGCCCAATATACAGGTCATTTCAGACGTTGGAAACGACAACCACTCCCGTATTTCCCGCAAACCTTTTTGCGGGACTTGCGTGGGTTTGCGGCCGCCATTTGCGGTTGATTAGATAGGGGCGCAAGCTCCTCGATATCCCGCAGCAGTCAGCCTTTATTCGGCAAAAGAGAGCATCTTCTCCTTCCAGTGCGGCTCCAGATTAAGACGTTCGATATGCTCCAAATAACGGTAATAATGCGTCCTCATTCGGACGGAGGTATAGATCAACGTTCCCGTTGATTCTATCATCTGCTCAACCTCCTGCCTGCGTCCTACGACATCGGCAAAATCAAGACGCCCCTCGAAATAATCGATGATCCAGTGCTCCTCTTCGGAGACGGATTGCAGCAAGTACAGCGTCGGGAGCGTCTTTTTCCGATTCAAAAAGTCATTCTTGTCATCCCAGTTTAGCAAGTCGCGAATGTCATTTTTAATCTGGGCGGCGATACCAAGCTGTTCCGTATACAACTTGACTTCCTCGATCCATTCACCAGTCGCCAGTACAGTACCGATCATACTAGCGGTAACGAGAAGGGACGCCGATTTCTGCGATACCATTTCAATGTACTCTTCTTCCGAACTGATATCGTTGTAAAGATCCGTCATTTGACCATTCACGGCGATGAGGATCCCTTGATTAAGAAGCTGCGCCGCCGCTAATCTCCGTTCATCCGGGAATCCGGTTGATAGAATAAGCTCCCCTGAAAGTGTCAGCATACCGATCCCGATATTCAGGGCGATTTCGGACGGAAGCTGGTTCCATGCCATCTTACCGTTATCCTTATCCTGTATATCATCGATGATGTCCAGGCTGAGCATCATCAGCTCGATCGCCGCAGCTGCTCGGTAAATGTCCTTTGTGTCTCCACCTGCGAACATCCTATAATGAAGTACGGTCATTCTGCCCAGCAGCATAGAAGATTCTTGCATTTTGTCCTCAAGACATGCGAGTGCGTGTTCATAGAGCTGTGGGACACTAAAATAGGTTCTCAAACTTTCGCGCAACTCTATTTCTAGTATTTCCGCAAATGGTTCCACACTATAACCTCCATACGAAATGAATTATAAAAATATCCAATTCTTTATATGTATTCCATATCTACGAATTAACCCCTTCTTCCTTACGAAAATAAACAACAAAAAATTACAAGAAAAAAAAGTCTATCCCATGAAATATTCATCGAATAAACTTTGTAAGCAAGCTCTATTCTATTGATTTCCGATGGCGAGCCCTGAAGCCGCAAGTGGCCTCCTAAAATGGACTATATATTTTATATTTAATCGCAGTATAACAACTGATGGAGCATATTCGTCATCTCTTCGGGAGTAATCCGATACATCCGGGCCATCTGAACAGCCCCTTCCAGCGCACGACTGACTTGCGAGCAGCTCCATTCGTGATCGAAGCAGCCATTTTCAAATTTGACAAAGGTGCCGATTCCTTTTCTGACCGTCAGCAACTTCTCCCGCTCAAGGTCCGTATATACTCGGCGTACGGTCACAAGGCTGCAGCACAACTCACTGGCTAATTCACGGAGTGAGGGTAGCATCATGCCATCCGGCAGGTCGCCGCTAGCAATCAGGGCCCGAACCTGTTCCCGAATCTGAATATATAAGGGTTCATTGGATTCCGGCGATATAACGATAGGCAATATTCGGCTCATTCGTATCCCTTCTTCCTGCATAACGCAAGCCCTAGTTGGACTGAACTTCCCGTTCGAAGATCAGCTCGAAGTGGCCCGCTGTTCCAAACTAGGGGCAAAAATTTGCAGCAGTCTCCATCCCTGTCTGGCATGCTCATGCACAAACTCATGATAGTCCTGGACCGGTTTATTCTCGATAATCCCGCGCAAATCAACTCTCTCAAATTTATATTCGTACATCCCTATTCCTCCCCGCGAAATATAAGACTCGACAATACGACATCATAATAGCCATCCACGCCAAGCAGTTCCTGCACTGGCTTATCATAGAACGTCATTACCGGAACGAGCGATGATCCTCCGCCCTCTTGCGAGCTGCGCACGAGGCGCTCCGTCAACCGGCCGCCCTCAAGCATGCATAAGCGGTAGCCCCGCTCTCCGAACAGCCTGATGCTGCGGTTCATATTCGCGGTGATGAACAAGGCCAAGTCCCCATCGTGAAATTCCAGGCTCTTGTCATAAGCCTTGCTCCACCAGCGTGGATCCTCCTCTTCCTTGACATACTCTACGAACTTCTCCACGGGACTGTAATAGAAGAGCTCGTAGTTGCCGCCGGTCTGGCTCTTGGACAGAAAATATAAATCGAGAGCGTCCAGCTTATCGGTTGGGCCCAGATTATTTAGGCTCTCAAAATCCCAGAACGGAACGGCGGTGCGCTGCAGCTTCTCCAGGCTTGCGATCAGCTCGGCTATATAGGGATGGCCCTCTTGATAGAGTTCATCGGCCTTGAACCGCTCCGCGGCATAATAACGCTTGGCTGGCGTTACTACCTGATTCATCTGCATGAACAGATTTTTCAGCATGTTCATGCGCGACCGGGTCAATACATCCAGCTGCGGATAATGATTGGAGTTGAGATGATAAGTCATCGCCAAATGCTCCTCCTCAAAATCCTGATCGGATCGCCAATCCATATATTTGATTTGCATGGGTATCACGTCCTTATGATTTGATGAGTGAACGCTAGTGATCTTTATGGAAACGGATGCGGGCTGCGGTTCAAATTTTGCGGCTGGATCGGCTCTGTTCGGAGTGCAAGCTCCACCGGCGTCTTATAGATCCGTTCACTGGTAATAATCCGCTCCTTCTCGCTGCGCGGTAGCTGGACCGTACCCGGAACGATCATCTTGACGACATGCAACCCTAGTTGACGGACATCGTCCGTGGTTAAGTCGACACACAGCACTTCAAGTCTCCGATTCGCAAATTGCTGAACGATATATTGAAGGCGCTCCGCTTCCGTACCCGCTGCAATAGGCGGAGCCGGCTGGATCGATCGGAACTCGCTGGAAGCCGTGGTGAACGCTAATTCTTCATGGGCAAAGGGCTGTTCATAATAGGGCAGCCTCAATCCATAATCAGTAACCTGATGCGGCAGAAGCGACGGGATCGATTTCGAGTACATTTGCGACTTATTGCCGATGAACAATTGGCTTATCTCCAGCAGCGTCTTGTATACAGCTTCCTCCATCGATAGCTGGGCTGATCCTCCGACCGATACTTTGCCGTCGCGGGTCATCAGCAGACCAAATGCGGAAGGGATACCGATGTCGCTCGTTGTATCGATCATCGTTAACTCGAATTTATTCGGATCGAGCAGCTCCTTGAAATGATCCATAACGGGCAAATGGCGGGTATCCAGTCTCGGCAGCGAGAGCGAATTGTACCACATAATCATGAAGGCATCCCGCTCGATGATCTCCAGCAGACCTCCAATCATAGCCTGCTCCTTTGTGGTTCCCGCCGCTGACCCGGTCATGAGGCCGAAGCATATCGCTTCCTCATCCCCGCTCTGCGGGACATACGAGTCCCAGGCGATCGCGGCCGGCACCCATTTCGTTCGCCCCGTTGTCAGACTGCGGCCATGCACCCAGCGAATCCTGGATTGCTCTGTAAAGGGCCTATATGGAAATTGCCACTGCTCGTACTGCTCTTTCGTAAATAACGGAAGTTCATTCGGATGCAGCGCATCCTCGCCAAGTTCCTGCCAAGTCGCAAGTACCAGACGTTCCGGAATAACATAAGCGGCACAATAACGCTCAATCGCTTTCGCAACAGCGGTCGTATTGGCCTCCTCCAGCGTCAACCCCATTCCGCTGGCAAAGAAATCGATCAGACCATGCTGTCCCTCCGCGAGAAATTTCGGGTTGGCCGGAGCGGCCAAACTCAAATATAGTCTGGGGTCTCCAGGGTCCGAACTTAAATTCATTAATCCCCTGACCATGCCCCCATGCGGACTAATCGCCTTCCGCAAATGATCTGGCACGGTAGATGTCAAGCCTTGAAGCTTAACCGAAACCGCGGCATTGTCGGTCCTAGGGCGGCCTGCATACCTCGCCCCTCCCGACCTTCGGATCAACGTACGGCTCATGGCCCAAGCACCAGGTCCGACTCGCGCCAAGACTGTGCGGCGAGATGAGCCTGGCTCCTGGCTCCGCAGGAAGGACAGGTCGGCACCTTGTAGACCGGATTAACGTCCCCCTGCAGGTGGAAGACGTCAAAATCAATCATATGACCGAGCGATAACGGCGGAAAGCTGCTCGTATGGCGCGAGATCCATTTTGCCGTCTCGATGGCGATTACACCGCTTAGTACAGACCAAGACAGATCGAACATGATGTCCTTCGCCTCCAGAGGAGCGAGGCCGTTCGAGCTGCCGCGCCGCTGCGCGCATTCATAACAAGCTGAATAACCGGGAACGATAATCGGGCCAATTCTGCCTGTGGAATGAGAGAATTGTACAGGCAGCCAAGTGATCCCCTGCTCCAGTGCGTAGGTATTGAACGCTTCCCCCCATTTTTCAGCCTGCAGCACGACAACCAGCTCGGAATCTATGCTAACATCCGCGAACTCACTTACTGTGCTCACTTCAACGCCTAGTCCTGCAAGCAAGCCTTCGAGCGGATCCGCCGGATTAACAGCCTCCTTCTCGTACAGAATCGTGACCTGACTCATATGGATTGGCCACCTTTCTCAAGAATTAAGCATCTTACATTTTCCTCATCAAATACTCCGAAATACATCTCTTCAACCTCCCCCTATTTTCTCATGTATTTTTTTAGAGCCTCGTATACATTGACCACACCCACTCCGAAGTCCGTATCCGGACCTGTCGCTCCATAGTCTGTGGCACTGCGGAACAAGATCTGCTTGACATCCTCCGGACTCATTTGTCTGCCTTTTTCCCGTCCCTCCGCAATGAGCAGGGCTGCTGCTGCTGAAACTTTGGGAGCGGCAAGACTCGTGCCGATCATAAATTCGTAGCCTGCAGGCAATCCGACAAGCTGGCTAAGATACGACTGAGGCAGGTTAGTAGGATAAGTGGTGAGACACATACTTAATAGATTCAACTCTCCCTTGGTGAACCATGTGCTACCATAATCACCGGCTGGCGCGGCTATCATATTACGTAAGCCATAGTTCGAATAAAAAGCTCGTTCATGCTCCCGATTTGTCGCCGATACGGTGATGACACCAGGGAGACTACCCGGAGCATGGACGGCCAAATTCTTTCCCCAGCCCAAGTTTTCAGCCAATTGCAACGGGTTGCTAATATCCAGGCCATCCGTACCGGACGAAGCCACGACGACAACCCCATGCAGATAAGCATAAGCCAGAGCCCGTTCATAAGCGATTAAGATGGCTTGATCCTCACGTTTAATCAATGATTTATAAGTGCCTAGACTCAAATTAATGACATCCACTTTATCACGTACGGCTTGAATAATGGCCTCAATGACCCAGGAGCTGTCAGCTTCTCCCTCGTCAAACACTTTATATGCCGAAATTCCCAGGTTAGGTCCAACCCCCAAGAGCTGACCATTGGCAGCGATCGTGCCCGCAATCATCGTTCCATGCCCGAGACGATCTATGGTATCGTTGACACCAGGTACAAATGATCTCCCTTCGTTAACGATATTACCGCTTAAATCTGGATGCGAGGCATCAATCCCGCTATCTATGACCGCAACGACCACATTATGATTTCCGGATTGCATGGATAGGCTTTGCCCGTCTCCGGTTACCTCCTTAATATCCCACCCCCAGCTTTGATATAAGAGAGCACCTGTAGTAAGCGGCGATGAGCCCGCTACGCTGTCGGCTACCTCTTGACGGCGGGCACTTGGAAACTGCGTTACAGTTTTCTCTATATAGCTGTTCAAGTTCAGGATATTAAAGGTTTTTTTGCTAGCTATCCCGGCATCCTGCAAAGGGTCCGCAGCATGATCACTGATCATAATCTTAGGGTCCTCTCCCACCTCTTCAATATCAGAGGCAAAGGCCGCGGTCAGCGCTGCTTCCGCATCCAGGAGGCGGTCCAGCGAATAACCAGTCAATTTCAGCATGCTTACTTCAGGTAGCAGAGTAATCTCAATCTCCGGCCACTGCTGCAGCAATTCCTCCGGATATGCAGGCAATCTGCCTTCTTTAAACATAATTAGCCGGCTCTGCGGATCTCCCGATGTAATACCCTCGTCCCATCCCAGAGATTGCAGAGAGTGGTACGTGATATCTGTGACCGACATCGGAGAAATAATATTTCCGTATTTCTGCTCGGCCTTTGCACCATTCGTCTCCTCCATTACCGCTGCGAGTACGCCACTATTGCCTGGAGACGTTACCAGAAGCAGAACAACCGCCATTACAAACATAATCTTCCGTCTGCGGTTCCCTTTCTTATTTCCCACTTCCGACTTAAATTGCGAGTTCATGTTCTTTTTCCTCCTCACTCATATAAAGTTGATAATATAGCCCTTTTTTCGCTAAAAGCTGCTGATGTGTTCCCGTCTCGACGATCCTCCCCTCGCTCATTACAATAATCCGGTCGGCATTGATGACAGTACTTAGTCTATGGGCAACAACAAGCCGCGTACATTTCATAACCGACAACGCCCTATCGATCTCCGCCTGAGTTAGATTGTCGAGCGCACTGGTCGCCTCATCCAACAATAAAACCTGCGGACGGTTGACGAGCGCGCGCGCCAGAAGCAGGCGCTGTCTTTGTCCTCCAGACAAGCTTGTGCCGTTCTCGGAAACCACCGAAGCATAGCCAAGAGGTAGCTTCATAATTTCGTCATGTATATTGGCCATCATGGAGGCCTCTACAACTCGTTCCAAAGGAATATGTTCGTCCAGCATACGAACGTTCTCCTCGACTGTTCTTTGAAAGAGCCTCGTGTCCTGGAGAACAGAACCGATACATCGCCGTAATGAAGAAAGCTCCAATTCATCTATTAGCCGACCATCATAACGTATTTCTCCTTCGGTACAGCGATACAGTCCTAACAACAGCTTGATAAGTGTACTTTTTCCGGAACCGGAAGGACCAACAATGGCAACCTTCTCACCGGGTTCAATTTCAAGATTCACATTACATAGAACATCAGAGGAGAAGGGCGAATATCGGTAGGAGACGTTGTTCATCTCAATTCTCCCTTGCAAGCTCGTCACTGCTTCTCCCCCTTCCTGCTCCGGCTTTGCTTCGACGACATCCTGCATCCTTTGCAAGTATGATCCTACCGACAATAGCTGGGTATAAGCAGACCCGAGTGAAACAATAGGTATCATAAATGCGGCGGCCAGCGCATTGAATCCAAGCAGTCCCCCCAGGGTCATGTCTCCTTGAATAACTGCACCACTCCCTGCCCACAGCAACAGCAGCGGCAAAATGAATTGAATTCCAGTAGAAAAAGAATCCAATAGCGAAATCCAAATATTACGCTTCTGTGTTGTACGGAGTTGATTGCGGAACAAACGGCCCCAGGTGCCAAACAAATGGTTCTCAGCACCCAGTAGCTTAATGTCCGTTATACCGTAGATGCATTCCGCCAAGAAGCTCTGCGTCTTGCTCTGTTCGGTAATTTCGCGGCTGGCAAACTGCTGTGTCACCATCGTCGTAACAATCAAAATGCTGAATATCCCAATCCCCACCCCAATTACCATGCTTCCCAGCGAAACCGAGCTTGTGAACATTAGGACTGCATAGGAGATTAGTAAAATGAAATCAATTATGATGCTTACCATGCGGTTAGAGAGAATCTGCCTGATATACACATTGGCATTGGTACGGAAGAGCAGTTCGCCGCCTGTTCGCGATTCAAAGAAGGAATACGGTAGCCGGAACAGCTTGCCTATAAACGTCTCCATCATCAGCAAGTCCATGGCCGACTGCAATTTGGCTAGTAGCCAACCTCTTAGCATGGAGAACAATTCAAAGAATATGAACAACGAGAGTAATGCCACAGCGATGATGGATGCTTTATCTTGTGAGGAGTTAAGTAGTAGATGGTCCGTAGTGTAGGCTGTAAGCTTCGGAGCGATTAAGCCGAAGCTCTGTAGAGCGAGAGAGACGCCAAGAATATACAAAAGCCATTTGGGTTGCTTCAACGCGATTGTGAGAAAAAAACTCCACTTGCTTTTTGTCTTTCTCGGCTCCAGTGATTCGCCAGGGGCAAGGCAAAGAACGAATCCGCTGTACAGTCCCTGTGCCTCTTCCCTGCTGATTTTTTTGCGTCCAAAAGACGGGTCGACAATTGTCACGCTTCGTTTGCCTATGCGTTCAATAACAATGAAATGCTTCTCCTCCCAATGGGCAATCGCCGGTAGCGGTAAATTCAGAAGTTGCTCAAAATCAGTCTTGAAAGCTTTGCTTATCAAATTGTAGCCCGAACTGATATTGATTAATTGCAAGAGCGAACTTCCTCCCCTACTGATCCCGTACCGTTCACGGATCTCATGAAGGGAGACAAAAGTTCCATAATAGCCCAGCACCATGGCGATACACGCTATCCCGCATTCGGAATCCTCCATTTGTTCAATGAACGGTACTTTTCTATACATGAGTAAGTCTCCTGTTCATCCCCGCCATCTCAACCTCTAAAGCCGACTCTGGAGGGAATATCCATCCAAAATGGTAAGCCATGATCCCTATTTCGACCCGTGAAAATATCCCCCATTTATCTTTGATTCTAAAAACAATCTCACCAACTCTCCTACGGCTGATGTACAGCTTCTGTGCGATCTCGACATCCTTCATCCCCTGGGCAATCAGAATAGCCACTTCCTTTTCCTTTTCGCTTAAATGCATAGTAATCAGCTCTCCTTCCACAATTCATTTTTCAAGTTCCATATTAGTATCAACTGGTCCAGCTTGCACCGAAAATCCAGCTTCGGATTACCACAAATTATTGGCGGGGCAACATTGTGAAGCAGCGCAAAAAGCATATGGAAAATACTGCAATTTTGCGTAGTACACAACCGGCTTAATCGAAATTAAGATTAGAGACGTAAGGAGCAAAGCAAAACAAAGAGAGGAGGTTAACCTATGAATCGTCAAGCTGCTCTACTCTCCTTGGATATGGAGAACCCTGCAGGCAAGGCACTAATAGAACTAAGCAACGAGGAATTGAAGCGCGTCCATGGCGGTGCCGATGTTCAGCCTGAGACAACACCATTGTGCGGTTTTTTTGTAGGTGTCGGTATCGGTGTCATTCTGTCTGTCGTCAAATGCTAGTCTAATTGTTCAAAATTCAAACTAAAAAAATTGGAGGTATTTCAAATGAAAAGAGAAGACGTATTATCCGCTTTTAATCAGGTTCATCCTTCCGGTGAGGCTCTAGTAGAGCTCAGCCATTCTGAATTATCCCGCGTATACGGCGGAGCTGACGTACAACCTGAGACAACTCCGATCTGTGCGGTTGCCGCAACGGTTGCCGCATCTTCCGCAACTTGCGCAGCGGTAGGCGGAGGCATTGCAGTAGGGGTAACCATCGTATTGACGATCAAAAGCTGTTAATGTTGAAAATACCATTTATAAACACATATTCCTTAATTTGTACAGCCGAAATGCGGCTGTACACTTTGTGTTCCCAACATTAATAGAATTTGAATATATAGGGTCTTATGGGTTTGTATCCCTAATTAAAAGAATATATTATTGAGATATCCCAACCTACCGCAAATAATCAAGAAAGCAGGTGTTTCCATGAATATAAAGAGGCTTCTGAGACCACTGCCGTTCTTTCTCATATTAATCCTGATTGGTGTTCTCACGGTCCTTTTGTTCCCAGCATCCGGAAAAGCAATTACCCTTGCAGCCCTCATTTTCTCAGCCTTTCTATTTGCGGTTCTCGCTCACGAGTCAGGACATTTGCTGATAGGTACCTTAGCAGGGCTGAAGCCCGAAGAGATGGTTGTCGGTCCGATTATGATCGTCTTTACGGGAGGCTCTATCCGCTTGCGACCAAACAACAGCTGGTTGCGCTTTGGTGGAACGATGCGTTTTACGGCCTGCTCTGCAGATCTGAATGCAATGGCCCGAAGGTGGTCCTGGATGGCTCTTGGCGGACCTGCGGCAAGTTTAATCACCGCACTGCTTATTCTGATCCTCCCCCCTTTCTGGCCACTATTCAAGGAACTATTATTATGGATCAGCCTTACTCTCGGAGCAGCCACGATCTTCCCCTTATCGAACGGGTCTAGTCATTCTGACGGAAAGCTATTTTTGCTTCTGCACAAGAGGTCGGCAAGAGCCCATTTATTGATGGCCGGGGTTATACTCCAGAAGGACTATCTATCTGAACGGCAACCCGCCGAATGGAACTCAGAAATCATTAACGCAGCCGCCCAGTTGCTGAAGGGTTTGCCGGAACGTACGCCGGAGCAGCTTGCTGAGGAGATTGAGCTGCGAATGTATCTATACCTTCACTATGCCGACAAAGGGCAACCTGAGGAAGCGTTAAAATATATTCGACCTGTCTGTTTAACTAAACATCCTTATCCTGCCATTTCAGTGTCCCGAATTATGATAGATAGCTTATACGCCGGTCATCTCCTGCTGTATCCTCCGCAAGACACACGGTCCTGCGAGGAAGCCGAGGCGCTTGTAAAATCTTTGCCAAACAACGAGCCCTACAGCTATCACAAAGCTTGGGCAGCTCTGTTGTCTGTACAGGGTAACAAAGAGGAAGCTATGGAGCACTTATCCCAAGCTCGAATCCTGCTTGACCGCTGGTTCAGGCCGTTCGGAACCTACCGTCTCGAGCGGAACATATTGTCGCAAATTGAAAATCAACTGTAGCAGTCCCTTCTTTTACTCTCGTAAAAAGCGCTATTTTGCGAAGTACCGACCTCAAAGCGGCAGTGCTAACATTAAGGCATTAAGAATTTCGGGAGGGATTATGATGCCATCATTAATAGATAAAACCGCCAAAGGTGAACTGAACGAACGAAACGCCCCGTCCCTTTTTCTCAAGGAACGGGAAGCCCTGCTTGGCCTTCATTTCAAGCCTCATGACGAAGCTATGGAAATGAAGTCTAACGAAATCGAACGTTGGAGAAAGGACGCACTTCTCTTGGATGACAAACAGTTCCGCAGCAGGCTGGCCGCGGAACTGTGGACAGAGGAAAGATTCGGCGAAGTAATTTCAGCCGTAATGGACTCGCAGCAGCTTCCGGCAGACCTACCTGAAAACCGTTATTACAATTGGGTGGGCTTACCTGAATTACAAGAAGCTTTGCGATTGAATCGCGCTATTCCCCCGCAGGAACCTGCCAACCTGAAGCTCCTCTCTGCCTTTCGTCCCTTTTTGCTCTGGGCTGCACAGAGATGGGACCAGGCCATCGCAATGAACCAAAAGGTCGAACAATTCGTGGATACCGAGGCAGTACGGGAAAAACTACTCAATGAACTGGCCGACTGCCTGCTGCAGTGCGGTGCTCGAACGCTGGTCCTAGAACTGCATGTAGCGAAGAAATTGGAGGAATTGGAGGGAGACACCCCGGAAGAGAGATTTCAAAGCTTCGTAAAACAAAAATTATGTGACATCGATGGATTGGAATTCATTTTTAGCGAATACCCTATGCTTGCTCGGATCCTGATGATTCGAACTCGTTTTATCGTTGAGGCCGTACTGGAAGCAGTAACACGCTTCTCAAACGACTATGATGAAATCATAACCACCTTAGCACTCCCGCAAGGCATACACAGGCTACAAACCTTTTCGGCCGGTATGGGTGACGCACACCAACAAGGACGTTCCGTTATGCGTATGCACCTGGATTCCGGTAATGTATTAATGTATAAACCAAAGCCTCTCGGGGCCTCCCTTCATTTCAGCAAGCTTCTGTCGTGGCTGAACAACAAGGGGTTTTCCCCTGCCTTTAAACCGCTTCATGTACTGGATAAAGGCACTTATGGCTGGGAGGAATATGTGAATCCAGAAAGCTGCAGCACAGTTTCTGAGGTCGCGCTCTTTTATCAGCGCCTAGGGGGATTACTCGCTATTTTATACAGTTTGCGCGGTACGGATTTTCATATGGAAAATGTAATTGCTAAAGGTGAACATCCGGTCCCTATTGATTTGGAGACCTTATTTCATAATGCACCCGCACTGAATTTCCCGGATACTGCCGATGTAGAGGCCAAGAAAAAAGTTGTTGATTCCGTAATCGGCACCGGATTATTACCGCTCCTGCTTTATCAGAACGAGGAAGGCTTCGGCATCGAAATGAGCGGTATGGGAGGAGCAAGTGAACAACCGCTGCCATTCCCAGTATTACAAGTAGAGAACGAGGATACAGATGAAATGCGGTTCGTACGTAAAACAAGGTGTTCCAGCCCTTCCAGCAACAGACCTATGTTAAACGGACAGGACACTAATGCCAGCAACTATGTGGACGACATTGTACTCGGATTCCGGAAGGTTTGTTCTATTCTGCGCCAGAATCTTGCACAGCTTTTGGATGAATCCAAAGGTCCGTTGGTCCCTTTCAAGAATGATCCCATCCGGATCATTCTCAGACCGACCCAGTTCTACGCCAATTTTCTGATGGAAGCCAACCATCCCAATTACACTAAAGATGCGATTGAACGGGAGAAGCTGCTCGATCGTCTCTGGTATACGGTTTTGGATGAACGAGCGATTACTTCCGAACGGGAGGATCTGCTCCTAGGGGATATTCCTTATTTTATAACGACCCCTACTTCCCGAGATTTGTTCGATAGTCGGGGCAAGATCATTCCGGACTTCTTCCCGGAGACTAGCTATGATCTGGCCATACAGAGACTTACCGCATTGGATGAGGCAGAAGAAGAACGCCAGACTGGCTGGATCATTTCCTCCATCCTCGGTTCGGCGGAGTGGAACACCCCGAATTCTGCATGCTGTTCTTCCGATAATTCTACTTGCTTCATTAATGAAGCTGAGACGGCTTCCTCTAGTACTCAAGCGGAGAACTCGGCAGACGAGTATATCAAGCAAGCGACTGAGATCGGAGACTATCTGCTGGAGCAGGCCATCTTCAGCAAAAGCCGCTCGGACGCCACATGGATCGGTGTAGGAATGAACTATCGGGGACAATGGAACGTATCCGCGATGAAAGGGGGATTATATGACGGTACTGCAGGTCCTGCGCTTTTTTTGGCATATCTCGGAAAAATTACAGGAGAACAGGCCTATACGGAAACTGCTCGCCTTGCCATGCAAACCTCCCTGGCTTCGCTTCCCTATCATGCCAATTTCAGCTCCGCCTTTTATGGTCAGGCCTCCGTTCTTTATGTGTTATCCCAGTTCATCGGAATCGAGGCTGCCGATCCTTCGTGGAAAGATATCCAGACTCATCTTGTCGATCATCTAGGTACCATCGTTGAAAATGATCATTGCTATGACCTGCTCGGTGGCGCAGCTGGAGTTATTCTCGTACTGCTTCAGGTCTATAAGAAATTCAAGATTGAGCAGGCACTGGCTGTCGCCATAGATTATGGAAAACACCTTATGTCTCAGTCCATTCAGACTAAAGGCGGCGTGGCTTGGCCGTCGCTTCTTCAGACACGAAAACCCTTAGGGGGCTTTGCACATGGAACTGCCGGTATTGCCTTGGCTCTGCAATCGTTATGGGAAGAATCCGGAAGAGTGGAATTCCATGAGCATGCAGAGAAAGCTTTAGCCTTTGAGCGCTCCTTGTACTCGAACAAGCAGGGAAACTGGGCCGATCTGCGTAAAGATGGACCCGAAGCCTACCATGCTAAATATTGGTGTCACGGTTCTGCCGGAATTGGCTTGGGAAGAGTTCTTATGTATGATATGCCGGATATGGATAAACCTGCATTGCTTGCTGAAATTGAAGCTGCCACCGATACCACACTGAAAGGTGGAATCGGTGCAAGTCATTGTCTCTGCCATGGAGATATGGGGAATAGTGAGCTGCTTCTTCAGTTTGGAAGAAAGCTCGGACGCCCGGAACATATTGAGAAGGCTTATTCTCTAGCCAATCAAGTGATTAGTGAGAAGAAAAAAGCAGGATCATTCCGAACTGGAATTCCCCGCGGATTGAAAACACCCGGATTCTTTCTTGGTTACTCAGGTATCGGTTACCAGTTATTACGATTATTTAATCCAGAGTTAGTCCCTTCTGTACTATCTCTGGAAATCCATCCAGAAATATGATCATGCGCAAATCATTAAATATTTTGAAGGTTTTAAAATGTAATTATAAAGAGAAGTCGGTATTTCGACTTCTCTTCTATATTGCCAATAGCCGGAACAGCCTATTCTGTTCATTTTCTATGGGCGCTTGCTCGTTCCTCTTCTGCCCTTCTCCTCTTCTGCTCAATCCAGCTTAAATCCACGCTGCCCTAGAAACTCCTTCATATGAAGACGCGACGGTGTCGTTAGCTTCTCCGCCATAAGTCTGGACCACGGTGTAGCCTTGGCCCCTCCAGTACGATCGCGCAAATACTCACTCATAATCTCATCATACTTAGCAATCTGCTTCTCACTCTCAGCACTGTCATATTCCTCCCAGTGCAGTACCGCCGACTGAGGCAGTCTCGGGCGCAGACCCGGACTCTGCTCCGGGTAGCCCAGGCACATGCCGAATACCGGATAGGCCAGCTTTGGCAAATGGAGCAGTTCAGTCACATGCTGGCTGTGATTGCGGATTCCCCCGATATAGACGATGCCAAGACCGAGCGATTCGGCAGCGATGGCTGCATTTTGCGCCGCCAGAGCAGCATCGACTGTAGCCACAATGAAATTCTCTGTCGCTCCTTCATATGATTTTGAATCCGGTAAATGATGCTGGGCAGCATTTTTCAGTCGGGACAAATCCGCACACCATACCAGAAAGACAGGGCATTCCACAATGTAAGCTTGATTGCCGCTGAGCTGCGACAGCTTCTGCTTGCGCTCTGGATCCGTGACAGCTACTACACTGTAACCTTGTACATTGCTGGAGGACGAAGCCATTTGTGCCGCAGCAATGATCTGCTCGACAACCTCGCGGGACACCGGCTTGTCCGCATATTTGCGGATCGAGCGATGCGCCATTAACAACTTGATGGTCTCATTCATGCGTATATCTCTCCTCTATGATGTTTATTTCTATATCATGCTTCAGGGTCCATTGCTTTATATACTAACTCTCCTTAAATAAGAAAAACCAGCCTGAACGGATCACGTGTCGGACTGGTCTATCAAAATAAAAAGCTTATTTATAATACGACGTTGTTAATGGAACAAACATAGCTCCATTATTGAGTACATCGGCATAAATAAACAACTCATTAACGCCTGCGATATCTACCTCGATGGTCTTAAGACCGTCGCTCACTGCAACTTTCTCAGTCTTCAGCTTCACATTGTTTTCACTGTCTTCAATGAAAAAGTTATCGATATCTTCTCCAACGGCTGCCACTTGCAGAACCAGCTTCTGATATTTCCCCTTCGGGAATAGCATAAAGCTACTGCTGCGTTTGCCGCTAGCATTATCGAAATAAGCTTCCTTGTAGTCCTTACCTTGGTAGGTCGTCTCTTTCGGGTCCTTCGTATAATACATGTTCTCAAAGCCTTTGGCGATCGCTACGCCCTCCGCCTTCTCACCCAATTCGACCGTATATGTCTCCGGGTTATAGGATACTGCGACTCCCACAATATCAGCGACTGCACGGACAGGAAGATATGTCGTTCCGTTATAGGTAAGCGGGAGAACTGCATTCCCCTTTTCATCCCGTGGCTGTACAAATGTTCCATTGTACTTGAGTTGAATGCTGCTGTTCAGGTAGGCTTTGACCTCCTGCAGTTTTGCACCTGCATATACACCAGTTCCGGCTGTCAGCATCAGCGCTGCCACCATGGTACTAATCATCCATTTCTTCCTCAACAGTTCCTCTCCCCTTCTATAAATGGATTACTGCACATTTATATAGAGAATATAAAATATTAATTTCCTAAATTCAAGCTACCCATTAACTAAAACAGGATGTGATTCGCCCATCTTTAGTACTATTTTCACAATATCAATTTACAATATATCCTAAAAGTGATATCATATGAATATCAAATAAATATTAAATGAATATTAAGGAGTGCTTCGCTATGCTGAAGGAAAAACAATTGTCTTATCTGAACGGATTTGTTGCGCTGCTATTCTTCATCGCCTTTGCAGGCGCTGGAGTATATCTGTTTACCATTGCTACGCCCCTTCCAATCATTCTGGGCGCTATCTCTTGCGTAATCGCCTTTGTAATCCTCACTGGGCTTACGATCGTGCAGCCAAACCAGGCCGCTGTCGTAACCTTCTTCGGTAAATATCTTGGCGTGATCCGCAATAGCGGGTTCTATATGGTAACTCCATTCTCCACCCGAAAGAAAGTATCACTGCGTGTGCGCAACTTCAACAGCGCTAGGTTGAAGGTCAATGATGTTAACGGGAACCCGATTGAAATTGCCACTGTTGTTGTATTCTCGGTAATTGATTCCGCCAAAGCGCTTTTCGAAGTCGATGAATACGAAACCTTCGTGGAAATTCAGAGCGAAACTGCTCTTCGACACGTAGCTAGCAAATATCCTTATGATCAGTTGGATGGCAGTGGCTTCTCCTTGCGCGGAAATACAGAGGAAATTGCTCAGGAACTGACTAATGAGTTGCAAAACAGATTAGCTATAGCAGGTGTCAAAGTCATCGAGTCTCGCTTGACACATTTGGCCTACTCTACGGAAATCGCCAGTGCCATGCTGCAGCGCCAGCAGGCTGATGCTATTCTCTCCGCTCGTGAGAAAATCGTTGACGGAGCCGTTACGATGGTACAAATGGCGATCCAGCGCCTGCAGGATGAGAGCGTCGTTGAACTGGATGATGAGCGTAAAGCTGCTATGATCAATAACCTGCTTGTCGCGGTCGTATCAGACCGTTCCGCCCAACCTATCATTAATACGAGCAGTCTGTATTAATTGGAGCCCCATTCACGATGGCTAAGAAGAAGAGCTTCCCGCTGCGCCTGGACCCCGTCGTATATGAAGCTTTGGAACGCTGGGCGGCTGACGAATTCCGAAGCGTGAATGGTCATATTGAATATGTACTACGCGAGGCCCTACGGAAGGAAGGGCGCTTGCCCTCACCCCAAATGCGTGTCAAGGAGGCCTTGGAAAATGACGCGGACCAAGATTAAGTCTACTAAGCCTTGGTGGGAATCAAAATCAAAGTTCCTGATGCAGGAGTATGCGAATAAATACGAAGCGACTTTTGTAGAGGCGACCTTCAAGAATTGGAAATACACCGGACGCCATGTCCTGATTCGGCTACCGCATGGACGGGGACAAATGTATCTCACAGTTACCGATTCCAACTCCAACGGATCTAATACAAACAGCGGCCAAGTAATCGGAATCAAGTATAAGTACAAGCCGAGAAGAAAGCTTGAATATTTGCTGAGCCCGGTCAAAAACCCTCTACTTCTAATCCTTCATGGGAATTTACGGCAGGTCACCCTGCCGAATCCCCTCAGCAAGTCGTTCCATGCTGGGGCCTCTCACCCCAGTATGTTAAGAGCTATTCTGAAGCATGAGGGTATAGCGGACTTACTGGAGGAACATAAGGGCGCCCGTCTCAAGGCGCGCGTCAAAGAGCATGAAGCCCAGCTTACCTTCTCGGAGACGAATAAGAAAGCCGATGTAGAGTTCCTCCGTGGATGTGTCCAGATCATGGAGTCGTTTGTCGAAGCCATGTATGAGCAAGGCATTGTCCGCGAGGTAAAATAGAAGTTGAAGAAGCGGATGCTATCGTACCACTGCATCCGCCCTCTATTTAATGAAACCTTTGAACACATACACCGTAAAAATATGTTAGACAGAATGACTTTTACACCTTTAGTAGTGGGATTCTGGATACGATTACATTGGGGAGGTAAGAACGAAGATGAGAATGAAGAAGCGCCTATCACTTTTAGTGATGGCAGCCCTGTTGCTGACATTGCTCGTGCCAGCTGGAGCTTTTGCCGCCGAAAACAGCCCTTCTTACGAGGCGACCAAGCAATTGGCAGCGCAAAAGGCCGATTTGCTGACGAAGAATTATGGTACGTACAGCTTGCAATACGCACTCATTGATCAAGGTAAGATTGTAGTATCCGGGCAATCCGGTATCAATCATGTGTCTGACAATACCCCGTTAACAGCTGATTCCATGTATGGCATTGGCTCCACTAGCAAAATGTTCACAACCGTTGCTGTTATGAAGCTTGTCGATGAAGGGAAAATAGATTTGGATCAGTCTCTGACCACCTATATTCCTGATTTCAAAATGAAAGACGAGCGCTATAAAAAAATTACTCCGCGTATGCTGTTGAATCATTCCTCTGGCTTAAGCGGATCTACATTCGTCAGTGGCTTTTTGTTCGATGATAATGATACATCTGGATATGACAATTTGCTGAAGCGGCTAGAAGTACAGCGGCTGAAGGCTGATCCAGGTGCATTCTCGGTTTATTGCAACGACGGCTTCACTCTAGCAGAAATATTGGTAGAGAGAGTCAGCGGCTTGGACTTCACAGACTTCATACATAAATTTATTACAGAGCCGCTTGGTATGAAAAATACAAAAACTCCGCAAGATGATGTGAATACTGCCCAGCTAGCTGGCGTTTATTCTCCTGCCTATCAAGGAGAGCTACCGCGGGATACAGTTAATTTCATTGGAGCCGGTGGTATTTACTCTACGGCTGAAGACCTTGCCCGCTTCTCGCAAATCTTCACAGGCAACGCTAGCGGTCTCCTGTCGGAGAAATCAGTAGCTGCTACGGCCAAGCCAGAGTATAAGAACGGGTTGTGGCCGAAAGAAGCAGATAGTTCGATCGCATACGGATTAGGCTGGGATAGTGTCAATTTATTCCCGTTCAACGACTACGGAATCCAAGCGCTCACGAAAGGTGGGGACACCCTCCTATCTCACGCTTCTCTAGTAGTACTGCCTGAGCAGAAGTTGTCTGTGGCGGTTCTCTCTTCAGGTGGTTCAGGTTCATTAGATCAAATTATGGCGAATCAGATCCTGTTAAGTGCAATGCAGGAGAAAGGTATCATTAAGGAACTGAAGCCTGCCAAGTCATTTGGTGTACCTGTAAAGGTCAATATGCCGGCGGAGATATCGACAAATGCAGGAATCTACGGCACAGCAGGTCAGTTGATCAAGCTGGATATTAGCAAGGATGGCGAGTTGTCCTTAAGCTCGCTTGCGATTCCTGAAGCTCCGGTTCAGAAATTTACTTATACAGCAGATGGCTCATTCGTCAGTGAGGACGGCAGCACGAAGCTTAACTTAGTCACAGAAGATAACGGACGTACTTACTTATGGGTAAGAGCCTACTCAGCAATTCCAGGCCTTGGCCAAATGGCTATGTCCGAATATCAGGCGGAGAAGCTCGAGCCTAACGAATTGTCCAAGGATGTTGCTAAGGCATGGGAAGCGCGTGAAGGTAAGACCTATTTTCTCGTAAGTGAAAAATATACATCGCAGGCCTACTTCATGCAGCCTCCTATCGCATATATTGCAACACTTAAAGATATGCCAGGATACTTAATGGCAAATAAGATTACAGGTGCCAATGAAGCTCTGAATTTGTTAAACATTCCGACATTGATGGGCAGAGACACGAGTGATCTCATCTTCTTCACAGATGACGGTGTAGAATATTTGGAGGCTGCCGGAAGCCTATTTGTTAGTCAGGACAATGTCACTCCACTCTATATAGGTAAGAAGTCGAAGACGAAAATTCAAGAGAATGGTCAAGCGAGATGGTACACCATTCCGGAGAAATCAGTAGGCAAGACACTATCGGTTAATATGCCGAAAGCAGGTTCCTTCGCGGTCTACGATGCCAATGGAACATGTGTAAATTTCACTGTAGTCAGCGGTGTGAATGAAGTAGTACTGCCTGCGAATGGTTTCATCGCCTTTATTGGCGACCCAGGATCACAGTTTGAAATCTCGTTAAAATAAAGAGGTTGTTGTTCTGAAAGTCTGACTTTTTAAACTCGCACATAAACGATAAGCCCCACCAGTTCAATACGAACCTGTGGGGCTTTATCGTTCTACATACCAGTATGGGGTATATATTCCACGCATTATTTCATCAATTTATTCACGGTGACCAACAGTTCATCAACTACATCCATCTCACCGGCCTGAATCCGCTCAATCACGCAACTCTTCATATGACCCTCTAAGAGCAGCTTACCGACACTATTCAGTGCTGATTGAACCGCTGCGATCTGATTCAAAACATCATCACAATACGTATCCTTCTCGATCATACCTTTAATGCCGCGAATCTGACCTTCAATCCGGTTCAAGCGGCTCGTCAAATTGCTCTTCACGGTTTCGGAATGATGGCTATGACGGACATGGCCCTCGCCCTCACCGCCGCAGCACTCATCAGTCGCGCCATGCTTCTTATCTTCTTGTTCCGCCATGTTATCACCTCACTATTTTGACCCTTTACATCATATTATCGCAATCCAGGCAACCTTTCAATCGGTTACAGGCATTCGATGCTCCTGCCAATCCGTCGATACAAAAAGTCACCCCATACCTTCATTACAGAAGATACGGGGTGATTCTGGTTACTAGACCAAAGCGAACGCCTCGTCTAACTTTATTGATATCCCCAGATCATGGTGAATAGCGTACCGAAGACGGTCACAAGCCCAACGAATAAGGCATAAGCAATGTTGGTATACAGTGAAGTCTTGGATCCGGTCTCGCCGATATGCATGAACATGAACAGTTGGACGCCCATCTGGATCGCCGCACAGACAAGCAGGATCGTCATACCGACAGCCAGTGGCATATCCCATAGAATGACGGACAGAGCGACGACCGAAAGGATCAGCGAGAACACATATCCCATGACATGGTGGACAGGGAATAATTTTTTCATGTCACATCATTCCTTTCAGATATACGAAGCTGAAGATAAAGATCCAGACAACGTCAAGGAAGTGCCAATAGAGCGAGAAAATAAATGATTTATTCGCTGTATCAAGCGTGAAGCCCTCGCGTTTGATCTGTATCATAATGCCTGCTCCCCATAGCAAGCCCAAGGTTACGTGGGCACCGTGCGTACCAAGCAGAACGAACAGACTGGACATGAAGGCGCTCGTTGAAATCGTTGCTCCTTCATTAACATAGGTCACGAACTCGGTAATTTCTACCCCAAGGAAGATCAGACCAAGTACTAAAGTGATGAAGAAAAAGACCATTGCTGCCTTTTGCATCCCGTGACGCATACTGTTGATCATCAGACCGATCGTGAAGCTGCTTGTGAGCAACACGAAGGTCTCGATCAGAACCGGACCGATCTCGAATATTTCTTTACCACTCGGGCCGTTGCCGGTCCGATTCCAGAGTGTGAAATAGACGGCGAACAGCGTCGAGAACAATACGATTTCCGCGCCAAGGAACAGCCAAAAACCGAAAATCCGATTACTATTCTCTTCTGAACGGTATTCCAAAGGCAAAGAGTTATCTAACTTCATGCCTGTTCACCCCGCAATCTAGCTTCCGTTTCTTCAATTTCACGAACCGGGATATGATGCCCGTGATCGCGTTCGAACGAACGAACTGCCAACATTACAATTACACCGAGCCCTCCGATGATCGCCGGAATCCACCAGCTGAATACCATAGCGAATCCGAAGAAGAAGAAGATCGCTCCTAGTATAACTGGTTGGCCGCTGTTATTCGGCATATGAATCTCTTCATACTTGCCTTTATAGAGCTGATGTCCGCCCTTCTTATGCTCCCAGAACGGGTCACGGTCACGAACAGTAGGAACAATGGCGAAGTTGTAATCTGGAATTGGACTAAGCGTGCTCCATTCAAGCGTACGTGCGTTCCAAGGATCGCCCGTCGTCTCTCTAGGTGCATAGCGGAAGCTCCAG
Source organism: Paenibacillus motobuensis (assembly GCF_039521865.1). Classification (NCBI taxonomy): domain Bacteria; kingdom Bacillati; phylum Bacillota; class Bacilli; order Caryophanales; family Paenibacillaceae; genus Paenibacillus; species Paenibacillus motobuensis. The sequence continues at coordinate 362,306 of NZ_BAAACX010000018.1, read as the reverse complement.
TAAATGTTATAAACCAGAATAATAAATCCAATCGCCAAGCCAAAGGCGCCGATCGTTGCGATCATATTGAGCGGGCCGAAGCCTGTATCCGCCGAATAAGTATACATCCGGCGCGTCATGCCTTTGAGTCCAAGGAAGAACAACGGCAAGAACGTTACGTTAAAGCTGATAGCAATAACCCAGAATGCAAGTTTACCTTGACGCTCGTTCAGGCGGAATCCGAACAATTTCGGGAACCAGTAATAGAAACCAGCGATAACGGCAAATACTGTACCTGGAATCAATACATAGTGGAAGTGAGCAACCAGGAACATCGTATTATGGTACTGATAGTCGGCACTTGCCATTGCGAGCATGACACCGGTAACCCCACCGATCGTAAAGATCGGAATGAACGCAAGTGAGTACAACATCGGTGTCGTAAACTCAATCTTCCCTTTATGAAGCGTAAGCAGCCAGTTGAATATCTTCACCCCGGTCGGAACGGCGATTAACATCGTTGTAATCGAGAATACGCCATTGACCATAGCCCCATGACCCATCGTGTAGAAATGGTGAGCCCATACGAGAAAAGACAGAAGCGAAATAACGACCATACTCCCTACCATCGAGGAATAGCCATAGAGGTTCTTCCGGGAGAAGGTAGAAATCACTTCGCTGAAAATACCGAACGCCGGTAAAATAACGATATATACCTCCGGATGCCCCCATACCCAGAACAGGTTGGCCCAGAGCATATCCATCCCGCCGTTCGCCATTGTAAAGAATTGTGAACCGAACAATCGATCAAACATCATAAGTGCAAGCGCTACGGTAAGAACCGGGAACGCGAACAGAATAATAACGGAAGTGATCAATATAGACCAGGTAAACATCGGCATCTTCATCAGCGTCATGCCAGGCGCACGCATCTTCAGAATCGTGGCGATGAAGTTAACGCCCGTCATCAACGTACCAATCCCAGCAATCTGAATCGCTATCGAATAGTAGTTCATACCCACCGATGGACTGAACTCATTGCTCGCGAGCGGGAAGTAACCGGTCCATCCTGCATCCGGTGAACCCCCGATAACGAAGGAAATGTTAAACAGCATCGCTCCCGCGAAGAATAGCCAGAAGCTGACCGCATTCAGTCTCGGGAAGGCAACGTCGCGCGCACCGATTTGCAGCGGTACAACCACGTTCATCAGACCGATAATGAACGGCATTGCCATGAACAGAATCATGATGACCCCGTGGGTCGTAAATATCTCATTATAGTGCTGTGCATCAAGAATCCCGTTCTCTGGCATCGCGAGCTGAGAACGCATGAGCAGCGCATCAACGCCGCCGCGGAACAACATCAAGAGCGCACTGATAATATACATGATACCGATTCGCTTATGGTCAACCGTTGTCAGCCACTCGCGCCACAGGTAGCCCCATTTTTTAAAATAGGTCAAGCCGATGACAATGGCCAAGGATGCGACTACGATACTGACCATCGCACCATAAATCATCGGTTCGCCAGTGACGAAAAATTCGTCCCATTTCATGTCAAGCTTACTCCCTTCTGTCCTTAATTTCCGTGTGAGGCATGTTCAGCCCCGTCGTCATTTGTGTCGGAGTGGTCCATATCCATATCCATATCCATGTCGGAATGATCCATTTGTGAATGATCACCGGAGTCTCCGCCATGATTATGGCCTGCATGCTCACCTTCAGGTGCTGGACTGAATTCCAAATGTGTCGAGGAATATGTCTGTCTGCCTACCTTCGCAGTATCCAGCAAGGAATTGAACTGCTCTTCAGTCAATGGATCGGCTGTATTCTTGACCTCATTCACCCACTCGCCATATTTCGCATTCGACATCGCCAGAACTTCAAATTCCATATCGGCAAACCCTTTGCCGGAGAAGTTGGAGTTCTTGCCCACAAATGAGCCTTCGTGCTCCGCAACAAGATTGAGCTTGGTTACCATATCGCTCATCGCGTATTTCTGTCCGCCTAATTGCGGAACCCAGAAGCTCGTGATCGGTCCGTAAGAGTAGAGTCTGAACTCAATCGGACGATTTGTCGGAATGTTAACATAGTTAACTGTCTCAATTCCTTCCTCCGGATAGCTGAAATGCCATTTCCAGTTGGAGGATGATGCATAAATAACTAGCGGTTTTTGATCTTCATAGCCTGCCGGCACCTTATCCAAGGCATTGGTAGTCCGAACTGTAACTACCGACAGGATCGCAACGATAACGACCGGAATAGCTATCCATGTGAATTCCAGCCATTTGCTGCCCTCTACATGCGGCGGTTCATAATCCGGAGCCGCCTTGGAAGCACGATACTTCGTAAGCATAAAGATGTACAAGACATAGACAACCAGCAAGATTAGCGCCATGACCAGCATTGAGAAAATAATTACATTAGACTGCGTCTTCGCTACCGGTCCTTTCGGGTTCAATACGGCCAGCGAATTACAACCGGTCAAGAGGACAAGAAGCGCTGAAAAAACGGCCAGCAGCAATCCTTTCCTTTTCATAAATTTCCGTTACCCCTTTCCAGCAATATCGCGCACCATCCACTCTTCCAGGGATGGTAGTATTAATTATCTACCACTATGTTAGGTAAGCTACTAAACAATAACAATTCATAGCAAATTACATTTGTACTAAAAAATTACATTTATTTTTCGTTTTTCTCCTCTATTTTTAAAACATAAGTTCAAATTCAGCCAAATTTGATCGTATTCCCGCAAAATCGTCGATTTTGATAATTGTTCACATTGACCTTTCTGTAGACCAATGTTCGACGAATTGTCATATTTGTTCGAATCGTTCGTGATTATTATCACTTACTTTAGCAACCGAAAAGTTAAACTTCCCATATGGGACTTTTTTCCACTGACGCTTTATTCCTATTTTCAGACCATCCATTTCAGTGTTGAGATAACACGAATAGAAGTCTTCATTCTAGCCCATATCGTAGTGAAAACATACCAAAAAAGCCTAAGGCCGACGGCCCTAGGCTTTCTTACGTGTTCTGAAAGATTTCAATCCCGCTGTTAGAGAATTTCCTTACGAAGCTGTTCTGGCGATTTCGGAGACATTAGTCCAAATGGAATATCGAATACCGTTCTGGCTCCGGATTGTCCAGCTTGGGACAATTTGTAGACAGCACGTGCATAGGCTACCAGTACACTAGCTGTAAATTCCGGATTGCTATCCAATTTAAGCGCAAATTCATAAATTTGCGTGCTGTTCTCCCCAGTCTTGCCGCTTCTGAGTACCATTCCACCATGAGGCATAGCCGAATGATCCTTCTTCAGCTCTTCTTCACTAATAAAGTGAACGATTGTATCATAATCCGCGAAGTAGTTCGGCATTTCCTTGATTTCGCTCTCGATCTTGGCCAAATCAGCGCCTTCTTCCGCAACGACGAAGCACTCACGCAAATGCTTCTCACGCGTCGACAATTCCGGATTCTGGCCCTTACGTACACGCTCAACTGCGGCTTCCACAGGAATTGTATATTGAACACCGTTCTTGACGCCCGCTACACGGCGGATCGCATCGGAGTGCCCTTGGCTAACCCCTTTGCCCCAGAAAGTATATTCCTTGCCTTCAGGCAATACAGATTGTGCAAGCAGACGATTAAGAGAGAACAAGCCTGGATCCCAGCCTGTGGAGATCAAGCTAACATTACCACCTTTGGTCGCCGCATCATTAACTTGCTCGAAATACTCCGGAATTTTCGCATGGGTATCGAAGCTGTCCACCGTATTGAACATAGCCGCGAATTCCGGTCCTTGCTGAGGAAGGTCGGTTGCAGATCCTCCACAAAGGATCAAGACGTCGATATCGCCCTTGTACTTCTCAATTTCAGAAATATGTACGACGCCATTTGCAGCCGCTACATCGTCTGGGTTTCTTCTTGAGAAAATGGCGCGCAATTCGATGTCAGGATTTTGTTTGATTGCTTTCTCTACACCGCGCCCTAAATTTCCGTATCCTACAATGCCTACTTTAATAGTCGATGTCACTAAACCTTCCTCCTTCAAATAATAGCTCTTCAACTATTTTAGCTCACTCTTGTCCATTTTTAAATATTTAACATAAAAAGTAAGCGCTATTCCCTTCATTACAACTCGGATTTATTGAAATTTTCATATTTTAGACATACTTAGTACTGAATTTGCAAATCGAATAGCCCATTATAGCCATACTCATTCTCTAAAAATAATTTTAAAATAAGGGTTAAATGTAACAAATGTCATTGTATTTATAAACAAGGCGGTGTGCAACTGTGCAAATCTTCAAATTCATATCTTCCCGCTGGATGCTTCCGCTTCTATTGATCGGTATCATCGCTGTGATCTACTATCCTAGTCTGGCATCTGCTCATGCGACCGTCACCTCTTCCTCCCCGGCGACGAATGAGATTCTGGCATCGCCTCCTGAGGGGGTCTCCATCACTTTTAATGAATCGATTGAGCAAGCCTTCTACTCCGTCATAGTAACAGGACCTGATGGAAGGCGCGCCGATCAGGGTGACGCTGCCATCGATTCAGAACGTTCTGATCGACTGGTCGCCAGCCTGAAAAATGACTTGCCGAACGGGATCTACAGTATTAAATGGAAGGCTGTATCCAGCGATGGACATGCCATCAGTGGAACGATTCCTTTTGCGATTGGCACTGATGGGAGCGGGTATGCCATACATACTCCCGCCGGGGATGACAACGCGCTGCCCCGGGCTGGTTTAATAATCATCCGCTGGCTGTTCTACATCGGGTTAAGCCTATGTATCGGCACCATATTTTTCCGTCTTCTGCTGCTTCCTGCTAGAGCCCAAGTACTTCGCGGTAGCTCTTTACTTGAACAGCGCAGTCTACTGCTGCTCTACATGGGGCTCGTCTGTACTGTAGTTGGAGTATTGTTCAGTCTTCCCCAGCAAACAGCCAGTGATGCAGGTGTCTCATGGATCCAAGCTTGGGACCTCGATTTACTGCAGGAGACTCTGCGCTTCACCAGCTTCGGACAAGTCTGGACCTGGCAGGTCATCCAAGTCATACTACTCGCTGTATTCATCATGGGGCTATGCTACACGATTTCCGGAGCCGGACAGGACGGCCCGCATGATAGCAGCATGAAGCTCATGGACAAGGAGCATCACAAGGCTTCAGACAGATCTACTTCCAGATTCATCGGACAGGAGCATCTGTGGTCCTGTCTCGTGCTTATCGCTTGTATTGGCCTGATGGTCGCCAAAGCCTTCATCGGTCATGCAGCCACAACTAGTCATAAGCTAATGGCTATAAGCGCTGACTTCATACATCTGCTCACGGCCGTAATATGGCTTGGAGGTATTCTATCCATTGCCTTTCTGCTTCCGGCAGTTCGCAGACATACCGAGCAGTCAGACAGTCTAAGGCCACTTTATTGGGGAACCATCCGGCGTTTTTCCCTGCTTGCCTCGCTCTGTGTCTTAATCTTGCTGCTCACCGGGGTCTATGGAGGCGTTCTGCATATTCCAACTTTGCATGCGCTATGGAATACCCCATACGGGCTTGTCCTTCTGACTAAATTTGCGCTTATGCTCATCATGTTGGCCTTTGCTTTATCGGCATTCTTGCGCGGGAGAGGACGCACCCGACCGCTCGGACGCGGCGTATGGTACGAATTCTGCCTCGGTGCTGTCGTACTCGTACTTGCCGCTGTTCTAGGAAATCTGCCTTCCGCCTCCTCCACACCAGGTCCGGTATCGCTTCAGGCTACGACGGAGGATGGATACCGGATTACTCTGAGTGTCAGTCCGAACCATCTAGGTGAGAATCACTTTAGCCTGGAGGTTCAAGACTCAAGCGGAACCAAGCTTAACAATATTGAGCAGGCTACTCTCAGCCTGACTTCCAGAGAGATGGACATGGGCGTCATTCAGATCGAAATGCCAGGCTCATCACCGCTGGAAGCAGATGAGATGATTACAATGGGCGGGGAATGGAATGTACGCATTCACATTTTGTTGTCCACACTCGATTCCATTGATCATGATTTTATTCTGCAGAGCGGAAATTAAAGAGTAAGGAGCGTTATGCATGAACAAAAATTTCACTAGATTAACTACACTATTGTCAGCCGCCGTATTATTTTTCATCCTATTTGCAGGTAACGCCAGCGCCCATGTTACCGTATCGCCTAACAGTTCCACGCCTGGCTCCTGGGAAACCTACAGTATCAAGATTCCATCGGAGAAGGACCTCCCCACAACCAAAGTTGCTTTGAAAGTCCCAGAAGGCTTTGATTTTAAACAGTATCGACCGATTCCAGACTGGAAGGTAGAACTAACGAAGGACGAGTCCGGCAAGATTACTACTGTAATCTGGTCTGCCGAGAAGGACGGAATTGGCCCGGGAGAGTTCCAGCAATTTGAATTCGTCGGCAAAAACCCGGATCATGAAGCAGACCTGGCCTGGGACGCTTTTCAATACTACAGCGATGGAAGCATTGTAGAATGGACGGGCGCGGAAGGGTCAGACAAGCCTCATTCGATCACCAAGATTACAAATGACCCACAGGCCGGCGGTACCGCGTCTCAGGGAAATGACCATCATGATGCTTCCAGCGATTCTGCTGCCAAATCAGACAGCCATAATGCTCAGGATACCAACAGTGCCGACAGCAGTCAGAGCAACGCATCGCAGCAAACTGCCGAGCCTGCCCAAGGCTCAGGTACGTCCACAACTTCCATTATTCTGTCCACTGCGGCATTGATCGTCTCCATCATCGCTCTGTTCCTCGCACTGCGCAGAACTAAGCGATAAGGCAGGCTATAGGACATAAACAAAATGCACCTGCATGAGGAATTCCATTCCCCTATGCAGGTGCATTTTCAATTGCGGTCAAAAGCCCATCTCTATTACCTAATTGGCAACTGCGTACCGTCCTTCGGCTGCTGTCCGGAGGATTTCTTCTCGGATGCAGCCCCGAATAAGCAGACCAGAGCGAGAAGCATACCAAGCGAAGCGCATACGAACAGTGCAGAATAACCAAATATATCAATGACCCAGCCTAATAGCGGTGGAGAAGATATGGCTGCCAGAGACGATACAAAATAATAGATCCCTGTTCGCGTACCAATACTCTCTTCACGGCCGGTCGAAATGACCCATGGATAAGAGTTAATGTTAATGCATGCCCAGAAAGTACCGCCAATGATCAGAAGTACTCGCAGCCATAATACGGAATCGACAAAGATCAATGAACCGAAAATGACAAACAGACCGCCTACTCCGATAGAAATAATTTTCTTCTTACCGAACTTGGCCCCAAGCCAGCCGCTCGGAAGGGCGAACAAGAGAAAGGCAAGCGAGAAGAACGTCAGTGAGAATGAAGCCTCACTATCAGACATACCGATATATTTGGTACCATACAGGGTAAATAAAGCCTCGACCCCTTGATACGCTACGAACCAGAAGAAGATCGCGCCCAATATGAATAGCGTCGTGCGGTTCAGCTCTTCCTTAATGGAGATTGGACGGATCGGCTTCGCAGCCTCCTCCTGGCTTAGCAGCGTAACCGGCTCCCGGATGACTGCTTTTAACACAACTAAGGAACCTAACATGACAATTCCTGCGAACAGGAATGGCATATACGAACTGATCCCGTACATCTTGGAACCGAGGGCAAAAGCCAGCACTGAGCCTACACCGCCCATAAAATTAATGATCCCATTGGCCTTGGTACGATTCTTCTCCTCTGTGATGTCAGGCATCAATGCAACCGTCGGCGACCGGAACAAGCTCATCGACAAATTCATTAACACCATGAACAATACCAGGGTAAGGAAGCTTGTATGCCAAGGAATAAGTGCTGCGAATACCGCGCCAAGCGGCATCCCAATTAACAGATACGGCATCCTGCGTCCGTATCTCGTATTCGTTCTATCACTGCGGTGACCGATCCATGGCTGTAGAAACATCGCGAAATAATTATCAATCGTCATCATAAACCCTATCATCGCTGTGCTCTTCAAATAATTGTCCAAGAACAGCGGTACGAAGGCATTATAAAGCGCCCAGGTCAAACTGATGCTAAAAAAACCGAGTCCCAGCAGCCATGTTTTCTTCATTCAGTCACGCTCCCTATTTAGAGGTTGTTTAAAAAGTCACCCTTAGCTTCATCCAACCTGAAGCATTTCGAAGAAACACATATCGGAAGCATTAGCTTCGGTGCCGAAAGTCTGACCTTTTAAACACTATTTTGATAATAGCTGGGCCAGTCTATCCGGATAATCGGTAATAATCCCCGCTACCCCAGCCTGGATCAAAGCCTTCATCATACTCTCTTCATTTACAGTAAACGGATGATAAACAACTCCGTGCTTTGCCGCCTCGGCAACTAACTCCGGTGTCAATGCATACATGTATGCATGCAGCGCATCAGCGCCGATCCCCTTCGCATACACCCATGGCTCATACAGCCCTTCACCATACAGAATGCCAGTACGAATATCCGGCGCGATCTGATGACATTCCCGCAAAGAATAATGATTGAAGCTGGAAATAATCGTTCGATCCGCCATCCCATAGCGCTTAATCATCTCGATCACTTTCTTCTCTAATTCAGGATACTGGATGAAGCCATTCTTCAGCTCGATATTCACGATAATACCCTTATCGCATGTGAGCTCTAGCAGTTGCTCCAGAGACGGCAGCCTCTCACCCGCAAAATCGGCATGGAACCAGCTCCCAGCGTCCAGCGTCTGAATTTCCTCCCAGGTCAAGTCCTTCACCAACGCCTTCGTTCCCGTGGTCCGCTCCAGCGATTCATCATGAATTAGCACGAGACGGCCATCCTTCGTCAGCTGCACGTCTGTCTCAATCCCGCTGGCACCAAGCTCCAAAGCACGGACAAAAGAAGACATTGTATTCTCAGGACAATAAGCGGAAGCTCCACGGTGGGCAAAATTAATCAAGTTAGTCACGTTGTATCCTCCTTAGGCAAATCCCATTTTTTATAAATAATATTATCCATAACCCTAGTATAATCCTGCAATGTTAAGCCTGTATTACCTTTTTTGTATTTGCCCCCGGTCTTGTGGCGTGCTTCTCGGCCCGACTAAGGTCTAGTTCACAAACCATCTTAAGCCCGTTATGCCGAGAACCGAATCCATATACAATGAAAACATAAGAAAACGACGCACAAACAAACAACCAAGTAACCAAACGATGAATTTATATAAGAAAGTGAGTGTTGAAAAATGAAAAAATTGTACCGTTCTGCAACAAACAGACAGGTGAGTGGGCTTTGCGGAGGTATCGCAGCATGGCTCGGCGTTGACCCTACGGTAGTACGGCTAGTGGCTGTTGTAGCTGCCCTCTGCAGCTTCGGCACAGTGATCGCCCTCTATCTGATCGCTACCCTGATCGTTCCAAAGGAACCGATCGGCGGCGCCGAATACTTTGACCATTTCAGCAATTACTAATCACAAAATACGAATTCAAATTCAAAGGAGCAGATAACAATGAGTATATTTGAGAGAATCTCCAACTTAACCAAAGCAACCGTCCATGAAGTATTGAACAAACTGGAAGATCCGGTCCTTATGACTGGGCAGTATTTACGGAATATGGAAGAAGATATCCGCAGAGCCGAAGAGAATATCAAGGGACAGCAAAGAGCAGCCGGCGTAGCAGAGAGAAAACTAAATGAAGCCGTACAATCCGTTAAAGAATACGAGCTCCGCGCCCTCTCCGAGCTTCAAGCAGGCAATGAGGCCGCAGCCCGTGAAGCAGCTATACTCAAGATTCAATTTGAAGACAAAGTGCAGCAGCACACCTTGGAAATGAACCAAGCGAAGGAACATGTTCTTGAACTGCAGCAGCGATTAAGCCAAGCGGAGGAAGAATATGCCCGCCTTAAGGAAAAACGCAATGAATTGGCAGCCAGAGCTCAAAAAGCCAAGGACCGCGCCGCAGTACAGCAACCAAACTTCAGTCGTGGTATCGAGGACGGGGATGCGGCACGGGGATTTGAACGGATGGAAGAGAAGATATTGGAGTGGGAGACGGATCTCGACCTTTCGCTTAATTCCCGAGGCATTCATAGCGAAGCCTCAAACTCAGCTGATTCTACAGCAGTCAATGAAGAACTGGATCGACTGAAAGAACAGCTCGCCAAGCGTAATTCCTAAGCGGTTTATTATACACAGGGCTGTTGGACAACGGAGATATGATTCGTTGGTCAGCAGCCCTGGCATTATACATAATCTGTTAGACAAGAAAGACATCGCGTCTATTTGGCAGCCTCCCTCCTATACTCGCCATATAAACACATAACGATTAGGACTATCCCCTCCTTCTCTTTATAACATTTTGTTCTGGCAGTCCGTTTTATAAGAGTTATTACATACTTGAGAATAAATTATGGCAAATAAGAGGGATCGTTCGATGAAAAATATAGTAGCGCTTGAATACAAAAGGCTTTATAAAAATTATGGCTGGCTTATGATCGCAGCCGCCGTATTGTTAGCTGCATTTCTGAGCAATCCGATACTCCCTAGCTACCTGGCAGAGGATCAGGCGGTTTCTTTATTCACACATCATTTAAGGACTCTCGTTCTCTGCACAATGCCGCTATCGATTACCATGATCTTGAAAGAACACAAAGGCACCTTAACGAATCATATATTATTCTCGCAACCTATCCCGCTTCATAGCATTGCATTGGCAAAATGGCTGACCGTCATATCCACCTATCTCTTCTGTTCCTTTGTCAGCTTAGCCCTGTACTCGGTGAGTCCATTACTCATTGGGCGATCGCCTTACAATGTAATGAAGCTGTTGTCTGCGTTTGTCAGGGTTGATGTTCCTGCTGTATTTATCGCTTCCCTGTTCTGCAGCGTTCTATATATTTTATTGCGCAGCAAGATTGTCTCTTATGTGGGAATGCTCTTAATCGCAATCTATGTCCCAGCTATTTTCGATTTCACTTTATTGGCTTTGATGGTCTTCATCCTGCTTCTTACAACCTATGTATGGCTGTACTGTGTCCAGTTAAACCAGGATAGATCTAACATGGATGATTCAAGAAAACGCAGAAGAAAAGTTAGGAAAATATGCTTTTCCTACAATCAAGCGATTCTGCTTAAAGGAGCTGCGCCCGTCATCACAGTTATGCTACTCCTTTGCATGTATGCGTTTATTTCGAAAGACCACTCTTTCTGGTCCATTTTTAAATATGTTATCGTGCTGCTACCTAGCTGCATACTGATTCCTATACATTCGGAGATATATGGAAATAAGCGGGCCGGGTACATTTATACGAGCAGTACGCCAAGGTATAGAATTATGCTCGAACGCTTTATTTTTGGTGCGTTAGTCTCGGAATCATTGATTACCTTGATGTATATGGCGGCGCTTCTGTTCGGACTCGAGAATGGCATGGGTAGATTGTTGATCCTTTATAGTTCCAGCCTACTCCTGGCAGTAGTTGGACTGACCACTGCGAATATTACAAGAAATAGTATGGCCGGTTATATCGCTTCATTGCTACTATGGGGTGCGGCATTATTAGACGGTACAAATCTCGAGGGAGAGCTCTGGACGATCGTTTTGATCAGCATCACAGTGTTACTATTTATTTTGAATGTATCCGCCATGAAGGACAGAAAGTCATAGACCAAGCTAACCCGACCTAAGGAGGTAACAATGAACAAGCTAGAAGTCGCGAACGTATATAAATCCTTCAGGAAGAATGAAGTGCTTAAGGACATTAATTTCAAAGCTAATACAGGCATATTGGGTATTCTGGGGAATCACGGGTCAGGCAAGACGGTATTAATGAATTTGATCTCCGGGTTAACCAAGCCGACACAGGGCAGGGTTCTCATCAACGGACTTGATACCGTAGACAATTCGATACAGGTCAAAGAACGTGTAGGCTATCTCCCTCAAGACTTCAGTCTATATGATGAGCTCAACGCCTACGAAATGCTGGGCTATATCGGCAAGCTCAACAAGATGGGTACTAGGCAGCAAATCGATGATCGTATTGATGAAGTACTGGAGTGGGTCAATCTTAAAGGTGCCGCCTATCGGAAAGTCGGTTCATATTCGCCGGGAATGCGGAGAAGACTGGGGATTTCCCTCGTCTTGATCAAAGATCCGGACATTATTCTTGTCGATGAACCAACAACCGGACTTGATCCGCTGGAGCAAATCCGGTTTCGAGCCTTGCTGGCCTCACTGGGAGAGCGTAAGCTCATCCTGCTGTCGACCCATCATGTAGATGATATTGCAGCTATTTGCGACCAGCTCATCTTCCTCAAGAACAAAACCGTGGACTTCTACGGAACTCCGAATCAGTGGCTAGGTGGCATCCAAAGCCGGATTGCTGAGACTGTAATAAGAGACCGCAATCAATTAAGCGAATTAACCCGGGAATATAAAGTGATCTCAATGAAGCAAGTAGAGAGCGGAGTCCATGTCAGACTCATCCTTAGATCTACTGAGCCATACTTCCCCTACACATTAGTGAATACGGAGTTGGAAGATGCCTTGGTCTACTACTCCTAACAATAGCGTTACCTAGTTTTGTTAGAAAAAGGAGCCATCCCTTAGCAGCACTCATAGCTACCAGGATGGCTCCAACTATTACATAAATCTTATGTCAGGAGGGGTTACTTCGCGCCCTTCCCTTCCTTGAACAACTCACCGATCGCACCAAGACTTCCAAGCGTCTCGACTGCGTTGGATGGGATAAACACTTTATTGGCTGGTCCCTTAGCTACTTCCTTCAACGCTTCAAACGACTGATAAGCAAGAACCTGTTCGGTCAATGCAGCGTCGCGCAGCATTTGAATCCGCGCCTTCTCCGCTTCTGCAACAGCCTGGATCGCTTTCGCTTCCCCTTGTGCCTCCAGCTCCTGCGCCTGGCGCAAGCCTTCCGCCTCGCGAATCCGTGCTTCCTTATCCCCTTCCGCCTTCAGGATCTTACTCTGCTTATCCCCTTCAGCACGAAGGATCATATCTTGCTTCGCTGCTTCCGCCTCAAGGACGATAGCCCGTTTGCTCCGTTCTGCCTTCATTTGTTTGTCCATCGCTTCTTGGATATCAAGCGGCGGCTTAATATCGATAACTTCAACCCGCTCGATCCGCACGCCCCACTTCTCTGTAGCTTCGTCCAAGGCGATACGAATTTCTGTAGAGATTTTCTCCCGTCCGGACAGCGTCTCGTCCAGCTCCAGCTTACCGATGATTTGACGCATCGTCGCTGTGGAAATATTTCTTACCCCGTATACATAATCCGAAATTCCGTAGGTAGCCTGCTCCGGCCCTACAACTTGATAGAAGATAATCGTGTCGATTTGCACCTGCACGTTATCCTTGGTAATAACCGTCTGAGGCGGCACATTAGCCTGTTGAATCCGCAAATCATGAAACACACGAACCTGATCGATCACCGGAATCAAAATATTAAGACCCGGATTTAACAGGCGATTAAACTTCCCGAGGCGTTCTACGACACCCACGCGTTGCTGTGGTACGATCTTAACAGTAAGTGAGATAAATACAACAACAACTAGAATAATAACAAGTATAACTATCCATTCCCAGCTCATTAAGTGAAATCCTCCCATCTTTCTACTTCAATAATTGTACTGCTTCGCTTCAGCACCCTAACCAGCTCATCCTTCTTCAGAGAACGCACTGATGTAGCACTCCAGGTGTCTCCGCCAATCTTCACGATTCCAAACTGTCCTTCCTCAATAGGTTCAACAACAACTCCCTGTCTCCCTACCAGTTCTGTACCGGCATCCTCATACCCCTTGGATGAATTACGAAATTTTCGCGATAATGGCTTAGTAAAGATCGTAAGCACAATAGCCACTACGCAGCCTGCTATAACTTGCAGGATATAAGCATCTGGAGCTATCCAGGCGACAACCGCTGCGACCACTGCTCCAAGGCATAACCAAAGCAAGTAAAATGTCAGCGTCATCATTTCAAATACGAGTAATACTCCTGCGGCAATTAGCCAAAGCACCCATGTATCCATTCTGCCAGATGCACCACCTTTCCGCGTATTAATACTAGTATATACGAGAACAGCGGCAAAGCGTCTCATTAATTTGTAAAGATTACTGATAGTATACCTGGAATATGTCAAGTTTTCAGTATTAATGTTGGAAAATGTATAATTCTATCCGAAAAAAAACGCCATTCTTCCGAACGACAGTAATGACTAGTATAAGCATACGTATCAGACCTAACACATAGAACGTTGAATACTCCCACTCTTCACTAGAACCCAAAAAACGCCGATGGATCTCCCCCTAAGGAGGGAGTCTTATCGACTATGGATTATAGAAACTCCTCAACCGTAGGCTGGATGTCCCGCTCTCCTCCCCACTGGTCGCTTTATATTGCATTGCTTCAGCGATATATAGACGCTCCTTAGAATGAATAGCGGCTAAAAAATGTTTTGTCGCTTCCAGCGATCCCTCCAGACGAAGCTCTATACCAATTGACAAGAGCCCCGGGATTTGTTGATTAGCTCTCTCCAGCAGACCACTGAATCCATCAGCGGAAGTGATACTCTCTCCCTCCGTAGAAACAGCAGTAGACCGATCAACAGTGACCGGCTCCTCCAGGAGAAATGACGCCCCAAGTACCTTGACTCCGGAGAGATCCGCCGCCGTCTCCAAGTCGCGCAGCATCCCCTCCTGATCCACCTTCTTCGGCAATTGTCCCTGGTCCAGACCCGCTTCCTCCGCAGCGGCCTCCCTAGCCTGAGCACGCTTATCTTCAGCGATTTGCTCAGTCTTATGTAAGAACTGCACAGACTCCTGCTGTTTAGCTGACAAGCTATGCGATTCATTTAATACCGGCCGATACCATAAGAAATAAAACACACCGCAAAAAACAAAAATAATGACGGCCAGAAATAATAGAAACCCGTCTCTTCGCTCCATCTGTCCCGAGATCATCCGGCTTCACCTGCCTGCATCTGTCCAAGAATTGTCGGGATGTCCCTTTCTAACAACCGGAAAGTCCCGATATAGCGTTCATCCTGCTCATTCACTGATTGAATAAATACTTTCCCCCCAGCAAATATCTGCTGGATGGAAGTCGAATACGCCCCAACTGCGTTCATACTGTGAAAAGAACAAGTCCATTCCACGCTGCCACCATCAAATTGAAGACTTTCCATTTGCCCCCCTTCTGGAAGGGGCGCCTCCATCTCACGGATGACGAGCTCTAGATCCGGACGAAGCTGACGCAAGCTCTTGAGTAGATCCTTCGCTTCAGTTCCGACTCCGTGCATTTTGCTAAGCTGCAGTATTTCCAACTGCAGCTCAGCCTGCCGTCGCTCGGTAGTCTGGATGCTTGTCCGCATGGTGCTAACCGATTGTCTGAGTTCAATGTATCCTACAACTAAATATGCGGCGAGCAACACCCCAGCCAACAAGAGAATGACCGGCAACAGAAGCGCGGACCATAACGGTCGTGGACGCGGCGGGAGAAGATTAATCTCGATCACGATTGCTTCGCCCCCTTTAGCGCCAACCCAAGCGCAATAGCATAGCTATCCTGGCAATCCGAAGACACTGCAGTGAAATATTCCTGAACATCGAATTCCAATACATTTACCTGACCGAAGGCCGTATTCAGCTGTTGTCTGATCGTTCCCTTATCAGGAGCAGATCCAGCCAGAATAATTGTAGAAATTCGTTCCCCGCCTTCATGTAAAGTATATTCGTAGAAATTGATAATCCGCGTAACCGATGAGACAATCTCGCTATACCGCCAGTTATTCAGACTATCCTCCGACACCTGTTCCAGAGAAAATGTACGAATGAAGTCAGGGATTCCATTATTATATAAATACACCTCCGCTTCCTTTTCTTTAAAGTAAATCACCATTACACACTCCTGCTCCAATTGATTCTGGCGCTGTAAAATTCGCGATAAAGCGATAGCGCCAAGATCCACCGATTCAATGTGGAGTCCGGCAGCCTCAAGCACATCAACCATCTCCACGATGAGCGGACGGGGAACAGCGGCGACGAACGTAGGCAGCATGCCCTTCTCCAGATCCTCAGGCCGTTCATCCATCCAATGGTAATCTATAATCGGCTGTTCAAAAGGAAAGCGGAGACTTCCCTCAATCTCAAGCGCCGTCACCTGCCTCTGCTGTCGCGGTCTTACCTTAGGGACACGTAGAATACGGATGAAGGACTGGGCAGTCGGCGCGGCAAGATGCGCCTTGCTGCCGCTTAATCGATAACGCTCCAGCCAAGTCTGTAGTGTATGGAGATGAACTGTTAGTTCAGGCCAGCCTTCCTCGTTGATCAATGAAGGAAGGGGCAGAAAATCGCAAGCCGTTACAGTACCCAGCTTATGATCAATTTGGACGAAGCGGACGCCCTCCTCCTCTACTGTAACTCCGACCCCAGCCGGTCGTGTCCAGCGGTTAATTATAGATGAACTACGCTTGTCATATACCAATGGATGATCTCCTTTCCGTAGGCATGCACTATCAGGGCCGCCGCAGTCAGATAGGGGCCGAAGGCTATCGTACGATGCCCGCGGCCTCGCCAGATCATCTGCGTCAGACCGACGCTCATGCCGAGCAGGCTAGCCAAGAATAGCAAGATCAGAACGCCAGGGAATCCGACAACTGCGCCGAGGATGCACAGCAGCTTGACGTCGCCCATCCCTACGCCGCGGCCAAAGGTTAGTGCAGACAGCAGCAGAAGCAGCAAGCCGCCGCAGGCTAGACCGAGCAGGTGAACCCAGAGCGGTTCACCGCTTATGAACGGCGCAGCGACGAGCAGAGCACCGCCAAAGAGCAACACGATCCCGTTCGGAATAATCCGCGCCGCAAGATCGGTGTAGGTCACCAATACGGACAGCGCGGACAGCAGCAGTCCGATACCCCATGCGCCGGTGAAGCCGAAGCGCATGTACATGAGGGCGAACAGCACCGCCGTGACNGGCTTCGCCAGCCGCGGGAGATACACCCGGCGGCGTAAGCCCGCGCCGGGCAAGCAGCCATCGGCTGACCTCGCCAAGCGCCCAGCCGGCCCCCAATCCGATGAGAAAGTTAACAATTATCATAATCGTAGGAATCATCGCCTTGTTAGTTTCCGCCTCAAGGGGCCGTAGCGGTTACAGTGCTCTTGGTTAACTGATCTATAGTAAATTCTCCAACAGTTTTTCCGTCAACATAAAGCGTGACAATTGTAGTGTTACTCTTCACCCCACCAAGATCTACTTTTGTAAGAGTATTGTCAAAAGGCTTCCCCTCCTTCGGATCCGTCAATCCACCTTGAATATACCCCTCACTTATTAACTCATCTAGAGTATGGACTTCCTTCATCTCCCCATTAAACTTCGCAATCGACCGCAGCTTCGCAGCTTCAAACAGCTGGTTCGCCGTTGCTACCCGTGCATTCTCCTTCGTTTTATCCAGCATCCCTGTGATGAGCGGTACGGCGATCGCCGCAATAATCCCGATAATAACGATAACAGCCAGCAATTCGATGAGTGTAAGCCCCTTCTCTTCTTTTCTCAAACGTTGGATGAGTGCAGTCATAGTCGTTAACCTCCTAAAATATTTTTTGTTTTTTAAATGAGTGTTCAAAAAGTCCGCTTTTCAGCACCGAGAAGGTTGGATGAAGCTAGGGTCTGAGGTGCGGAGCGTACGTAGTTGGTACGTGAGTACCTGAGATGTTTCCGTAGGAAACATGGACTTCGTAAGCATCTGCTTAGGCCCGGGTGAATTCAAGATTCGATGTCGATTAAGCTACCAGTGACTACTACGTGTTAGATATAGGATTTATAAGTTATCAACGGAGTTGATGAAATTCTATATCGCAAGAAAACCTACCTCTGAATCGCGGTCGCTCATCCTTGAATTGGCCTCGATGGGTTTTGTTATCAAAAGTGAACTTTTTGAATTACCTCTACTAGCTTATATTTCCGTAAAGGCTCAGCATCGGTATCATGATGGACGCCATAATGAAGCCTACGACACCGGCCAGAAGGACGATCATAATCGGTTCGATCAACTGCTTGAGCTTGTCCACGCTGTTCTCGACATCACTCTCATAGAAGTCGGCCACCTTGCCCAGCATCGTATCGATCGAACCGGTCTCTTCACCGACTAGGATCAGTTGGGTGACGAGTGGAGGGAAGATCCATGATTGCTTGAGTGGCTCCGAGAGTGGGCGTCCCTGTCGGAGCGAGATCTGGCATTCGCGAATCGTCGCCCCAATTACCTTGTTGCCGACCACCTTCTCCACGATGGCCAAGGATTGCAGCACAGGCACCGCGCTCGCATAGAGAGAAGACAGGGTGCGCGTCATTTGAGCGATAGCGCTCTTGCGATTCAGCAGGCCAAACACCGGCACTTTCAGCTTGATATAATCCCAGGCATAGGCGCCTCGTTCCCAACGGAGCAATAAATATATAACAGCTACAATCCAGACCATGACCATCAGCCAAATATACCAGCGCTCCTCGATGCTTCGACTCAGCGAGAGGGTGAAGCGAGTAATCGCTGGCAGATCACCGCCAAGCTGAGTGAACATCGTCTGGAAGCGCGGAATAATAAATTTAAGCAGAAAAACCACTACGAAGACGGCCACTATGCTGACGATGGCCGGATAGGTCATCGCCGATTTTACCTTCTCCCGGGTATAGTGTGCTCGTTCAAAATAGACGGCCAACCGCTCCAACGTATCCTCCATACTGCCCGATTCTTCCCCGGCCCGGATCATATGGACAAATATCGCGGGGAATATGCGCGGATAGGCAGAGATCGCACCAGAGAATGTATTGCCCTTGCGAAGCTCCGCATTCACCTCGTGCAGCGTCTTGGCCAGGGGCTTGCTCTCGCATTCTGCTGCCAGCACGTTCGTCGCCTCAACAATCGATATGCCAGCGCGGATCATCGTTGCAAATTGGCGGCAGAACACAACGAACTGCTCATTCTTGACCGGGCTGCCGATGTAGAACTCTTTATTCCATACGGACTCCCGCTGCTCGTGGATATCCGTCACGATATACTGCTGCTTCAGCTCGGCTAGGGCGCTGCTGCGGTCAATCGCCTGGATGACGCCACGGCAGCTGCGCCCTGATACAATATCCTTCCCGCGATATGCATACTGCGGCATATTAAATATGTCCTTCTGCTAGATACGGCTTGGCTGAGACTTCATCAATCAGGTTGAGCCGCAGCAGTTCTTGCAAGCTCATATCCAGTGTATGCATGCCAAGCTGGTGGTTCGTCTGCATCACACTCTTGATCTGATGCACCTTCTCTGTACGGATCAAATTGCCGACAGCAGGCGTATTGAGCAGTAGTTCGGTCGCGCATACCCGCCCCTTTCCACTCCGTGACGGCAGCAGACGCTGCGATAGGACAACCAGCAATGTTGCCGCCAATTGAATTCGAATCTGTCCCTGTTGCTCCGGTGGGAAGGTATCGATAATCCGATCGATCGTCTGCGGAGCATCGGAGGTATGAAGGGTGGCGAATACGAGATGGCCGGTCTCGGCCGCGGTGATTGCCGTACGAATCGTCTCAGGATCACGCATCTCCCCGACCATAATCATGTCAGGATCCTGTCTGAGCGCAGCCCTCAGCCCTTCGCCGAAGGATGTAGTATCAAGACCAACCTCACGCTGATTAATGATCGATTGATCATGACGATGCAAATACTCAATCGGGTCCTCCAGCGTAACGATATGCTTCCTCTTCGACCTGTTCACATAGTCAATCAACGAAGCTAATGTCGTAGATTTCCCGCTGCCAGTAGGCCCGGTCACAAGGAACAGACCCTGCGGCCTCTGCGCTAGCTTCAGCAGCACCGGCGGCAGCTTCAAAGACTCGAAGGAGGGAATCGTTGGAGAGATCACCCGGGCCGCAATGCCGACCGATCCACGCTGACGATAGACATTAATCCGAAACCGAGATAGCCCAGGTATCCCATATGAGAAGTCCAATTCGCCTCTGATTGAGAATTTCTCATATTGCACCTCATTTAGCATCGACCTGGTGAACTCCTCAAGTTGTAATGGAACCAGCGGCTCATCATCCAGGCGGTGAAGCTGTCCGTCAATACGCAGCACCGGCGGGGAATTGACCGTCAAATGAAGATCAGATGCGCCGCCATCAAATGCCTGACGCAACAGATCGACGAAATAAACCTCAGCTGTCTTCAATATCCGCTCACCTCCTCTTCCTCTCCAGTCTCCCGAAGTATTTCCTGCAGCGTTGTCTTACCTTCCTGCATTTTGAGAAGGCCATCTTCGAATAATGGCTTCATTCCCCGTTCCGACGAATAGCGGCGCAGCTGTTGGATCGGAACACCGTTCACGATCGCAGCCCGCAGCTCATCATCCAAATACAGCACCTCATGGATCGCCATTCTTCCCCTGTACCCGCTCTTGCCGCATGTTCCACAGCCTGTCCCGCGATACAACGTATCGGCCTGAACGCCAATACGCTCAAGATAGATCCTCTCCTGCAGATCCGGAGAATACGCCGCCTTGCAATCAGGGCAAATACATCTGACTAGCCTCTGGGCTACGACTCCGATTAATGAGGAGGATATCAAATACGGTTCCAGCCCCATATCCCTAAGGCGGACTACCGTGCTGACGGCGTCGTTCGTATGTAATGTCGAGAATACTAAGTGACCGGTTAATGAAGCGCGGATCGCGATCTCGGCTGTCTCGAAGTCGCGGATCTCACCAACCATGATAATGTTGGGGTCCTGGCGCAAAATAGAGCGAAGCCCCTTGGCGAAGGTCAGACCAGCCCCCGTATTCACCTGCATCTGGTTCACGCCCTCCAGCATGTATTCGACAGGATCCTCGACGGTAATAATGTTGGTCTGCTCCTGATTCAAATGCTGCAGCGCGGAATAGAGCGTCGTCGTCTTGCCGCTGCCCGTTGGTCCAGTTAACAGCACGATGCCATGCTGCTTCTCGATCATCCGTCTGAACAGTTCCAGATTGTGCTTCGTCATACCAAGCTTCTCGATGCCCTTGATCCCGGAAGTGGTGTCCAGAAGACGCATCACGATCTTCTCTCCATGCACTGTCGGCAGTGAGGACAAGCGAATATCGATTCCTTTCCCGTCAACAGACAGCTTAATCCGTCCGTCCTGAGGCAGTCGGCGTTCAGCGATATTCAGATTGCCCATAATTTTGAGCCGTGCCGTGACCACTCCCTGCATTCCCTTCGGAATGGATCGCTCATTGCGCAGCATGCCATCGATCCGGTAGCGGATCGCTACTTGCGTCTCCATCGGATCGACATGAATGTCACTTGCTCCAAGCCGAACGGCTTGTTCAATCATCTGCCGCACCAGCCGCACGACCGGGGAATCCTCGTCGGTAATAGACGATTCCTCCACTTCGATATGGCCGTCCCCGCTGCTAATGTCATTGATCATCTCATTCATGGAGTTCTGCAGGCCATATAATCTGGCGATCCCGAGTTGCAGCTCGCCCTGCGATATAATCGCAGGCTCAATCGTAAATCCGGTGCTCATCCGCAGATCATCAATCACGAGCAAATCAAGCGGGTCCGTCATAGCAATCATCAGCTTGCGTCCATCCGCTCTGATCGGCAATACATGATACCGTCTGGCCAAACCCTCGGGCACAATCTGGGCCAGCTTAGAATCGATTTGATACCGCGATAGTGTCACATGAGGAATTCCCAGTTGAAATTCAAGTACCTCGATCAACTGATGTTCTGTCATAACGCCCTGCGACAACAGAATATCACCGAGCTTCTTTCGGGAATGCCGTTGTTCCTCCAGTGCAGCTTGCAACTCCGCTTCCGTTATAATCTCAGACTCTAAGAGAAGCTCGCCAAGCCTTTTTTTGAACATCTGCATCATTCACCTCTGAATTGAACGACAGATTTGCTAGATTTGTGTTGAATGGAAAGTAGATAAAGTAGGTCAAAAATACTATGTAAGGTAAGAAAAATGTAAAATCGAGGATGTTTGTGGAAGTTATGTTATACATTATATACCTTTTTTAGAAAAGATGCTATTATAAATGGTAGATTGTTCCTAGTCACTCCGTCCAGCGTCCTATTCGTGTGAAAAATATGTTTAATAGGGTCGGTTCTCGCAATAAAATATCTTCCCCGTAGAAAGGGAGTAAGTAGTATGGGTATTGCCCGCAAATGCTGCATGTCCTGTCGCAGCGCGCTCGCGCGCGAGGATGGACTGACTCTGATTGAGGTAGCGGCTGCACTGGTCATCCTCTCACTGATCAGCCTATACTTCCTGTCTTACTTTACGAACAGCGCCGCCCAGAGCAAGCTCATCAACCAACAGCTATCGGCCACTCACCTCGCCAATGCCAAGCTGCATGAAATTCAGTCCATGGCCTTTGACCAACTGCAACAATATGCTAGCTCCGGCAGTTCTCTGCCCGAGCAAGCTGAAGATATCTATTCCATTCAAACCATAGTAAGCTCTTCCCACCCCGAGTATCCATTCAATTCCGACTTCCTGTACATCACAGTCACCGTATATTGGTCCAAAGATCCGGATCATCCAGAGCAATACAGGCATCAGATCTCACTAGTTGGCGCCGCCAGACGGGATTACCAGAAGAACGGAGGTGCCCAGACATGAGAAACCTAGCGCAACGACTCAGGGATGAGGACGGTCTGACCCTTGTCGAGCTTCTCGCCGCGATCGCCTTATCCGCACTGTTGCTCATGCTCGTCTCTACCGTTCTTACCACCTCCCTGATGGCCTATGGGCGTATCAATCATGAGACTGAACTGCGTAACCAAGCCGTTACGCTCAGTTCCAGCCTGCAGACCAGACTGAAGAATGCAACCAAGATCACCGATAGGGACGCAGTTGGACCGCTGGACAAGTTCCAGGCTGAAGTGCTGACTGACGTGCTCAGTGGAAGTACTCAGCCCGTTGCTGTTCGGCTTAACAATGGAAATTTGTATGTCAATGGTTCCCAGATGAATGATGATAGCTTGTCGCTGGCCGGTTCTTTCTTTGTAAAGGATACTGCCGGACTCCAGCTCCATCTGAAATTTCGACTTATAAATGCACCTAATGTCGAACCCCTTTATTTATTCGTCTCGATCAAATTCATATCATGAGGTGAATGAGAACATGGATAGATCCCCACGTTCCACTGAACGCGGCTACGCTCTCGTCTCCGTGCTGCTTCTCACCGTCCTGCTGTTCCTTCTCGGAACGCTTGTCATGAGAAGTGTTGCCGATTCGCAAGGCATGGTGAATATATCCGGAGATATCGTATCCGCACAGGCCGACGGTGAGACGAAGCTGATGCTGAAGCTGTCTGATCTCCGCACACAAATTATGGATTTACAGAATCTGGAGGATATAGTCACCCTGGAGCATGTCCGCGATACGGCTGATCCCTATGTAGACTCTGACAGTGTAATGATGGACGAAGAGAGCCAGCGCTACACCGCAGTAGTGTCTGCCCAAGGTAAGTCGGGCAAAATCACCCAAACTGTACAGAGAAAAGTAGAGATCACGCTAAGCTATAATCCGACAGGTCCTCCGGATGGCGAGGATAACAACGGATATGCCGTCGTAAGTCAAGGCTCCATGGATCTGAACGGTACAGTTATTGAGGGAAGTGTGTATGCTGGCGGAGCCCTTGCGAACAATCAATCCACCGTTAATGGCCAGAAGGTCACGCCTGTCACGCCACCTATGGATGGTCTAAGCTTGCCATCGAGATTGGAGGTCGCTTCCATAGTCTCAGAGCTTGATAAGCAGTTATCCCTATCATTATCTGACTTGTTCCATCAAGCTCCTACTCAACCGGTAAATTTCGAGGTCTCCAGGAATGAGCATTATACCGGGTCAACCACGCTCAGAAGCTTGAAGCTCATGGATGGAAAAACCATCGAAGTCGACGGCGACTTAGTCATCCAAGGCGAATTAACGATGCAGCCCGGATCAAGTCTCTCCGCCAGCGGCCATATTTACATCAACGGGAATCTGATTCTTAATGGCAGTGCCGAAATTCATTCAGGAGAATCCATTTACGTCAACGGATCTATGAACATGAACGGGAGCACTCCAACTAAGACCGTCATTGAGGGAGATCTGTATACAAATCAAATCAATATTAACGGTACACTCACAGCAGGACACATTTATGTAAAATCCGAGGTCAACGGCACTTTGTATAACCACAGCCAATTCAAGATTTACTCAGCAGGCTCCCTCATATTGAATGCCGGCTCCGACCCTTCTACTCTGCTCGGTTATGTATACTCGAACGGCTCGATCCACCTTAATGGCAACGGAAAATTAACCATCGAAGGAACGGATATCAACAAGCAGCCGCCGAAGCAGCCAGCCGATATTGTATTCATTGAAGGGAGCCTATGATTAGGCAGATAGACTGATCTACATCTGTATAAAAAAGACGGCAGCCTCTCTCATCTTTGAAGATGATCAGAGGCTGCCGCCTTGTCATTTATAGAGGTTGTTCAAAAAGTCCTCTTTTGATCACGAACTTATATATTATGCTTGCACAGCATCCAATTCTACATTTTGCTTGAACACGTCTTTATCGTTCTCGCCAAGCACCTTGCCGGTTACAACCCCGGCTACGATCGAATCGTTGACGTTCAGTGCGGTACGGCCCATGTCGATCAACGGTTCAACGGAGATCAACAGGCCCGCCAGACCTACAGGCAAGTTCATCGTCGACAATACGATCAGCGAAGCAAAGGTAGCTCCACCACCAACGCCAGCAACACCGAACGAACTGATCACTACAACAAGAATCAAGGTAATGATGAAATCCCAGCTCATTGGATTAATACCTACCGTCGGTGCAATCATTACCGCCAGCATCGCCGGATAGATCCCAGCGCATCCGTTCTGCCCGATCATCGAGCCGAACGAAGCCGACAAATTGGCAACACCCTCAGGCACACCCAGACGTTTCGTCTGAGTCTCTACATTCAGCGGAATGGTAGCAATACTAGAACGGGATGTGAACGCGAAGACCAGTGTCGGGAATACTTTTCTTACATACTGAATCGGATTGTATCCGAAGAGTGCCAGTATAATTAAATGAATAATGAACATCACGATCAGAGCTACATAGGAAGCGCCGACGAACTTGATCAGTTTCAGAATTTCTTGCGGGTTCGTCGTCGCCACTACATTGGTGATGAGCGCCAGAATTCCGTAAGGTGTCAGCCTCAGCACCAAGGTTACAATTCGCATAACAACGGCGTATACAGATTCAACGATTTTACGGAAGGTCTCTGCCTGTTCTGGCTTCTTCCGGTCTATTCCAAGTACAGCAACACCGATAAATGCCGAGAAAATCACGACGGCCATCGTCGAAGAACTACGTGAACCAGCCATATCCGCAAACGGATTCGTTGGGATGAAATCCAGGACGTACTGCGGGATCGTCTTATCGGCTACATCGCCGACACGCTCTTCAAGCTTCGCTCCGCGCTCCTGTTCTTTCTGGCCCGCTTCAATTTGAATTGCCTTCAGATCGAAGCTAAGGCTAGTAACGATACTTACGGTCGCAGCGATTGCTGTTGTTATCAGCAATGTAGCAATAATCAGAGCTGTCATCTTGCCCAAATTCTGTTTGCCCTTCAATTTCATAATCGCTGAGATGATCGATACCATAATCAGCGGGATAACGACCATTTGCAATAAGCCGACATAACCCCGTCCGACAAGATTGAACCAATCCGACGATTTGGCCAGCACATCAGAGCTGGAAGTATAGATAGCTTGTAATACAACCCCAAATACAAGACCTAATCCAAGACCGGTAAATACTCGCTTTGTAAAAGAAATATGCTTCTTCTGCATCCAGAGCAACAGCCCGATTAATGCAAGCATAACGACAACATTCAGAATGACTTGAATGGTTTCCACTTCTGTCTCTCCCCTCAACTGTCATCACAAAATGACCTTGCTGATTTATTAATGACGATATAATATCACAATCTCGACTAAATGGGTAGGATTAATTTAAGATTACTTTTGGGAACTTTGGGAACAGTCCTCTTCCTCTTTATCATCCACAAATTTCATTTCAACGATACTGTGTTAAAATGGAAATCGATGTAGAACTCTTCTTCTTAACAATATTACTTTCGAATAACGGGAGAACCTTATGTTAGAAATTTATATGACTCCGCTTCAGCATAATATGAATCCCCTCCACTTTGAAAACCTGCTTCGCTTACTTCCCTTGTTCAAGCAGGACCAAATACGTAAGTTTGCCCGTCGAGAGGATGCATATCGTTCGCTGATCGCCGACATTCTCTCCAGGTGGCTAATATGCGATTATCTTAGCATAGCTAATGAAAAACTGCAGATTATGCAAAATGCCTATGGGAAGCCGATTCTTCAGAGTAACGAAGGACTGCATTTCAACCATTCCCATTCCGGGCAGTGGATTGTCAGTGCCATTTCCGATGCCCCTGTCGGTATTGATATCGAGCAGATGAGTAACATTGATCTCGGGATTGCAGATCGCTTCTTCTCTGAACAAGAAGTTATGGATTTACGCGAGATACCGGTGGAGGTCAGATCCGACTATTTCTTTGAGTTATGGACTATAAAGGAGAGCTATATCAAGGCGGAGGGCCGCGGCCTCTCTCTGCCCTTATCCTCATTTACCATCCGCAAGCAGGGCGGCGAAATTCAACTTGATACAGAAAACAGCTTCCAACACTGTTTCTTCAAGCAATATATCCCCGATCCGCTTCATAAAATGGCGGTTTGCGCCCAAAGCGCGGACTTCCCAGAGCAGCCTCGGATCATCGACTTTGATGAGCTATACAGAAAATTCATGCACGTCAACACAACGACTCGATAAAGACTCTGAACCATACAAAAAACAGCCGATAAGCGCTCTTCACGCTTTATCGGCTGTTCTATTTGCATTTACTTGCTCATCTCAGCGACTTCGCCGAGAATTTTCTCTCCGCCCTGCTTATTCCACTTTGTCACGAATTCGTCGAAGGAATCGATCGGAGCCGAGCCCATGATGATCTTGGCGAAGGTCTCCTTCTCCAGCTTCTGCAGATTCGCCCATCTGGAAGTCATCGTATCGGTCTGACCGTAGTACAGACTGTATACCTCTTTAATATTCGTATCTGTCGCCAGCGGTCTGTCGCCGACCATAATTGAGACGAGACGCGGTAGGTTGGTTGTTATCAGGTCACCGCTGTCCTTCAAATCCCAATTGTTGATCGAGAAATCATCGAGCGGTTCCTTCTTCAGCTTCTTGATCGCATTCATATCGTCCTTAAGCAGCTTGTGCGTGCTGAAGTCGATGCTGTCAATATCAGCCTCGCCTTTCAAATATTTTGCGAGAATATCGTAGGACACTTCAATCTCATCCACGTTGTCAAATACGGTAAAGAGCGGGTATCCTCCAGATGGTGATGGATTTTTGCCCAAGCCTGACTCTACCCATTTCGATTCATCACGCAGGAGCAGATTGACCAGCTTCAGTACAGCCTCCGGATTCTTGGCATTCTTATTGACAACCACGAACGCATTCGCCGGAGCAGCCATGTGAGCATAATAGCTGCCGTCATCCGCCTGAGGGTAGGCATACGCCTGCCAGTCAGGAGTCGGGTCTTTCTTGTAGGCGTCGGCAATCGTGTATCCGGTCCACCAAGGTCCGAAGAAAATGCCGGCCTTGCCGTCCAGAATTGGCTGCAGACTGTCGTCGCGAACGAGCAATTCCTTGTCGATCAAGCCTTCTTTATACATATCAGCCAGGGTCTGCAGCGCTTGCTTGGTCTCCGGCTGTGTGGAGCCGTATACAACCTCGCCCTGATCATTCTTCAACCAGTAGAGCGGGAAGGATTTGTGGGCTGCAAAAATCGGATCCAGACCATATAAGTTGCCGTCTGTGCCGCTCAGGAGGCCGGATTTCGACGGACCTACGATCCCCATCGTATCTTTCTTGCCATTGCCGTCAGGGTCCTGTTCAATGAAAGCACGGGCTACCTTCTTCAGCTCCTCCAGATTCTTCGGAGGCTCCAGACCCAGCTTATCGAGCCAGTCTTGGCGAATCCACATCTGGCTCATTCCAGATGCCTTCGGCACTGTGGCAGGGATAGCCATAATCTTGCCATCGCTCTCTACCAATTGCTTCAAGGCGTCGCCGCCGCTCTCATAGAAGCCCTTCAGCATATCGCTGGCTGTAGAGTTGAACACATCTGTCAAATCGGCCAATTGGTCAAACTTCTGCATCGATTTGAACTGCGTCAAGTTCACAATTGCTGCATCAGGAATATTGTTGGATGAAATCGCCAGGCTAATCTTCTGATCCCAGTCCGCCGGAGCGCTGATCCAGTCATACACGATTTCAATATTCAGCTGCTTCTTGATCTCATCCAGGTACTGGTTGTCCTCCACAGATTTACCTTCATCAAACTTGAGATTCGGGTCAAGGGAACGAACAAGATGAAGAGTTACCGGTTCTTCATACTTCCCGAAGGGATCCAGTGCCGCCGAGGAAGCCTCGTTGTTGGCGTTGGCCGTATTCTCAGCCTTATTGCCAGCAGTATCATTGGATGGGCTATTCGCGTCTGTGTTCGCTTTATTGCCACCGCAGGCTGTCAGACTAGCCATTAGCATGACCGTAATCAACCCAGTTAGTAGCCATCTGCGCTTTTTCATTGATTTTCCCCCTAGAAATGATATTAGAAAATATATTTCAATTGCACCGCTGGCGCAATTAAAATCACTCTTTCACAGATCCAAGCGTAATCCCCGTGATGAAGTACTTCTGCAGGAACGGATAGATGACAAGGACCGGGATCATGGCGATGAATATTTTGGCAGCATTCAGTGAGCGGTTGTTCAGCTGCGAGATTTGCTTGATCTGCTCGGTATCCATCGTCGATAAATTCAAATTTACCACCAGCTGCTGGATATAGGTTTGCAATGGATAATTGGACTGCTTGGTACTCAGTACCAGCCCCGCGAAGAACTCATTCCAATAGCCTACGATGGTGAAGAGGGCAATCGTCGCCACGACCGGAGCCGAGATAGGAATGAAGATCTGGATAAATGTGCGCCAAGGTCCGGCGCCATCTACATAAGCCGCCTCCTCCAATGCCGCCGGAATATTCCGGAAGAAGTTGACGACGAGGATCACATTGAAGATCGGCAGACTTCCTGCCAAGACGAGTCCCCAGATCGAATCGATCAGCCCATAGCCGCGCATTACGAGATACCAAGGAATCGTTCCTCCATTAAACAGCATGCAGAAGACGAGCACCCACATATAGATATTGCGGTGAGGCAGCTGTCTCGATGTCTTCGACAACGGGTAAGCCATCATCAGGATGGCGGCCAGGCTCACAGCCGTACCAATCACCACCCGCTTGACCGATACCCAGAAGGAATTGAAGAAAGCCGCCTCTGACACGATCTTCTGGTAGGACAGCAGATTGAACCCAATTGGCCAGAAAGTAACCGAACCGGCATTAACAGCCGCTTTATCGCTGAGCGAGATCATCAGGATATACCACAGCGGAGTCAGACATAGCAGTGTAATTAATATAAGCAAGGTGGCATTGATGCCATTGAACAATCTGGAACCGAACGTTTTTTGCTCGACCAAGGTTTCTCCCCCCACACATGAAGTCTTAGAATGAATGCACGATTAAAAGATCTTGTATCCTGTAAATTTGTCCGCTAAGGCATAGCTGGTTACGATCAGAACGAAGCTGACAACGGACTTCAGCAGTCCTACTGCAGTAGCCAGACTAAATTGCAACTCTACTAGACCCGCACGGTACACCCATGTATCGATGATGTCCCCGGTGGAATATACCAGCGGATTATACAGGTTATAAATCTGATCAAAGCCTGCATTAAGTACATTCCCGAGAGAGAGAATCGCCAGGAGAATCACGGTGGTCTTAATTCCCGGCAGTGTAATATGAATCAATCTCTTGAAGCGGCTAGCACCATCGATGGCGGCAGCTTCGTGCAAGGATGGGTCGATAGAAGTCAAGGCGGCCAAATAAATGACGGCGTTATAACCGAATCCCTTCCAGATATCTGATCCAATGACCAACGGTCTGAACATATCTGCACGGCCAAAGAATACGATCGGCTCTATACCGAATACGCCCAGCAGACTATTGATAGGCCCATCGACGCCGAAGATGTTCAGTACGATGCTGCCGAGAATAACCCAAGATAAGAAGTACGGCAAGTACACCAAGGTCTGGATCGGCCTGACGAGCTTCTTGATCGTCAATCCATGGAGCATGAGCGCAAAGATCAAGGGGATGATCAGGTTCCCGATCAATTTCCCGACCGCAATGACAATTGTATTGATGAATACTTGGGTGATATCGTCCATGCTGAACATATAACTGAAGTTCTCAAGTCCGATCCAGGGCGATTTGAAGATTCCCAAGGCCGGATTGAAATCTTGAAATGCCATTACGATTCCGAACATGGGAACTATGCTGAATAAAGTAAGCCAAATATAACCGGGTGCCATCATGAGCCAATAGTGCTTTATATTTTTTTTACTGTACATTGTGTCTGTTCTTCCCTTCACATAATTTAATGGCGCTTTCAAGAAAATTGCTCTCGAATCGATGACAGCGTTTTCTTATTACAAAACAACTATATCACCCATGTATCGACGACCCGTATGGATGGATGTTGCCTAGAAATCATTGAATCGTCTTATTTACCTACGCTGCATTCATGCATTCCGTAAAAGTAGCACTGCCCTCTTCAAATTACAAAACAATAGTCGTGATTGAACTTTAATGAAGCTAAAAGCTGAAGTGCAGAGAAAAAAAGACCGCCGCCGCAACTAACCTGAGTTAGCTACGTAGCAGTCCTTATGCCGCGGATACATCCAGCAGGCTATGTTATGCCCTCATTAAACTCTTCTTCACTCCATTCTGCTTCCTGTACTCGCCAGGGGTCATGCCGATGATTTCGCAAAATACACGGATGAAATAATTCACATCCTCATAGCCAACCTCTTGAGCGATTTCTGAGATCAGATCTTCCCTCTCGATCAACAGCATTCTCGCCCTTCGAATGCGTTCCTCGCGTACGAATTCATTGAAGGACATGCCGGTATTTTTCTTGAAATTGATAGAGAAATAGCTGCGACTAAGCCTAACGATCTGAGCAACTTCCTCGCCGTGCAGCTTGCCGCCCAAGTTCTCCTTCACGTAGATGACAGCCTTTAGAATACAGAGCTGGATGTTGTCCAGGCTATTCTCCGAAGCAGCTTGCTTATATAGCGCTTCCCTGAAACCCGCGAGCCAATCCATGAACTCGCCCAAGTTACTGTATTCCTGAACATTTTTCTGTACTGTTCCCACGCTCTCCTCTGCCACACTCGTTAAATGAAGCAGCACCTGCGCCGCTTGCCATACCGAAATATGGAGCGCTATAGTCCCCTCACACAGTTCTTTAAATGTAGTATCATCATACAGCCAGTACATTTGGTTCCATTTGCCGACAAGATACTCCCATTCCTTCTCATTACGAGCTTCAGACCGATGATGCTGGTCTTGACGACTTAACGCCCCCTTCTTATTCTCTAATTCACTAGATACAGCAGCAGAGGTAGACAATGGCTTCAATATCGTCTCCACCTTCTCGCTGATCCTGCGCAGCAGCTCATCACAATCCATGCTCTCCATCTCCAGCTTGGATATATAATCAATCGCTCCGATCCGCAGGGCAGACTGGGCGTAGTGAAATTCCTCATGAAAGGTAAGTACGATGAATAGCAGTTCAGGATACAGCTGATGGCATTTCTCCATTAAGGAAATCCCACCCATAACGGGCATATCGATATCAACAAATAATAGATCTACGGGATGATCCTGTAGAAATTCCAGCGCCTTCGTTCCGTTCTGCGCCTCGCCAGCCACGACCATGCCGTACTTCTCCCATGGCATCATCGAGATGATGCCTCTTCGCGCCAGACGGTCATCGTCAACAATCAACACTCGATACATCGGACATTTCCCCTTTTCACTTATTGGTTATTTCTGCACTACACCCAGCATCGGTTTCTCGCGATCTATCGGCAATACCAGAGTGACTTTAGTCCCCTGATCCAGTTCACTATCAATGGTAATCACAGCATTGTCCCCATAAAATGATTCCAGCATATAGCGAACATATCGCAAGCCGATTCCATCAATTTTATGTTCCTCATTGGGGCTTTGCTGTAGAACATCACGAATACGGCCAAGCTGCTCACGGTCCAGACCTTTGCCATTATCCTCGAATGTAATATCAATTGCATTGCGACTCAAGGAAGGGGCCACACCTATTCTTAGACACCCTTCGTCACCAAGTCCATGATGGAGTGCATTCTCGGCGATCGGCTGCAGAATCATCCTCGCTGTTGGTGTATCCAGATACGCTCCTTCCACAATGTCTACGTCCACTTCGAAGTCATAGCGCATCTTCTGCAATTTCAGATAAGCCTGAAGCATCCTGATCTCCGTCCTCAGCGTCGCTTGTTTATCGATCTTATCGAGGCTGTAGGCCAGAATATAATTCAGTTCGGTAATGAAATTCTCGATCTCGGCCTGCCCATGCATTTTCGCCAGCCAGTGAATGGAATGGAGCGAGTTCATTAGGAAATGAGGATTGATCTGATAATAGATCTTCTCAATTTCAAGTCTGTGCTTCTCTTGAGACATCCTTTCCGTATCCATCAGCAGCCCCTGGATCTGCCTCTTCATAGTGTTGAACTGCTTGAACAACGCATCGAACTCCAGCACGCCGCTCTGTACGGACACTTCGTTCAGATCTCCTCTGCCCAGCTTCTTCATCTCCTTCGAGAAAATAGCGAGCGGTGTGTAGATCAGCCGTGATAATAAAACAAACGAGGCAATAAATACGAGTAGGGCCACTAACAGAATCCCAGCCACATTACGAATCCAGGTGTACAGCTCGCGATTATAATCGGCGGAAGGCAACAGCAGCACGTTATCGAATCCAAGCTCTG
The DNA here is from genome assembly GCF_039521865.1 of Paenibacillus motobuensis. Taxonomy (NCBI): domain Bacteria; kingdom Bacillati; phylum Bacillota; class Bacilli; order Caryophanales; family Paenibacillaceae; genus Paenibacillus; species Paenibacillus motobuensis. The sequence goes on along the minus strand of NZ_BAAACX010000018.1, from coordinate 329,254 downwards.
TGCCGAGCCTGACACCCAAATACTTATCCGCACGGCCAAAGTAACCGGCACCTATTTGCTCTTCATCCTTCAAATGAAGCATCTGCCCCACAGTAAAATCATCCTTGCTGGAGAATTGAATCCGGTTATCGCTATCCAGCTGCAGCAGAATATAGTCCATATTTTGCGAATGGGACAGATTCTTAATGACGGCATCCGCCTCCAGACGCGATTCGATATAAATAATCAGTTCGCGATCATCCTCTAGCGTAATGCTACGCGACACCGAGAGCACTTGATGCTCACCCAACTTTTCTATGCTGGATTGATGCAGGGAATGGAACACGAATGTCCCGTTCCTGCCCAATACGTTAAAATGATCAGGAGAGAAATCCTCATAGGGCAAGAAGTCATAGAAATAGCTCTCCCCCGTCTTCGGATCAAAATAGGTTCTGCCAATGAGATTGCTGTTCGAGAAAGTGATCTTGACCAGATTATCGGAAATTTGCTGTCCCAGCTGATACTTTTCGAAATTGGAGTTTTCCTGAAAATAATCGCCTAACAAGGAACCTACTGTCCCCTCCGGTGACATCTGCTGGGACACCTGCGACATATTTTTGTAGCTCTCTTCCATTTTGTCCGTCAATTGCTGCAGATCGATCACCATCGAGGTTTTTAATTTATTTTTCTCTATGGAATGAATCGCCTCATAAGAGACGACAGCTAGAATCATCAGGATGACGATCGTCTCAATGACAACAACAAAGATCAATCTCTGCTTCAACGCTCTTACCTTGAACAAATCTGTAAAATAGAATCCAAGTCGAAGCCTCTTCATTCCGTGTCCTCCATTACATGTTGGAGACCTGTTATTTCAGCCTGATGTGAAGCGCTTTCATTGTTGTCATGAAGCTTTTTCTTCAAGCAGCCATCTCCTCTCCTGCCCTACTCTATAGTTGTGCAAACGTTTGTAATTTATTGTATAACGAACCACTGACCTACTCAACTTTATTTATCATACAATATATGCCTGATCCTTTAAAATCATATGTATTTGAGATTATTCCCTGGGCGATTTCCCATCATTTCTCTATTTTTCTTCAAATATCGTATTGATCCAATTTCCGAAAGGCACCCTCATCAGATAGGTGACATAAGTGATCTGATGCGAATAATAAAAAATCGAGCCCGGGCAGCAGCCCAAACTCGACCTTCTTCAACTCATAAGCATTCATTGATTGCTTCACCTTCGACGTTATTCTGTGGTGCCTATCCTTCTAAATCTGTACGGGCTGTCCGCCATTCAGACGGGACTGCTCAGCGGCGAAGGCGATCAGATGGCTCTGCAACGAGGCTGTCGCAGATGTCAGTCCATAACCCGACTTCTGCTCGAAGTTATGGACATGCTTAATGAACTGGCTGATCATACGCTCATCGCCTCCGCCATGCCCATCTCCGTTCACACTGCACTCGATCTCGACCCGTTCGTCGGTGGCGTAACGATATAAAGTGAACTTGCCTTCCTCCATATCCCCAATAATCTCCCCGCGGGTTCCCATGAGCTGCACTCGTCTTGTGCCACTCTTCGTTAGCCCTGACATGATGAAGGAGGCGTTCGCCCCATTTGCAAACTCCATGTTGACGATCTGATGATCTACCACGTTGTTATCGCAGCGATACACACAGCGTCCGAACGGGCCTTCCTTGATCGCCTTCAGAATTCCCTGCTGGGATAGATCGTCGGTCATATAACGAGCCCACGGATGCTCAGGCGGCTGAATATACATCTTCATCGCGGAGAAGGGACATTCCTTCTCAACCGCGCACAGATCGATGCAGCGCTCCGTTGACCCTTCAGGAGCATTCTCCTTCCTGAAGTGCAGCAGTGATCCATACGAGCTGACACTGGTGCATTTCTCGTCCATGAGCCAGGAGATCAGATCCAGATCATGACAGGACTTGGCTAGAATCATCGGACTCGACTCTTCGGAATTTCTCCAGTTGCCTCGCACATAGCTATGCGCCATATGCAGATAACCCACATTCTCCGTCAGCTGTATCGTAGCTACTGTCCCCAATTCCCCGTCATCGATACAGCGCTTGATTCCCGACCAGAATGGGGCGTAGCGCAGCACATGGCTCACAATAAGCAGTCTTTGATATTGAAGAGAAGCTTGCTCCAACTGGATGCATTCTTCCTTTGAAGGTGACATCGGCTTCTCTAGCAGAACATGATAACCTAGAGCCATCGCCTTCATCGCTGGCTCATAATGCTCCCGATCGAGCGTACTGATGATCATGACATCAGCAAGTTTCCCGTGCTCGAATACCTTCTCCCAAGTATCAAATACATATTGAGGCGCAATCTGATGAATGCCGGCGAATTGCTCTCGACGTTCGGCACTCGGTTCTGCTACCGCAACGAATTGAAGCTCATTCGGAAATTTCTCAGCATAGGGGCCGTAGATGAAGCGCCCTCTGCTCCCAGCACCCAGTAAGACAGCTGTAATTGTCTTCATATCTATTCCTCCTCGTCAGTTTACCGGTTACTTAATAGAGGTGGTTCAAAAAATCTGACTTTTTTGAACTCGCACTTATATTGTAGTAACTGACCCTAAGGTGGATAAATAGATAAGAATAGAGATTCATATACACTTATTGACTTTGCTGCTGAATCTCCGATCCCAGCATTCTGAATTCCTGCGGAGTCATACCACTCTGCCGTTTGAAGAAGCGTATGAAGGCTAGTGCAGAGTTATAGCCTAACGCAGCAGCTACCTCGCCTACTTTTTGGGATGAGTTCAAGAGCATGGACTTCGCCGCCAACGTACGATAATCGTTAATATACTTCGATAATCCCTCTCCCGTAATTTGCTTATACAACCTGGATAAATAGGAAGGATTCAGTCCTACATAATCCGCGAGCGCATTTAATGAAGTGTCCGCGGCAATATTCCTCTCAATATACTGATGAACCTTGGCGACAACCTCAGCCGGAGTATCCTCTTCCCTGGAGGCAATCCATTCAAATATATACTCGGCCAGCTGCCAGAAATAATGATCAAGCTCCTCCCAGGACCCTTGATGCTGCGGATGAAATAGTTGATCCAGGTCAAGCAAGGTATTCAAATAATCCCGAACGTCCGGATGCTTGCTGAGGTAAAACAAGTAGACCGCTGAAAGAGAGTGGTATAGTTCGATTTTTCGCTCATAGGACCCTGTATCTTCCTTCCATATGGAGACCAGTTCGAGGTAGAGCTCACTGAATTGCTCCTGATGGTTGTTCTCCAGACAGGTCATCAGAAGCTGTACGCGGGTATGGTAGAAAGGATCATAGCTCTGCGCCTGGGCCCTGACCTCATCGTTGTCGGTCGTCTCAGCAAACGCCGCAGATTCGATATCTCTTATTCCTTCCCGCTGGGTGGCAAAATCATATTTAAGCGTATGGAAGCATGGGGATAGTTCATTCCATGAAGTACTTCTGTTGCTAAGTACAAAGGAGGCGGATAAACCTAATACCCGTTCACAGCTCTGCTGAATTACATGAATGAGCCGCTTCGCCTCGCGATGCGCTCTCATCCAATCCATGAAGGGCTCGGCGCCCCCGCCCAAGTCCTCTCTGACCGGTTGAATCAGCCAGACGATTCTGTTCTGATCATAGCAGCAGGAGTAGCTCCGCACATGAGATGATAAATATTCATCGCTAATATTTTTGAACGCATAGATATAGAGCGCTTTATCCTGCGCAGACAAGCCTTGCTTCCATTCCTCGATCCGGCCCAGCATCATGTACACCGGCAGCTCGGCCTCCAGTGGAATGCGAACCTCCTCGAGCCTATGGTGAAGCTGCTGAGCACTTAGCTGCTTGCCCTTCAGCAGTTCCAGCACAGCCTCTTTCTGCAGCGAAGGCATCGCCATCCTCATATTGGCCTGGGCCTTGGCGATCATCGCCTTCTCCTTCGCCTCCTCTTCCAGCTTGGCAATCGCTCTTTCCACAGACTGAATGATTTTATCATCGCTCTCGATCTTGAGGATATATTCAAATCCGCCATAGGTTATGGCGCTTCTAGCATATTGGAAGTCGTTATATGCCGACAGAAATATCACTTTGCAGGACGGCCAATGGCTCCTGATCTCCTGCAGCAGCTCAATCCCTTCAAGACCGGGCATCTTGATATCCGAGATCACAATATCGATAGAATGCGCTTTCAAAACTTCCAGGGCCTCCTCCCCGGAATTGGCTTTGTACAGCTCAAGCTCCAGATGCGATGTCTGCTCGAACAATTCGAGAAGGCCATCAACAATAATGGGAAGATCATCGACGATTAACAAGTGATACATGCTGTTTCCCCCTCTAGCTCATTCTTAATTGAATCGTCACCTTCAAACCTCCTAGATCGGAACGTGAGACCGTGATTCCATACTCCTCGCCGTATCGCAGCTGCAATCGGCGATGGACATTAATCAGACCGGTCGTCTCTTCAAAGGTATAGTGAGGCCGTGCCAAGCGGTCATTAAGCTGATGAATATTTAAATCGCTCATACTATCACCGTTATCTTCAACGCAGAGAATAAATGTGTCATCTTGCGGTTCCCCGTACACACGAAGCATGCCGTTGCTTCTCATATTTCCTAGAGCATGTACATAGGCATTCTCAATAATGGGCTGCAAAATAAGACGTGGCACCATCATATCAGGCACGCGAGCGTCAAATTCCACCTCAATCCGGTCGCCATAGCATATACGCTGCATTTCAACATAAGTCCGTGAATGATCCATCTCCATACTCAGCGGGATTTCATCCTCGGTATTGCGGGTAATAAATTGAAAATACTGGCCAATATAAAGGCAGAATTGATATGCCTTCTCTTTCTGATGATCCGATTTGATCAAACGGCACAATACAAAGAAGCAATTGTACAGAAAATGTGGATTAATCTGTGATTGCAGTCGCTTTAACTCCGAGCGTTGATTTCGGATTTGTTGTTCGTAATTTTCTTCGATCAATGTCTTCAAAGATCTTACTGTATTATTAAAGGCATGATATAAATAGCCGAATTCATCCTCGCCCCGATCAATCGCTATGTACTCCAGCTTATTCTGCTGTACGCGGCGGAACGAGTAGATGAGCTTCATCAAAGGGCGGTAGATTAACCTTCGTAATGAATAGGTGAAGAAAAGAACGATACCGACGGCGAGCACTGCAGCGCACCAGAACCACACCTGGTACTTGCGGATCGGGCCTAATATCGCCGATTCAGGAACGCTTGATACTAAGTACGAATTCCAGAGTTCGGAATAGCGATAGACCGTTAAATAACGCTTCCCTTCAAATTTGATCGTTTCATAGCCTTCCTTTGCTTGCTGCTCCTGCTTGTCAACCGCCAGCTGCTTCATCACTTCCAGAAGTCCCGTATTGCTCCCGCTTACCAATGACCACTCCTGATCCATACGTAGCATCGCAGTCTGCCCTTCTCGGGAATTGGTAATCTGCGAGAGCTTCTCGATAATTCTGTTGGTGGACAGCTCAATACTAATGGCAAAGAGAGGTTCCCTAACCGTACTCCCAGGGTACTGCATGCTGATGAACAGACGATTCTGCCAATAGATGAACGGCTGATCATACATATTGGCACTCTGGCGCATCGCTTGATACTCCTGCTCCTCGACATTCGTCTCATAGCTGGAGCTTAGTATCGTTCGCTCAATCAGAGGCACATACGCTCTGGACTCCTGAATGAACGGACTTGAATCCTTCATCAGATGCAACCGCTTCTGGATCTCTAGCACTTTGGCAGACCGCTCGTAGGCGCTCATCACATCTCCTGTAGCGGCCAGCTCCATCAGGTCCGTATCCATCACATAGTTTGGCAAATAGCGGTATATACGATCTACTTCCTGATCGAGAGAATCGAGGTAGAAATGGGTGGTGTTCATCATCGACTCGGAGATTCCCTTACGAATGCTGGCAGCCCCCTGCTGGTTAATAATCCATGTAATCAGCATTAACGGCAGCAAGGCAGCCAGAAAGGCCGCCATAATCTTCTTAAATATGGAAAAGTCACGGAAATGTAGAAGTTTTCTCATAGCTAGCTCTCCTGTATAGATGAATCAGCCTATTCATCCATGTTCAAAAAGGCCGGTTTTCAGCACCGGGAAGGTTGGAACTACTCCTTAACACTCCCCATGACAATCCCCTTAATAAAGAAGCGCTGCATAAACGGATAAATAATCAAAATCGGAAATGCGGCCACGAAAATCTGGGCGGCTCTACTGGTCCGGTCCGACAGCTTCAGCATCAACTCGGCATTCTCCGCCTTAATGAACCGAAAGTCCATATTAATTATAACCGTTTGCAGGAAGGTTTGGAGCGGATAATTATCAGGATGGTTCATATAGAGCATTCCGTCGAACCAGCTGTTCCAATGACCTACAATCGTAAATAGTCCGGTAGTCGCAAGCGCTGGCAATGACAAAGGGGCATATATTTTCCACAATGTCTTGAAATGGCCAGCCCCGTCAATACGAGAGGATTCCTCCAGCTCCTTCGGCAGATTCCGGTAGAAGTTCAGCAGCAGGATAATATTAAATACTTGCACCGCTCCCGGCAGCACCAGCGCCCAGATCGAATCGATTAGGCCCAGCGATTTGACGGTCAGATACATCGGAATCAGCCCGCCGTTGAAGAGAATCGTGAATACGAATATCCAGGCGTACCCGGTGCGAAAACGAAAATGCTGTGTATCTTTGGACAAAGGGTAGGCGGTTATGATCGTTAAGAGCATACTAAAGGCCGTTCCTAGAACTACTCTTTGAATCGATACGGCAAAAGCGCGCAAATACTCCGGTTTGCCGAACACATTCTCGTAGGCGGCTGTTGTAAATTCAACCGGCCACAAAATGACCTTTCCCGCCGATGCAGCCGCTCCGGAGCTTAATGACATCGACAGGATATGGATGATCGGCATTAAGCACAACAAGGAGACGAATCCTAGAAAACAATAATTGCCGACTAGAAACACCTTTCTGCCCCATGATTTATTGTGTGTCATGATGCTGCTCCCTTCCAAGCATTCGCTAATGAACTAGAAAATTCGATAGTTGGCAACTCGATAAGCTAGAATATATGACAATGACATGAAGATGAAGGAAACTACGGATTTCAGTAATCCTACCGCAGTAGCAAAGCCGAACTGCGCTTGCTGGATCCCCATGCGATATACAAATGTATCGATAATATCCGCACTTTCATATACTTGAGGACTGTACAGGTTGAATATCTGATCGAAGCCTGCATTCAGGACATTACCGATATTCAGGGTCATCATCAGAATGATAATCGGCATCATTCCCGGCAGCGTCACATACAGTGTCTGTTTGAACCGGCCGGCGCCATCGATCTCTGCAGCCTCATAGAGAGATGGATTAATGCCTGTCAACGCGGCCAAGTAGACAATGGTACCGAAGCCGAATTCCTTCCATACATCCGAGATAACCATCACATACGGGAACCAGGCGTTATCGCCTAAGAAGAAGATCGGTTTGGCTCCAAATAGTCCAAGCACCTGGTTAACAATCCCGGAGGAAGGCGACAATACATCGATCAAAATACCGCTGAGCAGAACCCAGGATAAGAAGTGCGGCAGGTAGACCAGGGTCTGGAATGTCCTTTTTACCCATTCTCTGGCAATCTCATTGAGCAGAATCGCCATCGTAATCGGCACAACCAGGCCAGCTACTATTTTCATAAATGCAATAAATATCGTATTGAAGAAGATGCGGCCGATGTCCGGGTATTCAAGCAGCAGCTGGAAGTTGGACCAGCCGATAAAAGGTGACCCGAACAAACCGCGATTCGGAATATATTTCTGAAAGGCCATCATAATTCCGGCCATCGGTATGTAGCTGAATATAATCAGCATCGCCAGTCCAGGGATCAGCATCATATGAAGCGGCCATTCTTTTCTCCATGTCCGCGTTATAGTCTTCACTCGTATCACCTCTTTGGAATAGAAAGAGGGATTGAGTCACCCAACCCCTCTATACTGAATGTGCTTTATTTATGATCGGCGTACCATTCGTTCACTTCTTTAGTCATTTCATCTCCGCCAAGCTTCTTCCACTCGGCAGCAAATTTATCAAATTCATCGACGGAAACTTGATTCATAATAATTTTAAAGAACACTTCGTCCCGCTTCTTCTTCAGGATTTCCTCCCGATCTGCCATAGTCGGCGTAGGTGCACCATAAAACTTGTTTTGCAAATAAAGTTTCTCTTCCTGTACCTTTGGAACGATCGAGAACGCGCCATTAGGACCAGAGATTAAATATTCCCACCACAAGCTTGTATCTCCATCCAAATATTGCATAGCTCTTCCATAACGAGTTCGCTGATCTGCGGTCTCTAGAATGCTTTCATCCTTGTCAGCAATTGCTTTCGGCAAGATGGCTCCGTTATTGTCTGTTTGGTTGCCTACGCGGACAGGGCTGAGCAGCCAATAGTTGTTCCCTTTCTCCTTGCGATCTTTACCGTACATATATATCTTTTGATCTTCTGTCGGATCGAGTGCGTTATCCACCACAATCCACTGATTAAGCAGCTTAATAAAACCTTCCGGATGCTTGGCTTGCTTCGCTACGACATAATATTCGTCCGCACCTAGGCCAATTTGGTTCAAGGCTGGATTGCCGTCTACTGAAGGTATTGGATAGACCCCCCACTCCTGAACAACCTTGCCATCCTTAACTGCACCTTTGACAAGCTGTGCTGGCACCCAAGAAGCACCATATACAAGCCCAATTTGATTATTGTAGATTAACTCCGCTTCCTTCTCTGCATCCTTAACAGCAAATTCCGGATCAATCAGGCCTTTCTTGAACATATCCTGCAATGCGGCAAGAGCATTTTTCATTTCAGGCTGAATATCGCTATTCACTAAATTGCCGTTCCCGTCTTCGATCCACATGTTCTCGTATGCATGGTAACCGTTTAGGAAGGCTCTAAGTCCCGTCACGCCTGTATCGACATTAAAAGGATCTTTACTAACGGCAAGGCCGTACGATTTACCGTTTTCAGTTCTCTTTGAAAATGCCTCAGAGATCTTCATCAGATCATCCATCGTCTTCGGTTCAGGAAGATTCATCTCTTTCAGCCAATCTGTACGAACGTATAAGAATTGGAGATATAGAGGGTTAGACGATCTCGGAATTCCCATCAGCTTGCCGTCGAACATAGCAGATTTCATCTGCATGCCGCCATCCTTCTGGAAGAATTCCTTCGTTTGATCCGTTGCATACTGCTCGTATATATCCGTCAAATCCATAATCATATCTGCTTCCGTTAATTCTTTTAGCTGAGTTGCGTTGACTGGCATGAAATCCGGCAGATCATTGGAAGCGATCGTCATCTTAACCTTCTCTTTAAATTGGCTTGTGTCCGTGATCCATTTATTTGTAATTTTCACACCAATGTCTTTCTCGTACTGATCGTAAACCGCATTCTTGTCGTACGTCTCGCCTTCATCAAACTTTAAATATTGGTCACTCGGTACTACGGTCGATACTTCGACCACTGTATTCGGATCCTCTTGCGCTGCTGAAGTTTCCGGCTTCTGTGGCTGCTCAGCTTTCTCCTCAGCTTTGCCACACGCTGTAAGCGCCAGGCTGAACACTAATGTTAAGACTAGAAGCATCTTTGCCTTTCTGTTCATATTACCCCTCCATATGACTTTTTGAGTTCACTACTGCTTTCTTAATTCAAGTATAGAAATGTAAACGCATGCATTCTATATACTTGTGTTGACATTGATATACAGATCTTGACCCCGGAACTGCCTTAGGGATCCTCCTAAATCTTACCTGGGTAGCAAGCTGTAAGATTTTAACGCGTGCCCAGAATCATTTGTTACAACCCCTAGTTCCCTCTTCCATAAGTAAAAAAAAGGCCGTCCTGCGCCGTTTCAACAACGACGAGGACAGCTATATATAAAGGGTGTGGACACATAGTTAAAAAATCACTGTTCCATGAATTCAGGTGCAGGGGATATCTGAACAACCTTACCCCCGGCACGAATTGACTCTGTCGCAGCGCAGCCCACAGCTACGCTCATTCTTCCCGCGATTGGAGTAGCTACCGGTTGTTTGCCATCGAGAATCATATCGATGAAGTCCTTGCAAATATTCGGATCTGCACCACCGTGGGAGCCTTCGGCTTCCTTGATATGATAGACGCGATCGGAGAGTTCCCTGGCATTGTTCGAAAGTCTCGTCTTCACATATACCTTATTCTCAGGCTCGCTATTCTCCATCCGACCTTCCGTACCAATGAACACATAATTGCGCTGATAATCCGGAGTAAAATGACATTGAAGATACGAGGCTTTGATGCCGCCTTCAAGTTCCATGATAACCATATTGTTATCCTCGACATTCACCTCTTCGCGGAAGGCGCATTGAATAAGTCGTCCCGGACTTGCTTCCGTGCAAGTCTCCCGCTCGCTGCAAGTTGGACAAGTCAGATCATTAGGCTTATCTCCGCCATAGAAATCCAGGCTGCCGAACGCGCTAACCTTCGTTGCATATCGGCCAGTGATCCAGTGAATGACATCCAGATCATGCGATCCCTTCTGGAGCAGTAGTCCGGTCGTATTCTTAGAATTGGCATGCCAGTCATGATAATAATAATAGCCCCCAAGTCCGACAAAGTGACGCACCCATACGGCCTTGATCTCGCCAATCACACCTGAATCAACGATTTCCTTCATCGTGCGGTACATGTTCATATAACGCATGTTGAAGCCGACCATCAGATGCTTGCCGGATTCCTTCCATGCTCTTAATATATTGTCACAGCCGTCCACTGTAATCGCGAGCGGCTTCTCACAGAACACATGCTTGCCTGCCTTCAAGGCCGCTATCGCATGCTCCTCATGACAATAATCCGGCGACATGACAGCAATCGCATCTATATCCTCACGGGCAATAAGCTCACGATAGTCCGTCGTTACGAACGCATCCGGATTTACATCCTCTTTGAACTCCCCCAGCTTCTTGGGATCGACGTCCGCCGCACCGACAACAACCGAGCGACCCTCCGGGTTATGCCAATACTTCGCAATGATACCTCTTCCTCTTGCTCCAATGATCCCTAATCTGACTTGCTCCATATGTACGCTGCCTCCCATATGTAGTGGTAGAATGAAAGCTTGCTGGCAGAGATGTGGACCTGCAGATCAACACAATTCGTACAGCTTCAGCGCAATAAGTGATCATGCAACATTAATGCAAATTAGTGCAAAAGTTGCGCAAATAACGAATGAGTTAACTAGATGAGTCGTCCTTCTCTGCTAATATAACATACGATCCTGGGAACTGTAATATCGCCAGGTATATCGTATGACCGCAATAAAAATTGCAATTCAACAGCATTATATCGCCATTCATCATAACGCTTACATCATACATCCGTCGATTTGCTGAGTCAATACATTTGCGCAAATTAATTATAATATTTATTTATTTGGGGCAAATTATTGCTTAGAAAAAAGGACCTGAATTTCGACAATACCCCGTCGATCTTCACAGTCCTCTTATTTCATGGGATGAACTGATTGCCGCTTTTTAAGCTGAACAGGAACTTGCATTCGAAATGGAAATGGATAGGCCTCCTCCATGCTGTCCACCATTATTCTGGCTGCTGCATAGCCCATTTCATATTTTGGAACTTGCACTGTCGTTAATGGCGGCGCTGTATATTTGGAGAACTCAATATCATCTATGCTGACAAAAGACATGTCCAAAGGCAGGCTCATCCCTACTTCGGCAGCTGCCCTCATTGCTCCAATGGCCAGCATATCGCTGGCACTGAACATCGCTGTCGGCCGTTCAGGCAGATCAAGAAGAGCCTTCATTCTCTGATAGCTCTCATCCGCGTCCCAATTAGCGTTAATGACCCACTCGTCCCGGTATTCCAATCCGTGCTCCTCAAGTGTTTTGCGATAGCCAGCATACCGCTTCTCCCGGTCCAGGCTGCCCGATAAGCCGATCCCGCCAATGAATCCGATTCTTGTGTGGCCGCGCTCGATCAGATGTTTGACTGCTATTTGGGCCGCCGCGACCCGATCATAGGTAACGACCGGAATATCCGGGTCATTCACATCGATACCTACGAGCAGCGGAACCCGTCCCTTGAGCCGCTTATAGAGTTCCTTGCTTAACCCCTCGATGCAAATAATGCCCTGCAGATTCGTCACTTCCAGCATAGATTCCAATACAGCTTCGTTATGCAGTTCAGCTTGCGTATGTAAGAAGGCCATAGATAGGCCTCTTTCCAGCAGCTTCGCTTCGATCCCCTGAATAATCGGGGAGAAGTAAGGATGATTGTATTTGTTATCCTGCAGCGCTAATATACATCCGATAGCGGGTCTAGCCAATGAAGCATCCCTGCCCTGCTTCGTCTTGGCAGACTTTGTCCTGCGGGTTGAACTATAGTCCATTTCCTTAGCAGCCTTCCATATCTTCTGCTTCGTCTCTTCACTAATCCTTCTGCTATCATTCTGATTAATGACCCGCGACACAGTCGAGATGGATACACCTACCCGTTCTGCAATTTCCTTCAGTGTAGTCATGTGCCCCTCCGATCCTATTTCCAGGCTTGTACGCTCATAGTCGTTGGTACCTCCCATTATAACGAGCAATATAATTTAGTAAAATAGGTAGTTCGAAAATGGAGTTGCCGAACCTCTCTTGTGCAAAGGTTTGAACAATGCTATAATCCAGTCGAACAAATCATTTTTTATGTTACATATGTGGCCCTTGTATAGGGTCATACAATTTGAAGGCACTGTTATCGTTAGGATACATCCTCGGCCCTAGTTTTTTCGGCTTTGGAGTATCTTTTTTTGTTTTTATCACAACCTATCATAACAGAATCAGGAGGATTACTTATGTTGCTTGAAGCAGTTTACCACCGTCCTAAGCTCAACTGGTCCTACGCTTATGACCAAGGGACGATTCATCTCCGCCTTCGTGCCAAGAAGGGAGATCTATTACAGGCTTTCGCTTTTGCTGGCGATAAATATATGTGGGATCAGAGCAAGGAACTGGTTCCTATGCGGAAGCTGATTAGCGATGAAATGTTCGACTATTGGGAATGTGCGATCAAACCAACGTATCGCAGACTCAAATACGGATTCCTGCTCAAGAGCGCGGATCAAGAAATGTGGATGACAGAGGATAACTTCTCTCCCGAACGTCCAGAAAATCCGGATCGCCTATTCGAATACCCCTTCCTGAATCCGGCGGATGTGTTCACTGTCCCGAACTGGGTTAAGGACGCTGTGTTCTATCAGATCTTCCCGGAACGCTTCGCTAACGGCAATCCGGACAATGACCCGGAGGGTGTGCTTCCTTGGGGCGGTAAGCCAGAGCGCCACAACTTCTTTGGCGGAGACCTACAAGGGGTTATTGATCATCTAGATCACCTGAGCGAGCTCGGCATTAATGCCATTTATTTTACACCGGTATTTGAGGCGACAACCAATCATAAGTACGATACGACGGACTATATGAAGATTGACCCGCATTTCGGTGATGTGAATACGATGAAGAAGCTGGTCAAGGCTTGCCATGAGCGGGGAATCCGGGTAGTGCTGGACGCAGTGTTCAATCACTCTGGGCAAGCTTTTGCCCCATTTCTTGACGTGCTGGAAAAGGGCGAGAAGTCCCGTTACAAGGATTGGTTCCATATTCATCAGTTCCCGCTTGATCCGATCCGTGGCCTACCGACCTACGATACCTTCTCGTTCGAGCCGATCATGCCGAAGCTGAATACCAGCAACCCGGAGACGAAGCAGTATTTGCTGGATGTCGCTGAATTCTGGATCAAAGAAGTGGGCATTGACGGCTGGCGACTTGATGTAGCGAATGAAGTAGACCACCAGTTCTGGCGCGAATTCCGCAAAGTGGTTAAGAAGGCGAATCCCGAAGCATACATTCTCGGTGAGATTTGGCATGAGTCTTCTCCCTGGCTGCAAGGCGACCAGTTCGATGCCGTAATGAACTATCCGTTCACCAATGCGGTAATTGATTTTGTCATTCGGCAAAAGATGGACGCTCAAAGCTTCGCCAGTGTCATCGGCAAGCAAATTTCCCGTTATCCGCAACAAGCGAGCGAAGTGGCCTTCAATCTGCTGGACAGCCATGATACTCCCCGCTTGTTGACCCTGTGCGATGATAACAAGGATCGCATGAAACTGGCTGCATTGTTCCAATTCACTTATATGGGCACGCCTTGCATTTACTATGGAGATGAAGTCGGCCTTGACGGTGGACCGGATCCAGATTGCCGTAAATGTATGGAATGGCGCCCTGAGCATCAGGATCAGGACTTGTTCGACTTCTATCGCAAGCTGATCGCCTTGCGCAAGGAGCTGGCTCCGCTGCGCACCGGTACAATCCGCTTCCTAGAAGCTGAGGAGTATGGCTCGAAGCTCGCCTATGAGCGTAAGCTCGGCGGAGAATCGGCAATTGTATTGCTTAACAATTACGACGCCGGCCAAACCTTCGAGATCGACACGACAGATAAGCTATGGCTGGACAAGATCAGTGGTAAGGGTTATACAGCAGCTGACGGCAAGCTGATGGTAAGGCTGCCTGCTTATGGCTACGCCATTCTAACATCGGAACAATAAGCAATTCATTCACGCCCCCTCCCATACTATAGACATTGAACTAATGATTGTGCGGATACAGGCAGCCGGGTGAAATGTTCAAAGCTTCTCTTCTTTTGAATATCGAACCCTCTTGCCTAGTCCCTGCCCTTTCTTTAGTTCAACATCTATAGCCGCATTAGGAGGGGGCTTTATTTTAAAGAGAAAGTCTTCTCGAGGCATTAAGCGTTTATGACGGATGTTTGAATACGCAGGCCATTAGCGCAAACGATACCACTAATCCTATTTACATTCGATGCCGTATCGATTAATATTACTGTGTAAAGCAAACGGTTCCACAAAGGAGAGTATTTCAATGGCCGTTACGATCAAGGACGTCGCCAAAAAAGCAGGAGTATCGCCCTCCACCGTGTCCCGGGTGCTATCCAACCATCCCAGAATAAGCGCAGAAACCTCAAGAAGAGTAAGAGAAATTATGGAAGAGCTCGGCTATCATCCGAATATTATGGCTAAGAGCCTCGTATCCCGGACGACCAACAGCATTTGCATTATGCTGCCGAAGTCTGCCGAAGAACTGTTCTCCAATTTCTTCTTCATGGAGTTGATCCGTGGTATCGTTACCCAAGCTAACCGTCAAGGTTTTGATGTGCTGCTGAGTTCCGGAGCCAATGAGAAAGATGAGGTTGAAGGGGTAGCAAGGCTCTTGAACGGACACCGGGTAGATGGGGTGATCTTACTCTATTCAAGAACTGACGATCCTGTTGTCGATTTTCTATACCAAAATAACCATAAGTTCGTCCTGATTGGGCGCAGTGAGCAATACGCCGACATATTATCGGTTGATACAGATAATGTACAAGCCTCCTACGATGCTACGAAGCATTTGATCTCGCTCGGACATCAGCGGATCGGATTTGTCAGCGGTCCTCCTGAGCTCGTCGTATCCAAGGATCGCTTGCAAGGTTACCTGCAGGCATTAAGCAATGCCGGGCTGGAATCGAAGCCGGAATGGATTGTCGAAGGCGAATTCCTACAGGAGAGCGGGTACCGGGCCATCTCTTTCTTTATGAATCTTCCCGACCGCCCTACAGCGATCGTTCTGGTCGACGATGTCATTTCCTTTGGCGTATTACGGGGATTGCACGAGCTCAACTACAAGGTTCCTGACGATCTGTGCCTGGTAAGCTTCAACAATATTCCGCTGGCGGAGATGTCTACACCCCCGCTGAGCAGTGTCGATATCGGCATTTATAATATGGGATACACCGCTTCCCAGATGCTGATTCAAGCGATTCAACACAAGGACAACGATAAAGTAACAGCAAGATATGTCATTCCACATCGCCTGGTTGTACGCGAGTCTTCTATATTCTCCGTTCCTAAGGCTTGATGTTCGGATTGTCCCCATTCTACAAAAATAATGGAAGCATTCGCGCTTCTTTTATTTTTTGATATTGATTCAAACGTTTGCGCAAATTTGTAATTCACTGTTATTTCACTATTCATTGCAGGAGGAGATATGATGAGTCACATTCAAGCATGTCTGTTCGACCTCGACGGTGTTCTCGTAGACACCGCCAAGTACCACTATTTAGCCTGGAAGCGGCTGGCCAATGAGCTGGGCTTCGATTTTACGGAGCAGGATAACGAAAGATTAAAGGGCGTTAGCCGTATGGCCTCGCTCGACATTCTGCTAAGTATTGGGAAGCTTACATTGGAGGATGCTAAGAAGCAGGAGCTGGCCGCACGCAAGAACGATTGGTATGTTGAATCGATATCCCGGATGGATCATACGGAAATCTTGCCAGGAGCGTTGGAATTTCTGCAAGCCTGCCGGGAGAACGGACTTAAGACCGCTCTGGGTTCAGCCAGTAAAAATGCGATGACCATCCTGAACAATACAGGACTGACCCCCTATTTCGATGCCATCATCGACGGCACACATACTTCCAGTGCCAAACCTGATCCTGAAGTGTTCCTACTGGGAGCTCGGGAGCTTGGCATATCCCCAGGAAGCTGTGTCGTCTTCGAGGACGCCGAAGCCGGGATTGAAGCAGCGGGCCGCGCTGGTATGAATTGCATCGGTATCGGGTCACCGGCGACGCTTAGCCAAGCTGACTTCGTGATCGCTTCCCTCGCCGAGATGACCGTGGAACGTCTAGATCAGCTCGAACAAGCTTAAGGATCCTCCAGGAGACAGGGTAGGCAATAGGACTTGTTGATATGATGCA
The DNA here is from genome assembly GCF_039521865.1 of Paenibacillus motobuensis. Classification (NCBI taxonomy): domain Bacteria; kingdom Bacillati; phylum Bacillota; class Bacilli; order Caryophanales; family Paenibacillaceae; genus Paenibacillus; species Paenibacillus motobuensis. The sequence goes on along the minus strand of NZ_BAAACX010000018.1, from coordinate 312,375 downwards.
TAGCTTTGTTCACCACTCATTAAACATATAAATGACAGTTATGAAAAGGAGAAGATCAACGTGAAGCAATATTTGAAATTAGATGAATGGTCCATCATCGAAGAGTCCTTCGACCCGCAAAACCATGAGATATCCGAGAGTATCTTCAGCATCGGCAACGGATATATGGGACAACGGGCCAATTTCGAAGAGCAATACAGCGGCGCAAGCCTGCAGGGCAGTTACATGGCAGGAGTATATTATCCGGACAAAACCCGCGTAGGCTGGTGGAAGAACGGATACCCGGAGTATTTTGCCAAAGTACTGAATAGTACGAACTGGATCGGAATCAATGTCACGATCGATGGCGCTGCGCTTGATCTGGCGGAGTGCGAGGTCAAGGACTTCGTGCGCGAGCTGAATATGAAGGAAGGGTATCTGTCCCGCCGTTTTACTGCTATGCTGAAGGACGGCAAAGAGGTGGCCGTGGAAGCAATCCGCTTCGTCAGTGTCAAACGCCATGAGATCGGGGCGATTCGCTATACGGTAACGCCGCTCAATTTTAGCGGGACAATCACGCTAAATCCATATCTTGACGGGGATGTACAGAATAAGGACTCCAACTATGAGGAGAAGTTCTGGCTGGAGGTAGAAAAATCTGCCGAGCCTGAGCTTTATTATCTAACGGTGAAGACGAAGAAGTTGGACTTCCATGTGACCTCGGTAATGTCCTTCGATGTATTTAAGAATGGAGTCAAGCTGGATATCCAACCTAACGTAAGTGAGAAGGAAAAATATGTTGCCGGTGAAGTCAGTGTTGAGGCGCATGCAAATGAGCCGATTACTTTGTTCAAATATGTAGCCAATGTGACCTCTCGTGATCACGGATTGGGCGAATTGGTCCCAGCTGGCAAAAGCCTGCTCTCGGCAGCGAAGCAAGCCGGATTCGATACCCTGCTCAGCGAACAGGCTGCCGGATGGGCGGATAAGTGGAGAGATAGCGATATTATTATCGAAGGCGATGTCTCGGCGCAGCAGGCGATCCGCTTTAATATTTTCCAATTGAATCAGACTTATAGCGGTGAGGATGACCGCCTCAACATCGGTCCGAAAGGCTTCACAGGTGAGAAATACGGCGGAAGCACTTATTGGGATACAGAAGCTTACTGCATTCCTTTCTACCTTAGTACCGCGGATTCCCATATCGCCCGCAATCTCTTGATCTATCGCTACAAGCATCTGGAGAAGGCTAAAGAGAATGCGAAGAAGCTCGGCTTCACCAAAGGCGCCCTCTACCCGATGGTAACGATGAACGGTGAGGAATGCCATAACGAATGGGAGATTACATTTGAGGAAATTCACCGTAATGGTGCGATTGCCTATGCGATCTATAACTATGTGAATTACACTGGCGACTTCGCCTATCTAGGCCAATACGGACTTGAAGTGCTGGCTGAGATCTCCCGCTTCTGGGAGCAGCGCGTGAACTTCTCCAAGGCCAAGAACAAATACGTCATGCTCGGCGTTACCGGACCGAACGAATACGAGAACAACGTCAACAACAACTGGTATACGAACCGGATTGCCGTCTGGACGCTCGAATATACGCTGGAGGTTCTTGAATACCTGAAGGCTAATGAGTCGGACAGATATCAGGCTCTGATCGACAAGCTTGATTTGCAGGAAGAAGAGACGAAGCAATGGCAGCATATTATCGACAATATGTATTATCCGTACGATGAAGAACGTAGTGTGTTCCTGCAGCAGGATGGCTTCCTAGATAAGGAACTGATCGCTGTGAAGGACCTTCCGGCTGGAAATCTGCCGATCAACCAGAACTGGTCCTGGGATCGTATTTTGCGTTCCTGCTTCATCAAGCAAGCTGATGTCTTGCAGGGCTTGTATTTCCTTGGCGACCGTTATGATCTCGATACGAAGAAACGGAACTTCGATTTCTATGAGCCGATGACGGTACATGAGTCCTCCCTGTCCCCTTGCGTGCATTCTATTATTGCCTGCGAGCTCGGTTATCAGGAGAAAGCCTATGAGATGTATCTGCGGACGGCCAGACTCGATCTGGACAACTATAACAACGATACAGAGGATGGCTGTCATACGACCAGCATGGCAGGCACCTGGATGTCCATCGTACAGGGCTTCGGCGGGCTTCGCGTCGTTAACGGTGAATTGGTTCTGCGTCCTTTTGTACCCTCTCATTGGGACAATTTCTCGTTCAAGGTGATGTTCCGTGACTCACGTCTGAAGGTGAACGTAACCGGAGACAGCATTCATGTCATTAATGAGACCGATGCTCCTGCGGCAATCAGCGTATATGACACGAGCTATACCGTGGACGGACATGGCGAGATCAAGCATCAGAGCGCCTCGTCAAACTTATAAAGACAAACTTAAAGGGACATTCCTGAATGCAGATTCAGGAATGTCCCTTTTTTACTTATTATCAAGCATGAACGGCCAGTACAACTATACCTACTCCATGTACTTGAATTTGCTGCTGCTTCAGGGAGATGACGTGCTCTTTGCCGAAATGCACTTCCCAATCCCCAAGCTCTGGAAGCTGAAGTGTAGTCGGTTCTGGATTCGCATTGTACAGAACATACAGATGACGATCCGGATCACCTCCAGCATGATTGCGCAATGTATACGCGATGGCATGATCCGGCGCTTGTTCGAAATGGAGATGCCTTCTGATCTCTCGCGCCGTTCTCAAGCGGAAGGCCGGGTGCGACTGACGCAGCTTAATCAGGCTGCACATATACAGGACATCGCTCTGGTGCTCGGCACAGCGCTGCCAATCCATCTGATTAATCTCAATCGAGGATTTGTAGCTGTTCTCTACCCCCTGCTTCGTGCGCATGAACTCCTGTCCAGCATGGATGAACGGAATGCCTTGGCTCGTCAAGACGATCGCCGAAGCAAGCCGGTGCATGCTGCGCCGCTCCTCATCCGTATGGCCATCCGTAGAGAGCACTAGCTTATCCCATAACGTATGATTATCATGGCATTCGACATAGTTGACTGTCTGATCTGGCTCAGCAGCATATTGTGCGATTACACCCTCGTACTTGATCCCGCCGACAATCCCTCGCTTCACCTGCTCTTCGAAGCCGCATCCTAGACTAACAAATCCCTCCAGGCCATATACGAAAATATCGCCCTTCACCGCATCCCGGAAACCATCATTGAACTGGCCAATCCGCGGAAGAAGCGCAGCATTGCTCTGATTGGCACGCTGGGCCTCTGGCAATACTGTGTCCATCACCCAGCCTTCTCCGATCATCATAATGGAAGGATCGATCTCATCGAGGCGACGCCTGATCTCATTCATCGTAGCGATATCCATTAGTCCCATCAGGTCAAAGCGGAAGCCATCCATATGATACTCCTGCGCCCAATATACGACCGAATCGACAATGAACTTGGACATCATCGCCCGCTCCGAAGCGCATTCATTTCCGCAGAAGCTGCCGTTAGAGAAGGTTCCATCCTCTTTATAACGCAAATAATAGCCGGGTACAAGCTTGGTGAAGTTGACCAAGTATCCATCATAGACGTGATTGTACACGACATCCATAATGACCCGGATTCCGCGGTCATGGAGCGCCTGAATCGTCTGCTTCAGCTCCCTGATTCTGAGCTCCGGGGAGTAAGGATCCGTGGCATAGGAGCCTTCCGGGACATTATAATTTTTCGGATCATATCCCCAATTGTATTGTGGAAGTTCCGGCTTCGTCTCATCTACGCTCTCCGTTGCGTAATCATATACCGGCAGCAACTGCACATGGGTTACACCAAGTCCAGAAATATAATCGAGCCCTGTTGGTATTCCATCCGGTCCTGTCGTACTGCTCTCTGCCAAACCAAGGAACTTCCCTGGATAGCTGCTTCCGCTCTGCGGATGAATCGATAAGTCCTTAACATGAAGCTCGTAAATCACCGCATCGACAGGAGCTGCCAATAGAGGCCTATCTTCCGTCCAGCGCTGCGGCCGAGTGCTGCTCAGATCGAGTACAACCCCGCGGTCCCCATTGACACCAACAGCTTTGGCATAAGGATCAACCGCCTCATTCCACTGACTGCCGACCTGCACGCCGTACGTATAATACCAATGATTGCAATCCCCGTTCACCGAAAGGACCCAGGTCCCACGAACGTCACGAACCATCGGCTTGCGCTCAACAAGCTCTCCATCCGAGCTATCATAGATCATCACGCTCGCTTCAGAGGCCGTTGGTGCCCACAATCTGAACGTAGTCTGCTCCGGTGTATAGGTAACCCCTAAATCATCGCCATCATAGTAGAACACTTCGTCAAATTTAGGATCAAACACAGAAATTCCATCCGTTACAGTTAGATCCCCATAATCCATAACAACATCCTTTTCCTTCTGTACCGACACTGGCTTCACTCCTATCTCATGAAAGTGTGAAAGTGCGAGAAAATCGAGAAAGGTCTATCAGATGCCAATGTATCATATGGCAACAAATCCCTAAAACGTTCCGCTACCTCCAGGGCCTGTCTAGTAAGGAATCAATTGCACATCATAGTTACCAGACAGGTTGTCCAAAAGACTGTATATCATGCATTCTAGCATCGTTTTTAACTTTGGGCAATCGTTTGCACGAATGTGTTATCAAACCGTCATACCTAGATCGACAACGCTTCCATTCATCGGCTGTACGATAAGCCATTCATTTTTTTCACCAAACCCTTCAGACCTCTTAAAAACATCCACAGCCGCTCCGATAAATATAAAGATATAGTTCTTTGGAACCACCTATAAACTTACAATGCAGAACGGAGGCCTCTATGTATTGCACAAATTGCGGCGCAGCTCTGGAGAAGACTGACAAATTCTGTTTTCATTGCGGGACCGCACAGAGAGAACGAGTCATTGCAGATAGGCAGCGCCTACCTGAGCCTTCTGTATACACACAGCAGGGTCAAATCGTATTGGATGAGGAGCTACAACTGTTCATCGGGAAGAACGCAGCCAGCTATTTGAATAAATGGAGGCAAGCTTCCCATTGGAATTGGCCAGCCTTTATATTCGGACAAAATTGGCTGCTGTACCGAGGCATGTACTTATACTTCTTCCTCTACATGCTCCTTGCGCCAACGATCATCGGGATTGCAGCGGTGATTCTCTCTCCCGGCTATACGTTCTCCATAGGAGCATGCATCACAATGTTACTGGTTGGTCTTTCCCTCCAGGCAGCCTTCGCCTGCATGGCGAATCAGCTATATCTGTATCACGCGAAGCATAAGATCAGCGCCATCAAGCAGCGATACCCGGATCATCGTGAGCAACAGGAAGAAGCCATCATCTCTGCCGGCGAGACGAGCCTGTACATACCAATCGCCCTTGCCTTGCTTCCGTTGCTAATCGCTATCGTAGTTAGCATGTTCAGCTACGTGAATATATATAAGCGAATCCAGCAGGACCTGCAATTTAACAGTATGGAAATCCATAGCAACTCGATCCGTGGAGCTTCTACCTAAGATCAACCTGTGATTTTCCGATTCAAGATTTTTTGGCTTCCAATATGCAAAAAAGGGCCACCATCACCTGCTTCTCTGTGAGTGGCGGTCCTTATGAAGTTGGTATGTCACTTCGGCTAGCCTAGTTCATCTTCTCCATCATACTACGGGCGATCCATACCCCTGCAGCCCCTGCCTGCGCCAGGCCACGAGTAATTCCAGCTCCATCCCCGCCGCAGAACAAGCCGCTGATCTCCGTCTCCAGCCCCTCTGAGAGCTTCGGACGCGCGGAATAGAATTTTGCTTCAACGCCGTAGAACAGCGTATGTTCTGAAGCGATTCCCGGCGTTACTTTATCCAGTGCCTCAACCATTTCGATCAGGCTCTTCATCGTATTATATGGCAGGACAAGCCCCAGATCACCAGCCACTGCCTCTTTCAATGTCGGCTCCAGGAAGCCCTCCGCGATCCTTCCAGCCGTCGATCTTCTTCCACGCAGAATGTCGCCATATTTCTGAACGATTACTCCACCGTTGGACAGATCATTCGCTCTCTTGCAAATCTCGCGCGCATATTCATTCGGCTTGTCGAACGGATCGGTGAACTTATGAGAGACCAGCAAGGCAAAATTGGTGTTCGCCGAGCCTAATGCCGGATCTTTATATGAATGGCCGTTTGCCGCCATCACTCCCGTATGATTCTCGACAACCACATGCCCGGATGGGTTGCTGCAGAAGGTGCGAACTCGGGTCCCCACTGAGGTGTTGAAAATAAACTTTCCTTCATATAGGTGTTCATTAATTTCCCGCATTACAATGTCTGAGGTCTCCACACGCACCCCGACGTCCACTTGATTATTCGTCATCTTCAATCTGCGCTTCTTCAATATTTCCGACAACCACACCGAGCCATCTCGCCCCGGGGCTACCATGACCTGATCTGCCTCGTACACCTCACCGTTCTTCAGAACAATACCCTGTATCTGATGTTGCCCGTCCTGTTTGACAGTAACTATATCTTCAACTTCTGCTTTGAATAGCATATCGATCCGGGATTGCAAATATTCATAAATGGACTTCAATATTTCCAGATTCTGCTCTGTCCCCAAATGGCGTACCTGGGCCCGAAGCAGCTTCAATCCGGCAGCATACCCACGCTGTTCAATGCTGCGGATGGCATCAGTTGTCGGATCGGTGATCGTCGTTGTCGCCCCATGATCGAGATTGATCTGATCAACATATTTAATCAACTCAAGCACTTTAGACTGGGGTAAATAATCACTTAACCATCCGCCGAATTCAGTCGTAATATTGAACTTGCCGTCACTATAGGCCCCTGCTCCACCGAACCCGGCCGTAATCGAACACGCAGGCAGACAGCCGGCAAATTCCTTACGTCCAGCTGCTGGCGGACAAAGTGTAATCTTCTCCTCAAGAATCGGACAACGGCGGCGATAAATGTCATGTCCCTTATCTACCAGCAGCACCTTCCAATGTGGTGCCTTCCTTGTAAGCTCATAGCAAGCAAAAATACCGGCTGGTCCTGCCCCAACGACGATCACATCATATTTACTCATATATGTCCCTCCTGAAGTCAGAAAAATAGCAAAAAATCCTGAGTCTATGAATAGGTATACGAAACATACCTATCGTAGCCAGGATTTTACGGTTCCTTGTAGAGACCCTCAAACCATATTATTGAGGATATACGAAATCATGTGCCAAACATTTAGTTTTTCATCAACAATTACAGCTTACCAAATCAGGCGAATAAGTCAATAAGAGATTGATGATAATATTCGTATTTTCACATTTAATTCATAGTTTATTTTGTTTAATTATTATTTTCTCTACCAAAACACGAACATTAATTACATGCCAATCCTCTATCTATCATGTTAATTCGCAAAATATTGAGCGATATTATATAATAATATTGATATTCATTTTTATCATTTTATAAATAAAAGGAGTAGATGTAGAGAATGGACAGTGACAGGCTATTGGGTTTAAATTTGGTTATGGTGGCGATTCTGATCGCATTAACGGCGTTCTTCGTTGCGGTAGAATTCGCGATCGTCCGCGTAAGAGAGAGTAGAGTGGATCAGATGATTCTGGAAGGGAATAAGAAGGCACTCAGTGTCAAACAGATCATCACTCATCTGGATGACTATCTATCTGCTTGTCAGCTGGGAATTACCATCACAGCTCTCGGACTCGGTTGGCTAGGGGAACCAACGGTGGAAAGAATTTTGCACCCTCTATTCCACAGCCTCCAAATACCTGATGCAATTAGCAAGGTGCTTTCATTCATCATCGCATTTGTTGTCGTCACTTATTTGCATGTCGTCGTCGGGGAACTGGCCCCTAAGACAATCGCGATCCGCAAAGCGGAGACCGTTGCTATGCTAACGGCTAAACCGCTTATTTGGTTCAATAAGATCATGCGCCCCTTTATCTGGACTTTGAACGGATCAGCAAATCAGCTCGTTAAATTGGTTGGCATTAAACCAGCCTCAGAACATGAGGAAGCCCACTCTGAGGAAGAATTGCAGATTATTATTAATGAGAGCTTTGAGAGCGGCAAGATCAATCAGAGCGAATACGGCTATGTAAACCGGATATTTGCTTTTGACAATTTATTAGCCAAAGAGATTATGGTGCCACGTACCGATATGGTGTGTTTATATACGGAGAAATCCCGCCGGGAGAATCTAGACATTATCAAGGAACAGCAATATACCCGCTTCCCGGTCGTACGCGGGAATAAGGATAATATTATCGGGTTTATTAATACGAAGCAGTTCTTCCTTGCCTCCGAGGATAACCCTGATCTGGATATCGCTTCGATTCTACAGCCTACCATGGCCGTATCAGAAGTAACTCCAGTGAATGAACTGCTGCAGAGAATGCAGCGTGAGGGTACCCATATGGCGATTCTGATCGATGAATATGGAGGAACCGCCGGACTCGTAACTATCGAGGACATCCTCGAAGAGATCGTTGGCGAGATTCGCGACGAATTCGATAAGGAAGAGGAACAACCGCTCGTCATGGTCAATGAGAATCATGTCATCGTCGATGGCAAGGTGACGATTAACCATATTAACGATCTATTTATGGCTGATATTAGCACCGACGATGTCGATACGATCGGTGGATGGCTGTTCGGAACGAATCCCGAGATGAAGGTTGGAGAGACACTTGAGCATGAAGAACTGACCTTCAAGCTGCTTGAGAAAGAGCCCAACCGATTCCGCAAACTGGAGATCATTAAGCTGGTTCCCGAACAATCGGGAGTCTGATCTAAACATACTAAGAAATCCACTATCTATTTGGGCCAGCCCCCTGTCTTACAAACAGGGGGCTGGCCTTTGTCGTTAAGTTATGGCCCCCCTTCATTATTACCATCATTTGGAACCACAACTAAACCCATCCGCTTTCGTCCAATTAAGTAACAAATAACGACAAGGTGATGAATAACATGACAACACAAAAAAGCGTACTTTATCTTCTGCTGGCCGTGTCCCTGTTCTATTCGACTCCCGTTCATGCCGAATCCTCAAGCGAGGCCCATACGGTTGCGACCAGCCCTGTGATCGATCCAGCGGCCAATCCTGCAACCGATTCGGTTTCCGGTCTAGTATCGGTTTACTTAGACGGACGACAATTGCAGCTCGAGACCAAACCAATCCTGGTACACGGAAGCGTACTCGTTCCGATGCGCGGACTGTTTGAAGCCCAAGGCGCTAAGCTGGCTTGGGAGGATAGCAGCAAAACAGTCACGGCCACCAAAGGCGAGTCCAAGCTGATTTACCGCATCGGAGAGCCGGTTGCACAGTTGAATGGACAAGCCATCAACCTGACTCTCCCGGGGCGGATTGAACACGGATATTCGCTAGTCCCCTTACGCTTTGTCAGCGAAGCGCTTGGCAGCTCAGTAAAATGGGAGGCGGATACCAAAACGGTTATGATCACTTCCGCCCCCCCGATCAATTACGAAACCAGCATTCTATGGGGCGTCAACCTGCGCAGCGCACCGGATGCGGAGAGCCAGACTTCCGGGGACTTGCTGCCTGCCGGGAAAAAGGTCCACGTCGTTCGCGAAGCCTCCCCATTCTGGCTGGAGGTGCGTACTACCGATAACCGGTCCGGGTATATTTCTGCCAAGCCCAAATATACCGATTATTCTAGTCCTGCCCTGCGGGAGGAACAGGCGAACGAGCTCCTCGCCTACGGTATGAAGTATCTGGGCACACCCTATGAATTTGGCGCCTCGCCGGATCAGACGCAAACGTTCGACTGCTCATCGTTCGTCAAGCGTATTTTTGCAGATATCCTGTCGATCGATCTTCCACGGGTCTCTTACGACCAAGCCAAAGAAGGCAAAGAAGTCGGCTTGAATGACCTGCGCAAAGGGGATTTGCTGTTCTTCGATTCACGGGGGTTGGACATCGGCCATGTAGCCATCTATGCGGGCGACGGCCAACTGCTACACACTTACTCCGTCAAATACGGTGTTCGTTTAGAGGATTTCTCCGACTCTTGGAAGAAGCGGTTTGTCACCGCACGGAGAGTGTTTTAGAACAAGATAACAAAACTGTATGGGAAGCATTATTTAAAGCGGTCGTTGAGTGGATGTTGCGACCACCTCTCCCTATTATAAAATTAAGAAAAACCGGAGGCTTTGCCTCCGGTCCTCTTTACTTTGAGCGAATTCGGAAATAGGTGTTCTGTCCCATATCGGACGACTAGAGATGACGCCCAGGCTGGGCGTACAACGCAAAGAACGGCCGCTTCCCAGGTTTGTCATCATAAATTCAACATCCGTCTTATATCAGCTACCTCTTCATCATCAGGCTCCTGTCCACCGTACCTGACCCGATAATAAAGCATGATTAGCGGCTCTATAGCGGCCCTGTAGGACGCCTGCCCAGACTTCCCTCTCTGATCCTTCTTCTCATTATCATCATGGGGCAGCATATCCCGGGCCATTTCCAACGGAGTAAGCCCAGGCTTTAATTCGCTGCCTTCGCTGCGCCTGGCTAAGAGAAAACGCCGATACAAAAAACGTACTCTCTCCTGATTGCTATGCATATCCTCATAACGTTCCTGACGCCGTCCGAACCGGGACAAGACCGTCCGCCAATGCCCCAGTCTCTGCTTCCTCTCTTCCCAGGAGAAGATCGAGATCTCCTCGTCACGATAACCCTTATTCTCACCGGCCAGGTCCTGTCTGCGCAATAATGCAAGTATGCGATCGATGCTGCGCTTCCAGAAGCCTCCGGCATTTTTATACAACCAGTAGAGAGCAAAACCGATCATAGCTGCGATTACGGCTCCGCCGATCACATAGAAGAGGATATCCAGAATCTGTGATAGCAAGCCCGGCTTCTGCACTTCCCCTGGGAAGAACATGGCCGGCGGCTCCTGAACCTCTTCCGGCTCCAGCTCCTTTGGCTCTCCAGTTGAGCGCGTCAGCCAAGCGAAGATATATCTTACGAATTTCAATAACAGATTACCGATCCAACGCCCGGCTCCCGCAGCCAACAAGACGACAAGTCCGAGAATAATAACAATAAAAAGCGTATTATGTCGGCGCAAGCCCCTTGGCAGCGGAGAATGGTCGGACAACGTCGTATAACGCAAATATTCAGAATTCGTAGTGAACAGTGCAATCGCCAGGCAGCCTACCCCGAACCAAGTGATCAGACCAAGCTCTCCGTGCAGTAGAGCAACGTGGGAATAGACGATCCCGGCCACAAAATATAGCGCAACCCCATACCAGTACAGCTTGGCCACACCGGCCCGATCGGTAGCGGTCATACCTTGCAACGCAAATAGCGCTGCGCAGAGCCCGATTAAGGGAGAGAAGCCTGCTGACCCACTTGATAAAAACACAGCAGCACAGGCCGCTCCGACCAGAACAGCGGCTCCAAGCTTTTTCCACAATACAGGGACATAACTGCGAATAGCTACGCCGAGAAAAGAAACAAACGGCAGTATCACCAGCCAGATTAAGGGCAGATACTGCGGACTTAGAACCATAATTCCGGCAAGATAGATCGGCATCAGCACCACCATCTCACCAAGGCAGGACAAGCATAATTTCAACGTTTTTATGATGTAAGCGTTACCCGTATTTTCCATTTAGAAATGCCCTCCATCGTCATTGCCATCGCATCGGCGTCAAATGGGTGCTTCAAGCTAAATCATAGCACAGCTATAGACTTCCAAACAATGACAAAGGGTTCTGCCTCAGATAGAGGAAGAACCCTGAATTACTAGATCGCTGTAATTTTACTATAGTCCTGAAGACTCGTCGTAAATGGCTGCCCTCTTTTCTTCTTGACCCCGTACTCATGTATGGTCATGGCCCGAAGGCCCTCTTCCAATGAGTACGACGGGGACCAGCCAAGCAGATTCCTGGCCTTATCATTACTCAGAATGCTGCGATCAATATCTCCTGGCTTCTGAGGCATAAATTGAACGGAAATGTTATGCTCGCACAGCTGCTGTAATATTCTACTTAACTCAAGTAGGGAAAGTCCTACCCCACTGCTTATGTTGAAAATCTGTCGTGAACCAGCACCCAGCGCTAGTACATTCGCAACAGCTACATCCCGAACATAAACGAAATCCCTGGTCTGGCGTCCATCACCGTATATAATCATCGGCATTCCTCCAGCCATCCGCTCGATGAAAGCCGTCATCACACCGTCCTCGCCGGTTCGATGCTCACGCACTCCATATACATTCGCATAGCGAAGGATAGTATAATCAAGATGATACTGATCCGAGAATGAACGGATATAGTTCTCTGCTACATATTTCGACAACCCATAGAAAGATTGCGGGGCAAGGGTACACTTCTCCTCAATCGGATAAATACCGGGGTTCCCGTATACAGCTGCCGAAGAGGCAAACACCATTTTCCTCACCTTGTACCGGACACACATGCGAAGGACATTAATCGTCCCCACAATATTCACTTCGGCATCCAGATGGGGATTCTCGAAGGAGCGGGGCACGCTAACCTGGGCGGCCAGATGGATACAATAATCAGGCTCCTCCTTAGCGAAAACTTGCTCTAGATCTTCCGACACAATATCGACCTCATAGTAGGTAACCGACTGGTCACAGGGCAGCTTATGATCACCTCGTCGCTGATCGACTACAATGACCTGATAACCCTGTTCGAGCAACTGGCTCACGGTGTGGCGGCCGATGAACCCTGCTCCCCCGGTAACTAACACCTTCATCTTCTTCTACTCTCCCATTCTTCAATGAAATCCGTCTCAACACTTTATGAATGAGAGGATTAAATTATGCTTTACACACATATTCATAGTTCAGATTCAATCTTTTATAGATGTGCGAAGGAGATTAGTTATTATGGCATTTAAAATATACCGGGGAAGTTCCTTACTCCGGCGAAATTTATTTAAATCAAGGTTCTTAATATACTTGTTGCTCTTCTCTCTCTCAGCTATTGTCGTTCTTGCTATAACCTCTCCCTATCGCAATATGACCATCAATATTATGCAAGCCGGGGCACGTGGAGACGGCATCCGTGACGACAGCGCCGTGTTCATTCGGGCCCTTCATCAGGCAGCTGGACGTAAAGGTTCGACGAGAATCATAGTGCCTGCAGGAACCTATCTGCTAAATGTGAAGGAGCCGCTTGAGCTATCCAGCAATACTCGCCTCATTGGAGAAGACAAGCCTGTATTAAAATTTATAGCCCAGCCGTCAGAAGCCTTTGGATATGAAGCAATCCGCATCTCTGGTCGGGACGTGCTTGTCGATGGCATCGAGCTAGATGGATCAGGCAGCTTCATCCGCGGCATCGGCATTCATCCTGGCTCAGCAGACGTCACAATTGCTAACTCGGTCATTAGAAATATGAGACAAGCAGCCGATCCGCAGAGCCCACTCTATTCGGCGGTCGTCTCCGGCATCATGATCTACGGCGATACTGAGGACATTAAGGTGATCACCTCGCTCATCACGGACATCAGCGCGATGCACTCGCAGCCGGTTGCCCGAGGGATCATGGTCTGGAATGGATCAGGGGCGTCTCCAGCCAAGCGTGTGACAATCTCTGGCAATGAGATCTCATATATTACTCCACGTGAGGATGCAGACGGCATCTTCTTCGATGTCCCCCCTAACCTGGCGGAGCTGTCCGACTCGATCGTTGAGAACAACAAGATTCATCATGCCGCCAAAAGAGGGATCAAGATCTCCGCTCCCGGAGTGATTGTGCGGAACAACTACATCACTAACTCTTATTCGGGGAATAACCGTTATCTATTTGACCCAGAGCAGCCTCTATCCCAGGATATGTACTCAGCAATCTCTATCTATGCGAGCCATGTCACGGTCAGCGAAAATCTCATCAATGGCAGAGGGAGCTATTATGCTGCGATTGAAGCAGACTTCGAAAATCTAGATCGTATCGTTATTGAGAATAATCGGATTGATGGAGAACAAACAGAGCAAGCGGAGGAAATGACGACAGGAATTCGCCTTGGAGCGTTTGATAGCTCTAATGTCCGGGGCAATGTAATTCGTAATGTAGGAACAGCCATTTATATCGCAGGTAGGGATACGGATCACGATAACAATGTGCTTGGGAGTTTGTTGTCAGAGAATGACGTAGCTGGTATTAAAAATAGAACAGCACCTGCCAACCCCAAGTAGAATGACCTTGGAAGGCAGATGCCTTTATGATCAAAATCGCGCCATGCCATAGTAAGCGAGAACTCCTCATTTATTTGACGACGATATTTATCGCTCTGGGCGGAATGACGATCTTCGCTTTGCCCGCCGTTATATTGTTGCCAATACAAGTAATATTCTTCTGTACATATCCGCTTAAATACGTTGTAAGATCAATCCCCGTGCCTTTCTTCACAACAATAGAGTTGCTCTGGATCGTACCCTGATCGGCATTCTGCCATGTCCAGATTCCTCTCTCCCCATTGCTGATATTGTTATTCAGCAGCTGGAATCCTCGAATATTCCCCAAGCGAATCGCCGTAGTTCCCGCAATGTTGCTCTTGTCACCCATACTGATTGAATTGCCCTGAATCAATGTGTTCTCAATCAGATTGCCGGCACTCACCTCAATCGCGGCGTAGAAGCTGCCAGCCCCGTTAATGATATTATTCACAACCACATTGTTGCTTCCATATATGCTTATCGCCGAATACATATCCGGGGCAAGCGTGCCTTTCTTCGTGCCTTTATAATAATTGTTGTTCAAGAATGGGTTCTCAATTTGATTGCTCTGGATTTGCATCCCTTGGGCATAGACCTTGATCGCTCTTTTACTGCAATAAGTGAACCGGTTGTTGGCGATCACACTGCCGGTATTCTCACCTAGGTTATTATCCATAGCCGGGTCCTCGTAATAAATGCCGTCCCCGTCATCCGCTGGGCTAATATGGTGAATATAACAGCCCGATATCAATATTTTCTTGCCGATTTTCTCCGTACTGCCCCATGTCGTCGTCACGAAGATGCCTCTGGCGATCAGACTTCCTTGAGAGACATTAATGGCTGAGACGTTATAAATTTCCGTGTTGGAGATCGTAACCGAGTTCGTATTGCCGTAGATTACGATCCCGGACACCACCCCGACGTAATAATCGCTCTTCTTATCAGTACTGTGCGTGGCATTGGCCACAGAAGAGTTGTTAATCACAATATTAGAGCTGCCTCCGCCAATAGCCAGCACCCGATTCACGCGATTATTCCCATCCAATGACACGTTGTTAATATTGATATTGCTTCCCTGTACCCTGATCATATCCCAGCCAAACCCGCTGGAAGCGGCCTTAATGACCGATGTCTTGCCATTGCCAAGAATGGAAGTATTCGTCCCTACCGACAGCGTCCTTGCCGGATCTATAATATACACCCCGTCTGGGAAATAAACTGTATCCTTGCTTTGGGCTGCCTGCTGCAGTGCTCTCTGAATAACTGCTGTATCATCCGTCTTTCCATCTCCCCGCGCTCCTGCTCTTTTTACGTCAATCACGCTAATCTCCTCCCGCTAATGCGTTATAACGAGCACTGCTGCATATTGAGCCGCGAACGTATCTTTAGTTTTATTTAATAACGGGAGATAAAATGGAACAATCGGCATCTGACCTACAGGTTGGCCTAACTATTGTGGAGATTATTCGAAATTTGCTCGGCTTCAGCAATGATTGAGCAGGATTGCCACCCCGTATTTCAGAGAAATCGGTACATTTCATACTGCTGGATCGGGTCCCTTTGAAATCCTAGATGCTGCAGGAATCCTTGCAACCCGGCGTTATTGGAAAATGATATCTGTAGCCGCGTTAAAGCTAATTCATGAATGGCGCTATTCAGCAGCATTTGGGCTATTCCGCGTCCCCGTTCATTCTTATCAACCATCATTAGACTGATTCGCCCTTGACGGGTAATAGCCAAAACTGCGCAGGGATTGCCGTTCATCCAGGCCCCATAAAATACATATTTGTCCGATCGACTAATATAATCGAGGTCATTTTGCCAGTTCAGATGGAAATATTCCCGTCCTTTTATTGCTTCCACGAACTGATGATTATCAAGCTGTGTGATACTAGCTATTCCATGACCTGGTGCATCCATTTGCCTTATTGCAGCTAATCTAGATAAATCCGTCAGCGTATAATAAGACAGATCATACAGCCTCTGATATCCATGATGGTTATAGAAGGCTATCGCCCGGTCATTCCCCTGAATGACCTCCAAATACAACTGGCGACAGCCTCGATCAACGGCCTCCTGGTGATGCAGCCAGAACAACTCCTTGCTCACCCCTTGCCCACGTAAATCAGGACGGACAGCGAGCGCACCGCAGCGCATCGTCTGTATCCCTTCGTACGGCTTGATCCCGCCAAGTATGATGCCGACCGCTTCATCCCCGGACATGGCTACAAAAGAATGCTCACGCGCATTTCCTTCCTGGCCGAAGAAATGGGCGGCGAACTGGTCCATGGTAAGGTCAAGCTTAACGATATAGTCGACAAATCCAGTTTGAAAAGCGGAGAACAACACTTCCATATCCTGTTCCGTACCGCGATAATATTGGAGCATCCTCTTACCTCCTAAATAAAGTCATTGATCTCGGGAATCTTCATCCATTCGACGCCGTTTCCCCGCTGCAGCAGCTGGTCAGCTGCCGTTCTCAGCTTCTCACCCTGATGACAGGAGATCAGTAGATAATCGGTGTCCACCGGATCTTCGTTCAACAACTCCTCGAGCAGAGTCGACATCGAGACTGTCCGATCCAGAACAAGCCTGGCCAACGTCGACAGCAAGAGCTCGAACTGATCGGCTGCCGCGGAGGGTTCGATCCTGACAGATTCTCTTGGGCCATTGATCAGATGTCCATTGCAGATCAATCCAGTCTCGACCCCGCTTCGCAGCGCCTGATCGGCCACTGTAGCCGCATATCTGATGCCCAGTTCTATTCGCGCCGGGTCATTAATATTACGCCACATCGTATCGCTATCCTCCAAATTGAGACAAATCATAAGCCGATGATCGGCTGTATAATCGCGCTTATGGACCTGCAACGCACCTGTACGTGCCGTCGCCTTCCAATTGATTGATCCCATAGCATCGCCGGGGCGATATTCGCGGATTCCCGAGGTCAAGAACGGATCCTCCACGATCCAGCGCCTTACAGCAAGCTCTCCAATCCAGCTATGGTTCGGCAGCGGAAGCTCCTGCAAGGCGAGGATTTGCGGATATACAAGCAGCTCCAGGTTCAGCGGAAATTTCTGCGCCTTGGAGATCAGACCAAGCGGATCGCCTGTCGTCAGTGTAGCCGAATCCAGACGGAAGAGACCACGACGCGAGCATATAACCTGATGATGTCTCTTAATTCGACGATAGGAACGAAGATAGAATAGACTGATATGATTCTGATAGATGTCCCCGGAGTAGATGTCCAGATTGGCCTGATTACCGAACCGGAGTCCTGCTTGAATGCTCGACTCCAGCCGCAGCCAGGGCAGTGGAAGCCATTTCTCATTGGAGATCACCTCCACCATTTCGACCGTATCCCCTTCGAACACGGCGTCCTTGGTGAAGTAGCGAGTATAGCTCAACCCTCGCATCGCGCTTCGCTGATAAATAAAGGCCAACAATCCGATCAGAACGGAAGCGCTAACAATTAACCAGGTTAATTGCATGTCAACCACCTACTTCCCTCTTCCTGTCAGTACATCCTCCGCAGGAACCTCCACTTCACTGAGCACTTGCCGAACTACTACATCGCTTTGTCGATCATCCGGACGGAGTCCGTGGCGAACGAGTAGTCGATGGGCCAGCACCGGCTCTGCAACTCGCTTGATATCGTCCGGAGTTACATAATTCCGGCCTTGCAGCAGAGCGATTCCCTGCGCGGCACGCATCAGAGCAGTGCTAGCACGCGGACTGGCGCCAAGCCTCACATCAGGATGCTTCCGCGTTGCCTCCGTAATGCGGACGATATAGCTCAGCAAATCCTTAGAGACGCTAATCCCAGCAACAAACCGCTGTACAGCAGCGACCTCCGCACCTGTAGCTACTGGAATAAGTCCTTCTAGCGGATTCTTCACCTGGAATCGTAGCAGAATATCCACGCCTTCCTCATGCGTAGGATAGCCGACCTCAATCCGCATCAGAAAGCGGTCAAGCTGAGCCTCAGGAAGTGGAAAAGTCCCCTGATTATCGACCGGGTTCTGTGTTGCCATTACGAAGAACGGACTGGACAGCTCATGGGTCAGGCCGTCTATCGTCACCTGGCGCTCCTCCATACATTCCAGGAGGCTGGATTGGGTTCGCGGCGTCGCCCGGTTAATCTCATCAGCTAGCAGCACCTCCGTGAACACAGGTCCTGGCCTGAATTCGAACTCACTTGTCTTCTGATTATAGAAGTTAATCCCGCTTAGATCAGAGGGCAACAAATCAGGAGTAAATTGGATTCTCTTGAATTGCCCATCCAGGGAACGCGCCAGAGCCTTGGCCAGAAGTGTCTTGCCCGTGCCGGGTACATCCTCCAGCAGCACATGTCCATTGCCGAACAAGGAAGCCAGCAACAGCTCAATTACTTCTTCCTTCCCTACGATCACTTCGCTGATATTGGTATGAATTCGCTTCGATATCGATACTGCTCCCTGCAAGTCCATAATTCCACCGCCTCAATAACTAGAATAGGATTATAATAGGATAGTTTAAGTTATGTATATTTTTCCTTCTATATATCATAACAAAAAGCCCGCTTTGATTATAGCGGGCCTTCTGATGAATATTGGGTTTACACTCTGGCTTCGATGCCGCTTAAAATGGTACGCTCCAGTGGGAACAGACTGCCCTCGGCTGTAGCTCCCTGGTAAATATCCTTAAGCTGATCACGCAGTTCCTTCGCCTCAGCCAAATAAGAGATCGATTGCTTCATTGAAGCAGAATAACGATTCCTAACCGCTAGAACGGCATCTGCAAACTTCTCATCTGTTCCTTCAGCAATCGCAAGCTGATATACGTCAAGGATCTGATCTCCTTGACGAACTGGGAAGTGCTCATGAGGTGCCGTGCTGTCGAATATAGCAATCCCTAGCTCCGGGAAGATCAGCATATCTAGGCTATTCGGATCAAAGCCACAATGATAGATTTCTGTATCGATGCCCTTCAGCTCAGCGGAAGCAGCCAGACTTTTAAATAGAGTCGATTTGCCTGAACCCGGACGGCCCTTTACATAAATGCGCCTCTGCAGACGGTCGGTCAGATTAGGAACGAAATCGATAGCTCCTCTCCAGGTCGCTGCGCCGAGGAAGCGATGGACAACTTGCGCCTTTTTGCCCGCTCTCACAGGTTGTAAATACTGCTCCGACCATTCCGTCGCCAGCGTATTCATCGCCTCGCGGTCAAGATGATCAATATAAATCTTCTCCCAATCATCATGGATGCGCAGTGTCTTCAGAAACATATCATAAGCCTGCTCATAGGCTGTGTCGATCTGCCCCTGCAATCGTTCAATCTCTTCGGACGAAGCCTCCAGTTTGCCTGTATCAAGTACGGAACAAAGGTCGATATATCTGATGTCCGCCCCGACCGGTTCCGCATTAACCGACCAGGCATCCCCATCGACGATCCCGAACGACAGATCCGTAACGATAATCCCCTCCAGGGATTCGTGGTCAAGAGGCTGATGAATTCTCTGCAGGGAGAAGCCGCACTGCTCTAATGCCGCCGCAATCCGCCCCATTATCGCTTCCGTCCCCCCAGGAAAGCCCTGCAGCACGTAAATGGTGCCGAGTCCCTGAAATACCGAATCTGCCAAGCTGACTAATCCTTGCGCTGTATTTCCCCGCATGAAATAATGAAGATCCTGCTCTGCCATTTCCAGTTCTGCCCCTTTCTCTTTACCGAAAATCAATACCCTACACTTTATGCATAAGGTTACGACTGTGTGTTAGCCTATTACTTCCCTAGGACAGGTTAACTTGAGATGGCCAGCAGAAGCTGCAAATAGCATGATCACTGCTTCAGCCATTGCTGCAGATCCACTACTGAATGAAGTGCATATTGTTTCTGCACCAGAAAGCCAGCTTGAAAGATAATCAATGCCGGCACACTGGAGATTTGCCAATCCTGCGTCAGATCTGGCGCGTAGTTAATATTTATTTTAGATACCGGAATCGTTCCGCCTGCTTCAAGGACAATCTCCAGCATTCTCTCCGCGAGTTTACATGTCCCACACAATGGTGTATAGAACAATACCGCCTCTCTGGAACCAGCCCGCTCCCATCTAACCCTTAGTTCCTTTTCCGAAATCTCCTGCAGCATGTGACAATCTCCTTAACATTATAAAAAATTTACGACATTACTCATCTTCTTGATCTTGCTGCATAGCAGGTCTCAGCTATTTCCTCCACGTTTACGGTAACTACTCGGCGATATTCCAGTGACTCTCTTAAACACGCGGGAAAAATAGAACATGTCCTGATACCCCAGCGCTTCAGCGAGTTCTTTAACGCTCATTTCTGTATTCAGCAGCAAATTTTTGGCCTCCGCGATCTTTAACCGGTGAATAAATTCGTTGAGCGGATATCCGCTATACTCATGGACGATTCGCCGTAGCGTAGATACGGATATATGATGCCTGTCTGCAATTTCCTCCGGTTTCTGCTGTACATAAATGGAACGGGAAAGGTCTTCAATGATTTTCAATGTAAATGTTCCACGGTGACCGGCTTGGGTCTGCTCTATCTGTACCACAAGTTCGTACAAGAACAGCTCCAGCATCATGGCCGCCCTGTCCAGGTTGCCTGGCTGGTTGCTATCAATCAGCATAAGCATCATTTCCATCCGGTGCAGAAGTGCATCATCAGTAATGCCGTGCTTCACCTGTTCAGGATTATTGAGCCAGTTCTGTAGCCATTCGTCGACCCGTTCGCCATATACAGTGAAATAGTATTCATCCCAGAAGCCCCCACGATTCGGGCCATAATTAAATACAGCCCCAGGATATAGGCAGAACCAGGAGCCTGGAACTACCTTCTGCCTCTCCCCGTCATTAACCTGATAAAATCCCTCCCCGCCCGTTATCATGACAAACGCCCAATGAGCGAACACAGAATTTACTCTTTGTAGCGTCCTCCCAGGTAAATGCCCAGCGCTATGGAAGGCCAAAGATTTAAGTTTTAGCTTGCTCGGATCGACGAGCGGCTCATAGGTACGAATCGGGTATGGACTGATCATATAATCCATATATTTTGTCATTCTGGACATTCTCCCTTGCAAATTCTTGTGATAGATTGTAGGTAATTGAACAAATAAACCATGCCGCCGTGAATGAAGTACATAATATTGTAGCAAATTCGCTGCGGGGATGAAAGGATGTAAGCGTAAACAATGAAACAGGTAAAAATCGGTCTCATCGGCTGCGGATCCATCTCTGAATGTCATTTGAATGCCTATCAAGAAAATCCTCATGTCCAACTGTATGCAGTCTGTGATCTGAATGAGGAAAGGGCCAAAAAAGCAGCAGAAAAGTATAATGTACCTCATGTCTATACCGATTATCGAGATCTGTTGGCTAACTCGGAAATAGATGCTGTCAGCATCTGTACATGGAATAACTCCCATGCAGAGATCAGCATCGCTTCTCTTGAAGCCGGCAAGAATGTACTCTGCGAGAAGCCGCTCTGCAAAACGGTAGATGAAGCTCTTCGCGTACAGGAAGCCGTGCATCGCACTGGCAAGACGCTGCAGGTCGGCTATGTCCGCCGCCACGCTTCCAATATTGAAGTACTGAGACGTTTCATTGATGCGGGCGATCTGGGTGAAATTTATTTCGCCAAAGCCAGCTTGATCCGTAGAATCGGTAATCCCGGCGGCTGGTTCTCCGATATTGAACGCTCCGGCGGTGGCCCGCTGATTGATATCGGCGTGCACGTTATCGACCTATGCTGGTACCTGATGGGCAAACCGAAGGTGAAATCGGTAACCGGCAATACGTATCGTAAGGTAGGCAACCGCTCCAATGTTCTGAACTATGATTTCTATAAAGCAGCGGACTATGATGCTTCCCATAACACGGTAGAGGATATGGCTAACGCCTTGATCCGCTTCGAGAATGGAGCTTCCCTGATGGTCGATGTCAGCTTCAATCTCCACGCTACACAGGATTCGCAATCGATCAGCATCTTTGGCGATAAAGGCGGCGCCGAGCTCGAACCGCAGCTGAAGATCACTACAGAACGACATAATACGATGATTAATATCGATCCGCAGATCACTTATCCAGGATTCGACTTCCAGGGTGCTTTCAACCGTGAAATCAATCATTTTGTAGAATGCTGTCTGGGGAACACCGAGACAATCTGCCCTGTAGAAGACGGAACCCAGTTGATACAGATTCTGAATGCCATCTATCAATCGGCAGCAGAGGGACGGGAAATTCAGTTCTAATTTTCTTGAAGCAGATTCTGCTTAGCGTCAGAACTAGTCCTGCTGTGGTTAACACAAGAGAATATAAGGTCCAGCTGGACGTTCTGATACATTTGGCAGCTTAAAAATATCAGGGAGTGTGAATAAAGGTGAATTTGACGAACAAAATCGGTGTCATTGTTGACAGCTTCGGAATCGGCGTTCGTGAAGGCTTGAAGAAAGCGAAGGAGGTTGGCGCAGAGGGGGTACAGATCTACGCTGTGTCGGGTGAAATGGACCCGGATCAGCTTAGTCCAGCCCAGCGCAAGGAACTGCGCCAATACATCGCGGACCTGGGGCTAGAGATCTCGGCGCTCTGCGGCGATCTGGCCGGACATGGCTTCCAAGATGCAGCCGCCAACCCGGCAAAAATCGAGAAATCCAAAAGAATTCTCGACCTGGCAATGGATCTCGGTACCAACGTGGTGACTACCCATATCGGGATTGTCCCAGAAGATCGCAATGGACAAATTTACACAGCTATGCAGGAAGCCTGTGAAGAGCTAGGCGTCTATGCGAACAGCATGAACGCATACTTCGCTATAGAGACCGGACCAGAACGGGCAGCCCATCTGAAGAGCTTCCTGGACACGCTTAGTACCCGCGGCGTCTCCGTCAACTTTGACCCTGCCAATATGGTCATGGTCACAGGCGATGACCCGGTAGAGGGCGTCAGGACGCTCAAGGATTACATCGTGCATACGCATGTCAAAGACGGACATCGTCTCTGCCTTGTTGATCCTAAGGACGTCTATGGCTATCTTGGCTATGATGCAATGGATCATCAGAAGATTGCCGAAATGGCCAGCTCCGGAGCAGCCTTCGAAGAAGTTCCGCTCGGGGAAGGCAAAGTGGATTTCCCTGCCTACTTCGCAGCTCTGCAGGAGATCGGCTATAAAGGCTACCTGACCATCGAGAGAGAAGTCGGAGATAACCCTGCTGCTGACATCGAGAAGGCCGTTAAATTCATTAAAGCTTACCGCAACTAGATTATAATGAGTGTTCAAAAAGTTCGGTTTTCAGCACCGAGAAGGTTGGATGAAGCTAGGGCCTGAGGAGCGGAGCTACACGTTTTCGTAGAAAACGACCTCGTAAGCATTTGCTTGTAGTTTGTACGTGAGCACCTAAGATGTTTCTGGAGGAAACATAACTTCGTAAGCATCTGCTTAGGCCCGGGTGAATTCAAGATTCGATGTCGATTAACTTCCTGATTTACTTCGTGTTAGATATAGAATTTATACGTTATCTTGCTACGCTGATGGAATTCTATATCGCAAGAAAACCTACATCTGGATCGTGGTCGCTCATCCTCGAATGACTTCGATCGGTTTTCTTATCAAAAGCGGACTTTTTGAACTACCTCTATAGAGAAGGAGTGACTTGTCATGAAACTGGGAATTAGCTCTTATAGTTTATATCAGGCCATAGAAGCAGGGTCTATGGATATACTAGGTGCCATTGATTGGGTGAAGGAGATCGGAGCCGAGCATATCGAGATCGTTCCTCTAGGGTTCAGCCTGATAGACAATCCTGAACTGATAGATCAAATCGTAGAGCGCGCCGCAAAGGCCGGAATCGAGATTTCCAACTACGCTATCGGTGCCAACTTTATTACAGATACAGAGGAAGCCTACGAGGCTGAGATCGAGCGAGTATTGAAGGAAGTAGATGTCGCTCACCGACTTGGCGTCAAGCTAATGCGCCATGACGTCGCTTCCCGCCCCGACACCTCGATCGTGAACTTCAATTCCGATCTGAAGCGGATTGCGGACGCCTGCCGTAAAATCGCCGATTATGCCAAGGGCTTCGGCATTACAACAAGTGTAGAGAATCATGGCTACTACGTTCAAGCCAGCGACCGGGTTCAAACGCTGGTTCATACCGTGGGCCGGGATAACTACAAGACGACGCTCGATATCGGTAACTTCGTCTGTGTGGATGAAGACCCGATCCGCGCGGTCAAAAATAATATCAGCATCGCCTCCATGGTGCATGTGAAGGACTTCTATATCCGTCCTGCCGACTACAACCCGGGAGAAGGCTGGTTCCCGAGTGCAGCAGGCCGTTACCTGCGCGGAGCCATCGCCGGTCAAGGAGACCTCGACGTGCCAGCTCTGCTCGGTATCGTCAAGAGTTCCGGCTACGACGGATACTTGTCGATCGAATATGAAGGCATGGAAGACTGCAGACGCGGAACGAAGATCGCCTTCGATAACGTGAAGCGGATCTGGAACGAACTGTAGCTCAATAGAGAAAGGGGCTGCCCCCGTCGTTGAACCGCCGTATTTCCAAAGTTTTCTCTTTGGCGACGGTTCAAATTCCAGGGCTGCCCCTTCTTTCATTTGGCTCCAGCCATGTTAATCAGATCTTGCATCGGCCGCAATTCGCGATTAACGTCGTAAGGATAACGATTCAATACCTGAAGCAGCATCTCGTGCAGCTTACTATTGTTATCAACTTGCTGCAGAAGCTCCTCCATTTGAGCGATAAGCTGCTTATACTCCTGAATATGGTCCGCTCCATAGACCTCGAATTCGAAGAAGGAGTTGCCGAACACCGTTGCCCGCTTCACACCTTGGAATTTCACATAACGCGCCTGCGTCGGGTCAAAGGTAATCGTATCGAGATTGCCTTTGGAATGAATCACTCCATCCTTGTCACCAGATACGCTGGTCCAGCTCTTCTTATCCGTCGACACCAGCAGCTTGAATTTCTCGGCATAAGCTGCCTGCCAGCGAATAATCACCTTGCTGATATCCTTGATATCGCCCAAGTCCACCATAAACCAGGCATCATCTACGTATGCGCTGGACCATCTGGAGGTTGGGGAGACATCCCCGTCAACAGCCATATCCGCCGAGTAGTATGGAAATTCAGTGGCGGAGGATTCCGCTTTTTGATGCAAAGCCAGATTATCGCTGTTCAGCAAATCGATCGCCTTGTTGTAGATCATGACATTATCCAGTACGCCCTTAAACGCATTCGTTGTGCTGCCGATTCGGAGCGTCGGCAAGACAAGCGTGTTCATTTTAGGGTAGGTCTCCTCCATCCGTTCCACATACTCATCTACGTTAACGAACAAGGTCACACCTTTATTGTCGCCCTTGAACGTCAGATGCGTCCACTTACCCTCCGGAACGGAGTAATTAAACGTGCTGTCATAATGCTCCTTCGTAAAGCCAAGCTTGCCTGTACTACCCTGCTTCAGCTTCAGTGTTCCTACAGGCGATTCCATCAGAACCGCATCCGCCGGATTACCCGGATCGGGCTTGATCCACATGGAGGCCGACCAGTCAAAGCCAACGGCCTCAACCGGAGTCTCAATATAGCTCTTCCCCCCGTTCAGCCGCACGCCGTTGTCATATTTCCCCTGCGTTATATCGATATTCACGCCTTTGCCATCATAATGATTGCCTGAAGTATCTTCAAATTCCTTCTCGAACAGATATTGAATGACACTATTATCTTCATTGTTAACGACTACCGTATGGGAGAGATTCGCAGTAGGTGCATCACCGATCTTCTCCTTCCGCTGCTCGAAACGTTCGAAGGACCTGTCTTCCCTCGTCCCGGTCCACATTTTCTCGGCAACGACCTGAATTCCAGGGAGCATACGATCATGCGAATCATCCATCGATAATCCATTAACTTCGGAAGCATCATTCCATGAGGAGAACATGCCGCCCTTGACGCGCGGATGGCCGAATGGAAGTGTCATTGTCTCCCATTTGATGGGTTCCCATTCATTATATAGGAACTGGGTATTCAGGTAGTTCCCGTACAACGTAGGAACGATGTACATGTAAGTACTTTGGGTATTGATGACATCATAGCCGAGATCCACCGCTTGCTGTGGAGTACCATAAGATTCACGCCAAATATCCATCGTAGCATCGGTACTGATCGGCGTCACCCCATTATACTGCGTAAGGCCGCCCCACAAGTGAGGGTGTTTGCCTTTGCTGTTAATATACTTGATGAGGGTGTCCATGTATCCGCGGAAGACTTCCACATCGCCGGTGTATTCATCTGTACCAATGTTAATATCAGGCCCGACAAATGTCGGATCATTGCCATCCAGATATTCATCAAATAGGGACTTGACGAACTTTATCGTCTCCGGTTTGGAGATATCGAGCATATTGTCGTTGCCCAAGGACGGATTATACGAAGTGAACACACGCGAATGCCCCGGGGTGTCGATCTCTGGTATGACGTTTACGCCATATTCCATCCCCATAAGCTGCAGGTCTTTAAATTCCTGTTTTGTATAATGGCCATTTAGACTAGACAGTCCCGGATATGTGCTGCTCTCCAGCCGGAAGGCTGCCCTCGTTCCGTCTTTGAATGGCGTTCCGACACTATCGTTCAAATGAATCTGGAACGTGTTCATTTTGTACCACGACAGCAGCTTCACATAGCTCCGCAGAAAATCAATCGTATAGAACTTGCGCGCCACATCGATCATAAGCCCTCGCTGCTCGTATTTCGGATAATCCCTTGCTTCCCCGCGCGGAATGGTGCGGTCCGGATGCTGCTTGATAATCTGCAGGGCAGTTCTTGTACCGAAAAAGACACCCTGAGCGGTAGACGAGGTCATAGAGACGTACTCATCGACCCGGAACAGATTTCCTTCATCGCCAAGCCATGTCAGGGAAGGATCAATCGCCAGGTAGAGATCGCCCTTCTTCGGCTTTCCATACTCGATCTCGAGATTAAATCCGGTAATTTCCTGTAAGTCCTGGCGCGTCAATTCAGCGGCATTCTGCAGAACATCCTGATCCTTCGCATCCACGACGATCCGCGACGATTCCGTCAGTGTATAATTGCCCTTGCTGCCATACCACTCCCGCAGCGATGGAATCACATCCGGTTCGGCATTACGATCCGCAGTTTGTTTATGCTGCCCCGGAACTATGAAGGTGATATTCTCGGAGAGCAGCTTGCGGTTTGGATTCTTCTTATCCGTGACCTGGATGATCAGATTTACCTTAGCATCCACTAAGGGCTCGCGAATATTGCCTTCCAAATCAATTACAGGCAGTCGGTCGCTGCCATACAAGGCAACCTCATAATCTGCAGGGACATGTGCCGCAGACCAATCGAGCTTCGTCTGTCCGGGAGTTACAGTAAGTGCCGCTGTTACGTCGTCCACAATCGTCCGCAGATCATTCAATTGGTATACTTCAAATTCATAAAAAGAGTAGCCGTACAGCTTGCCTTCAACCGGGGCCCGCTTCACCCCCTGGAATTTCACGTATCTTGCCTGAAGCAGCGGGAAATCCACGGTCTCAACGCCACCCTTGCTTGTGATCACGCCGCCATCTGCCCTTACATTCTTCCAGCGCTTGGCGTCATCAGATACAAGAATTTTGTAGCTTTTTGCCGGAGTTTGCCAACGGATCACAACGCGATCGATGCCCATCTTTGCACCAAGATCCACGTAAAACCACTGATCATCTTTGTAAGAGGATGACCATCTGGTGTTGCTTTTCCCATCTACAGCTAGCTTCGGCTTCAAAGCATCCACTTCATTTCCTGAGGCAAAGGCCGGCTTATCCAAAGCCAGATTCGTCTGTGTAGGCGCCCCTTTCACAGCTTCCTTGGAAGCAGTCTGGGCATGGACCGCAATCGGCTGTACGATAGGTATAAACAACATGGCCAACACAAGCATCGTTGAAACGGTTTTCCAAATGATCTTCTTCATATTCCCTCCATATCTTTTGGATTTTGATGATTTTTCCACTGACAATATACGCTTCCTCTCATCACAGCAAAAAACCGCCTGGACAGCCAGACGGTTGGACAGCACTATAATTATGTACGAAAACATGCTGCTAAAAGTTAACAGGGCTGGCCCGTCATGTTTCATGACGAAGAGCCAGCCCTGTTCTTTTTTATATAAAATATTAAGCTTCAGATTCCAAAGGATACTCTTCCATGTAGCTGAGCAGTTCATCCACAGTTGTGAAAGCAAGTCCAGTTACGGTGTCCGCACAGCCATAGTAGATAGCGATACGGCCAGTTTCCGCATCGGTTAAAGCCGCACAAGGGAAGGTAACGTTCGGAACGTCGCCAACGCACTCATACAACGTCTCAGGCCCAAGAATATAGTTGCGGGAACGCGCCAACACCTTCCAAGGCTCATTGATATCAAGCAATGCACAACCCATACGATATACAAAGCCATTACAAGTGTTGATAACGCCGTGATAGATCAAGAGCCAGCCTTTATCGGTCTCAATCGGAACAGGCCCTGGGCCAATTTTCTTGGATTGCCAAGCGGAGGCATCACCATTGATTGTACCCATCACATAACGGTGTTTGCCCCAGAAAGTAAGGTCGGGACTTGCACTGTAGAAAATATCGCCGAACGGAGTATGTCCTGTATCGCTTGGACGGCTGAGCATTGCATAGTTATCGCCGATTTTACGCGGGAACAGTACGCCATTACGATTATAAGGCAAGAAGGCATTCTCTAATTGATGGAAGGTCTTGAAGTCAGTCGTATAGCCGATTCCAATCGTTGGTCCATGATAGCCATTGCACCAGTTGATATAATATCGGTCTCCAATTTTAACGACCCGTGGATCGTAGCGATATTCCCGCTTAGTTACTTCTGGATCTCCTTCAAATTGGATCGGTTCATGATTGATCTCCCAGTTCACGCCATCCTTACTGAAGCCGGCGAAAATGTCCATGCTGACGGATCTGGAGTCACAACGGAATACACCGGCAAACCCATCTTCAAAAGGCACTACGGCCGAATTAAATACGCTGTTGGAATTCGGAATCGCATTCCGTTGGATAATCGGGTTAGCCGAATAGCGCCAGACTGGAGAGTTGCTGCCTGCAGGCTTGTCCTGCCAAGGGATGTTCGTCAGTTTTTCGCCAATAATTCTGCTCATTTTAATTCTCCTTTTCATTTAACGATAAGTTTTAAGTAATGAGAAATCATACTCAAGATCACTTTCGCACTCCGAATTGTAAGTGACGAGTGTCCGATTTGCAATTGAAGAATCACGACATCGCGTCGTGGTTCTTCCTGCAGCTTGTGGCTTCGCACGCCTTTGCTGCGTTTATCTCACGTTTACAAGATGCCTTCCTTCATTGCCCGGTATACGAGCTGAGAGAAGAGGCTGTTCGACCAAGCGAACCATTTCCGCGTGAAGATCGTTGGATCATCGACATGGAAGCCTTCGTGCATAAATCCGGTATCCGCATCGGTGTTCTCCAGCATCGCGATCATCTCGAGCTTCTCTTCCTTCGTCTGCGCCGTGATTCCCTGCATAGACAGCGCCATATGCCATACATAATTCTCCGGAGTATGCGGGCTGCCGATTCCTTTGGCTGCTTTCCCTTCAAAGTAGAACGGATTTTCCTTGCTCAGTGCAAAGCGTCTCGTATTCTGATAGATCGGGTCATCGGCCGTTACGTATCCGAGATACGGAATGGAGATCAGGCCTGGTGTACCTGCGTCATCCATCAGGCAGTAGTTGCCGAAGCCATCAGTCTCATATGCATAGATAGGACCGAATTCTGGATGACGATATATTCCGTACAGCTTAATGCCGTAATCTACTTCGAACTCCAGCTCTTTCAGTTCAGCCAGGAAGTCCATATCACGGAATACCCACTCGGCAAATTCCTGCATCTGCCGCAGCGCTACAACTGCGAACATATTGCCTGGAATGTTGTAATGGAAGTCACAAGCATCGTCGCTCGAACGGAAGCCGGACCAGATCATTCCCGTATAGTTGACCGGCATGCCAAGACCTTTGTTACGCAGCGAGTCTTCAGGGATTCCATTGTTACGGGTAAAGCGATAAGGCGAATTCTCAAAATGATGCTGTTCCGTCTTGAAGACTTCTACGATCTTTCTCATCGCCGCTTTGAAGCCAGCGTCAAAGATGTCAGTCTGCTCAGTCTCTTTCCAATACGTATAAGCTAGGCGTACGACAAAGCACAGAGAATCGATCTCGAATTTGCGCTCCCATACCCATGGAGACATATCGGTCTCATCGGTTGTATTCCAATGCCAATCATTTGCGGATTCATTGAAAGCATTCGCATACGGATCAATATGAATATATTGAATATGACGTTTGATCAAACCGCTGATGATGCGCTGCAGATCCTCGTCCTGCTTCGCGAACGGTACGTAATGAATCACCTGCTCGACCGAATCGCGCAGCCAGGAAGCCGGAATATCACCGGTAATGACGAAGGTCGTTCCGTCCTCCATCAGCTTTGTCGTCGTCTCCAGCGTATTTGGGAAGCAATTTTTGAATAATTGCAACAGCTTCGGACGGTGAGCTAGCTTCACCTCTGCTTCGGCTAATACATCCTTAATTGCCGCCGGGAGCTCCAGCTTAGGCATCGGTATTTTCGGGAGTCTGAATTGCTCCATGTCGTCACGCTCCTATAGTCTGATAAAATTAATGATATTAGTTGTTAATCCGTTTAATCTTAATCCTCTCGTACCCATAAGTCAGCGCTCAGCGTGTCATTTACATGCTTGCCGACTAGAATACGGAATTGCCCCTGTTCAACTATCAGCTTATAGTCTTGTCCGATATATTGCAATTGCTCGGCACCAACTGTAAACTCGACCGTTCTGCTCTCGCCCGGTGCCAGCTTGATCTTACGGAAGCCCTTCAGCTCCTTGGCTGGTCTTGAAACGGTGCTAACCACGTCAGAAATATACATTTGTACTACTTCCGCACCTTCACGGTCGCCGACATTAGTGACATCTACACGAACCGTTGCCTCTCCATCTGTAGGGATTGTTTGGGGTTCAACAGTAAGATTGCTGTAGCTGAACTCCGTATAGCTCAGTCCATAACCGAACGGATAGCGCGGCTGTGAATCCTCCTCGAGATAACGCTTACCTCTTGAACGCTTGCCATTATAGTAAACTGGCAGCTGTCCGACATGCTTCGGCACAGAAACAGTCAATCGGCCTGAAGGGTTCACATCACCGAACAGGATATCTCCTATGGCGTGTCCTCCCTCTTGACCCGGGTACCAAGCCTCAAGAATCGCATGCGCGTGATCCTCAATCCATGGCTCTGCAATCGGACGGCCATTAATGTAGACAACGATTACAGGTTTGCCAAGCTTGTACACCTCTTGAATCAATTCAAGCTGCACGCCAGATAGTTTAAGAGACATACGGTCGATTCCTTCGCCGCAATCCATATCGCTCCAGGAGTGATTCGTCACCTTCGAGGCTCCAGTCTTCAGATCGATCGTTCCTTCACCGAAGTCACGTGCGCTAGAACCGCCGACAACCATCACAACCGTGTCGGCTTGTCTTGCACATTCCAGGGCATAATCAAAGCCCTCTCTCGATTCATCCTTAATCCGGCAGCCCGGAGCATATAGTACACGCTCCGGCTCGTCAGCGAGCTTGCTGCGGATTCCACCCAGCACGGTCGTTACTTTCGCACCCGGCTGTGGTGAAGTATAGTCCCCAAGCTGATTGTAGCCGATATCGGCATTCGGTCCGATTACAGCGATCCTGCCGGACTTCTTCGACAGTGGAAGAATCCGATCTTCATTCTTCAATAGAATAATGCCCTCTTCAGCAAGCTTCCGGGCGAGTGTAATATGTTCTTCACTACCTATAACTCTAGCTGCGTGTTTAGGATCAGCATATGGTGCGTCGAACAAGCCTAGCTTGAACTTCAAATCGAGTACGCGGAGAACCGCAGTATCGATGACAGCTTCATCCA
Source organism: Paenibacillus motobuensis (assembly GCF_039521865.1). Lineage (NCBI taxonomy): Bacteria > Bacillati > Bacillota > Bacilli > Caryophanales > Paenibacillaceae > Paenibacillus > Paenibacillus motobuensis. Next base: position 280,160 of record NZ_BAAACX010000018.1, on the reverse strand, counting down.
GCTTGCCTTGCCGTACGGCCTCTATCAGATGATTGCCGAACATTTCGCCGGACATCTCCATATCAATGCCAGCGCGAATAGCCTGAACAGCCGCATCCATACCATCCTCTGCGGTATCATGACCTGTGGCCAGCATATTGATCGCTCCGCAGTCGGTAATGACCATGCCTTCAAATCCCCACTCCGTGCGGAGAATGTCCTGCAACAGCTCGCGATTGGTTGTACAAGGAATACCGTCAATCTCATTGTAAGCTGGCATAATCGATGCCGCGCCTGCCTCCACCGCTTTCTTGAACGGAAGCATGTCAACCTCCAGTAGTTCCCGCCTGCCCATATGCACTGGCCCAGCATTTCTGCCACCCTCCGAGCTTCCATAGCCTACAAAATGCTTCAAAGTTGCAGCCACGCTCTCCTTCTGATCCAGCGACTGACCTTGCAGCCCTTCCACCGAGGCTACCGCAAGCTCGCTTATGAGATAAGCATCTTCGCCGAAGCATTCTTCCGTCCGGCCCCAGCGTGGATCACGAACCACATCAAGCACGGGCGAATAAGTCGCTGCCCCGCCCTGGCTCCGCGTCTCGCGAGCCACAGCTCGACACATCTCGCGATAAAGTTCCACATTCCAAGTACTGCCCAGACTGAGCGGCACCGGGAATACGGTAGCGCCTATCGCCATATGGCCATGTGAGCATTCCTCGCCAATCAAGATCGGAATCCCCAAGCGGGAATGCTCGATAGCATAGCGCTGAATTTCGTTGACTGCCGCCGCCCCTTCTTCAGGCGATAACCCAGACTCCAGCGTAACGCCAGTCCATGGGTCTGCGCGAAGCACGCCATACAGGGAGCCGACTCCTCCGCTTTCAATCTGCTTCTTGAAAGCTTCGGTTAGTTCAATTTTTCCGTCCTTTTGCTCGTAAACCTGCCAGCCGAACGGTTGAACCAGTTGCCCGGTCTTCTCTTCAAGTGTCATCAGACTAAGCAAATGTTGGGCCCGTTCTGAGTTGGAATAGTTACGATCCTTATAGATCACTATCCTTCACACTCTCCTTTCAGAGGTAGTTCAAAAGGTCCGTTGTGCTGTAAACTGACCCTTTTTGAACTCACATTACATGAAGAAGTTGGCTTATTCTTTAACAGCCCCTACCGTCAAACCTTGGATGAAATAACGTTGGAAGAATGGATACGCAAAGATGATCGGCAGAGTCGCCATAACGACCATCGCCATACGTGAAGTATCCTGTGGTAAAGATCTCATCGCTTCAAGACTGAGCGAACTGTTCTGAGCATTTTGCATAATGAACTGCATACTGGTCTCAATCCGCATCAGCATCGATTGCAACGGTACTAGATTTGGATTGTCGATATACAGCAGTGCGTTGAACCAATCGTTCCAGTAACCAAGTGTACTGAACAAGCCGATGGTCGCTAGACCAGGCAAGGACAACGGAAGAACGAGCTTGATAAAGATACGAAACTCGCCTGCACCGTCAATTTTTCCTGACTCGATGATAGCATCGGGAACACTTGTTGCATAGAACGTCCGCAGAATCATAATGTAGAAGGCGTTGACAGCCAGTGGCAGGATCAGTGCCCAGACCGTATCCTTAAGCCCCATCAATTGCGTTACGATGATGTAAGTCGGTACGAGACCGCCATTGAACAACATTGTAAAGAAAGAAAAGAAGGCGAAGAAGTTACGGTAGCGGAAGGTCTTCCTAGAGATAGCATAAGCATAGAAGGCCATGACCAATAAGGCAATGACTGTACCAACTACGGTAACGAAGATCGTTATTCCGTAAGAACGAAGCAGCGTATCGCCCATGTCGAACATGTAGCGGTAAGCAGCTAGGCTCCATTTCTCCGGAATCAACCGATAGCCGTTCTTGGCCAGCGTTCCTTCATCTGTCAAGGAAATGATAACCACGAATAGAAAAGGGAATACGCAAAGAATAGCAAAAATCCCGGCAATCAGGTTAAAAGTTATATTCATCGGTTTCGATAGATTGTGAAAATCACGTTCTTTCTTTCTTTGAGACACTCTGCTCACTCCCTTGCAGTATATTTAGAACAAGGCATTATCCTTGTCGTATTTGCGTACGATAAAGTTCGATGTTATGACGAGAATGAAACCTACGACGGATTGATATAAGCCTGCCGCAGTACTCATGCCAATTTCACCTGTTGTTTTCAGTCCACGATATACATAAGTGTCGATAACGTTCGTTACCCCGTACAATGTACCGGAGTCTCTTGGTACTTGATAGAACAAGCCAAAGTCTGCATAGAATATTTTCCCGATCGCCAGCAGAGTCATAATCGTAATGATCGGTCTCAACATCGGCAATGTGATTGCACGAATTTGTTGCATTTTGCTGGCTCCGTCAATCATTGCTGCTTCATAAAGGGATTTGTCGATACCCATAATCGATGCCAAATACACAACGCTGTTATAGCCTACCGCCTTCCATAGGTATACCAATACCAGAATTAGCGGCCAATATTTCGATTCCGAATACCACTGAATTGGAGGAATCCCTAACGAATTGAACACTCCGTTCAGCAAACCGCGATCCGAGCTAAGGAAGCTAAATGTGAAATAACCGACGATGACCCACGATAGAAAATACGGAAGGAACATCCCGGTTTGATATACTTTTGAGAGCCGCTTGTTCGTGATTTCCGACAAAACAACGGCCAACAACACAGATAAAACTAAGCCTAAGAAAATAAATACGATGTTGTACAACAACGTGTTTCTCGTAATGATGTACGCATCATTCGTACTGAACAGAAACTTAAAGTTCTGCCATCCAACCCATTTACTATTGACGATACTGGCCCAGAAGCCGTCCCGGTCGAAGCGGTATTCCTTAAATGCAATTACCGTACCGAACATCGGTAGGTATGAGAAGAAAAGGAACCAGAGCGCCCCAGGGAGCACCATAAGCAGCATCATTTTATTTCTGACGATATTCTGAAAAAACTCGCCGACCCTTTTCACGTTTTATCCCTCCTGAATGTAATGAAATAAAATGACTGTTGATAGATAGTCGGCCTTAGAAAACTTTTTAAAGACGGCCGTACGTAGGAACGAAAAAAAGATCGGGCATAGGCAAATCACCCGCCCGATCTTCTCTGTTATCAAGGAATTAAAATCCCTATTAAAGCTTACTTACCAACACTTGCTCTCCACTCATCGATTTGTCTTTGAGCTTCAGCCATGATTTTATCAAGACCAGCGGCTTTGAACTTCTCAATCGCTTTTGGAAGGTATTGATCAGGATCAACCGTACCAGTCATCAATGCAGACCAGTATTCTTCCTTCACGTTTTGAACTGCAGCCAGCTCAGTAGTTACCTTCGAAGTATCGAAGTTGAATCCGAGCAATGGAGCTTTGATACCGGAATCGTTAAATTTCTTGAATTCCTCCCACTTGTTAGCAGGGTCCCCTTCGTTCAAGTAAGTAATCATGATGTTACCAAGGGAGAAGGTAGGCATGTCATAATTCTTGGATGCTTCCAAGTTCTTCATAACGTTGTCGCCAACTTTTTCGTAATGAACCCCTTCAATGCCGGAGTCAACCATATTACGAAGTACTGGATCTGTGTTTAGAAGGTTCAGGAATTCCATAGCTTTCTCAGGATATTTCGAGTTAGCAGAGATCGCTTGCATGGAGCCCATTACCGACCAGTTATAGATGTAAGGATCGCCAGCTGGTGTGGATACTACAGGGTATCCATAACTTGCGGACCAGAGGTTATCAGCAAAAGGTTGTGTAGTAGCACGGTCCAAGAACCATTTACCGGATTTCATCAGATCGTCTGTAGATGTTGTTGTAGCTGCTTCTGGAGAAATATATCCTGCTTTGTAGTACTTGTTCATCGTTTTCAGAGCAGCTTTTAATTCAGGGCTTTCCAGAACGTTAACTACTTTGTAGTCTTTCGTATCCATTGCAACAGCCATCGGTAATTTCTCGATAACATAGTCATATGGAATTACTGGCATGTAAGTCTTATCCATTGCGAATGGAGTGATGTTCGACTCATTTTCCTTGATTGTCTGGAGCATAGGCTCAAGACTTTCCAGGGAGCGTACATCCTTCATATCAAAGTTATATTTGTCTAGGAGTTCTTTATTAAAACGCCATACTTCCTGTGCTGGCAATTCCTTGTTGGCAGGGATTGCATAGTTATGTCCATCAACCTTAGAACCTTCCAGGAATGCAGGATCAAGCGTCTTCACAATGTCTTGTCCATGAGTCTTTAGCAGATCATCAAGTTCCATGAACGCGCCTTTACGTGCGTTCTGAACATAATCAAATGCCCAAGAGCAAGTGAACATAATATCCATCGGCTCGCCGGATGCAGCCATAACCTGCATTTTTTGCGTATAATCACCGAAGTCGATTTGTTTCAATTTGATTGTGGCATTGATTTTTTCTTTCGTGTATTTGCTGACTTCCTCCATAACTTTATCCGTATCTTTTTGCGGCGTACCGATTGTGTACCAGATCAATTCGACTGGTTTCTCACCTTTACCATCGCCGGCTGCGTTATTGCTTGCATTTTTTCCTCCGCAGGCACTAACGAGAAGTGTAAGCGCCATCAGCGAGGCCAACATTAGAGAGAATTTTTTTCTTTTAGAACTCATTGTTGAATACCCTCCTTTTAAATTAACCTTGACTATTTATCTAGTCTGTATTCAAGGACTATCTTAACTTTAAATTATGAAAGCATTTTCAAATAGAAGTGAAAATAAATAATTTCATGTACAAAATAAAGAAAAAGGCCTGCTAGTGTTATTTTCTAGCTAAGCCCTTTATATTCTGTCGGCGAGATACCGACATATTTCTTAAATTGCTTATAAAAGTATCCGGTCTCCCAGTAACCAACGCATCGTGCAATTTCTTGTACTTTCATCGGACTATGCTTCAGCAATTCCTTGGCCTTCTCAATCCGGTACCAATTGATGTAGTCGGTGAAGGACTGATTCACTTCCTTATGGAACAGCTGACCAAGATAGACCGGATGGATATTGTACAGGGCGCCAAGTGTCTTCAGCGAAATGTCCTCGTTGTAGGACTGATCGATATAATGGAGCACCTGCTGAACGACCGGACTCTTCATATCATTGGTTAATGATTCGACCGTAATCTCTGCAACCTCATGCATGATTTGGACCAGTTCTTCAATGGAGGATGTCGTGCGGACTCTCGCGAACTGATTCTTGTAAAGATCGGATTCCTCCTCATGCCTGATCTCCTCAAGCTGCATCTTGAAGCGGATAATCCATTCCATGGCCAATTCCTGAAGAAGTCTGGGCGATATACCTTGTATTTGCCTCAGCGCTCCGAAATCTTCATCTATATGGGCGATCAGCCCGGCCTTATCCTTCGCCATAATCAACTTGGAGTAATCGTTCCAATTCATCGGAATGCTGCGTTCGGCATTATCCTGATGATCCTTCAACTGGTTATAGTGAAGAATATCCTCCTCCGGATAGATCATGAAGTATTCTTGCGCTTTCTTGGCGTGAGTATAGCTCAGGGAGGGCTCTCCCTCCATCTCCTGGGTACTGCCAATCGACATCCTAAGTGGGCGGTAAGACAACAGAACGCTCATCAGCTGATGATTCGTAAGTTCCATCTCCTCCAGACCTTGCTCCAGTTCATCGAAGTTGTACACTAGTACAATATTCCCCTCTACATCACGAAACGGGATTACTCCCTCCTTACCCCACAATTGATGAAGCACGGCCTCAAACAACGATTGGCTCGATTCCTTGGACCGCAGCAGCGATACCAAGACGTAACGCTTGTCCAAATGAATTCCTAACAGGTCAGCGCGTTCCTGGAACTCCTGAGGCTTAATCTGATTCCTTATCCAGCGGTACATAATATTATCCTTCAGGATCAAGATACTCTGCTCACTTAGATCGACTAATGGACTCTTGGAGGCGTTCAATTTCTCAGCGACTGTGTTCAGTGTAGCTTTGAACTCCTCAAGGTTGATCGGCTTCAGCAAATAATTCTCGATGCCGAGCATCATGCCTTCCTTTAAATAATCAAACTCGTTAAAACCGCTCAGGACAATCACTTTAAGCTCTGGATGCAATTCACGAGCCTGACGGATTAGATCAAGCCCATTCATCTTGGGCATAGAAATGTCGGTGACGAGTATATCGGCAGGGATATGCTTCAGTGCTTCTAGCGCCTCAAGTCCATTCCCGGCTTGTCCGACGATCTCCATATCGAGCTCCGCCCAATCCACAATATCGTATAGACCTTCAATAATAAATGGTTCATCATCGACTATGAACACCTTGAACATCGTCTATTCAATCCTCCCCCAGATCGGGGAATAATACGGTAACCACCGTTCCTCTCCCCAGATCACTCTTGATATCTACACCGTACGGGGCTCCGTACAACAATTTTAGCCGTTCATGTATGCTTCGCAGCCCAAAGGAGCCTGAATATTCATCTGGATTCGCGAGTGCATCTTTAATTTGTCCCAAGCGATCCGGAGGGATACCCTGCCCATTATCTTTGATCTCAACACATAGATCTTCTTCTATTTTCGTGATCTTAATCGTAATCTCATTATCGGTTCCATCTGTCCGCATCCCGTGTAGGATATAGTTCTCGATAATCGGCTGTAAAGACATTTTCAACAAAGTCCTGCCCATCAACTGTTTATCGCAAATAATCTCATATGAGAATTTATCTTTGTAGCGGATTCGGAACAGCTCCAGATACATCCGGCAGGCTTCAAGTTCATCCTTCAGGGTGTAGCGCGGCTTCTGCTGGACATAGTTCTTGAACAGCATGGACAGGCTGTATATCATCTCCCCTACATCCGCCGCCCCTTGGGATACAGCACGCATGCGAATAACTTCGAGCGTATTGTATAGAAAATGGGGATTTACCCTCGCTTCGAGCGCAGCAATCTCCGTATGCTTCTGCTTAATCTCCGCTTTATAGACCCGGTCGATATACAAGTTCAGATCAACCAGCATCTCATTGAAGCTCTTGGCAATCTGCCCGATCTCATCGTCCTTCGTCTCCGCAATTCTCGCATCCAAATCTCCGTTCTTCACCTTGCGTGTAAATTGAATAATGCTGTGGGTCCGTCTGGCGAAATTCATAATGAACAGCGAGGATATCAGGATCGCGAATAGGATACAGATCGAGCTGACCAGAACAATTGTATTACGAACTCCACGATAGGTAGCGGCGAGCTCATTTTTAGGGATCAGACTTAGTACGGTATAACCTCCCTGAGTGTCCGTCAGCTTGATAATCGAGTCCCCTTCCTCCGTCACATCATTGTCGTAGACCGTGTTGATCTGCTCCACATAGGGATATCTGTCCCCATAGAAGCTACCATCCGTATCGAAAATAACGTCACCGTTACCGGATAATACAACGATCCGCCCCTTGATTTCCTCCCTGTAATTTTCAATACTGTTCCATATTTTCTCTGAGTTGAAATATACCTCTAACTGGCCGATATTGCGCAGCGTTATGTTATTGTTGATCGGTATGCGCACGGAGAACATCGGCGACTCTGGCATCTCAATCGTCTTTCTCACCCATACATTAGGTGTAGAAACCTTCGAGTTCTCTCCAGCATACATCGCATCGGGAACGAGAGATCTCGCTGCATTGGTGCTGATAATTTTAAAATTCGCATTATTATATACATACAACTGCTGTAACGAAGCGCTGTACAGCATTAGGGCCGCAATGTCTGGATCATCCTCGAACCGATTTCTGAATATCTGTACGGTATCACTGGTTAAGCCACTATCATTGCGATTCAGTCTGAATTCGATGTAATCTTTGTATGGATGCTCCAGGAAATAAGAGGTGTTGGAAGCCAAATCAGCATCCCTATAGGTATCGCGCATCATGTTCTGCACAGATTCATATTTATTATTGATATATTTGTTGATATTCTGTACTGCGCTGCGCTGGATACCCAGCTGCCGCTCTACCGCGGCGTCAGACATAGACCGGAACATCAAATAAGAGAAGATGATAATGGTTACGATCGTAATCATCGAAAAGAGAAAAATGATCTTCAGAAACAATTTATCTTTGAAATATTTGCGGTAAATCTTCATAGATCATCAATGTCCTCCTTCGATCTGTATGCCACGATCCGGATAAAAGCCGGTAGAATTATCATAACCGTTATCCTATACATAGAACAAGCGCCCGTCTTCAGGGTCTACTGAAGTTCGGGCGCTGCACTAGTATATAAGATTAATGTACGATTAACCGCGGAACTCCTGTAAGCCTTGATTCAGTTCGCGGGTCGCCGAGTAAACTTGCTGGTACAGCTTGAAGAGGCGAGCATAAGTGTCCACATTTGCAGGTATCGGTTCAAACGTCTTACCGTATCCGATGAACTTGTCGGCACATTCTTTGAGGCTGTCGAACCAGCCGCTGCCTACAGCAGCCATCATCGCAGCGCCCATGGCAGGACCTTGCTCGTTCTTGAGCGAGACGACTGGTGTATTGAAGATATCCGCCTGCATCTGCAGCCATACCGGATTCTTCGCCCCACCGCCGATGGAGATGATCCGTCTGGTGTTGATTCCCGCCTGACGGAAGAGCTCAAGCGATTCGGCCAGCGAGAATGTGATGCCTTCCATCACAGCGCGGGCCATATGCTCGCGGCGATGCGTACCGGACAGACCGATGAAGCTGGCCCGGATCGCGCTGTCGGCATGCGGCGTGCGTTCACCAACCAGATAAGGCGTGAACAACAAGCCGTCCGCACCCGGCGGCAGATCAGCAACCGGCTTCAGCATCTCGTCGAAGCTAAGCTCCGGTGCGAGTGAATCCTTGAACCAGCTTAAGGAGTAACCTGCGGCCAGCGTGACGCCCATAGCATAGAAAGCGCCCGGATGCGCGTGATTGAAGAAATGCACTTTACCTGCAAAATCCTTGTTCTTGTCTTCTTCATAAGTCAGTACAACACCAGAGGTACCAATACTGCACATCGCATCGCCCTCGCGAACGATCCCCGCGCCAACGGCACCGCAAGCGTTATCGGCTCCGCCGCCAAATACACGCGTCTTCTCAGACAATCCGCTCAGCTTGGCGAACTCAGGCAGAATCGTGCCTGTATCCTCCGAGCTGCCAACGATCGGCGGACAGAATCTCTCCGGCAAACTGAATGCCTGAACAATCTCTTCGCTCCATTTGCCTTCTGGAACGTTAAGCATCAGTGTTCCCGCTGCATCGGAAATTTCCATCTGTACATGTCCCGTCATACGGTAGCGTAAATAATCCTTCGGCAGCACAAAGCGGGCCGCTCTTGCGAACAGCTCTGGCTCATGCTTCTGCACCCACAGAACCTTCGGAAGCGTGAAGCCTTCCAATGCTGCATTGCGTGTAATCCTCAACAGTCCATCGCCGAGCTTCTGCTCAATCTCGCGACATTCCTTCGTCGTGCGCGTATCATTCCATAGAATCGCATTGCGCAGCACGTTGTTCTGTTCATCGAGCAGTACAAGGCCGTGCATTTGCCCAGAGAAGGATACTCCTTCAATATCCTCTGGTGATATGCCGGATTCCCGCAGCAATTGCTGCAGACTAGCGATCGTTCCGTTTACCCATTCTTCCGGATTCTGCTCGCTGTAGCCGGGACGTTCGTGAATAAGCGGATAAGAGGCGGTTGCTTCGCCTTTGATTTCTCCGTCCTGATTCACCAGCAAAGTCTTGACGGAGCTCGTGCCAAGATCGACACCGATTACATACTTCATCTCGTATTTCTCCCTTCAATCATCTAGGGTCTAACTATTAAAAAGTTCGGTTTTCAGCACCGAAGCTTATGCTTCCGATGTGCGCTTTTTCAAAATGCTTCAGTTGAATGAAGCTAGGGCCTAAAGGAGCGTACGTTTTCATAAGTAGACGTCCTCGCAAGCATTTGCTTGTAGTGGGTACGTGAGCACCCTGAGATGTTTCCGCAGAAAACATGACTTTCGTAAGAATCCCCTTAGACCTGGCTGAATTCAAGATTCGATGCCGAGGTACTTCTTGATTCACTTCGTCTTAGATATAGAATTTATTCGTTATCAGCTACGCTGATGAAATTCTATATCGCAAGACAAACCTACCATTGTATCGCGGTCGCTCATCCTTGAATGGGCCTCGATTGGTTTTCTTATCAAAAGCGAACTATTAACAAAAAGGGGCGACCCAGCGCCCCTTCTTGTGTTGCTATTACATCATCTATATCACCAGACTGAACATACTTGTCAGATGTCGGCGGCTATTATTTGGTTCCGAAAATATATTCGTTCAGACGAGCCTTCAACAGCTCCAAATGGTTCGATTTGTTCACAATGTGGCTATGTTCAAGAGCATAAGCTTCCAATGTCTTGAAGTTTGCTTTGCCGGATACGATATCGGCACCGATGCCTGTCTTGAAGCTTGCATAACGATCGGCCAGCAGGTTCTCGAAGAATTTGTCGTCGATCATTTTGCCAGCAACTTTCAAGCCTTTAGCAAAGGTATCCATACCAGCGATGTGCGCATAGAACAAATCTTCAGGCTCGAAGGAAGTACGTCTTACCTTCGCGTCGAAGTTCACGCCGCCGGAGCCAATACCGCCATTTTCCAAGATTTCATACATAGCGAGCGTTACAGCATACAAATCTGTAGGGAACTCGTCAGTATCCCAGCCAAGCAGCATGTCGCCTTGGTTCGCATCGATCGAACCGAGCATATTGTTGATGCGAGCTACGCGCAGCTCATGCTCGAATGTATGACCAGCCAATGTAGCGTGGTTCGCTTCAAGGTTCAGTTTGAAGTGTTTATCCAAGCCGTATTTTTGCAAGAAAGAAATCGTTGTTGCCGCATCGAAGTCATATTGATGCTTGGTTGGCTCTTTTGGCTTAGGCTCGATCAGGAATTGACCGGTATATCCGATTTCCTTCGCATAATCAACAGCCATCTGGAAGAATCTTGCCAGGTTATCCAGTTCAAAGCCCATATCCGTGTTGAGCAAGGACTCATAGCCTTCGCGGCCGCCCCAGAATACATAGTTCTCAGCGCCCAGCTCAAGCGCAGTCTCCAGACCTTTCTTCACTTGCGCTGCTGCATAAGCGAATACGTCTGCATTGTTAGTAGTAGCAGCACCATGAACATAACGCGGATTGGAGAACATATTAGCTGTGTTCCAGAGTAATTTAACGCCTGTGGAATTCATGCCTTCTTTAAGTTTAGCGACAATTACGTCAAGATTCTCGTTAGACTCTTTCAGTGTTGCACCTTCAGGAGCCACGTCAACATCATGGAAGCAGAAGTAAGGAGCGCCTAATTTCTCGATGAATTCGAAGTTTACTTCGACGCGGGCTTTCGCCAGATCAAGACCGGATACAGTCTCCCAAGGACGAATCATGTTCGCCTGACCAAATGGATCGCTGCCGTTCATCGTCAATGTATGCCAATAAGCTACTGCAAAACGAAGATGTTCTTTCATGGATTTGCCGAGCACAACTTCATTTTCATTATAGTGTTTGAATGCCAACGGGTTGTCGGAACCTGCGCCTTCATACTGAATTTTGCTAATGTTCTTAAAATAACTCACGCTAAAATCCTCCCTAAACTAGAGTTTTTTGAAAGCATTTACATCCTATCTGCGAAAGGTATGATTGCCTTTACATCTAGATCGTATCACGTTCAACTTAGTTTGTCTAGTAAACTAACTAAGATTGCAAGAAAATATTATTAGTCATGTCTCAGTTATGACTCCACCTCGTCACAGAGGTCTCCTGGAATACTCCGTATGAATACATTCAACTGAAATATAATAGTATGTCTCGTGGGGCACCTATGGTCTGTTTGCCAAAATGTTATTTCACCACATTTTGCGAAGATTGTAGTAGAATGAAAAATGGTTTATTTGCAACTATGCTCTAGCAGAATGTGAATGGCCGTATTCAAAAGAATCCAGATAGTCAGTCGAGTATAGAAAGCCGCTTCTCAGCGGCTTCCAACGGACTCTACTATGATGGGTTGAAGGGGTAAGAAAGATATGACAACATTACGGAAGCTGTTCACCAACTACTGGAGCCCTTATGTCGCGATTGGTATCGCAGGCGTACTCAGCGCTCTGTACTTCGGCATTACCAATACGGTATGGGCCGTTACTGGCGAGTTCACTCGCTTTGGAGGACATATTCTCCAACTCTTCGGCGTCGATATTTCCGACTGGGCTTACTTCGACCTGATACAGATGAAGGGCTCAACCTTTGATCGTACGGACGGATGGATTGTCTGGGGCATGTTCATCGGCGCGCTGATCATGATTCTGTTCAGCAACAACTTCAAGATCCGCATGCCTAAGCAGAAGCGGCGCTTGGTGCAGGGCCTGATTGGCGGAATTATTGCGGGCGTGGGTGCAAGACTGGCGCTGGGCTGCAATCTGGCTGCCTTCTTCACGGGCGTACCGCAATTCTCATTTCATGCCTGGATCTTCATGGCAGCTACAGCCATCGGCACGTATGTCGGTGTGAAGATCGTCAGCACGAGGTGGTGGAAGGGCAAGCCTATTCTGCAAAAAGGAAATGCGGCACCCACCGTACGCAAGCCGAGAAAGGTTCAGCCATATATCGGTGGGCTTGTTGCGCTAGTCTACGCAGGACTCATTGTGTATTTCTTCCTTAATGGCAAGACAATGCTTGGTGTTGCGGCAATCTTCGGGGCTGCCTTCGGCATCCTGATTGAAAGAGGACAAATCTGCTTCACCTCTGCATTTCGCGATCTGTGGATTAGCGGACGCGCCACGATGACGAAGGCTATTATTCTTGGGATGGCGATCAGCTCTGTCTTGACGCTCATCGTTATTCTCGTGAACGGCGTCGATCCGATTACGAAAATAGCTGCGCCAAGCACATTCATCGGCGGCCTTTTGTTCGGCATCGGGATCGTGCTTGCCGGCGGCTGCGAGACAGGCATGATGTACCGCTTAATGGAAGGACAAGTGATCTTCCTGCCCGTATTCATCGGCAACATCATCGGAGCTACCTTCCTTGCCTATGCTTGGGATCATCTTGGCGTATTCGACCTGCTCGTAAAGAGCGGGGCGAAAATCAATCTGATCTCCGTTATGGGACCGGCTTGGGCACTGATCGTCACGCTCGTACTGCTTGCCATCGGTTATATCGTAGCGAGTTACTGGCAAAAAAATTACCGCTTCGGCGTTGGCTTCAAAAAAGGAGGTGCAAACAAATGACCATCGATTTCACATTGGATCTTAGAGGGGAACCTTGTCCATATCCTGTAATCTACTCTTTAGAAACGTTGCAGGACATGAAGAAGGGTCAGGTATTGCAAGTCATTGCAGACTGTCCGGCTGCCTTCAAGAACGTACCGGAAGAGGTCGTCAAGCATGGCTATACCCTTGTGCAAGAGCCTGTAAAGAACGGCCAGGAACTGATCTTCTATATTCAAGCGTAATTCAATACCATAAGGAGCTGACTGAATGAGTGGCTTGTCTACTCGCCTGGTCAGCTCCTTTTTTAGAGGTTGTTCAATAAGTCCGCTTTGATAAGAAAACCGATCGAAGTCATTCAAGGATGAGCTACCGCGATCCAGATGTAGGTTTTCTTGCGATATAGAATTTCATCAGCGTAGCAAGATAACGTATAAATTCTATATCTAAGACGAAGTGAATCAAGAAGTATTTCGACATCGAATCCTGAACACGCAATTTTACTGAGATTATTGTGCATGATCTAAGATTTGCGACACCTTCGTTACGGTAAATCTAAATAAGGTTAATTTGTTTATCAAACTAACTAAGTTGTTTATTTTTATTTCCCGCCTTGTGTTATTATAGTACTATGTTCAATAATTTCTGGAGGATTAATGATGAAAATTACGGGCGACCAGCAGTTAATCAAGAAGATGAACAAGACGATCGTCCTGAATACGATCAGACAGCAGCAGCCGCTATCAAGAGCGGATATCTCATCAGTGATCGGGCTGAATAAAGCTACGGTCTCTTCGCTAGTGTCCGAACTGATCGAGAGCCAGCTTGTCTCTGAGATCGGACCGGGCGAATCTAGCGGAGGCCGCAAACCTACTCTGCTCTTGTTCAATCGCAGCGCAGGTTTTGCTATCGGTGTGGATATCCGCGTTAATGATCTGCTGGCTGTCCTCGTAGATATGGAAGGCAACGTAATCCGGGAGAAGACGGTCCCACTGGAAGACTACTCTCCGGGCAAAGTGCTTGACCAAATTCGCAAGACGATTCGCGGGTTGATGAGAAGACTGCCTGCATCTCCTTACGGGGTTGTTGGCATCGGCATTGGCGTACCTGGCCTAGTCGACGAGAAGAGCCAGGTCATCTCTGCTCCTAATCTCGGCTGGGATAATGTCGATCTATATGAAGCTCTGAGCGCTGAATTCGGGTCTAATATTCATATTGATAATGAAGCAAACGCCGGAGCAATCGGTGAGAAATTGTACGGAGCAGGCCGAGACTCGAAGGACCTGATCTATCTGAGCATCGGAATCGGGATCGGATCGGGCATCATCGTAGGCGGGGATCTATACCGCGGTACCTCCAACTTCTCGGGCGAGGTCGGCCATATGACCGTTGCCGAGAATGGGCCATTATGTCGTTGCGGGAATCGAGGATGCTGGGAGACACTTGCTTCCGAGAAAGCCTTGCTTGATCAAGCAGGGACGCTGTGGAAGGATCATGCTCCGAGTCTGGAGGACATTCTGAAGGAGGCTAAGCAAGGTAATGAGAAAGTGCTTAATCTGCTTGAACAGATTGGTTCGCAGCTCGGTGTTGGCCTTGCTAATCTGGTGAATATACTTAATCCCGAGTTAATTGTGATTGGCAACCGACTCTCACTAGCCGGCGACTATTTGCGGCAAGCGATGTTAAGCACACTGGGCAAGCGCAGCCTGTCCTATCATCGCAAGCAGACCCATGTCGACTTCGCCAAATTAGGTATCCGCTCCACCGCGTTGGGAGCTGCCTCCCTGCCGATCACTGCATTTCTGGCAGACCCGGACGTAAGCATCACGGAGGCCGCATTGAATCCCTAGCAAGTAATATAAGATTCTCCGCTAAGGAATGCTCCCTTGATCTGCTATACTATTTAGAATTCCGGTCCACTGGGGCGTAATCCCCAATGGACCTTTTCGTTTGCTCCCATTATTCATACAATAGAGGCATAGCCCATTGAATACTCAATGGAAATATCTTTACAAGGAGCATGTCCACATGTCTGAACCGCTAAATATTCTGGTCACCTTAAACTCTAACTACTTGAAGCCCCTGCGAGTGATGCTCTACTCTTTATTCCTTAATAATAAGGGTGAGCGGTTTACGGTTTATGTCATGCATTCAAGCTTAAAGCGCAAGGAGATCGAGGGGCTGCGTCGATTATGCGCCGAGCAAGGGAACGGCAGTCTGCTAGAGGAGATTGAAGTCGACGACCAAAGCTTCGCCGAAGCCCCTACCCTGCTTCATTACACCAAGGAGATGTATTACCGCCTGCTCGCCTTCCGCTTCCTGCCGGACCATATGGAGCGAATCCTCTATCTGGATCCTGATATTCTGGTGCTTAACTCCGTCAGGGAGCTCTACGAGACCGATCTGGAGCATTATTTGTATGCCGCTGCTTCTCATGACCTTATCTCTATTAAAGAAATCAACAAGCTGAGGTTGAACCCTTATAAAATCGAGGCTTATTATAATTCTGGAGTACTGCTGATGAATTTGAAGCTGCAAAGAAAGCTTATTAGCGAGGAAGAAATCTACGACTTCGTTGAGAATAATCGCTCCAAACTGATTATGCCGGATCAGGATATTATCAATGCGCTGTATACCAAACGGATCAAGAGCATCGATGAGAAGCTGTACAATTATGATGCGAGATACTACCGCTATTACAAGATTACGAGCAATGGCGAGTGGGATATGGAGCATGTGATAGACCATACTGTATTCTTGCATTTCTGCGGTAAAAGAAAGCCCTGGAAGAAAGACTATAGCGGTAAGTTCCATGCACTGTTCAAATATATGGAGAAGCTATGTAATGCTGCCGACTCATAAACTGTTCCACGTGGATATAAAAAGGCCGGTGACATCACCGTCACCAGCCCTAACTTCCATTTACTACTCATCCTTCCCCTTCTCTACCGCATCCAGAAAAGGCTTGTTCACGAAATAATACATAAAGCCCATCAGCAGTACGCCGCCGATCAAATTGCCGATTGTTACAGGAACGAGGTTGTGAATGACACCATAGTAGGAGATCGTTCCTGGATGGTTCAGCACAAGTGCAATCGCAAAGGTACACATATTCGCAATACTATGCTCGTAACCGGATATGAAGAAGCAGAACACGAACAGCATCATTGCGAACATCTTGGCTCCGTCGCCCTTGAGCGACATCGGAATGAAGAAGGCCAGACAGACGAGCCAGTTACATAGAATAGCCCGGAAGAACAGCTCGATCGCCGAGGTATTCATCTTATGCTCTACCACATTCAGCAGGAAGCTATTCACTGAAGCATCCGTAAATAGACCTGTCAGAAAAATAAGCAGGGCGAACACTGCCGCTCCCATAATATTTCCTACATAACTGAATACCCATAGCTTCCCGACCTCAGACCATTGCAATTTCTTGCGCAGGGCCGCGTAGGTATAGTAGAACGTATTGCCGGTGAATAAATCTCCTCCGCCATAAGCGATCAAAATGATGGCCGCACCGAAAGTAATCGCCGCCATCGGATAAGTGAACGGGGAATTCTCCATATAGAAGAAGTTTCCGGTTTTAAAAGCAACTATTACCCCGAATCCGATGAACATGCTCGCCAGCATAGCCCTCGCAATGTAGCGCAGTTGGCTCTGCCGGAAGATCTTATACTTCTTCAAGGCCAGCTCTTCAACCTTCAATAGCGATTCTGTCTCCATAAACCCTCCAAGTATATTATTTCCCTCATTTTCCATGATTTCTGGACAAAGTCAAGACAAGTATTACGATTCTGTGAACCATTTATTCACTTTCCAGAAACAAAGGCCTCAATTGACAAAATACCCCATTTATGTGTATATTGAACGAAGCTGCAATACGAACAATCTTACGATGGAAGCACCCGTAAGCTTGGCTCTTCACGAGCCTGGCCTGCGGGTGCTTTTTGGCGTGTATGTGTAAAGATGATTATGATTCGTATTGCGGCACAATCTGATTAAGGAGAGATGCTCTATGGTAAATCATCTTAGGACTGGCATAACTGTACTGGCGTTCATCATCCTCATTGCTGCGGGAATCACCGCCTTATCCCCTCCGGGTCAGGCATCCGCTGCCGCCATCGAGTTCACCGATTCGATCAACGCTCAACTCGACGCAACTGCGGATAAGGCTGGCAAGAACGGGGCCAAGCTCCGCAAGCAATACTCAGACTTCAAGAGCAGCCGGACGCAGATATTAAGTCTGGATGACCGGACATCAGCCCTGCATTATGACAATGAGAGCAAGGCATCCGCGGCACGCAAGGCCATCAGCAATATCGATGCAAGCAAGATCAGCAAGCTGGAGGAGCAGGTCAAGACAACCAAATCGAAATACCAGCCTCTATATACCTCGTATACTTCATTCAATAAACAGGTAGCCGCCGCCAATAAATTGAAGGACAAATCTCTTTACAAGGTATTGAAGTCACAAGCCGAAGGAATGAAGTTGGTAGTCGATATCACCAAGCAGGACCTCAAATCGAAGGAGGCCGCTCTGAAGACCGCCAAATCAGAAAGAACGAAGAAACAGAAGCAAATCCGCAGTGTCCTATCGGAAATCGATGCCGTCAAGACGAAGATCAAGGCCGAGAAAAGTGCTATCTCCACCCCCAACAAACAGCTAACCACCGAATGGTCCAACTTCAAAGCTGCAGTGAAGAAGAATGACGCTGATCGGGCGACGGATACTCTGGCCAGACTGCTTACTCTATCCAGCCAAATCAATACAAAGAAGCAAAACATTTATAATCACGAGTTAAAAATATCTTCGATTATCCAGCGAGCCAACAGTATGCTGCCCTAAACCTCCACTTATTACAAAAGAGGCCTCGGAAACTTAAATTCCCGAGGCCTCTTTCCCTATCCAGTATATTTCTTCCCCCGCCTTAAGGCATAGGGTCTCTCCCTGATTCGCTGTACTGTTGTATGTTGTGAGCATGTTACCACCATATCGATTGCCAAAAAAATGAAATATATCACAAATAAAGCGGACCTTTCTTTTCACAACTTTTGTCCCTAACCGAAAAATGAGTACATCAATACGAAATCTGAAGCATTATCCTCGCTCCATTATCCAATTACAATGAAAGTATGTTCAGCGAAAGTGCTTTCAAACAAGATACTGCATAACTTGGAGGTTACTATGGAAATGCAAAAGTCTACACCGCCCACAGCCATGATAGATTCGAATATATCACCACCAACTGCAAGGCAGAAATGGCTGAAGAAACTTGTATCTCAAAGACATATTCAAATTATGGCTTTGCTCGGAATCGCATGGATGATCATTTTCAACTACATCCCTATGTATGGCGTTATTATCGCATTTAAGGACTATGACATTATCAGAACGATCTCCGAAGCCCCCTGGGTCGGACTGGAGCACTTCAAGGAGTTCTTGTCGGATGAGAACTTTGGCTACGTGATGAAGAACACTTTGGGGATCAGCTTGCTCAAATTGCTGACCTTCCCGCTTCCGATTATATTCGCGCTTTTCCTGAATGAGGTTCGGAACCTGCGATTCAAGCGGGCAATCCAGACCATTTCGTATCTTCCCCACTTCCTATCCTGGGTTGTACTCGGTGGAATCCTGGCCACTTGGCTGTCGGATGTTGGAATCATTAACGATATACTTATGGCCTTGCATTTGATAGATCAGCCAATTTCCTACCTGGCTGAACCGAAATATTTCTGGACGATTGTCATTACATCGGATATTTGGAAGGAGCTTGGTTGGTCAGCGATCATTTATCTGGCAGCGATCACAGGGATTTCGCCTGAAATGTATGAAGCGGCAACCATTGACGGTGCCGGACGCTTCCAGAAGATGTGGTATGTCACACTTCCAGCGATCAAAGGCACGATCAGTATCCTGTTTATATTAGCAGTCAGTGGTGTTCTCAACTCCAACTTTGACCAGATTCTCGTATTGCGCAACTCTCTGAATGACAGCGCAAGTAATGTTATCGATTACTATGTCTACTATACAGGGATTTCCCAAGGCCGTTACTCGTTCTCTGCGGCGATCGGATTGTTCAAATCCGTTATTGCGCTCACGCTGCTGCTGATTGCGAACCAAGTATCCAAAAAACTCAACGATACTTCGTTGTTTTAGGCCAAGGAGGAACTGCACATGTCTTTCATAAAACGTAAAACCATAGGCGAAGCCGTTTTTGATATTATTAATAATCTAGGGATGCTGCTAATCTGCTTCGTTACCCTGTATCCGATCTGGTATGTCCTGATCAATGCGTTCAACGACGGCAAGGACGCCATGCTGGGCGGCATCTACTGGTGGCCGCGGGTATTCAGCCTGGAGAACTTCAAGGCAGTATTCGACAATCCTGGTATTACGACGGCCATGCTGCTCACCGTTGCCAAGACTCTCGTAGGTGTGGGAGCTCACGTCTTCTTCACCGCCATGGTAGCTTACGCATTCTCACGCAGAGAGTTGATTTTTGGAAGGTTCTATATCTTTCTAGGAACGATCACGATGATCTTCTCCGGGGGTCTCATTCCAACTTATTTACTGATTCGCGATTTGCATATGCTTGATACATTTGCAGTCTTCATTATTCCGGTGCTGTTCAGCTTCTTTGACCTCATCATCTTTATGACCTTCTTCCGGGAAATTCCCGACGGACTGGATGAGGCAGCCCGGATCGACGGAGCCAACGATTGGACGATTCTACTGAGAATTGTACTTCCAGTATCGATGCCTGTTATCGCCACCATTGCCTTGTTCCACGGGGTATACCAATGGAATGACTATTTTGCCGGGATTATCTACATCAATAAAGAGTCGCTGCAACCGATCCAGACCTTCCTTTACCGGGTAGTCGCTCAGTCCAGCTCGAATATTATGACTACCGCCTTGCAAGGAAGCGCCGTAACCAAGACGGTCACCTCGCAATCGGTGAAGCTGGCAACCATGGTCGTAACTACGCTTCCCATCGTATTCGCTTACCCGTTCCTGCAGCGCTACTTCGTCAAGGGAATGATGATTGGCTCCATCAAGGGATAAGGCCTCACTTACAGTAACTCCTCCAGGCCGCTTAACGGCGGCTTTGGAGTTGTACAATATAGCACTAATCAAATTAAGAAAAGGGGTTAAAAAGCATGGGCATGAAAAGAAAGTCCAAAAAAGTGATAATGCTTCTAATGGCATGTATCATGGTTCTGTCCTTGGCGGCTTGTTCCGGTAAAGGAAATAATACTGCCAAAAAAGAAAACGCTAACAATACTCCAGCGAACACATCTTCAACGTCTGACAAACCAGCTCCATCCGCAGACGAGCCAGGTTGGAAGTCAGACACATCTCCGATTACGTTTGACTGGTATTTGAACTTTGCCTGGTTCCCTAATAAATGGGGGGTTGACCCAACTTCCCAATATGTCACTAAAAAGACGGGCGTTGATATTAACTTCATCGTTCCTGCTGGTAACGAGAACGAAAAGTTGAATACGCTGATCGCTTCCGGCAAGCTGCCTGATTTCATTACGCTTGGCTGGTGGGAAGATGGCGTGAAGAAGATGATCGAAGGCGGGCTCGTACTTCCGCTCAACGAATTGGCAGAACAATACGACCCTTACTTCTTCAAAGTATCCGACCCTGACAAGCTGGGCTGGTACACACAAGAAGATGGCAACGTGTACGGTTATCCGAACTCTTCCTCATCCCCTAAAGACTACCAGCAATTTGGCGATACCTATGTATCCAACCAAACCTTTGTAGTCCGCAAGGATATTTATGAAGCGATCGGCAGCCCAGACATGCGTACTCCGGAAGGGTTCCTAGCAGCTCTGAAGGCTGCTAAGGAGAAGTTCCCGGAAATCGATGGGCAACCGATGATTCCGTTAGGACTGCATGAGTTCGTTCAGACTGGAAATGACTCCCTGGAAGGCTATATTCAGAACTACCTGGCGATTCCAAGGGAAAAAGACGGACAACTCTATGAGCGCGAAAGAGATCCGGAATACATCAAATGGATGAAGGTGCTGCGCCAAGCTAACGAGGACGGCTTGCTCGCAAAAGATATCTTTATCGACAAACGCGCACAAATGGAAGAAAAAATCGCCCAAGGCCGTTACTTCGCGATGCTGTACCAGCGTACAGACTTTGCGGCCCAGCTCGGCACCTTGTTCCAGCAAGATCCTAACAAAATCTATATTGCCGTTGACGGTCCTGCGAATGCTAACCTGGACGCGCCGACTCTGAACGGCCCAAGCATTTCCGGTTGGACTTTGACCCTAATCTCCAAGGATGTAAAGGACAAAGCACGCGCCATTAGATTCCTTAGCTATCTGAACAGTGAGGAAGGCCAGAAAGACCTTTACCTTGGTGAAAAAGGCGTCAGCTATGATACAATTGACGGGAAGGACCAATTCCTGCCTGAAGCATTTGACCTGATGAACAAGGACCGTGCCGCCTTCGATAAGCAATACGGCTCCTCCTTCACCTTCTGGATGCTGCAAAATACGAATATTACCCAGCAATGGACACCTGAATCTGTTGAACCTTACAAACAATTGGAAGACTGGACTCGCGGCAAAGCGAAGAGCTTCTCTGAGTTCGATGAGCTTGACCCGCTTGCCAACTCGGAAGAAGGCATTATCAACACCAAGATTAAGGATCTGCGCGGCAAGACGCTGCCTAAGCTGTTGATGGCCTCTTCCGAAACCGAATTCGATAAAATTTGGGATGATTACATTAAAAAACAAGAAGACCTTGGATATGCCAAACTGCAAGCCTACAAACAGGCAAAATACGAAGAGAATAAGAAGAAACTTGGCATGTAAATATAGCCCTGTCCAAAACGCCCGCTTACTGCGGGCTTTTGGGTCTCTATAAAGGAGTCGCTAGCTATGATAAGGGGGAAGCGCTTGCGAGCGATTTGGGATTCATTGATGTATTGGATCGGGCGCCGCTCGCTGCAGAGCCGCCTGGTCGCCGCTTATATTTTTATCATTTTAGGGCCCTGCCTGTTGGTGTCCTTCTATTCTTATAAAGCGATCAACAACATGTATTTGCGCGATGCTCAAGACAAGAACATTTCCTTGCTGGAAATGGAGCAATTGCATATCGATACGCAAATTGAATCCATGGTTCGGGCTGCTCAGGTTGCTTATGACGATCCGGATGTAAGGGATTATCTGGCTAATACCAGCGATCCGGATCCCGATGAACTGGTCAACTTCAACAACTATAGCTTCAAGAATCTGACACGCATTCAGTATTACAATCCCAACGTGGCACATCTTCGCCTATTCTCCAGTAGTGATATTGTGGAGATTTGGCCGATCTTCTTCCGCGAATACCGTGTAGCCGATGAATTGTGGTATAAGAAGGCCTTGCAGATGAAGGGCTTGGAGTCCTGGTCTTTCCAATACAATGATCCGGATCTGATGGAACGGTACATAGGGCAAACGCCAGCACTTACACCGAAGGTGTCGCTGCTTCGTGAATTAAGCATTCCTGCGGGCCATCATGTCGGTATGGTTCAGGTTGACATGTTGCTGGAGAACTTCAGTCCGAGGACTTATTCGGTCATGCAGGACAGCAAGTCGCAGATGCTGCTTGTGGACAGCGAAGCACAGACATTCACACGGGAGAAGGACTCCTTTCTGAAAGCTAACCCGGAAATGGAAAGTATGATTAAGGAGCGCCTTCAGCGTTATAAGGATACGGGAGAATGGGATATTCGTTATAAGGAGAACGGAAAACAGTTTCTACTATTGCATCTGCGAATTGAACGAATTAATGCCAATCTGATCAATATGGTATCTATGGAGGGAGTGATCCAGGATATATCCCGTACACGCAATCTCCTCATTGGGGCCAATATCGTGTTTATCACGCTGGTCACCCTGATCACTTATATCCTGAATGCCTTTATTCTGAAAAATCTCCGTCTATTAACGGAGGAGATGAAAAAGGTCCGGCGAGGAGAGGCCTACAGTGGAATCTCTATTCGCGGCGGTGGCGAAGTCGGAGAGCTCGCACATCATTTCTCCAAGCTGATGAATACGATTAATACATTGGTGGCTCAAGCGGTATACAAGCAAGCGCTAACGAAGGAAGCGGAGCTGCGCTCGCTTCATAATCAAATTGACGCCCACTTTCTATTTAATACATTGGAAAACATAAAAATGTTAGCCGAAATTGAGAATCAACGAACGATTTCTGACTCGTTAACTTCCCTTGGGGGAATGATGCGATATAACTTTAAATGGTCTGGAGAGTATGCGAAGCTGCGCGATGAAATTCGGCATATCGAGAATTACACGAAAGTGATGAACATCCGATTTGACGAACCGATTCTTCTTAAGCTCGATATTCCTGAAGAGGCCCTGGAGCTGGAAATGCTCAAGATGTCCCTTCAGCCGATTGTCGAAAACGCCGTAAAGCATGCTTGGATCGGAGAAGGGTCCGATAAACAAATTTTGATTCAAGTGCTTGATTGGCAGAATCACGACGTGCAGATCATAGTCACGGACAATGGCATAGGAATGCACGCGGAGGATTTGTCCGTCTTAAATCAGGAATTGCAGTCTATAGGGATGAATGATAAACTTTTCCGCAGTTCCGGACCAGAGGCGAATCGTAATGGAATTGGCCTTCGAAATGTACAGGAGCGTATACGGTTATATTACGGCAACGAATACGGCCTTAGAGTATTCAGTGAACAAGGTCAGTTTACAACGGTTGTGATGTCCTTGCCAAAGGTACTGCTAACAGGGAGGGTAGGCATGAATGACAAATTTGATAATCGTCGATGATGAGAAAAATATCCGTCTGGGCCTGAAAACGATGATTGAGCGCGAATTTCCCGACCAGTTTGCATTGTTTACGGCTACTCAGGGTGCTGAGGCGCTCGAGCTATATCGGGATCATGGCGCCGAGATTATTATTACTGATATCCGGATGCCTGTTATGGATGGAATCTCTTTGATTGAGAAATTATCGAAAGAGCCTCTGCCAGCGAGTCAAGATGAACGGCCGCTAATCATTATTTTGAGCGGGTATGAGGATTTTGAGTATGCCAAAGCAGCGATCAGGTATCAAGCAATCGATTACCTGCTCAAACCGATCCACAGAGATGAATTGTTCACCGCGCTGCGCAAATGTAACGATCAACTGGCAAGACGCTCTCTCATTGCCGAGCAGATGGCCATTACTGAGGGCTATCGGCTGCAGGTTCAATTGGGACGCTTGCAGGATTTGTTGATGCAGCGGGATTTGTCGGAGGATGAGATCCGGTTGTGGAGCAAAGAGATCGACTTTGAACAGTATTCCCTGCCCTTCTCGGTCGCTGTGCTAACCTATAAATACGAAGACGGCAGCCGGATCAAGAAGGAAGGATTGAAGTCCCTCGCCGAGGATCTATTTGGAAGTGTAGAGGGCAAGCTAAACGCCTCTCTACTGGACCGTGAAGGAAGAGTTGTGCTCGTAGGAGGACCGCAGCAGAAATTTGCAGACATGTCGCTTTTGGCCAGCAGCAAAGGGCTTAATGGGTTAATGATCGGTGTCAGTGAAGAGGGAAATCGATTGGAGGATCTCGCCAAATGCTACAGACAAGCAAGCGAGTCTCTGAATTACTCCTTTATATATCCCAAGACTCGTCTGATCTGGTATACAGAGCTGCCGAAGGATCGGCATTTCTACGCTATACCTATGGAAGATATCCGCAAGCTGGGTAATATTCTGGGTACAGGCCGGGAGAAAGAGATCGGCCCCCTCTTGCATCATATTTTTCGGATTGATCAGTTGGCAGGAATTGATACTGATTATCTGGAGGCTGTCAGTAAGCAAATCAATGAACAGGTCCTTGATGAGGTATTCCGAATATACGGTGAAGCATCTGTAGAAGTGATCAAGTTGTATCGCAAGGTTGGCGATCTCTCCAATTTCGACCATTTCCACAATTATTTCAGATCGTTGGAGCAGCTTCTGTCTAGTCTGGACAAATACATCAAGGAGATCCGATCGGCTCATACCGAGCACGGGGATATGAAGGAAGCTGTGGCTTTTATAGAAGAAAATTATCATCGTCCGCTGAATATGGCGATGGTAAGCAATCACGTGTCTCTGAATTATTCCTATTTTAGCGAAGCGTTCAAAACTTTTACCGGGGAAAGCTTCGTAACTTACTTGAAGAAGGTGCGCATTCGCAAGGCGAAGGAATTAATCCGAAAAGGATCGCTGAAGATAGCAGAGATCAGTGAAGCGGTCGGATTTGAAAATACGAGGCACTTTTCACGAGTGTTTAAGGAATTAGAGGGCATATCTCCTTTTGAGTACCGAGGCAAGATGTTTGTAGAGAGTGAGCGGTTCACACCTCAGGAGCATTCGGGTAACGGAGAATAATAAGAGTGGTATGCGATTTCTTGCTGAATGCGCGAAATCGCTTCTTTGTGTTCGCCTGAGAACTAATACTTATCTACTACATTTACAAACTGTTCAGAACAATCGAACTACGTATTGCTCCGAATATGGTAATATCATCTTAGACAATACATAATTTCGCTGGGGAATGATGAGCTTTACCATTGATTCCCTTTCTGTGCAGCATGTATGATGTGGAAGAGAGGTGCTCCCAACCGAACATCGTCCGAAAGAGTCAATTTCAACACAAGCCTGATGATTTGAGCAACGCGCTTCATACTATGAAATTGGTTCTTCATACTTATTTCATTACGGTCTGTTAGGGGGTATTAGTATGGACCAAGCGTCAGATTATATGCATATTGAGTCAATTATCAATTCCTCGGCCCTGCTCCGATCCATCGATATGATGGGTGTTGGGATAGCTATTACGGACCCTAGGCTTAAGGACAATCCCTTAGTATATGTCAACCAGGGATTCGAGAAGATTACTGGATATAAGCGCGAAGAAGTACTCATGCGCAATTCCCGCTTTCTACAGGGGGAAGAGACGGACAAACGTCATCTAGGAGTGATCAGGCAAGCGATCAAGGAAGGCCGGGCGGATACGGTGACGATTAAGAATTACCGCAAAGACGGTTCCACGTTCTGGAATCAGTTCATTATTAGCCCGATCCTGAATCCCGACGGAGAATTGATCTATTTTATCGGCTTACAGTTTGATGTAACGGAAGAAATCGAAGATCGTAACGCCTCCAAACAGAGGATACGTCAACTCACGTATTTTGACTCTGTCACAGATCTGTTGACCATGAGCCGATTCAGTACAGTGATGAAAGCCAGCTTAGAGCAAACGAATGACGAGCAGAAGACAGCGGCCGTGCTTAGAGTAAACCTGAATCGCTTCCGATATATTAATGAGAGCTATGGAGAGCGTGCTGGCAATGAACTGTTGAAGGGAGTCGGAGATCGCATGCGTGCTACCTTCCCGGAAGGAACACCGATTTGCCGCAGCTTCGCCGATGAGTTCATCATTCTGTTATCCAGCCTGTCTGATCCGTTGCAAATACATAAAATGGCCTGCGAATTATGCGAGGCGCTTAGACATTCCTATCTCGTCAATGGGGAGAAAATTCATGTTGGATTCGGCATGGGAATCAGCATTTTTCCGGATGACGGAACCGATGTAACCCAGTTGTTGAAGCATGCGGAATTGGCGATGAAGGAAGCGAAGCTAGCCTCTGTACAGGAACCGCACTACTTTGATTATTACTTAATGGATAAGCTGCTGGAAAGAGTTCAAATCGAGAAGAAATTGCCGCATGCCTTGGAGAATGGTGAATTTGAGTTATATTACCAGCCCAAAGTCGATTCATCCAGCCTGGTCTTGACCGGCTATGAGGCTCTTATTCGTTGGAACGACCCCGATCACGGACGAATATTACCCTCTACCTTCATTCCTGTTGCTGAAGATACTGGATTTATTGTACAGCTTGGAGAATGGGTACTGCGTGAAGCCTGTCGGACGAATAAGGCCTGGCAGGAAGCTGGCTATCCGAAGTTGCCGATCTCTGTTAATGTCTCGGCGATTCAATTTCGGCATCCTAGATTCGTACATATCATAGAGGCGGCGCTAGAGCAGACCGGATTAGACCCGCAGTACCTCGAGCTGGAAGTTACTGAGTCCATTCTGAACGATCCGGTAATTATTAAGAATAAGCTGGACTACCTGAAGGAGCGGGGAATTTCACTATCCATCGATGACTTCGGTACAGGTTATTCTTCGATCTATTACTTAAAAGAACTTCCTCTCCAGGTGCTCAAGATCGATCGGACCTTCATCACACAGACACCAGAAGATCCAAGGGATACAGCTCTGCTCCTATCCATTATTCAGCTTGGCAAGTCACTGGGCTTAACGGTGCTCGCCGAAGGGGTTGAGACGGAAGAACAGCTCAAGTTCCTCCAGGCTCATGGCTGCGACCAAATTCAGGGATATTATTATAGTCCACCATTAAGTAAAGAGAAGATAGAAGCATTGCTATACGAAGAAACGTTGTCGCTGAAGTAGCGTCGCGCTGCACGAAGCGGCCTCTTGAAAGCAAAGTAGAGCTGAAGCTCACCCCTTCAGCTCTCTCTTTATTTATCAGACGGTTATTCACTAGCATTGTTATTGCGGATTCTCATTGCTCATCCAGCTATCTACTTGCAGCGTCTCATAATAATCCTCGCGTTCAGACAATTGATGAAGCATCTCCTCGGCCTCGGCCCGAGATGCAAAGCCACCGATCGCCAGCACAAACTTACCGCTCTTCGTCTTGATGACCGAACTGCCGTCCTGAGCATATTGTTCATCCAGCATACCAAGCGATTCACCCTGCTCCATCTCTTGGCTGCGGACATAGAAGACTTCGTGAGGCTCTGCCTGCTTGGCAGCACCGAACAGCTTCAATTGAATGTAACCAGGCTCCTTGTACTCGGACACTGAGTAATCGATATGATCCTTAAGCTCAACGACGAAGCGGATTGCAGAGTCATCCAGAATAACATTGCTGTACACGTCCTTCACATTCGAGAGAGAACGAATATCCTGCTGCAATTTCTGCAAATCCAGATCGCGTACGCCGTTGAAGCTAAAGATCAACCGGTTCGGTGCTTCCTTGTAGTCCACCGTATATGCAGGTACGCTTGCGATCTGTTCTCCATCAACGGTGAAGTGAATATCCAGCGCATTCTCTTGAACCGACGTACTTACCTTGGCCCCATCCGTACGCTCTCCCCCGCCTCCTACCTGCAGAACCTTGACGATCGATCCAACAACGGGCACATCGGATAACGCCATGGCCACTCCTGGTACATTAACGGCGATCATTAACGCAGCACATGCTGCGACAAGAGTAGAAGTTCCACGAATCATTCTTCGGTTCCGTTGGTGAGCCCGCCCGCGCTGTGTTGCCTTTTCAATAACGTCAGAGAGCTGGGAAGGAATTTCTATATTTTCATAGCGTTCTTTTCCGGTCATAGCGTATCTACCTCTTCCTTGATTAATTGTCTCTTCAGCTTATCCAGTATCCGGTAGAGTCTCGTCTTCACCGTGCTCTCCGGCATCGACAGAACTTCGGCCATATCCTTGAACCGCTGATCTTCGAAATATTTCAAAATAATAAAGGCCTTATCCTCCGGCTTGAGACGATCCAGCGCCTCATAAAGATCCCATCTGTCCTCCAGTGGAACCGGATCCTCCTTGGCGGAGAACTCCACTACACTGTCTTCCATGTAGGTGTATTTCTTGTGTCTTCTCATATGGTCCATGGCGCAGTTAATGACAATTCGGCTGATCCAGGTCTCAAAATACTGTGGATTATCCAATCTTCTGTATGCGAGATAGGCCTTATAGGTCGCCTCCGATACGATCTCCAGCGCCTCCTGCTCATTCTTCACATAACAGTAGGCAAAGCGGTACAGCTTCTCCCTGCACGCTCCGATCCGTTCGCTGAACTGCTGCTCCGTCATTTGTGCTGTTTCTTTATTCAGTTGGTTCACCCCCAATTGGATCGCAACTCCTTTGCTTATTACAAGCTTGGCTTGCTGATGTGCTCGTTAGACTGAGAAGGGACAGAAAAAGTTTCAAAACTTCTTTCATTTTTTTCTGTACCGAGCTGAAAAGATGAAAAAGCCCCCATAGGACCGAAATTACGGTCTCCGGGAGGCTCCTGCTCTTATAAGGATAGCTCTAGTGTCCTTGCTGCGTTTTCTCATATTGCTTCTTTGCTTTATGCGCGAAAGTCATATACACCAGAATGAATATCGGTAAAATCACCCAACTAAAGCCGCGTAAAAAGGCGAATGGTGTCTCGAATAGAAACGCTCTCCAGAAATGCGTCCCGCTCATCTCCCAAAGTCCCGGCGTATAATAGAGAAGCTTAGGCTTAACAAAAGCAGTGATGTTAATCGCACCCGTGGATATCAATACCGCGAACAAAGGGATGAAGCAGGCAGCCAGCGACAGCCACATTTCCGAGAGCCGCTTATAACGCGCCGCTTTGGAGTCTACGTCCGAGAATATATCTTCATCACCTTGATCCATCACTTGCTTGAAATATTGAGCTCCCGAGCTCTTCGTCCCAGCGATATGCTTCCAGCCGCTATCCTCGAATAACATCCGATAATCCTCGAAATCTTGTCTATTCTTGAAGGTCCGATAATCAATCCGATAATTTGCCTCCTCGGGTGATCCTTCAGCGAATTCATAGCTATAGGCTTTATTCACGAGCTGATGTCCTGAACGAGCCATCTCGTTCAGCCACTTCTCTTCACGGTCAAAATCGGTAAAAAATTTATATTTCTTCATATTGCTCCCCCTCTTTCCTGATCCATAAGCATCCCTGTCATCTCAATCATATGGCGCATGCGGGCATAATCCTGAAGCAGAATATCACGCCCCAATTCGGTAATAACATAAACCTTGCGGCGGCTATCCTCGCTGCGTACCGGCTGGATCAGCTTCTGCTTCAGCAGATTGTCCACCGCCCCATATAACGTCCCGGCTGCCATATGTACCTGACCAGCGCTCAGCTCCTCCACCTTCTGAATAATTAAATATCCATGGGCCGGCTCAAGCAAAGCCAGCAGTATATAATAAACCGTCTCTGTCAGCGGTAAATTTTTATCCCTTTTCATATTACGTTGCCCTCCTTTATTCAGTCTCGCTATATATCGCTGTACTGTATAGTTATACTATATACAGTTTAACTGTATAATGCAATAGTTAAATCAAATTCTCTGAAAATCTACTGTGTTCACGAAAAAAAGAGCTATCCCGTGTAGTCTTGACGACTCACAGGACAGCCCCTGCGGCTTCCCGATTTATTTCCCTTGCCTCTGCACCTTCTGCAATGCATGCCATGAGGTCCGAATGATTCCCTGCTCTTCAATCACCTGCTGCACTTCTTGGTCTCGGAACAGCTCATAATCCCATTGCCTCTTCTCCCATTCGTGATGGACCGCTTTAAGCTCCTCGCTCGCAATCGCCGGGTGAATGATAATTTCCGACACCCCAGGCTGCAAATTCTGCAGCACTTCAATCATGCTCTGTTTATAGCTATCATACGTCTCCCCCGGTAGTTTCCCGAAGGGTAGACCTATCAAATGGTCTAGAATAATGACGCCCATACGGTCGGCCAGAGCCGTCACCTGATTCACTACTTCTATTGCCTCGGGAGACACTTTCTCCATTTTGGGCAGCGCTCTTGGCATGCGGAAGGGCAGCCCGTACCAGGCGCAAATCTCAAAGACAACATCCAGGAATTGCTTGCCGGTTGCCAAGCCATATAGGCTGCCCATATGATTATCGAGATGCGTCGGATTGACTCCCATCGCCAGCGCGGCTTCTATCTGATTAACGATCTCCAGGCGCACCTGCTCAGGCTCAGCCTGCTCTTCAAATGTTTTACAGTCCGTCGGGAAGTACCCTTCCTTCGTTACCAGTGATCTTACATCGCCATTCCTTGTTACAGGTCCCCATTTATAACCGCTCCACTCGCTGGTGAAGGTCAAGTGCACGCCAACATCATATTGACTATGACTCGCGCTCCACACTGCAGCTTCCTTCGCCCATCCACAGGGCATCATAATTGTCGATGAAGAGATGATCCCTTCCTGGAACAGCCGCTGAACCGCCAGATTCTCCGAATGACACATACCGTAATCATCCGCATTTACAATTAACAATTTCGCATCATCTTCGTACCCCAAGCTGTGATTCAAACTCATCCTGCATTCTCCTCCCGCCCATAACCTCATCATCCCAAAATTATAAATTGTAGCGCTTACAAAATAAGAATCACTCTTACGGGTGATTCACCCGAGAGTGCCTACTACGTATCTCTACCCATACCCTAAAAACAGGGCTACTCTATACATATGAAATAACCTTTGCCCAATTTCCTCAATTCGGATGATTTCGCTTGTTCTTCAAATGATTTGCATTACTTGCTCAACCACTGATCAAAAAACTTCTCATATCCTTGCTTCATCACTGTAGATGAAAATTTACCAAAAGCGTAATCGCGGTTGTATGTAGATGTCTGTTGCGGTAGAGCCGCCGCCATATTAACCAGCTCAAACCAGTTCTGCTCGTTGCCAGCAAAGGCGTGCCGCGAGCTAATGTGATCGTAGCAAGGGTGCTCAGGTTTGACCACAATCTTCCCCATCGCCAGCGCCTCGGTTAACGGCATCGCAAAAGTATCGAATTTGGAACAGCTCCAGTACACCTTGGCCGAGTTCATCAGCTCAAATACTTCCGCCTGGCTCAGAGCAAATTTCAGCTTCACATTGTGAGGAATATCGTATTTCTTCATACTTTCCTTGTAGCGAATTCCGCCGAACACCATATAAACCTCTTTGTCCGGATTCTGTCTGGCATATTCCAGCACGAGATCCGGGCGACGATTCTCTTCATCACGGCCGATCCATAATATGCGATTAGCCACGACACCATTCGGGTCGTAATACCGCTGGGCTAATTCCTCACTGAAGCCGATGGGGATCACATCCACGTCACTAACGCCAAATACCGTATCCAGCTGGCGCTTCAGAAAGTCTGTCTGTACGACCGCCTTGTCTACGATGCTATAGAAGGGCTTCATCATCTCATAACCCGTTAGGGCTGGGTCAGGAAAGCTATGTGGAAACAGCACGCTATTCTTCAGGAACATCTTCAGGAAGGTGAACCCGGATACCGTATAGATCACATGCTCGATACGCTCTGCGTAAATCTGATCAAGCACAATATCATAATTGACCAGATCCCCCTTCTCATGCTCGTAGCCCGGAATCCAGTCATGGCCACTGACTTGCCGCTCAGGAGAAATAAAGACGATCTCAACTCCCAGCTCTTTGGCGATACTCCGCAGCCGTTCGGCAAATACCCTAGGACCCTGCGCCTCCGCAAATTGAATTTTACGCATCACTAAACCGACTTTCTTCATGAATCCATGTCCACCTTATCCTAAATTTTGGTGCTAAAGCTTGTCCCTATTATTGTACAACTACTTGATTACCCTATGCCAGTCTATGCCGTTCATTCATAGAAACAGCCTGAGGATAAATGCCCCTGTGCTGCGCACAACAAGAAGGGACCCCTTCTTATGGTCCATGAAGCACCATTGAGGAGTCCCTTTTGTGAAGAAATTATTTAGCCCATCTCTTAAGATTGAGGGGCAACTGCATTTGTTGTTAATGGTTGCGATAATGCTGATTTTTTAGCATTGATCCCGTTGGCTTTAGATAACACGTAAACTTTGTATTTTTTATCTGTACTCACCACAAGCTTGGCTTCCATTGAATCTTTAGACACTTTTTGAGAGTAAACAGCAGTGTCTAAGTTGTTCAAAGTCAGTTCTGAGCCATCATTAACGACAAATACTTCATACTCGGAAATATTTGCTTCTATAGCTGGTTTGTTAAACTTAACTGTAATGCCAGTAGCATCAGCATCCGCAGTTGTTATTGTGGCCGCCTCAACCGTGATATCATCTGGATTTGGCGAGATTTTTACTGCGTTAGATTCTTTTGACAACGCATAGGCTCCTGTTTTGGCTACGGTTAGTACTTTAGCAACATACGAAGTTCCAACTTCAATTGGATTCCCAGAGGCATCTTTTGGAGTCATCAAGGTTTGCACAATATCATTATTATTTGGTCTAATTATGGTGTACCAAGTGTTATCATTAATACTTTCGGCACTCTGTTGATTGAAAGTACCGGCCCACCCCTCTGGAATCATAAACACTCTATACTCTTGTACTAGATTTTGATCATCCTTAACTTTCTTAAAACTGACCTCGATATCACTATAGCTATTTTTATTTCCTTTAACATCTAGCTTTACCTGTCCTACTCCATCAACTTTTACATTATTAACCAGTTTAATAACATCGGAAGGAGCAGACAAGTTATACATTCCCTTGGAGCTTCCCGTACCTATAGACAATACGTACACACGATACTCTTTATCGTTTGCAATTAGGTTACCATCCGTATCTCTATCACCATTTCTCAAGTTCAAACTATATTGACCTTTATTTACGTCAGTATAATAAGAAGCTCTAGTGGCAGCATTTACATCAAATCCATTTGCCTTAGAGGCAGGGACAACGAGAATACGATAATTACCTATATTTGATTCATCGGAAGCCTTCGTGAACGAAACCTGTAAATCTCGGCCATCTCCATTATCACCTACATCGCTTGCTCTAACATAGCTCGCCGCTTGAACGGCTTTATTATTCTTACCAAGCGTAATTATGGATGAAGCAGAAGACAACGCATTAGCGTTCGAGGAATTTCCGTTTGCTACCGTCAGTACATAGACACGGTAGCTGGTGCCTTCCGTAATGTAATTGCCGCGTACGTCCCTGGCCTCATCTAGGGTCCGGGTTACCGATCTGTTGCCGCCTCTGCTCTCTGTGACGTAATAAGAGCTGCTATTGGCTTGCGACAGACTGAAGCTGCTGTAGCTTGCTGTAGGTACAACCAGAATCCGATAATGATCGACATTCGATTCATCGGAAGGCTTCGTGAACGTTACCTGTAAATCACGGCCATTTCCATAATCGTTCACATCAGCAACATTCAGATTGGATACGGCTTGCACATTGTAGTTCTTGCCTAGTGTAATCGTGGACGATGGCGAGGACAGCGCATTGCTGCCGGAATAATTGCCATAGCCTACGGAGAGAACATAGACGCGGTAGCTAACACCTTCCCTGATGTAATTGCCGCGCACATCCAGAGTTTTCTGCGAGAGCGCCTGCCCATAAGTGTAATTCCCCGTCTTGTTCACCTGCGTGTAATAAGAGCTGGATACGTTATTAGCATCCGACAGACTGAAGCTGCTGTAATTCGCTGTTGGAACAACCATGATACGATAGTGACTAATATTGGACTCATCTGCCGCTTTATTGAAGGAGACATAGAGATCACGGCCATCCCCATAATCATTCACATCGCTGGCATACAAATTCGATACTGTACCTACATTGTTGCTGTATAGTGTAATCGCATTGGAAGCAGACGATAACACGTTATTCCCTGAGTTCTTAGCTACGGCCATAACGAATATACGATAGCTGACCCCATTTTGAATGTTATTACCATCAGTATCCCGGGCTCCGGATGAGAGAACCTGAGTAATGTTGTAGCCCGTCTTATTCACCTGCGTGTAATAAGAGCTGGACAGACTATTCGCCTTCGTTAATGTGAAGTTTGAATAGTTGCTGGCCCTTACAACAAAGATCCGGTAAGAGCTAATGTTGGACTCGTCAGATACTTTGTTGAAGCTAACCCGCAGGTCGCGTCCATCCCCATAGTCATTGATATCATCCACTTGAGTAACAACTGGCGTAGACACGGTATTCGGACTAAGTGTGACCGACGATGAAGCTGACGACAGCTTATTAACGGCTGAGTTGGTGTTGCTTACAGACAGAACGAACGCTGTATAAGGTACGCCGTTCTTAATGTAATCACCGGAGGTATCACGTGCCGATGAAGACAGAGTTCCTGTCATCGTGCTGCCGTTGCTCCCCGATTTATATACTGTCGTATAGTAGCTGCTGGATAAATTATTCGCCGTAGTAAGACTGAAATTGTTAGCATCCTTGGTCTTGACGATAAACACACGGTAATTCGAAATATTGTTGTCATTCTGCGGACGAGTGAAGCTGACTGAGACGTCGCGTCCATCGCCGAAGTCGCTAATATCGCTAATCTTCACATTTGTTACCGCTGCAACCGAAGATACATCTGTTAGAGTAATCTTCGGAGAAGAGCTCGACAATGCGCTGGAATATGAACCTTTCCCCACAGCAAGTACATAAACCACATAAGGCTGATCATTTCTAATGTAGTCTCCGTCCACATCCCGTGAACTCTGCGATAAGGTTACCGCGCGATCCGAATTTGCAGTCGACACCGTCGTATAATTCGAAGCGGAGACATTCAGAGCTGACGACAGATTGAAGCTTCTTGAAGCCTTCACAACCAGAACCCGGTAATGATCAACGAGTGACTCCGTAGACGATTTGGAGAAGCTGACCTCCAGGTCACGCCCATCCCCTTGATTACCGATGTCTCGAGCTGATACATAGCTCACTGGAGAAATACTGGTGTTGATTGGAGTGTCAGATTTAATAGTTACGATCTGATCTCTCGAATTCCAGCCCACATCCTGACCAAGCGCTTCACTAACGAAGCGGACCGGCACCATTGTTCTGCCTCTCAATGTCTGTGCTGGTACATCAAGCGTAACTGTCTGGTCATTAATCGTTGCTACCTTCGATTTAATCTTAAGAACTACCGTTGTATCTCCCTTAATCCCAGTAACGGTTTGACTCTTTTGATTCCAATACACTCTTGCATCCAATGCCTCAAAAATGGCTCTAAGCGGCAGCATGACACGCCCTTGAACCATCACTGGTGGCACATCGGTCTTCAATTGAACCCCATCTACATAGATTGTGATGGCCTTGGCCGCTTGTGCGGTCGCTGGCTGCAGCAATAACGGTACAACAAGTATCGCTGCAAGAAGCATAGTCCATATTTTCTTCAAAAATTCCACCCTCCCTCATGCCCTTCGATTAATCTGGCATGATAATTATCATCGTCTAATTTAACGCAACAACAGGCATAAAAGTTTCTTCATTTTGCCTTGTAAAGAAAATTTAACCGAGGAGGTACAACATTGAAACCATTTGGCCTTATTTGGCGCGTTAATAGTGTCTTTTTTGCCATATAAAAAATAAATGAAACTTCCCGTCTTCCTCGACGTATTATTCATAGTACAAGAACAACCTCTAATAGTACGATTGGAGAGGATTACATTTCTATGATTATAAGACGAATTGTTATAGTAGGGACGATGGCTTGCTTCATTACATTGGGTTCAGGTCTATCGGGACAGACTGCTGCAGCGGCCAAAGCGCTGGCTCTTATCCCGGCCAAGCAGGCTGATCAGAATAATAGCAATTCCAAACAGAAGAAAAGCGACCCACTTATTGATGCAGTAGGTATAGCAAATAGCGAGGATCATACAGATGGATTATACGAAGCACTGGCAGCAGGCAACTCTCTTGCCGACATCGCCATATCCAATCAGAAGGATATAGATTCGGTCATCAGCCTGCAAGTATCTCAGCTGCAAGAACAGTTGGATCAGAGATTGGCCGATGGACATATCTCCATCGAGGCCTATCAACAGCAATCACAGGAGCTTGTCGCGATTATAAGCGAAAGCGTTGCCAAGAAGTACCATATATTCTAGTTTGATCTGTCTATAAATCAAGCCCCGCAGAAGCCTGCGGGGCTTAATATTTGGAATGTCATGCTTGTTAGAGGAGAGGTTGAACGATTATCCTCTCTTGGGCAGCAGCTTCACATACTGATCGGACAGACCCATCAGCTTCATAATGTATTCGTAGTCGCTGCGATACTTCGAGAAATCAGTGACAGGTTTAAGCGTCTTGATTGAGATAGCGGAGCCATCATCGAAGCCTTGACCCGGGACGAACATGACATCGTCATTGAAGAAAGACCCGGTTGGCAAATAATATCGCATACCGACTACATTGCGGTCGATATTAAGCAGATCTTGGCCCAGAGCTGTAAAGCCTTCATCCTGTGAAGAGATGCCTAGCAAGTTCAATGCCGTCGGCATAATGTCTACCTGACCGCCAACACGCTCTGCACGGATACCCGGCTGCTGTCCGGGAATATGCATAATGAGCGGAATATTGAAGCGGCTCACCCGGTCATCATAAGCGATGCCCAGCTTCTGCTCGATCTCGCTAACGCTCGTATCATTCGGCTGCACTCCAAAGTGGTCCCCATAGATAACGAGCATCGTGTCGTCCCACATGCCAGCCTCTTTTAACTGGTCTATCAACTGTCCTATTGCGTAATCCGTATAATTAATTGCCGTAATATAATTCCCCAGATTCGTTCCTTCGATATCTTCCGGCAGCTGTATCTGTCTCCTGTCTTCAGGGACAATAAAAGGAGAATGGCTGGAAGTCGTTACGAATTGAGCATAGAATGGCTTGCCTTCGCTGTGAATCTCCTTCAGCTTCTCTACGCCAACCCGATACATCTCCTCATCCGAAGCGCCAAAATCGTTAAAGTGGTCATTTTCGTAATAAGGCTTGTCGTAGTACTTGTCAAAATGAAGCGCCGGATATAATTTGTTCCTGTCCCAGAATGTTACGTCATTGATATGGAACGTATTCGCCACATAACCATGCTTCTGCAACAACCGAGGCAGACTTGGCAATTCACGGTTCCCGTACCCTGTAGACATCGCTACGGCTGCTGTTGGGTAAATCGATGTATTTGACATAAACTCCGCATCCGATGTATTTCCCTGTCCGATCTGTTGATAGACATAAGGGAAATAAATCCCTTCCTTAGCAAGGCCGTTCAGTACCGGCGTTACTTCCTGATCACCGATCTTCAGATGAATCGGGAAATTCTGAAAGGACTCCAGCTGAATGACAATCAGATTCTTCCCCTTGGCCGCACCAAAGTATTGGGGTGTCCCCGATGCCTTCTGATCACGATAAGGATACGTGTTCTGTAAAGCGTGAATCTCACCAGCTGTCTCCTCCAGATTCCCCTCCTGGATCATTCTCTCCTCTTTCTGATTACGTAGAGCCGCATCGATCTGATAGTTCAAGAAACCGATCTTCTTCCCACGAACCAATTCGTTATCGATGTCTTTACCGGAACGAACATATAACACCGATGCACCGACACAGAGAATTAATCCGGCAGCTACCCCAATGACCCAGCCGCGGCTTCTGCCGCCTGAATCACGACGCTCCATAGAGAAGCTGAGTCTGCGACTCCGACGATTGGAGACCATCTTGCGAACGGTATATACGATGAATAACACCACAAAATCAACAAAATACAAAAACTGCTCCGGCCGCAGCAGCGCGTTCACACTTCCCCGAATCTGCGGAACTTGATTCAATTCACCCAGTACAGCGTAGGTTGGAATCGTCCCGAAGTGGGCGAAATATAAAGTAGCTGCGAACAGCATAAGGGAAAATATGAAATTAAAACTAGTATATACGATCCCTTTTCTCTTAATAGGGAACAATAAGTCAACAAGGCAGAGAAGAGCCAATGCAGATAGCGCCTCGGCAGGCACTCCCCCCAAATGAACTCCATCGTAGAAGAAATAACGCATCAGGCCGATTTTTAGTAATATGAGCAGGAACGTAGCAGCAAATTTCCATCGGTTCATAATTCGGTAATTTTCCATCCTCATTTCATCTCTTTCTAGTATTGGTCAAGTCAACATTATAACAGCAATGAACAAGATTATCTAACTTGAACAGATTGGCAAATACCGCCTCCAAAGTCGGAGACTAAAAAAGAGGCTGAACTATTCAGCCTCTTAGATAGTTAATCCATTATCCCGCCTCGTAATTCAGAAGCCAAAGATTGAAAACTTCGGATGATACTATTTAACAAAGTCTACCATAGACCTCACTGTAACGTCGCCCGGAGCGCCCTCAACAAATGGCCTCTCTTGATTACTGCGTTGATAGAATCGTACGGTCATCGGCACCCCAGGAATCATATCGAAGAAATTGTCTGAGAATATTCCCTCTTCCTGTGCAGATAGCCATACCTGTCTAGCCAACGAATCGCTCTCCAATGTGAAGGAGGTTCCATTTGTCCCCGGAACTTCACGTATCGTAATGCGTGGCTGGGGCAGTTCAATATCCCTGAATCCGGCAAAATAAAAGATATTACTCGCCAGCAGCTCATGATCTCTCTCCAGACTAATCAACAGGACGACTTGCTGAGGATCACTCGACCGAAGCAGCGATTCTCTTGACACAGTTTTGATCTGAACTGAGGAATCCGGCTCCAATACGACAGTCTCATCCCCTTCATACAATACTTTTCCATGAAAATCGAACAACTGCAGCCGCAATCTGGCAGATACCTGCTCCCTGAGATCATTTACCGCATAGACAGTAATTTCTCCCTCTGGCGATTCCAGCACGGACAGCATAATATCGCGATAGCTTCTCTGTACCGTATATTGCAGCGCCTTCCAGCGCCCATAATAATCCATTCCCGCCCAGGAGGCGACAGGCCAGCAGTCATTCATCTGCCAATACAGCGTACCCATACAGTAAGGCTTGTTCCTGCGATGAGCTTCGATTGCTGTCTTAATCGCTTGAGCCTGTAGAACCTGACTCATGTAGAGAAAAGATTTGAAGTCCTTCGGATCTGGCAGATACTTCTCCATATACTCCTTAATGAGACGATTGCCACTACCATTCTTCTGATGGGCAAGCATAATGTCTGATTCCAGTTCAAGCTGCTCTTCCGGAGCATAACTAAGAACGGACTTAAGCTCGGGAAAAGATTGAA
Source organism: Paenibacillus motobuensis (assembly GCF_039521865.1). Taxonomy (NCBI): domain Bacteria; kingdom Bacillati; phylum Bacillota; class Bacilli; order Caryophanales; family Paenibacillaceae; genus Paenibacillus; species Paenibacillus motobuensis. The sequence continues at coordinate 240,047 of NZ_BAAACX010000018.1, read as the reverse complement.
ACCCATACTCACTCATAAATCGGCCTATATAACTGTTGTAATTGTCAAATGGTTCTACGGAATGCCACACTCCCCAATAGTGGATATCCCCTTCACCAGATAATGTATTGGCATGCTGACTCTCATCCCGACTCAAGCTGCGGAGCGGAGAGGATGGCCAATAGGCGATGTTGTGGGCTAAGCGGGATACCGTCTCTGGCAATATACGATGGAACAGCGCCTCATAGTCTGTCCAGAGCTTCTCTCGCTGGTTCCTATCGTAGTTCTGCTTCCAACCCCAACCGCTCTCTTCTATATAATGGGCCCAGGCTGAATCGATCTCATTATTACCGCACCATAGGGCAATACAAGGATGGTTGCGCAGACGCAGGATATTATATTCCGCTTCCATAGAGACATTATGCAGGAACGCTTCGTCCCCCGGATACATGCTGCAAGCGAACATGAAATCCTGCCAGACGAGCAAGCCGTATTCATCACATAGCTCATAGAAGATATCCTCTTCATAAATTCCGCCGCCCCAGACGCGCAGCATGTTCATATGGCTGGCTGCGGCAGTAGCAATCTCATGACGATATCGTTCATTCGTCACTTCCGGAATGAAGCTGTCATTGGGAATATGGTTGGCCCCCTTCGCAAACACAGGAACACCATTCAGTTCGAAATAAAAAGAGGCTCCTGCCTGATCACGTTCGCGCACAAGGCGGATCGTCCGCAGGCCCGTCTTAACCTGCTTCTCGGACACAGGATGGTCCTGCTCCAGAAGCTGCGCCTTGAAAATATACATGGATGGTTCACCAAGACCACGGCACCACCACAGCTCAGGCTTGCTGATCTGCATATCCAGCTTAATGATCTGCAAACCGGATGTGAGCTTCACCTCTCTGTCCCATACTTTACCGTCGGAGGTGATTTGCAGCCTCCCTGTCCAGTCAACGGGAGTATGAATCTCTATCTCAGCCGTTAGATCGGCCGCTTGCTCAGATATTTGATTTTGACGGATATAGATCTCGGTGATCTTCGGCGCCGACCAGCCTTCTAGCCTAGCCTCGCGCCAAATTCCACAAGTTACGAAGCGAGGCCCCCAATCCCATCCATAATGATACGGAGCCTTCCTCGCGAACACACTAAGCTTATGATCTTCCAGTCCACCTAGCTCAGATTGATCATTTGGAGCCGGCATTTCCATGCCCAGCTTATGCAATGAACCCAGATCCCTGTTTATAGGAGAATGGAATACAACTCTAATCTTGTTATCGCCCGCATGAACATAATCCTTCACATCAACCCGCCAAGCGCGGAACATATTATCAGCGGCCAATACAGGCTGTTCATTTACAAAAACATCCGCGTAAGTATCCAACCCTTCAAATACAAGCTCCAAGTGTCCCATCCCGGCCCATGACTCGGAAAGTGTTATCGTTGCTTCGTATTCCCAATCCTTCTTGTCGATCCACTGCAATTCGTGTTCATTGACTCCATAGAATGGATCGTTAATGATGCCATGCTGCAGCAAATCTGTATGCACCGATCCTGGCACTTGGGCCTGGAGCCAAACCGCTTCATCGCATGCTTTGAATTTCCAGTTGCTTAGAACAATCTGCTGGTTCATATTTCCCCTCCATGAAGTAAACGCAATTAAACCGTTTTTTAGCTACCCATAAACAATTTGTTATATATTTGTTATTATATTTATACAACAAAACAAACGAAATAACTATAATCAGCGTTCGATATATAACAAAACAGGCAAAGGTATCTACACACCTTATATCGAATATAGAAGAACGCTGATTAACTTTTGTTATTACCTATGGATAGGAGACTGCACCTAGTGAACAAGAAGAGCAGAACTTTGAAAATTGAATCGCCCAGAGTAGCTCCAGACGAACTTTCTCTATTAGAGCTCCCTGGAATCCGGTCCAATGACAATTACGAAATGGCGCTAGTTCAAGACTGTGTAATAGAGGGTCAGGAGGCAAATAAGGTAACCTTTGATAGGGTGAAATTTAAAAACGTACTATTTTCAAACACCTCATTGACCGGAATCGAACTGACGGATGTCATTTTTGAGAAATGCGATTTGTCGAATACAGATTTCAGCGGCGCCATCATCCATCGGACTGAATTCAGGGATTGCAAAATGATGGGCATGAACCTGACGGATGCTACACTGAGAAATGTCGTATTGGACCGTTGCCTGGCGGATTACGCAAATTTCAGATTCTCCAACATGAAACAGGTCATTATACAAGATAGCTTCTTACGCAAAGCTGACTTCGGCTATTCCAAATGGCTGAAAGTAGAATTTTACCAAGCTGATATCGATCAAGCTCAACTATCCGACATAGATTTGAACGGAATCGATCTAAGCGATTGCGCCTTTAACGGACTAGGCGTCAATGTAGAAAATCTGCGAGGCTGTATCATTACCCGTGAACAAGCCTATGTGTTTGCCAATTTGTTCGGACTCATTATTAAGGAGTAATTGTTAATGTAACTTGTAGACGAGCGCTTCATAAGGCCTCATCACAAAGCTATAATTCAGGCGGCTGTCATCCTGCTCATAATTGGATAGTACAATATGGCGCTTATACGCGCCCAGTTCCTGAGGTATATTGAATTCCGGGGTATTTCCGTAGAAATTAAGGACGATCAAATAAACCTCGTCTCCCAGAGAGCGGGCATATGCGAATATATCCGGATGCTTATCCATATAGCTGCCGTATTTGCCGTATAGCAGCGTCCTGCTTGATTTACGCAAAGCGATTAATTTTTTATAGTAATTCAGTATAGAATCAGGATCAGTCAACTGCTGCTCCACATTAATGCAATGGTAGTCAGGATTGACGCGAATCCAAGGTACTACGCCGGAAAATCCGCCATGCGGGGAATCCTTCCACTGCATCGGTGTTCTCGCATTATCACGAGCCCGAAATCGAATCCTGCGCATCGTCTCTTCAATATCCTGACCATCCATCAGTCGTTCTCGATAATAGTTATAAATCTCAACATCCTTATATTCGCTAAGATTATGAAAGTGGACATTGGTCATGCCTATTTCCTGCCCTTGATAAATGAAGGGGGTGCCCTGCATCAACATGTAGAATGTGGCCAGCATCTTGGCAGATTCCTTGTGGTACTTTACGGGATCACCAAACCGAGACACGCTGCGTGGTTGATCATGGTTCTCCAAATAGAGAGCATTCCAGCCGACCCCGTCCAGTCCAATTTGCCACTTCTGCATAATCTGCTTCAGCTTATCTAGGCTCCACGGTCCACAATCCCAGCGCCCCTCTGGTCCAAAATCGAGACTGACATGCTCAAATTGAAAGATCATATTGAACGCGCCATTCTTCTCGCCTATCCACTTATCCGCTTCTGAGATCGGTGTCCCGCTCGCTTCTCCAACCGTCATGATATCGTAATCAGCAAAGGCTTCTCGCTTGAATTGCTGCAGAAATTCATGAATCCCCTCAACATTACGATGACCCGTCATCGCATCAACATAACGCAAATGCTTCGGATTCGGCATGTCCGGCAGTCCCGGCAGCTTCTTGATATGTGTGATAGCATCCACTCGGAAGCCGTCAATCCCCTTATCCAGCCACCAACGAATCATAGAGATTAACTCCTGACGCACCACCGGATTTTCCATATTAAGATCAGGCTGCTTTACAGAATACAGATGCAAATAATATTGCTCCGTATGCCCATCGAATTCCCATGCAGACCCATTGAACATCGATTCCCAGTTATTCGGCTCCGCCCCATCCTTGCCGTCACGCCAAATATAATAATTCCGTTTAGGGTTATCCCGTGAGGAACGGGATTCTATGAACCAGGGATGCTCATCTGAAGTATGATTCAGAACCAGATCCATTATGAGCCTGATGCCTCTGCGATGGCACTCCTCCAGCAGCTCATCGAAATCCTCCATCGTCCCGAAATCATCCGAAATATCGTAATAATCGCTAATATCATAACCATTATCATCATTCGGAGATTTGTAAATGGGGCAGATCCAGATGACATCGATCCCGAGAGCCTCTAAATAATCGAGCTTGGAAATAACCCCTTGCAGATCGCCGATACCATCTTCATTGGAATCCATGAAGCTTCGGGGGTAGATTTGGTATGCCACAGCCTCTTTCCACCATACTTTACGCATTTTGTGCCTCCATAATTGCAAACATTAGCCGATAATATGAATGTCAGATCCTTTAGAGTCAACCTTTTCTGAACACGCACTTTAATATTCTGCCCAATGCGAAATGTATAGAAACTCCTGTAAGTTCGCATTCCTGATAAAACAAAAAAGAAGCCATTTTGCTCATGCAATCGGCTTCTTCTTCTGAGAGTCATAATACCTGACTTTATTATATTTATTTATCAATTCATCGAGCTCTATAGATTGTTCAAGCACGCGCTTGTCCAACAAACCATATTGCGCTGCCAGTCGGTTTAATTCCTCTCGTTCCTGCTCAATAATAGTTCTTATAGTCTCTCTTCTAATCACTGTCAATCACCCTATGTTATATTTTAGGGTGTGTTGCTAAATAATGCATATTGATCGTTTGTGCATACAATAAAAAATTCCATTTATGGTTAAAAAAATAAAGAATCGGCTCAAGTTGAGCCGATTCTTCTTAGGATCTAACATTAATCTTAGTAACCAGCGCCATGAGTGAAAGCTGTGATAACCCCTCCAACAACAACGCTAACGGAGAGAATGTGCATAGTCATCCATACTAAACTCTTCTTCATTGTCCCACGCCTCCTCACATAATTTAATATAAGCTTTTTGTTGCTCTTCAGTTGTATAGTCTCTGTAGAATTCATATAATATCATGCTGTTCGCCATCATGCTCTTACTGTTGATCTGAATAGAGTACTTGAGGCTATCCAGGGTATTCTTGATTCCCTCCGACAGCATCTTCTTCCGAAAACAGTAAATCGCATATTTCTGAAAAAATAAGGAACAGCGGAATGTATGAACTTGTTCTTTGTAAACAAACTCTTGTGAATTATTATCATCCTGACTCTGTTTACTAATGCGGAGATAGAACTTAATCTCATCCGAGAACTGCTGGAGATGCTCGTCCACGAAAAACTTATGCCGATTTGCTGATTCTAGTAAGGTAATCAAGCCTTCCAATACCTCGCTTGGATTCTCCTTCAAGAATTGAATGTATTCAGGAATTCTTGATACCTTCCCTTCCTTCACATCTATGGAGAGCAAATTAGCACGTGCGAACATCCTGTATCTTTCTACATCTACCGCCATATTCTGATCCGAGCTTTCGAACCAACTAAGATCAGCGTATTTAGCAATCCACTTTCTGGACTCAGTAAACATTCTTCGAAACTCATAACAGGCACCCTTATAGAGATAGCCTATACCATAATAATAGACCAATGATCGGGAAGGTTTGAAATCCGGCTTCTCCCAACGACGCTTAGTATAAAGGATCTCCGTCAGGTTACATAATTCATCCGTATACTTCTCGACTTCCTCCCAATCTTTATTCACATAGTACATTTCTACCAGCATTACTAATCCATCAAGAACCAGCGCTTCCGGTAGTCTGTGACGATAAGGGATAAATTGGGCCGCAGCAGTAAAATTCCGATGGTTATCCTTTTGATAGATTTGAAACAACCTGAAATAACTGATAGCTAGACGTTCACTATGACTTGACCTTTCACTCTCGATCACACATTGATACAGAAGAATAGCTGCCTTTTTCAGACCTTGTTCAAACATGATTTCCGCCGTTTCAAAAATGCCTGCTACCTGTTTAATATCTTCAATGAGGAGTTCAAGCACCTTTTGAATACAATCATGTCTCCGAAGCTCCGCGCAACGAAGCAGAAAGGGACGTAATCTACGCCAATGAGGAGCAGCTGATGCAAAGCTCTCATCCACATACATCTCATAAAAGCTGCCCTCCGGAAGACTCATAACATCGGTAATCAGATCCAATTGTCCAATCGATATTGGCCTGTTCCCGTTGATGATGCCGCTTAGGGTACCCACATTAATTCCGGATAGTTCAGCAAATTGATGAAGTGTTATCCCCTCCTTCTTGATGTAACTTTCTAATTCTGCGCGAATCGTGACGGTGGAAATCAAAAAGGATTCACCCCCTTATGGAAGTAATGACTAACCACAAATCCATAATATTGAAAAAAAACTATAATTTAATATTAAGGCTAATTTTGACATTGGTCAATTAAAAAAATCACGTTTTCGTCAATTTTTCCCAAATATTAAAGGTTTTTGTCTGTTTTTTATCGTCGAAGAATGCCTGCTCTCTATTAAAATAACAAAAGAATCGGTGCCACGTCATTACAACGATCACACCGATTCTTATAAATTCATGGTTCAACGAGTCGCGTCCCAGCACAAGCCACTCCTTGATTCAGTTCGGACAAACGCGGAACTATAGGAGCTGGGCTGCCGCAGCGTTGGACTCAACCTGCGCCGGATTCTTGCAGCCCGGAATTACAGCAGATACGATCGGATTCTTAAGACACCATGCCAATGCCCATTGGGCCATATCAACGCCCTGAGGAACCTCATTGCGACGAATTTCTTCTACCTCTTCCAGCTTGCGGCGAGTGTTCTCCGGATCATGGCGATGGCGTACGTCCGTATTATCGAACACAGCACCTGGCTTATACTTACCGCTCAAATATCCGCTAGCCAACGGTACACGTGCAAGCACGCCCAAATTCTGCTTCTCGCAGGACGGGAATACACGCTCTTCTGGCTTGCGATCCAATCGGTTATATACGACCTGAATCACTTGCGAATTCACTTTAGTGGATTGTTCAGTCTGATGCAGATTGTCATTGCTGCCGATCGAGGTGCCCAAATGACGCACTTTACCAGCCTGTACTTGCTTATCCAGCATCGTCCATAGATCATCATTATCGAACACCTGATCCGGACCCGAATGGAACTGATACAAGTCTACATAGTCTGTATTTAATGCTTTTAGAGAAGCATCCAGTTGCTTGAGAACATCGGCAGCATTGAATACATCTGTACGAGTAAAGCGCTCATGGAAATGATGTCCAAACTTCGTAGCAATCACCCAATCCTCGCGCCTACGGCGTCCGATATAATTGCCAATGAAGGATTCCGACAAATGGTCGCCATAGCACTCCGCTGTATCAATCAGATTGATACCGAGCTCCTGGCCTTTATCGAGAATAGCATCCACCTCATCCTGAGTAAATTGAATTCCCCATTCTCCACCGAACTGCCAGGTTCCGATGCCGATCACGGATACGTCCAACCCTGTCTTACCAAGTGTACGATATTTCATATTACCCCTCCTGAGTGAATACTGATTTACAAGAACATATTGACTCTACTGGATCATACTCCAAAAAACCTTATTTTTCTATATCCGTAGTTTAGAAAATCACGTCTTTTTCTATGCATTTAGGCAGGATAACCCACACAAATGAAAAAGGATTGCCTGATGGCAATCCCGCTGTTTATATTGTCCCACTCTAACGAAATTAGGTATCGCTATTGAAGACAAACGATCTGTAGTTTCGTTAGCTGCGACCCGACTGCGTTTCACTCGCTGCGATATGAACTTCAATCTGGCGTTCCCCGCATTCAGGCATGCTCCATCCCTCTGGCAACCGATTTGTAATGATCCCTGTAACTTGGCAGAGCTGAACAATCGTGAACAAAGCCGATTTCTGCAGCTTGCTGTCATCGAACACAGCGAAAACCTGACTGGAGCGTTCAATAAGCTGTTGGGCGATCCGCGACTCCAGCTCGGAATGCATCGTAAATCCATGCTCCTGAGACACCCCGTCCACACCAAGGAACATCTTCGTAATGTTGATCCTGCCAACTACACTCTCAGCCAGCGGCCCGATTAATTCATAGCTCTTCGTACGCATGACTCCGCCTGTCACAACTACTTGAATCTCTTCCGCATCGACCAGTTCGGCAGCGATATTAACCGCATTGGTAACAATCGTAATATTGCGATGCTTCCTCAGCTCCTTGGCGATTAAGAACGTCGTCGTGCCACCAGTAAGACCGATCACATCGCCTTCCTCAACTAATGAAGCCGCCATACGGGCAATCCGTTCCTTATCCTGAAGATGGGAGAAGCGCTTATCAGCAAAGGACACCTCGGAAGTCATCGAACGATCTCCATCATAGATGGCACCGCCAATCGTACGGATAATCTCTCCCGATTTCTCCAGAGAGTCAAGATCGCGTCTGGCCGTCGCTTCCGAGCAGCCTGTGGCTTCGATGATTTCCTGGATCGATATTTTACCGCTCACTTTGATCAGTTCCAGAATCTTCGCTCTGCGAAGTCCGGTCTTAGAAATTTCCATAGCCTTCTCCTCTAATACACTTATGGTCCGTCAACAATTCTAACATAATTTTGGAGGATGAAGGACAAGAATGCAAGCGGCAACTTACAGCGGCACAACCTTCACTTGATGAAGATACTGCTTAAACACATCATCCTCAAAATGCCCTGCTCTCTCCGACATTGCGTTGGCCGCAGCCGCAGTCGTTGCGATACGCAGCCTGTCCACCGGCGCATCCCCACGCGCCTCCGAGAATGCCATGCCAGCTACAAAGGAATCTCCACAGCCTACTGTATTCACCGCCTGAATCGAAGGCGGAGTAATACGGAACACTTGTCCGTCGATAACAGCAATCGTTCCTCGCTCGCCCAATGTGACACATACCTGTGAAATACCTTCGTCGAACAGTTTCTTAGCCGCTTCGATGGATTCATTCTCGGTTAAACTCACTTTACCAAGCCAAACGGCCAATTCATGCTCATTCGGCTTCACAAAATGCGGCTTCGCCTCGATTCCCGCACTGAGTGCAATCCCGCTTGTATCCAGGTATGCCCGTGCTCCTGCTTCCTTCACAATACCGATCAATTCTGCATACAGTTCAGCCGGGGCTCCCGGGAGCAAGCTTCCGGACAAGACGACAATGCTTGAATTCCTCGCCAGTTCAAGCAAATCCTGCTTGAGCTGTACGAGTTGCGCCCGTCCAACTACCGGACCTTGTTCCAGCAGCTCTGTAGACATCCCATTGGCCTCATCCATGATATTTAGACATACGCGTGATTCCCCGGTGGCGGGAATGAATGCCGTATGAATTCCTCGAGCTTGCATCCCAGTCTCAATGAATGCCCCATTGTTGCCAGCGATAAAGCCTGATGCTGTCACCTCACCGCCTAATAACCGTATCACCTTAGCCACATTGTTCCCCTTACCACCCGGTTCAGCAACTTGCCGAGCGACCCGGTGCACTTCACCAGGAATGAACGAGGGAACATAATAGGTTTTATCAATCGCCGCATTCAAGGTGACAGTGGTGATCATTTTAAAGTTCCCGCCTTACCGATGCATCCGCATAATTCCATCTTCTCAATCGCCAGACGTTTCACGGCTTCTTTTGCCGGAACCATATATTTGCGCGGATCGTTCTCTTCAGGGGACTTAGCGAAGACTTCTTTGATCGCATCAGAGAATGCAATTCTCAGTTCTGTCGCTACGTTCATCTTGGACATACCGAGTGAGACCGCCTTGCGTACCTGCTCAGCCGGAATACCCGATCCGCCATGAAGAACGAGAGGTACCTCTACCTTCTCTGCAATCTTGGCAATTCTCTCAAAATCGATGTTAGGCTCCCCTTTGTAAATACCATGCGCTGTACCGATCGCTGGTGCCAATGTCAGTACCTTCGTCCGTTCAATGAATAATTGGCAATCATCCGGATCAGCCAGCATTGCATCGCGTTCATCTACGACGATATCATCTTCTACACCGCCAACCTTGCCGAGCTCAGCCTCCACATTCACACCTGCCGCGGCAGCAACCTCCATGACACTAAGCGTACGCTGTATATTCTCTTCAAAAGGAAGCATCGAAGCATCGATCATGACAGAGGTATAACCCGCCCGGATACATTGAATAATCGTGGCGAAATCTGTGCAGTGATCGAGATGCAGAGCGATAGGCAGGCCAGTCTGGTCCGCTGCAACCTTAGCTGCAGCTGCAATATATTCAGGTCCTAAATGCTTAACAGTCCCCACAGTTGATTGAATAATCAGCGGGGAACTGGTCTCGCTGGCAGCCTCGACAACAGCCTGCAGCATCTCCAAAGTATGAACATTAAAAGCGGTAATCGCATAACCATTCTCTCTTGCTTGCTGAAGCATGGAAGTAGACGAAATAAGTGGCATAATAAGTCCTCCTAAATTTATGATTGAATTGGTTTGTATTGATATGATTAGGTCTAGATGTCACTACGTTTAAGTGCCCATAGAGCACTTCCGATAATGCCGGCATGGTCATTCAGTTCAGCCGGCTTAATGACGAACTGGCCGATATAATCCTGAAGCAGCAGGCGATCGAGCTCCTGTCTTATCGGGGTAAATAGCGCTTCCCCGGCCAGTGCTCCGCCTCCGCCAATCACGATGGCATCCGGCGAGAGCAACGGCACAGCCCAGGCCAGTGCTCTGGCGAATGTCTTTCCTGTCTGGGCCAGAACATCCTGAGCCAGTGCATCACCAGCATCACTGGCTTTGGATACGGCGCTCGCCGAAATATCCGCTGGATCGGGAAGCCAATCCTGAAGCAGGCTCGATTCTCCCTTTGCAATCCGGTCTCGCGCTTGTCTGGCAATGCCAGTTGCCGATACAACCGTCTCCAGGCAGCCTATCCGGCCGCAGTTGCACAGGAAATCCACATGCTCTACAGGAACATGCCCGATCTCCCCGGAGATATAACGATGCCCATAATGCAAGCTGCCGTGCTGTACAAACGCCGAAGCCAATCCTGTACCGATCGTAACGCCGTATACATAGTCATAACCTCTGCCTGCTCCAGCTACCGCTTCTCCATAGACATACATGCGCACATCATTATCGATATAGACCGGCTTGCCGGTAAGCTCGCTTAACTTGGAAGCGACTGGAATGTCGCGCCAGTTCAGATTGACTGCTCTCATACTGACGCCTTGCACCGGGTCTACCAGTCCGGGGATTCCCATCCCCACCGAGATACATTGCTCCTTGGGTATGCCAGTCTCTTCTATTAGTTGTTCAATCGTCTTGCCGATCTTCACCAGAATGGCCTGGGGGCCCTCGTGCGCGGCGGTAGGGTACTTCCGCTGGGCGACGATGCTCCCGTCCTCAGCAACTAATCCACAGACGATATTGGTACCCCCCACATCGACTCCGATGGCATATCTCATAGATGAACTTCGCTCCCTTCAACGATTCATTTGCTAGGTTCTAACGGCTTGTTGCATCGTAGACCCGATGCCCCTGAACATAGGTCTGATATACTTGAAACTCCTCATCGATGATGACGATGTCCGCATCCTTGCCCAGTTCGATCGTTCCCTTCCGATCCTGTACGCCAATCTGGGTAGCTGGATGAATGGTCAGCGCAGGAACAATGTCAGCAATCTCCTTGCCGGTAAATGCTACAGTTCTGGATAAGGCATCAATCATAGTTAGCGAGCTTCCTGCCAAGCTTCCTAAAGATCCGTCAGCCAGCTTCAAATGAACCTGACCGTTATGCATCAGAACCGGGAGCTTGCCGAGCAAGTACTCTCCATTCGGACAGCCGGCAGCGCACATGCTATCCGTAATCATGATCACCTTACCCTCTGGCTTGATGTCAAACACCCATTTGACCAAATCAGGATGAACATGATAGCCATCGCAAATTAGTTCCACCGCTAATTCATCCAGCATAAGCGCTGCGCCGGCAACGCCAGGTTCCCGATGATGCAGCGGACGCATGCCATTGAACAGATGGGTAACCTGCGTTGCTCCCCACTCCACGGCCTTCTTCATCGTCGCGTAATCCGCATCCGTATGAGCCAATGAGACCGTAACCCCTCTACTAACTGCGTGTATGATCACTTCTTCTGCAGAACGAAGCTCAGGGGCAATAGCCATCAGCTTGATCGTCCCTTGGGAAGCGGACCAAAAGCTCTCAAATTCCTCTATGGACGGTTCACGAAGATCGTCAGGATTCTGTGCTCCACACCTTGTCTGATTTAGAAATGGCCCTTCCAAATGGATCCCCAGAAGATGAGCGCCGTCCGGCTCACGATCAGAGTCTTGAACCGTACCGCCCGCCGCCTCCAGTGCAGAGATGATCTCCTCATGCGATGCGGTCAACGTCGTCGCCAATAATGAAGTAGTGCCTCTAGAAGCATGGAAACGACACATCCCATACAGCTCATCAGCGCTCCCCTTCATAACGTCGTATCCTCCGCCGCCATGAACATGCAAGTCGATGAAACCAGGCAGCAGCATCCTTCCTCCCGCATCAAGCTGAATCCACGGCTCTTCGGCGATGACCATTTGTCCGCTGCTCTCTACTCCACTTCCATCACCGCGATCTATGCCGACAATCTCTCCATCCTTGATGAATAGGCTTCCGTTGTTAATCCAGCCGCGGGGCGTAAGGATCCGAGCGTGATGAATTTGAATCGAGCTGGACTTCATAGATGCACCCTCCCCATATCATTGATGTGTATTTTGATTGATTCGATCATTTTATGATTATAATATTCTTGTTTATGGAGTAAATCAATATATTTTTGATTATAAATTGATTTTATATTGAATATTATGATAAAAAATTAACTTTTATGATTTATATTTATATTATTTTGATTGAAATAATCATTCCATTGATATAAACTGTCCTCATAAGCTATGAATGATCATTCGAATTAATTTATAGGAGGTTTAAGCGTCTATGAGCTTGACTTATAGTGAAATCAAGCAGCAATACGCTGCCCTGCAACAAACCTATGATTACATGATGGGCCAAAGACAAAGTATTATTGACTTCATTCAAGCCCAGGCTATCACTTCAATCACCTTCGTCGGTTGTGGTTCAAGCTATTGTCTTAGCCGCTCCGCTGCGATGTCCGTCACCTTGCGGACTGGCTTGCCTGCTTATGCGCTGGCCGGGGGCGATCTCATGCTGAATTATGAGCAATACCGCCCTATGCTGAGAAATACACTTCTCGTCGCCCCTTCACGCTCCGGTAGCACCAGCGAAGTCGTCGAAGCTGTTCGTCTGCTCCGCGAGGGTAATGACAGCAATCTTCCGGTATTATCCCTGTCCTGCGTCAGCGACTCACCGCTCTCGAAGCAGTCCAATTTTGCCTTGGAACTACCTTGGGCATTCGACCATAGTGTCTGCCAGACCCGGACAGTGACTAATCTGTATATGGCCAATCTGCTGCTTGGCGCATTCTTAGGCGAGGATGATAAGCTGATCGCAGATCTTCAGACCGCAATTCATCAGGGAGAAGCCTATATGAATACCGTAGAGAACAGCATACGCAGCGCAGCTGATTTCAACTGGTCCAACGCGGTTCTGTTGGCGGATGGAGAACTGCAAGGTCTCGCTTCTGAAGGGGCTATCGCTTTGACGGAGATCGCCAAGATTCAGGCTCATTCCTTCCATCTGCTCGATGTACGACACGGTCCAATGGTCACTATAGGCGAAGATACTTTGGTGATCGCCGCACTCTCCGAGCATGGAACGGAGCACCAAAGCAAGCTCATGCGCGATATTAAGAACAGAGGGGCACAAATTATCGCCTTCGCGGACCAGGCAGAAGTCATCCCCTCTGAATACGTTGACCTTGCCGTCGTTTCCAAGAACAAGCTCGACCCAGCGGCACGCGGTATTCCATTCATTTTCATTCCGCAGATCGTTGCCCTGAGTAAAGCTGAGCAATTAGGTATCGATCCGGATCAGCCAGATGGACTGGTTGCCTGGGTTAAGCTATAATCCATCGAACTTTGAGAAAAATATGATATGCAAAAAAGCAGGCCGGGAATTGAAACTCCTTGGGCCTGCTTTTTATTTTGTCGGACGAACGATCGCCCTTGGACTATAGTTTATCGCTCACTCTCATTGGCAATAATGATTGCTAATATAACGTAAGAGGGTGAACACCATGCGCATGCGTAAAAGAAAAAGCCTTCATCAAATAAAAGCATCCTCCGATTCTGCCGACCAAAAGTCTGAAAAAACGCCGGAAATGCGGGAGAATGATAGATCTTCTGAGAACCAAGCGGATCAAAGTAATAACCAAACGGCGAATGCGCAAGAAAATAATTCAAACCAGGAAAGCCAAGATAGCCAGAAAAATCAGCTAATTCAGGATAGCCAGAGCAATCAGGAGACACTGGACATTCTTGAACTCGGGAATGCGCAAAATGCACAAGGGGCTCAAACCGATCAAGGTTCACAGAAACGTGAAAATGAGCAGCAAACAACGCAACAAAATGAAAACTATAAAAATAGTCAGAACAACTTAACAAATAATGATAGCAATATTCAAAATAACGATGGTAATAGTGGAAGCAATAACAGCAATAGCGATAGCGATAGTACCGCCGCCAACAACAGCAACAACAACGGTAATAGCAACAGCAGTAATAGTAAAAGCGATAGTTCCACTAACAGCAACAGCAATAGTCACTCCAACAGTAACAATGGTAATAGCAGTAGCAACGGTAATAGCAGTAGCAACGGTAATAAAAGCAACACCACTGAAGGCGGTAAGAGCAACAATAACAACAGCAGTTCTAGCAGTAACGGAACCCTGCAGACAAAGAACCAGCAGAACCAACAGAACCAACAGAACAATCAAAATTCCCAGCAAACACAGCAAATAGAAACAGACCTTGATTCCAAGCTTCCGCCAATCGATAAAAGTCTGGATAAAAATGTTAAGTTCATTGAAAACACACTCGGCAGCAGCACTGATCTGATTATAAGAAAATTTCCTTTCAGCCCGGCAAATGACCAGCTCATCGCAGTGCTATTCATCGATGGGCTGTGCGACGGTTCAGTCGTTAATGATTATATTATGGAACCGATAATGCAGCCTGAAGGGAAGGCTCTGGCTCAGCTCGATAAGGAGAAGATTGACACTTCTAACGTACTCCAACTGATTAAGGATCGTGCTCTCACCTTCGGCGACATTCATGATCTGCATGATTACAACACGCTGTTCCATTCCCTGATGTCCGGCGATGCCATCCTGTTTGTAGATGGGGAGGCTGCTGCTATTGCGGCCAGTGTCCGGGGGTGGAGAGATCGCGGTGTCTCCGAGACCTCATCCGAGAACGTCGTCCGCGGTTCGCGCGAAAGTTTCTCCGAATCTCTCCGCACGAATACGGCATTGGTACGGCGCAGGATTAAGGACCCCACCTTATGGATGGAATCACGGCAGATTGGCCATGTCTCGCGGACAGATGTTGCGATTATGTACATTAAAGGTCTCGTTAACGATCAGATCGTTCAAGAAGTGAATGCCCGACTGGACCAAATCGATATCGATTCGATTTTGGAGACTGGGTATATCGAGGAATTGATTCAGGATGAGACAATGACTCCTTTTCCAACGGTTTATAATTCGGAGAGGCCAGACGTCATCGCCGCCGAATTGTTGGAGGGGAAAATCGCCATTTTCGTCGACGGCACTCCCATTGTGCTGGCCGTACCGGCCCCCTTCGTCTCCTTCATGCATGCGGCGGAGGATTATTACCAGCGTGCCGATATCAGCAGCTTTATCCGAATGCTAAGGTATTTAGGTCTCGTCATCTCTCTGCTAAGCCCCTCCTTCTACATTGCGGTGACGACGTTTCATCAGGAGATGATTCCGACCTCCTTATTGATGAGCCTAGCTTCGCAACGTGAAGCAGTGCCTTTTCCAGCCTTCATCGAAGCGCTTTTGATGGAGCTGACCTTCGAGATCTTGCGCGAGGCCGGCGTACGGATGCCCAAATATATCGGAGCAGCAGTCTCCATTGTAGGCACTCTGGTCATAGGCCAAGCCGCCGTTCAAGCCGGGTTCATCTCAGCTGCTATGGTTATCGTTGTGTCTCTTACGGCGATCTCCAGCTTCGTGCTGCCTTCCTACAATATGTCTATCGCTTTCCGTATGCTACGATTCCCTCTCATGGGATTGGCCGCTTCATTCGGGTTGGTAGGCATTTTTGTCGGATGTACGACGATTATTTTGCACCTTTGCAGTCTACGCACATTCAGTGTTCCGTATATGACTCCGTTCGGTCCGTTCGTTCCAAGCGATAATAAGGATACCCTCCTGCGGCTCCCGCATCGCTTCATGATTACGCGTCCACGGCTTATCAATCAGAAGAATATCCGGCGACAATCTCGAAACTCGGGACAGAAGCCTCCTAAGCCAAGATAGAAAGGTGGCCTACCAAGGCTATGAAGAGATCTACAGCTTGCCTGCTTCTACTTCTTATAGCGTCTACACTCTTGACAGGATGCTGGAATCGCCGCGAATTGAATGAAATTGCCATTGCCGTCGGACTGGGTCTGGATACGGACGGGGATGGATATCTGGTATCTGTTCAAGTTGTCAACCCCGGTGAGGTAGCCAACGGCAAGGGAGGGGGCCAATCCCCAGCCACCTTATATAAGGCCACAGGCCACACGGTCTCCGAGGCTCTCCGTAGAATCAGCAATATCAGTCCGCGTAAAATATATGTCGCCCAATTAAGAATGGTACTGATTGGACAATCCTTAGCTGATAGCGGTGTTAGCGAAGCACTTGATTTCCTGCTGCGGGATCACGAGATGAGGACCGACTTTTATCTGGCGGTTGTAAGAGATGCATCCGCGGAAGACGCACTCAAGATCATGACTCCGCTGCAGAAGATCCCGGCCAATAAATTGTTCGCCTCGCTGGAGACCTCGGAGAAGACCTGGGCCCCCAGCTTGACGGAAACTCTGAATGAGATGGTCAGCGATCTTCTTAGTGACGGTAAACAGCCTGTACTTCCCGGAATTCGTATATTGGGGGACCCTGAGACTGGTGCGAAGAAGAAGAATGTCGAGGGAATCGATACACTAACACAGCTTAAATTTACAGGAATCGCAGCATTTAAGCGAGATAAGGTCGCTGGCTGGCTCAATGAAGACGAGAGCAAAGGTTACAATTTCATCCGCGATAATATTAAAACTACGATGGAACATGCCGAATGCCCAGATGGAGGCAAGCTCTCCTTCGAGGTTATCCGTTCCAAGACCAAATCGCGCGGCAAGGTTATCGAAGGCAAGCCGCAAATAGATATTAACGTTCAAGTTAACGGTAATATCGCTGATGTTGAATGTAAAGATCTGAACCTGTTAAATGTCAAAACGATCGAGATGATCGAAAAACTGCTGAATAAGCGAATCAAATCAATTATGGAAGACTCTATCCGTACCGTTCAACAGAAGTATGGCGTAGATATTTTCGGCTTCGGCGAGGTCATCCACCGCTCTAATCCGCGTGCATGGAAGGAACTAAGACATGATTGGGATGAGCGCTACTTCCGCAATCTGCCTGTAAACATCAGTGTATCTGTCAAGATACAACGACTTGGTACGATTAAGGATTCTTTTCTGAAAAATATGAAGGAGTAGTCTACTATGCTCTACAGTTTGATGATTCTGGGGGTAACCGCGCTGATTATACGTTTCGATGTCCCCTACCTAATCAAGAGCAAATATACCAAAGATCTATGGGTATTCTCTATCCTCTTGCTCATTGGCATCACGATGAACGTGATCGTAAATATATTCCAGAATATCCCTACACCGCTTAATGCGTTGACAACCTTGCTCGCTCCGCTCAATCATCTGTTGGAACATATTGGGCTAATCCAGTCTCAGAGGTGAAATAGATGAACAAATATAGCCAATCCAACATATCGGCACGACAGCTGACGACCTTGACCGTCTTCTTCACCATCGGCAGCGGTATACTCATCGTTCCATCCAGTGTGACTGCGATAGCGAGGCAGGACGCGTGGATCGCTTGTCTTGTAGGGATAGCTATCGGAATTTTGATACTGTGCATGTTCAACCTGCTAACTAAGCTTTATCCCCAGTTAAACCTAGTGCAGATGATGGAGGCGATCTTCGGCAAATGGTTAGGCAAATTGGTCGCTTTATCAGTCGTAGTGAGCCTATTTCTAACCGGTCCAGCCCCGGCGCTCTATTACACCGGTAATTTTATAACGACGCAGATCATGCCAGAGACTCCAACGCAGGCTATCAACATTCTATTTATCGTTGTGATTATCATGGGTGCAAGGCTTGGACTTGAGACCATCGCCCGTTCCTCCGAGCTAATGTTCTTCCCATTTGTTATCCTGTTCATCTCATTTGTCATCCTTATCCTGAACCAGACGCAGACAGAAAATATACTTCCGTTGATGGAGGATGGGATGAGGCCGATTTGGTCCGGCTCGCTGGATTTCATGGCGACCGTCTTGCTGCCGCATATCACCTTGCTTATATTCCATTCCTCCGCGGTAAATAAGCCTAAGGAAGCACGGAGAGCTCTGCTCATAGGGAGTGCTATGGGAGGGCTGGCCATCACTCTGATCGTTGCTCTATCTATATTAGTCTTCGGGCCAGACATTATTACCAGCAGCATGTACCCGAGCTATCTATTAGCACAAAAAATAAATATCGGCAATTTCCTGCAGCGGATTGAAGTCATTATGGGAATTATGTGGTATACCACGTTATTCATCAGAGTCGCGATATATATTTTTTTTACAGCTATCAGCTTAACTTATATATTCAATCTGCGTAACTATCGTCCTTTGGTTATGCCCCTTGGTATGATCCTGGTGAGCCTGTCAGAGATTGCCTACCCTAATGTCTCATTCCAGCAAAGCTGGGATAGCACAACATGGATATCCTATACCATGGTACTGTCTGTATTCTTGCCAATTGTCATGCTGCTCACTTATATGATCCGTAACATGGCAACTAACGGAGCCATTGCATCTAACTCATCGAATTCGTCGAACTCACAAAACTCCTCGAGCTCTTCAGAATCGTCCAGTTCATCAGGGCCATCAGACTCATCGAGTTCGTCGAATTCATCAATGGCATCGAGTTCTTCAAACTCGGCAGGGAAATCCGACTCTTCGGGTTCATCGGGTTCATCAAACTCTGCAGATTCGTCGGACTCTTCGAGTTCATCAGATTCGTCAGGTTCACCCTAGTGGATCGGCTTCTTAATTCGAAAACATTTCTTACACTGTAAACATCAAAATGGCCGCTTGCCTGATCTCATTCAGACAAACGGCCACTGTTGTTACTTCAGAAACCTCTTCACAAGTCCTAATTTCTTGTCATTGTAAGGTGGGAACAGGAAGCTCGGATTAATTCGTGTCGGCCTGTTCAGCACACTCTTCTTATGCGAGAAGGCATCGAAGCTGTGCCGCCCATGATAGGCTCCAATTCCTGAAGAGCCAACTCCACCGAATGGGAGATAGGGACTGACTAAGTGCATAATCGTATCGTTCACACATCCTCCTCCAAAAGATACTGTACTCATTATCTGCTGTTCAATCTGTTTATCATTCGTAAATAAGTACAGCGCCAACGGCTTCGGTCTGGAGTTCACCGCCTCAATCACCTGATCCAGATTATGATATTCCAACACCGGCAGGATTGGACCGAATATCTCATCCTCCATCACCTTGTCGCTCCAACTCACATCATCAAGCAACGTAGGCGCAATATATAGATCCTCCCGGTCTGTCTGCCCTCCTGCTGCTACAACAGCCCCTTCCAATAGTCCGTTTAGACGTTCCCAATGCGCTTGATTGACGATGCGACCATAGTCCGGGCTTAACTGTGGATCCGTTCCGTAGAAGGAAATGATATATTCCTTCATCTTCGCAATTAATGGTGCACGGATGTCCTTATGAACAAGCACATAGTCAGGGGCCACACAGGTTTGCCCTGTATTCAAGTATTTCCCCCATACAATTCTCTGTGCTGCTACATCCAGATTTACGTTCTTATCGACGATACATGGACTCTTGCCTCCAAGCTCCAATACGACCGGGGTGAGATGCTCGGCAGCGGCCTTCATCACAATCTTGCCGACCCGCACGCTCCCCGTGAAGAAGACCATATCAAATGGAGCCTGCAGTAATGTAGAGGTAGTCTCCTGACCTCCCTGAATGACCCGTACATAAGACTCATCGAAGCATTCGCTAATTAATTTGGAGATGACCGTTGAGACATGCGGCGTATATTCTGAAGGCTTGATTACCGCACAATTTCCAGCCGCAATCGCCCCAACCAACGGGTCCATCACGAGCATGAATGGGTAATTGAATGGCCCAATGATTAAGGTCGAGCCGTAAGGCTCCGAATATATATAGCTTCTAGATCCAAAGTGAACGAGCGGGTTACGAACGCGCTGCGGCTTCATCCACTTATGCAGGTTCTTCATCACATAACCAATACTGTCGTACAAATACCCAATCTCTGTCGAATAAGCCTCAAACTCTGACTTGCGTAAATCCTGATGCAAAGCTTGAATAATCTCACGCTCATGCTGCTGGACAGACCGCTTCAATGCTTGCAGCTGCTGCAGCCTGAACTCCAGTGATCCGGTCTTTCCCCTGTTAATGATGCTCTTCTGCTGGTTAAGAAGTTGTATAACCGTCTCAGGATTTAACTCCGCCATTTTACTCACTGCCCTTCTTAGCGTATAATCCACTATCTTCATATTACATTTCCCGATTCAGGAAATCATCAGTCAGCATGATATCTATTTAATTTAACCATACACCGATTGACGCCATAGGAGCAATCCTCGGATGGGAGTTGATTACTGCTAATCACTGAGCCTAACATGGTGATAGATTAATTACCTATCGATTAAATCTGCTTTGGACATACGGACATGCGCTTGTTAGAATGGAGGAAGCATTGATTAGAGGTGCAGGGAGAGAGATGGGAATGAAGGTAATTATCGTAGACGATGAAAGCCTTGCTATATTTAAAATGGAGAAGTTGCTGAAGGAACAGACCGTGGTCAAGGATATAGAAATCATCGGTTCCTATATGAATCCCCAGGAAGCTCTTGAATTGGCCCAACGACAATTTCTACAGTTGGCTTTCCTGGATATTGAGATGCCGGAGATCAATGGCTTTGAATTGGCCAATCAACTGCTGAATATCCAGCCGCATATTCAAATCGTATTCACCACCGCCTTTCAGGAATATGCCTTGAAGGCCTTTGAGATCAACGCGCTCGACTATTTATTGAAGCCCGTAAGTCAGGATAGATTAATCATCACCCTACAACGCATAGCATCTTCCTTACAAGTCTCTGCCGGCACGAAGACCGCCGGGTCGATCCAGCTTAACTGCCTACAGAGTATCCATTACATTGACGCTAATGGAGCAACGCAGTATTTTGCCTGGAGAACACTGAAAGCACCGGAGTTATTCGCTTATTTGCTCTATCACCATGATAAGATCGTGTCCAAGCAAGACTTGATCGACTTGTTATGGCCGGAATACGATATTGAGAAGTCAACCGCGCAATTACATACAGCAATATATCAGATTCGCAAGGTGCTCAAGGAAGCAAAGATTGAGCTCGAGATTAAGTATAAGGATAGCGGGTACAGTCTGTTGTTAGGGGACCAGCGATTAGATGTTGAGGCCTGGGAATCCCAGGTGAATCAAGCTCCGCCAGTCTCAACCGAGACTATAGAACAGCATTTATTAATTCTGGGGCTGTACCAAGGAGATTATCTCGCAGACCATCGCTATGCATGGGCTGAATACGAGCAGGAACGTCTTCGCTTAGTCTGGCTGGCCCATATTAAGCAGATCGCTGAGTTCTATTTACATAGGGCAATGTATACTGAGGCGATATCACTATACCAGAGAATCGTAGATAAATTACCCCATATGGAGGATGGCTATTTCGGATTAATGCAAATCTATTCGACATTAAATCATCAAGTTGAAGTCAGGAAGATGTTTCAGATCCTCACTGACAAGCTGCGGGAGGAATTCGATGTTGCCCCGAGCAAAGAGTTAATAGATTGGTATTCGAAATATAGTAGATCAATATAGTATCTTAACCTTAATTTGAGCGATGTGGTTCCCACCAAGGGGAATGACATCGCTTTTGTTTTTTTATAAGACAAATATTTAGAAAATATTCAGTGACCTATTTTATAGTAATTTAGATAAGCATCGACCTGAATCGACATCGTTTTTGGGGTACCCGCACTTCCTGTAGGCGTAATCCACGAAGTAATATCTGCCGCTTATTAGGATACAGGTCCAGCAAGGGAGGTAGATTGTGAGTTTATCGAGATACTTAGCCTTAGCGTGATTCAGAACCATACAAATTAAGAAGAGGTGAAATCACTTAACTATGAAGAAGTTCAGAAGACCATTATTTTTATTTCTAGCTATAATTCTAATGCTGAATATCGTACTCCCTTCTTCAATCACTCGTGCTGAGGGTGAGACCGAAGATGCTATAGTCACTCAAGAGAGTGTGACAGATGATGTATATGGCAAGACCGCGCTCCTTGGCACTGGAATTGAGATTACAGAGAATCTGATTACAGGTGTTAAAATTTATAACCAGCAGCCCATTGTTGAAGATGACGGAACGATTATTGTACAGGGTAAAGAAATCCAGGATGTTCGGCCTAAACCTTCTGATGAAGTAGCCATTATCTATGACTGGTCTTTACCGGATGATCGGCATGCATACGACGATGGATCAACCTACACTTTTTCTCTTCCCGGGGAGTTCGCCATACCGTATGAACTAAAAGGCGACTTGACTGGCGGCGTTGGAAAATATGTCGTTTCTGAAAACAAACAAGTTATCTTTACATTTAACGATCAAATTCGTGGAAATCAACTACACGGGCAATTCTTCGTATGGCTGTCATTTGATCAATCCAAGCTTGGAGAAAGTCTGCAGCATAAGATTGACTTCAGTTCTGTTGGTCAGCAGGATATCACGGTGAATTTTGCCAACACTGCCGATAATAAGCTTAAGAAATCAGGTGTCGCCAACAAAAATAAATTCAACTCCGATGAAATCGAGTGGACGATCGAGTTCAACCAACGAGAGCAAGAGATCAAAGGTGCCAAGCTCACGGATAAACTTGGAGATGGCTTGGAGATCAAAGGTGACATTACGATCACTGAGATGGAAGTTCTCTTAAATGGAACCTTAAAGGAAACTAATAATGTAAGAACTGAGACTGCATTCCCTATTGATCTAGGGGATATTAATAAAGCCTATAGAGTAACTTACAAGACAAGCGTTGAAGCTCCAACAGTAGAACCGTTTGAAAAAAGACCTTTCACGAACACCGCTACACTCACCGGAGATAACGGATACTCGGAAAGTATACCAAGCAGCATAGAAATAAGTTTCAATGAACCTCTGAACAAAAGGGCTGGGGAACCTGCTCCTATTGGCTCCAAGTGGATCGTCGATTGGTCTATCGAATATAACTATAACCAGCAAAAGATAAGCAAGCCTATTATTGAGGACACGTTTGGACCGTCAAACGGGGTCCATCTCAAACTAGTTAATGACAAAGTGAATGTATACAAAGTTGACATTGATGATAATGGCAACGCTACTCGTGATGCTCTAATCAACGAGAGCGAATACGATTTGAAAATCTTAAAAGATGCCTCTGGATTCGAAACAGGTTTCACTTTAGAGTTTAATAACGAGATCACCGAGGCTTATGTCATCGAATATCAGACGGAAATAACGGAGCGTATTTACAGCGGTCAATATGTTAACAACTCCGTGACTTTCGGAACAATAACAAAATCAGATCATAAATGGCTTAATGAACGGATCTTCAAAAAGAATGTAATACGTGAGGATTTTAATAAAAAGGAGATTGAATGGGAGCTTGTTCTTAATGAAGATAAGTTCGAAATGTCCAAAATTGAAATCCAAGACGATTACGCGGGCAGACATATGGCGCTGCTCGAAGATAGTATCAGAGTTGATGGACAGGAATTAAATCATTCTCCTTTTAAGCTGGTGCAGTCGAATGATTATAGCCAAGGATTCACACTTGAACTCAAGAGTGGAGAAACAATCAAAGATACAGTAACCATCACTTATGTAACATCATTTGATCCTAAAGCGGGCAAACCGGAAGAAGGGCTATATAAAAACATAGCAACAATGACATGGACAGATATAAATGGCCAGAAAAGTCTTGCAAAAGAAGCCACTGTAACACCTCAGGACTATACCAATAACAACGGTAGAAAAACGGGCGAATATCGCGCTAAAGACAAGGCGATTACGTGGACGATTATTGCCAATTACAATCTATTTGATGTGAAGGATGCGATCATCACCGACTCCTTAAAGGGAAATCAGACTTATATAGCAGATTCCTTCGAAATTAATAAGCTTATTCTAAATACTTCGAATAATCAAGTATCTCTAGGCGATTCTGTTACAGATTATCAGCTCGACCTAGCTACTGATGGCAAAAGCTTCGAATTGAAGCTAGGCAACATTGGCGAAGTGGCCTATCAAATCAAATATAAAACGAGCCTTAATGGCGACTTCAAGGTTGAAGGTGAGTATTCCAATAGTGCAGCGCTATTTGATGGAAATACGGAGCGCTTTAGTCAAGAAGCTACAGTGACACCTGAACACGGCGGCAAACTGCTCTATAAAACAGGAGCCCAGGTCAACAAAACCGATAGAGCCTTGTGGACAGTTACTATGAATCCTAGCCAATCTTATATTCCAGCGGGTTCCGAATTAACAGATACCTTATCTGACAATCAGATTTTATTAGCCGATTCTTTGAAGCTGTATGAAACGAATCTTCCTGCCAACAACTCTGGAAATATTCAGAAAGGAGCTCAGCTTAATAAAGATGGCAATAATGACAATGACTTCTTTAAGCTGGAGGCTGAAGGGAATACCATCACTCTCACATTCAAGAAGGAATTAAAGACAGCATATATTCTTGAATATGAATCATTTATTAATACGGATACTGGCCAAAGACTCAAGAATAAAGCCGAATTTTCCGGTATATCAATCTCGTTCATCGGTGAAGGCAATGAGGAAGGCATTAAAGTTTCCCTCGCCGGAGCAGGTGGAGGAGCCTCTACCGGTACAGGAAAACTGAAAGTTCTGAAGGTAGATGATTTGAACCATCCAATTAAAGATGTTGTATTCGAGCTATGGAACGCATCGAGCACTACTTTACTTGAGACACTTATAACTGACGAGAATGGCGAAGCCGAGACAGCTAGAAATTACCGACTCAACAGTACCGATGGCTTGCCCTATATTTTAAAAGAAGTTTCTACCCCTAGCGGTTATATTAAAGACCCTGAATATGCTATCGGAAAAACGATCTACTTCAAAGATTCTGACGAGCCATTTAAGGTTGTTAATGAGATTATTCGCCAAGGGTTCGAATTAACGAAGGTGGACTCTGTCGATTCCACCAAGACCTTAAAAGGGGCAAAATTCGTATTAAATCAAATCACTAGCAGTTTTCCAAATGGTACTCCTATCGATGTTCTAGAAACAGATGATAGCGGCAAAATTGCAAAAGGTGATTTAGAGCCAGGGAAATATCAACTGGTTGAAATCAAGGCTCCGGAATTTTATGAATTAGATTCGACACCTATCACCTTCGACATTGTCGAAAATCAAACCGTAATCGAAGCATTAACTAAATCTAACGTATGGGGTTCCAACGCAAAACTAATCGTAACCAAAGTGAATGCCAAAGATCAGTCGGCTATTGAAGGCGTTGAATTCGAGCTTCGCGACAGCTCCGATACGCTTGTCGGTCAAGGCGTTACCGATAAGGACGGCCTAATCGTGTTTGAGAATCTGAAATACGGCAACTATACGCTGGTTGAGACCAAGGCCGATGGCTTCGTCATTGAGCAGGCTGAGACCGCGGTATCCATTATTCAGCCGGAGACAAACCAGACGATTGAGAATAAGGAGAACGACCGCTCCGTTAAGTTAACCAAATACGACTCTGGTAAAAATCTAAAGCTCCAGGGCGCCGTTTTCGAGTTATGGGAGCAATCGATTCTCTTTGATCAGGAAGGAAACTATCTATATCAAAAAGTTGCGGATATCGATGAGTCCAAACTGACAACAGATAAATATGGAGAGCTTTTCTTAGATAACCTGAAGCCGAACAAATATCAGCTCATCGAAGTCAAAGCACCTGCAGGGTTCTTATTGGATAAGACACCGGTACCATTTGAAATTACGGATAAACAGACAGAAACTGTGTTCGTAGAGAAGATAAACAATAGAATACCAACCACCGGTGGTGGGAATGGCGGCGGCGGTGGCGGGGGTACTCCTCCAGTGGATCCGAATCCGACTCCTAAGCCTCCAGTAGATCCGGACAAGGAAGTTGGTCCTGGTGAGAATCCGGATCCGACTGATCCGACTCAGCCTGTGGATCCAACACCGGGAGTTCCAGATCCTAAGCCTGAACCGGAGAAGACAACTAAGCCAACGGATAAGGTGCCAGCCACAAATAAGACACCGATCAAAGGCAAGGTTGAAGTTCCTAAGAACAGCACGCCGAAAATTAGCGAGAAACCTAAGAACGGCAAAGTTACGGTAGACTCCAAAGGAAATTGGGTATACACGCCGGATAAAGGCTACGTAGGCCCAGATTCTTTTAAGATCAAGGTTACAGATGCGCTAGGGAACGAGGTTGAATATACAGTAGACGTTGATGTCCTGCCAAGTGAAGAGGGCGCGTCAACGAAAGGGAACTCCGGGAAGATGCTCCCTAAGACGGGCGAGTCCAGCCTTCTCCCTATCCAATTGACGGGTCTGGCACTGATTGCCCTTGGTATCTTCCTCTATTTCTTGAGAAGGAAGCAATTGCAGCATAAATAGAAATCTGCATTGAACGTTCTAAATAGCAAAGAACCAGCAGCCTCTGGGCTCTGGTTCTTTGCTATTTTTCTATGATATCGTATCATCCTGGAATGCTACGCGATTGTGACAACTTCGTATTTTTCAGCAAGTTCCATGAAATATCCCATACTCGACACTTTCCCGGCCACTAGCTTATCGTGAATTTTATAGTAGTCAACGCAGGTTCCACAAGCAAGTACAGGAACCCCCTTATCCTCAAGCTCCTTCAAATGCAGGGATGCAAAGGATTGCTCCGTTAATGCCAGCACCCCCCGATTCACGCAAAATACCGCTGCAGGCAGAGCCTCGCGCTGCTTCAACAGATTTACATAAGTCTCTAGCAGCTGCGCTCCAAGCTCCTTATCTCCATCCCCAAGACTATCCGTCGTCAGAAAAATAACTTTATTGTTCATGCTTTTCATCCTTTCATGAATCGGTCATCTATTAGATAATTGTACTATATCTATATAACCACAGTCCGTGCACATTTATACTGCACTACAAATATTGAAGTATACATAATATGAATCCGCTTGTCTCCAACTTGCCACCTATTCAAGCGGATGGTATATTACGACCATATTAATAGAGAGAATTCAGAAGATGGGAGAAACGAATGAATGGACTATAAAATCGCCTTTTTTGATATTGACGGTACGCTAGTGAACGACGAGAAGAAGATCCCGCAGGATACCATCGAGGCGATCGCCGAGGTCAAACGACGTGGGGTTGAACCGGTTATCGCTACAGGCAGAGCGCCATATTTCTTTGAAAAGCTGGCCCAGCAGTTGGCTATCGATTCCTATGTTAGTCTGAACGGTGGATATGTGGTATACCGAGGAAAGCCTATCTTCCAACACCCGATACCACGTACCGATGTAGAAGCACTGGTTAAGCTTTCGGCAGAGAATCGCCATTCCCTTGTATTTGAGGGAAGTTCCGCCTTCTATGCGAATAGTGATATTGATTCTTCTGTTCAGGCTGCTGTTCAGTCGCTCAAAGTGGATCCTCCAGGTTACGACCCAGACTTCTGGACCAAAGAAGACATCTATCAAGTATTCCTCCACTGCGAGGAGTCTGACGAACACTTATATCAAGAGCATATTCCCGGACTGCGTTATATCCGTTGGCATAAATCTGCTATGGACGTCCTGCCCGCCGATTCCTCTAAAGCCAAGGGAATCAACGCAATGCTACGTCTTCTGAATCTTACACTGGAAGAGTCAATCGCCTTCGGCGATGGCCTGAATGATATAGAGATGCTGGCCACAGTAGGTCTTGGCATCGCGATGGGAAATGCCCATCAGGACCTGATCCCATATGCGAACTATGTAACTACCCATGTTGATGATCGTGGTATCCTCAACGGCCTAAAGTACGCACAAATTTTATAACGAAATTACGAGTCAAAAAACTGCATTTTTGCAGGAATTTTGTCTGTCGAGTGAGTATCTCGTAAAAAAGAGGCTGCCTCCCGATGTGAACTGTACGATCTAGGAAAGGCAACCTCTTATATAAATTTTATTTCTTCAAGCTGTCCCAAGTTTGCTGTAGACCTTCAAGCATTTGATCCTTGTTGGACTTGCCAGCAATATACGCCTGAATTTGGCTGCCGAACTCGTTCATCGCACCGTCCGGATACTTGTTGAATTCCCAGCTAAGTGTCTTGCCTGCCTGGCTATAGCTCATAATATCGTTACCGAGTTGACCGAGCGAATCGCCAGCAGGAATGCTCTTGAATGCAGGGATGAATTTGAAATCATCGGTGATATATTTTCTGCCCTTCTCAGAGGTTACGAGCCAGTTCAGGAACTCCTTCGCTTCATCTTTAACAGCAGAGTTCTTGTTCACAACCCAGTTGTTAGGTACGCCGACGGGAAGCTTGTCATTCTTCTCCGCATCATCATTGATTGGCATCGGCAAGAAACCGATGTTCAGATCAGGATTGATGCCGTCAATCTGAACTTGAGTCCAGTTGCCTTGCTGCGTCATAGCTGCTTCGCCGTTGGCAAATGCAGTAACTTCGGTATTATAATCTGTCGTTAACGGATTCTTCATGCCGTATTTCACCGTCAGGTCGAGTAATTTTACCCATTCATCAAACACTTTATTGCCAGGGATTTTAGCTGTACCATCATTCAATCCTGTAATGAATGTGTTAGGATCGTCCTGTTGGGCAAAGGCGATGTTCAGAGCATGGTTGCCAAGCACCCAGCCTTCCATGTAGCCATTCACGAACGGAGTAATGCCGGCTTCCTGCAATTTCTGGCACGCTGCTTCCAATTCAGACAATGTCTTTGGTGTTTCTGTGATTCCAGCTTTAGCGAACAAGTCCTTGTTATAAATGAAACCGTAGCCTTCAACGTTCATCGGTTGACCATAGAGCTTGCCATCCTTGGTCATCGGTTCCTTCGCTACATCAGTAACATCAGATACCCACGGCTGGTCAGACAGATCTTCCAGATTATTGAACCAGGTGTCCAAATCCTGATAGCCGCCAACATTAAAGATATCAGGCTCATCATTTCCTGCAAATTTTGCCTTCAGAGCAGCCCCATAGTCAGAACCCCCGCCTACCGTTTGAATATCCAGCTTGATACCTGGATGATCTGCTTCATAATCCGCTTTCAATTTATTTAGGGCTTCAGCAATCTCTACTTTGAACTGGAATATTTTAATCGTCTTTGTACCACTACCTGCTGCCGTATTGCTTCCCTTATCTGCGGCACTATTCTCTTCTTTCTTACCGCAGCCAGCCATAATGACCGAGAAAGCAAGCAATGTGATTAACGCTAACTTACCGTATCTTTTCATTTTGAATCCTCCCTTTTTATGCTTGTCCTTCATTTATGAAAACTCTTACTTGTTTAGTATAAAAAGTATCTTTAAACAATTATAGGTACTATATTGATGCAACAGGGAGATGAAATTGACCACCTTATTATCCCTTAACCGCACCTGCTGTAATTCCCTCCACGATATATTTCTGCATGGCCAGAAAAAATACAATAATGGGCAAGATGCCTAGAACGAGTGCCGGAAGCGCCAGGTCCCATTGCTTCGTGTACTGTCCAAAGAACGCAAACGTAGCAATCGGGATCGTACGCAGTTGCGGTGATTGGAGAATCAGCGATGGCAAAAGATAGTCATTCCAGATCCAAAGTGTATTCAGAATAATAACGGTTACGAACATCGGCTTCAACAATGGAAGAACTATACGGATGAACACTCCATATACGTTTGAACCGTCCACCGTGGCTGCTTCTTCAATTTCTAACGGAATCGATTTAATAAATCCATGGAATAAGAACACAGACAACGGAATCCCAAAGCCCAGATAACAAACAATTAATCCGGGAATGCTGTCACTAAGGCCAATCGAAGAGGTTACCTTCACCAGCGGAATCATAATCGATTGAAATGGAATAACCATTGCCGCAACATAAAGAGTAAACAGGATACGGTTGAACTTGATATCACGGCGTACCATTTGGTAAGCAGCCATGGCGCTGAATAGAGCCAGGAGCACATTACTGAATACAGTAATGATCAGTGAATTGGTGAAGGCAGCTGGAAATTTCGTAATGTTCCAAGCGCGTGTATAGTTGCTCCACTCAAAGGTAGCAGGCCAGCTCGCCGCATTGGTCAATAGATCACCAAAGGTTTTAAGCGAGTTCACGAACAGGAAATAAAAAGGAACTAGGAAGATCAAGGCGATGATAATCAAGACCAGCTCGAGCAGGTAGTTGCTAAAATGTCTTCTGGCAGCCGTCTTCATTAAGCCTCGACCTCCTTGCTCTTTGTAAATTTAACTTGCAGACTGGTAATAACCGCTACAACAATGAAGAATATAACTGCCTTGGCGGTACCGAGACCAAGTCGGTTATTCGCGAACGCCTCATTATAAATATTCATCGCCACCGATTCTGTTGAGCCAAACGGTCCGCCCTTGGTGAGCGAGAGGTTCAAATCGAACATCTTGAACGACCAGGAAATAGCCAGGAACAGACAGACAGTAATAGCCGGCATAACGAGCGGTATGATGATATTCTTTAGTACCTGTCCCCGGCTGGCGCCATCAATCTCAGCAGCTTCAAGAATATCCTTCGGCACGTTATTGAAGGATGAAATATAAATAACCATCAAATAACCTGCTGTCTGCCAGACAAATACAATAACGATAGCCCAGAAGGCTGTATTCTCTGTACCAAGCCACGGAAGTGTAAAAAGATTGAACTGGGTTGCATCGCCGATCGACGCAAATCCTTTGATGAAGATAAATTGCCAGATAAAGCCAAGCAGCAGCCCGCCAATTACGTTAGGCATGAAAAATATGGTGCGCAGCGCATTGCGTGTCTTGAGTGGCTTGGTCAACAAGTAGCCAAGAAGGAATCCAAGCAGATTGGTTAGCACTACGCCAAGTATGGTGAACTTGGTTGTAAACCAGAAAGCCGCTTTAAATTTCGAGTCATCCATAAATATTTGTCTATAATTATTAAACCCTACGAATTCAATATGGCTTGCTCCGACCCCGTTCCAATTGGTAAAAGAATAATATATTCCGAGGATAAACGGAACAAGCATAATAAGGATGAAGAAGAAAGCCGACGGCCCGACAAAGATGATTTGTTGGAGCAATCGCGAACCCTTGGTGCGATTCATCCTTGTTTCCCCCTTTTCTAGAGATCCTATAGTACGTGTACAAAAAGGCCGGTTTTCAGCACCGAAGCTTATGCTTCCGATGTGCGTTTTTTTAAAACGCTGCTGTTGGATGAAGCCAGGGACAGAGGAGCGGAGCTACAAGTTCTCATAGAAAACGACTTCGTAAGCATTTGCTAGGCCCGGCTGAATTCAAGATTCGATGTCGAGTTACTTCTTGATTGACTTCGTGATCAAAAGTGGACTTTTTGAACAACCTCAATTAGTGTGTAAAGTTAGTATGCGATAGATGACAAATAAAAGTAATGGAGAATCCTGAACCGTTTGGAGTAAAATATTGACCATCGTTCCTGCCAGATGTTTATATTAACTGACCTGAGGTGAGCATATTGAAGTTCCGCAGTATCCGAACGCGATTGATTCAGTTCATGCTGTTCGCGACGATTATTCCACTAACTCTATCGTTGGTTATTACACTGCTGCATACCCGAGAGTCGGTCAAAGAGCAGACCGTTAACGAGAATATTCGCTTGATTTATCAAGGCAAGACCAATCTCGACAATTATTTAAGCGGCATTAACCGGGCTTCTCTCTCGGTATATTCAGATCAGCACTTTCTAAGGAACCTTGCGCTCCGACCTAACGACTATATGGTGTTATCGGAAATCTACACGACTCTTCAGTCCATTCAAGTGACCACACCAGATATTCATCAAGTATATCTGCATAACAATTTGACTAATCAGTCCACCCTGATTACCAGCAGTTCGCCGCAAAGAGCATACCGTTCTGAAGCCTATCGGAACATCGAGCAATTTGGACAAGGCGTCACAGCGATTGAATCCGTTCATCCGCTTCATTCCTACGGATTCCCTACATCGCCATCCAACTATACCGACCGTAAAGTTATTACGTTATATCGTTCGATCGTCAATGTCCCAGACACCAAGCAACTCGCTCTATTGGCCATCGATATAAAGCTGGACGGGATCGACGCGATTTGCGACCAACTCTATGAGAACAGCTCGGAGAATCTGTATCTGATCGATGATAGAGGAAATGTCATCTATAGCCAAAATGAAGAAGAAATCGGCGGCCCCATGCCTAACTCCAAGATCATAAGCATGATAAAACAACATGGGGAGCAAGGATATTTCGATGATACGGATGCCATGAATATTTTTGAAAGATTAGATACCAGCTTTGCATCCTGGATTCTGGTCAAACAGATACCACATACAACGCTGTATCAGCAATCCAATCAATTAGTAAGCATTAACGCTATAATAGCCGTTTTGGCACTGTTCACAGTAATTATTGGAACTCTGTTCATATCGATTCGCATTACACGCCCGATCAAGCAGCTTACGAACTATATAAATGTCGTGCAAGCCGGTAATCTTGACGTAGATATCCAGGTGACTAGCACCGATGAAATCGGTATTCTCTCACGACGCTTCCGGCAAATGATGGACACCATTAACAACCTGATTCTGAAGGAATATCGACTGGAATTGGCTAACAAGACCAATCAATTGAAGGCGCTGCAGGCTCAGATTGACCCGCATTTCCTGTATAATTCATTGCAATCCATAGGTACCTTGGCGCTGCATCACAAAGTGCCCCGAATTTATAAACTGTTATCCTCACTAGCCAGCATCATGCGCTACAACATGAGAACTGGTGAAGCGATGGTTACACTTGGAGACGAAGTCAAGCATCTAGAACTGTACCTTGACTTACAGAAGGAGAGATTTGGGGATCAGTTGGAGGTTGAGTGGAACATTGACCCAGATAGTCTGTCGTGCCGGGTACCGAAGATGATTCTGCAGCCGATTGCCGAGAACTATTTCAAGCATGGAATGGAGCTATATCAGGAAGCCGGGAAGCTGTCTATAGCAACCCATAGAGTGGATGACCAGAGGGTCACAATTGTCATTAAAAATAATGGAGCCTCCATTGAACTTGCCAGATTGTCGGAATTGCAGAGCATGTTACAGCAGACAGGTGAGAATAGTGATCTAGAGGATGGTGAATCGATCGGCTTGAGAAATGTGCTGATGCGACTGCAGCTATACTCGGACAATCGGTCATCGCTGTCTATTGGGAATTTACAGCCACACGGAATTATCGTCACCTTAGAAATTATTACTTTGGGGAGAGATACACATGAAGGCACTGATCGTTGATGACGAACTGCATGTTAGAGACGCAATTAATCTGCTTGCTAATTGGCAAAAACATGGTATAACCGAAGTACTTCAGGCTTCTAACGGGGAGGAGGCCATGGACATCATCGAGCGATATTCGCCACAAATCGTTATGACGGATATGCGGATGCCCCGCAAGGATGGTTGTGAACTGCTCTCATGGCTTCAAGCCCACCGTCCCGATATCAAAGCACTAGTCATAAGCGGGTATGATGACTTCCAATTGGTACGCCATGCTATCCGCCATGGGGGATTGGACTATATTCTGAAGCCGGTGGAACCCGGGGCACTAGATGAAGCGTTAAATAAGGCGGTATCCGCCTGGCGCAATGAGGAGCAGAGCCGACAGCAAGTAACCCGCCTCAATATTGAAATGAATCAAATGAAGCCTTTATATGATGATCAACTTCTGACCGATCTGGTAACGGGTCATAACACTGGCAAGCACTTACTGGTTGAGCTTCAGGAGCGTTCCTTGATCCCGGCCTCGATAACTTATTGTACAGCCGCTGTCCTCAGCAATGCCCATTTTGACGAGCA
Organism: Paenibacillus motobuensis; assembly: GCF_039521865.1. Lineage (NCBI taxonomy): Bacteria > Bacillati > Bacillota > Bacilli > Caryophanales > Paenibacillaceae > Paenibacillus > Paenibacillus motobuensis. The sequence continues at coordinate 205,787 of NZ_BAAACX010000018.1, read as the reverse complement.
GCTGCAGCAGAAGTTCCGCAACCGCCGCCATTTACTGGATTTTGCGCTGATTAATATATGCAGCGAGTTGTTGAAGAATACAGGCATTGCCTTCCGTAACCTGGATAAACCTGGTGAGATTGTTATTTTATATTGGGGGCAATCAAGACCGTTGAATGCGGTCCTAGAGGACATTAACTCTGGGATGAACAATACACTCCATCGCCGAGCGCACTTTGGGATAAGCAAACGCGAGGTGATTATCACTGAGATTCCGCGTGCATACGCCGAAGCAACCGATGCTCTATGGAGTCGCGATCTGCTTAACAGCGAATCATATATTCATGAAGAGGCCCCCCGTGACCATGCCGGGATTCATTCTTTAAGAAATACACCGCAAGAGGAGAAGTTCCGTCTTGCCGCATTCAGCGGAGCAGCCGAACAAATGGAATCAGCAGCACAGCAATGGATTGATGAAATATTTACATCCCGATCACTCTCTCTGAAGCAGCTCCTGGAATGGATTAAAGAATGGGACTCCATGCCAAGGCATTGGTCTGAGCAGGATACCGCCAGCAACCACAAGGCGATTGACAACAGTGAAGTCGAGCTTCCTTCTATCTCTTTGCCGCTAAATGAATACGGTCTTCTGGACCGGGAGTACTGGAGAAGACAGATCGTCAGCAGACTCTTGGCCGCTTCCAGAATGCTGATTCATGCACATTCCAAAGATATTCATATTATTCATGATATCGCTAAGTACTTGGAGCAGCATTACAGTGAGGAAATCTCGCTGCAGGACATCTCCTCTCGCTTCTTCCTTAGTCGAGAATACATTTCCCGCAAATTCAAGCAGGAGTTCGGCGTTACAGTACTCGACTACCTGAGCAGCATCCGCATTGAGAAGGCCAAGCTACTGCTCATGAATCCTCACCTGCGTATTATTCAGGTGGCTGAGATGGTTGGCTATCACGATGAGAAATACTTCAGCAAAGTATTCAAGAAGCTCGAAGGTCGCACTCCAAATGATTATAGGAAAGAGTATATTTTGTAGTATGTAAGCCTTTGGGCAAAATAAGGGAGTGGCAGCGGCCACTCCCTTTAACTGACTACTCTATTATTTACGTCTTTCCCCTACTTCGTTACACGAACCACAATGGTCTCGCTGGAGGTGACACCTGCGGCGTTCACCAGTTCAGCGCGGTATTCGTAGGTTCCGATTGCTTTATTAGTTACCTTGGTAACACCCCGTTGCGCGGAAGGTGTGTTGATCGATAAAGTCTGCGTATCGACCAATACCCCATTCTCGTAGAGGTGATACTCCGAACCATTCGTTCCCCACCACATGTTCATCGATACCATATAGTTGCCATCTCCATCCCAATTGTCGTGTGACAGAACCGGCTTGCCAGGGGAGGCATCGGTAACTACTACGGTCAGCGGCTGGGACTTCGTGATACCTTGTGAATTAATCAGCTCTGCCGTGTAGACGTAAGTTCCGTTCGGCCTGCCAGTAATATCTACACTTATAGACTGAGCTGATGGGGAGGCATCCTTTAATTCTTTTGTGCTAATCAGTACGCCATTCTCATATAGCTTGAACTCCGTGCCGTTATTGCCCCACCATAAATTCATTGTGATCTTATAATTTCCATCCCGCAATCCATTTGCACGGCCACTCGTGTCAGACAATACAGGAGTACCTGGAGCACCGTTCGCAAGCGGCTTACCTACTTGGAAAGTAATACTCTTCTCCGTTACATTTCCCGCCAAGTCTGCTACCGCATATTTCACAGTATGAGCGCCCACACCAAGGTCCTTCGCGTATACTGTTTGTCCACTTTGAATTTCTTTTCCATCTACCCACAACTGCTGCGTAGCTACCCCGGAACCTGTATCCGAGCTAACCAGCTCAAATTTCAGCACATCCTGTTCCAGTACGTCGCCTACGGCTTTCCCCGATTGGGTTAGAACAGCCAAAGGCGCGGTCAAATCCACTTTGACTTCAATCGACTTGGCTTCTTCTACAAGACCATCCGTACCAACTGAATAATAACGAACCGTGTTGATTCCTTCGGTAGTGATAGACACAGGCCCTGTATAGACAGCTTCTGTCCCACCATTAATTGCATATTTTGTAGTTACTTCGCTGGATCCCTGATTATCAGCAGTCAGAGTAAGAACAACACTCCGATTGAACCAGCCATGATCGTTAGGTGATTCGGACAGTGAAGCTGTAGTCACCGGTGGTACAGCGACTTCAGCTAGCGAGATATCACTCGCTCCCCGGAGCTTCAATTGATATACACCTTTAAAAATAGAGGAAATCCCCCGCATATCCACAGTCTGGCCTTCCTTATAAGGGAAATCCGCTAGCTGTAAGCCTGTTCTTGCATCAACACGGACATGATTGCTGATGCCGTCGCTTACCGCATCAAATTCAAAGGACCCTGCCGGTGAAGCAGTGATAATGTTGCGAATCGTAGCCTTTTTCAATTCGACCAGTTGACCTTGATTATCGGCATTTACGGAAGCGGCCTGCTTCGGCACAGGCAGTTCTGCCGTTCCAACCTTCTCGATCGCAATTGGATCGGACAACTCTAGCTCCGTATTGTACAGCGCAAGAGGCGCGGTAATCTTAATAACATCTCCCTGATGGAAGCCGCTGGTGCTCTGAAATACGTAAATACCTCCGGTCGCATCTTGCATGTAGAAGGCTTGTCCGCCATACACGCCCGGTTCAGTCGTAATCGTACCTTGCAGCGTAACAAGGCTTCCTTCCGACTTGCTCCTTCCTTCCGCGATCGTACTCAATGCCGGAATCTGGTTAGGGTCTCCTTCCTCCGGAAGCGGTTCGGCAGGTACATCTGCCAATGATACCGACGTAGTCAACAAATTATTTCCATTCTGTCTTAGACGAAGATTGGCGGCCCCTGCTGTACCTGGCTTAATGCGAACCGTCATATCCTTATATCCACGGCCTTGACTGTTCGAAGTCACACTAAACGTCTCGCTATATCCATAAGCTGATGGCCAGCTTCCATTTGCATTCTGAACCTTGGCCACCTGTGTACCGCCAGTCAGATAAATCCCGACACTCAAGCCTGACACTGTGGAGTTAGCCGGCAGATGATCTACCGCAACGCGGACCTGGAAGTCCTGTGCGTTCGGAAGAACCGCTTGATGTACGAACGAATAGGTTGCATTCGCCGTCGCCGCTGGTCCACCATACGAACCTGGTTTGAATGTCGATGAATCCCACCACTTATAGCCAGCAGCTGGAGCAGACCATGGTTCAGCCTGTGGCTCGGTTGAAGCGGCAGGTGTCTCGAACGGAAGCAATTCTGTCTTCGTATCAAGCTGCAAATTGTCCACTTGATCAAGACTCGTATAGCTCTCCTGCTTCGACAGCCAATCCACCAAGTTCAAGAGCAGCGTTGCATCATCTTGCTCCTTGAAGCCGTCATAAGTCGTCTTCTTGGTTCCTGTCTCTTCACGCAGATATTTCGGCGAGGCATCCTCTACAGGCGAGGAATCCCCAATGAATGCTGCCTTGCCCGTGCCGAGCTTGGATACGGCAACATACGGGCCTTCAGCCTTGCCCCCGCCATTATAGACACCTTGATCCACCGCACTAGCCCAGGCATCCTTCGTCTTCGGCAGGTAGACAATCCCTTTTGCCTTATTCGGATCGATGATCGCCAATGTTGAACCGGCATGCATTGCTACCGTGGATACTCCTTGCGTAATGCCAAAGGCTTGGTTCGGCGCAACAATATCATTAGCCGTAATATCGCCAAGTGCATTATAGCGGAAGCGTACGCCAAAGTTGTCCGCGAGCCAGTCAGAGCTAACGACTCCTTGCATCGCTGCTGAATTTTTCTCCTCTGCGCTCATTCCCTTCGCAGGATCTTCCCAAGCTCCACGGCGATACCCGTTGATAGACTCCGATCCGTCCCAACGATTCTTATTACGGTCTGCATTATAATGGTCGCCGATGAAGAAGATACTGCCTCCTGCTTCAACGTATTGCTTCATCGCCTGCTGCTCGCTCTGCTTAAATGGAATGTTAGGCTCGGCAACGACGAACACCGAGTAATTGCTCAGATCGCTATAAGTCAATGAAGTAGACTTGCGAAGCTCCATCACATCATAGCCACGATTAGCCAACGCATTACCGAAATCCGAGAAGCCGCCATCGATGACCCAATCCGCAGCACCTGACGTTTGACCGTGTGTGTTGTCGAAGAGCACTTTTTTTCCGACATTCTCATTAATGACCTTGGCCGCAATAAACGGCGCAGGATCGCTCGGTCCTTCTGCATGAGCAGACGGAACCTCTTGACCTAATCCCAATTGAATCGATAGTGCTAATGATAGAGCAATCCCTGACTTTACCCATTTGGAGATGACTCCATATAATTTGTTCATCATCTTCCTCCCCATTGTTAATGACTTGTACAACATATTCATTCTAACATTGGAATATTATAGGAAGGCAAGATAATGTTTGTATTTATGTAAAATAGATAGATTATAGATCTGAGAGAACCACAAAAAAACCGAGAGAGACAGGCATTGGGCCAGTTCCCTCCGGTTTCACTTATAAGATAGGGATGTATATTATTTTACAATAAATGATCTCGCAAAAATTGCAGTTCCTTGTCCAAAACTTGCCGAACACTCTCTTTATCCTTTTGCAAATCAAATAAATGATCCTCACCAGGCAGCGTAATCAGCGTATGAGCGACTCCCGCATGTTCCAAACGCTCTGCCATCCGGACCGACTCCGTATAAGGCACATCATTGTCCTGGTCCCCATGCAATAGCAGCGTTGGCGGATATTGTGCAGTTACAGCTTCCACTGGACAGAGTGCTTCCAGTTCTGCTTGATCCCATTCAGGGTCCAACCCTGTGACCTCTTGAACCCAAGTTCCTTGTTGACGGCAATATAAATAAAGACCGAATCTTTGCTGAACAGAAGCTTCCGTAAGCACTTCCCCTGCGATCAATTGATCAGCCAGCTTACGGGGAACAATCGGCTTCTGCAGATAATGCGAGCTTGCCCCAGTGGCCCAGACTGCCCGGATATCGCCATAGCCATAGAAGGAAACAACTGCCCTCAGCTTCGGTTCCCTTGCTCCAGCGAGAAGCGCCAGGTATCCGCCTGCCGAATGGCCCACTACACCGATGGAGGATGGCTCAATTCCAAGCTCTGCAGAAGCATCGCTCTGCAGCCAGTGAATGGCATCAAGAATATCCTCAGCAATAGCCGTGAGTCTCGTCTCTGGCGCTAGCCGATAGTCCATGGAGAATACGTGGAATCCGGCCGTATTATACCGCTCTATCTGATCCTTTGGAATCTCTCCCCTTGAACCAAAGATGAAGCCGCCCCCGTGAATATAGACGACAACAGGCGAACTTGCTGGACCAGCACTATAGAAATCTCCTAATAAACGCACATCCCCAACTGTTTTGTAGCAAACCGTTTTCACCCTTTTTCCCCTTTCCCGCTTGGAATTTCATGATGATACATTTAGCCGCCCTTAAGACTTCCGGATTCGTATCTTTATATTACTGGCTTTATATGTCACGTTCAACAGCTTATCCAACCGGCAGGAGTTCGAACCGTACATGTCGAAAATCAGAGAGTTAGAAAAAGCTTGGCTATGCATCCCCCGATATGAGCATCATAAATTAAGATTGATAATTCCCCAGATTAGATCCCCGTCTTCTACTAAGATGGGGATTATTTAATGCTTTAAATTCAAGATAACTAATTTTACATAATTCGCTTCAGAAGGAGACGTGAATATGGAATTTAGAGTCGAGCATGTATTGAGAATGAAAGGATTGCATAATGCCGAGGTCCTTGGAGGCAAAGCTGGTCTGTCCAATGTAATCCGAGGCATCACAATTATGGAAGCCCCCGACATCGCCGACTGGCTGAAGGGAGGAGAAATGCTGCTGACCAGCCTCTATCCGATTCTCAATTATACAGAGGAAGAGCAGCGTGTATTCATACAGCGCTTGGCTGATAAGGGAGTCAGTGCTCTCATGATCAAGAATCACCGCTTTGTCAAGAATATTCCCGATGTCATCGTAAAGACGGGTGAAAAGACAGCTCTGCCCATTATTCAAATTCCCGAGAGCATTCCTTATGTTGATGTCCTCTACCCGGTGATGGAGGAACTATTCAATACCCAGGTCATGAAGCTTAAATATTTCAAAGATGTGCATGACCGCTTCACGACACTATCCTTAACCGACGCAGGGCTGGAACCTATCATTGCGACACTGCAATCGTTGATCGGCAATCCCGTTGCCCTCTATGATCGCAATTTCGCCTGCATGATCTCCGATTCTCTCTCCGCAGTCCCTATTGAGAATGAAGTGGCAGATACCGAGAGAGAGAAGATCTTCGAGACTAAATTTCCTTATTTCTGGAGAAAGACGCAAATATTAGAGCCGGCAGTCAAGACGGTCGATCAAGTCGTCGTTCCGATTCGAACCGTGAATCGCATCAAGGTGCATCTGGTCGTTACTGAAGCCTTGAAGCCGCTGGAAGAACTCGATTTTATCGCGATAGAAAATGCAGCTACGGCCTTGTCCCTCGAGTTAGTTAAGCAGTTCGCCGTTGCGGAAGTAGAGCGAGAATACAAGAACGATATCATCGACGACCTGCTTGCCGGTAAAGCTCAAATGCTGGAGACAGTCTATCATCGAGCTAACCTGATTGGTTGGGATCTGGAGCGTTCTTATTCGGTCCTGTTATTTCATGTAAAAGAAGAGTTCTCCTCGCTAGGCGATAAAGAGATGGAAAAGCCCAAAAAGTCTCGCATGCTGAAGAGCAAAGCCTTCACTTATTTGCATGATGCGATTCGCTCCACCTTCTTTGACGGCATCATGCGCAGTCGCAGCGATATGATTATCCTGCTTCTACCGGTGGAATCACTGAAGTCCAAGAGCAAGGACTGGCTAATGTCGACCAAGAAAAAGGCACACAAGATTCAAGAAACCATCCACATGAAGACGACAGATATTATTGTTCAGGTCGGTATTGGTAGCGTGGCGGAAACGGCGATGGATATCTCGGGGAGCTATCAGGAGGCACAGGAGGCCCTGGAACTCGGGGCCATGCTCTTCGGTGACGAAGCGGTTACTGCCTTCTCCGAGCTTGGCCTGTTCCGGCTGCTCTGCCAATTCCCGGACCCGTCCTTACTCACCTCCTTCATTCCCGCTCCGCTGTGTAAATTAATGGAGAGCAAAAATGCGATCAAGAGCGATCTGATTCATACACTCGATGTGTTCCTGCAGCATAATCAAAACGCGGCCAAAGCCGCCCAGGATCTGTTCGTCCATTACAAGACCGTTATGTACAGGCTGGAACGAATCAAAGAAATCACCGACATGGATTTCGAAGATCCAGAGGAAATGTTGGAAACCAGAGTCGGCCTGAAAATTTTAAATTTGTTAAAAAAAGAAGGTTTCAACTAAAAAATTAAATAGGCGCATGCCTGTTTTTTACCCAAAGTGGATAAAACGTCCGTCGGACTTTTATCCACTTCTGTTAATGATCTCATTTTAGTAAGCGTTTACAATTTTAATGTAAGAAATAATCTTCACTGATTTAAGCTCAGTAAACACTTTTCATCAACTAGAAAGGAACGATGGGCATGACAGAATTAAGCAATGATATCACGCAGCTGCTGGAATGGCTCGGATATTTCGGTAATGACCCTGAAGGGGGAGTAACCCGGCTGCTCTACACCAAAGAGTGGTTAGAAGCCCAAAAGGCTCTGGAACATTGGATGAATACCGAAGGCTTCGACGTTCACTTCGATGAGGTCGGCAATTTGTTCGGAGGCCTGAAAGGAACGAAGTATCCGAATGAGACGATCATGACCGGCTCGCACGTGGATACAGTGTGCAATGGCGGCTTATACGACGGACAATTTGGGATTGTCGCCGGCCTGCTCGCCCTGAAGTATTTGAAAGAAACCTACGGGCAGCCATTGCGCAATTTGCAGCTCGTATCGATGGCTGAGGAAGAAGGAAGCCGATTCCCTTATGCCTTCTGGGGCTCCAAAAATATAGTGGGAACAGCAAGGCGCGAAGACGTAGAGAATATCTCCGATTTTGACGGTATTGCATTCGTGGACGCGATGAGAGACTGCGGCTTTCATTTCCGTAATGATTCAGCCCCTATTCGCCAGGATCTGAAAGCGTTTGTAGAGATTCATATCGAGCAAGGCAGCGTGCTGGAGAAGGAAGGCAAGTCGGTTGGAGTTGTCAACAACATTGTAGGGCAGCGCAGGTTCACGGTGGAAGTGACCGGTGAAGCCAACCATGCGGGTACGACACCGATGGGATACCGCAAGGATGCTGTCCAGGCTGCCAGCGCCATGATCTGTGACGTCATGAATCGGGCCCGTGTGCACGGAGACCCTTTAGTAGCTACAGTAGGCAAAATCGAGGTTAAACCAAATGTAGTCAACGTCGTTCCCGGACATGCCCTTTTCACATTGGATATCCGCCATACCGAGAAAAGCATGCTGGTTCAATTCACTGAAGAGATAACTGCTGCCTTGAATCAGATCGCGAAGGACATGAACGTAGGACTCAACATCGATATGTGGATGGACGCGGACCCCGTACCGATGGATACACGCATCGTAGAAGTCATTGAACAGCAATGTAAGGAGCTCGGCTTGAACTACAAGCTGATGCATAGCGGAGCAGGACATGATTCGCAAATCTTAGCCGGTCTGGCCCCGACAGCAATGATCTTCGTGCCAAGCAAAGACGGAATTAGCCACAATCCGGCGGAATATACCGATCCACACGATTTGGCTGAGGGGGTTAAGGCTCTGATCGGCACCTTATATAAGCTGGCATACGAAGAATAGAACACTACTCAGGCAAGCAGCAGCATCCCGAGCCCTTCACTATTAAGGAGGATACAAGAGATGAACAAACAAGCCTCAACGAATCCAAAAGGCGGAATGGAGTATTGGAAGAAGATTGTTATCCTATTCTGTCTTGGATGGACGGTCATCTGGATTTACAGAACTGTGCTGAATCCCATCTTACCTGAAATCAAAGTACAACTCGGAATCGAATCCGATGCAAGCATGGGTCTTATCTCCAGTCTATTCTTCCTGGCCTATACCTCCATGCAGATTCCTTCCGGCTTCCTGGCTGATAAATTCGGCAGAAAAATCATGCTGATCCCAGGATTTTTAATCTTCGCATTCGGGGCCTTCACGGTCGGAGTTGCCCCTTCCCTGTTGTTCCTGCTTGTCGGCAGCTTCCTCGCAGGCCTTGGACAAGGAACCTATTACGGACCAGCATACTCGATCTCCTCATCCTCTATACCGGATGAGAAACGGAGCTTCTCCACAGCTATCATCAACAGTGGCTCAGCCCTGGGAATGGCGATCGGATATATCGGTTCCTCGTATTTGGTCAAAGGGCTGGGTTGGGACTGGAGACCGCTTCTCTTTGTCACAACTGCCCTGATTATTGTCGTTGCCATCGCATTCGGCAAAGTAATTAAGGATAAAAAGCCGGAGTCTGTAGCGAAAGCCAGCAAGGAGACAGATGCTGGAGACAAGGCAACACTCAAGACACTATTTGGCGACATTCGAATGATCTCGGCTTATGTGATCTACTTCGCCATCTGTTACGGCTATTACATGATTGTGACCTGGCTGCCGAGCTATCTGCAGATGGAGAGAGGCTTCCAAGGCGCCGCTATTGGCTTCGCCTCGGCACTGGTCGCGTTTGCCTCTGTCCCTGGCGCCCTGCTGTTCAGCAAGCTGTCCGACAAATTCAAGAACAGAAAGATTATGGTCGTCATTATTTTACAGATCATTGCCGCATTAACCCTATATCTGACGGTTGCCATTCAAAATAATAATTTGCTAATCCTATTCCTAATTATGTACGGATTCTTCGGCAAGCTGGCCGTGGATCCGATCATGATCTCCTATGTAGCAGACATTGCGCCTAAGCAAGGCTACAGTACTACATTTGGCGTATTCAACTTCTTCGGCATGATGTCCTCTGTCATTGCTCCGTTCGTCACGGGAGTGATCTCCGACGCTACGGGAAGCAAGATTCTGGGCTTCTACCTGGCCATTGCCATCATTATCGTCGGAACCGCGTTCCTGTTCATGGCCAATATGATCAAGCGCACCAAAGCGCAAACCAGGCACTAATTCATCACTATACTCGATAAATAAAGGAGAGAATCTCAATGGGATACCCAACTGATCTATTATCTAGCCGCTCTATCATTAAACATGGCAAGTATGCCTTAATTGCTTCCGAAGGTCTTGTCAATAACGTAGTTCCCGGCTTTGAGAACTGCTCTATATCCATTTTGGCTACACCGAAGCTTGGAGCAAGCTTTGTAGATTATATAGTAACCATGCATCAAGGGGGCGTGAACAAGGACGGCTTCGGCGGACAAGAGCATATCGAGACTTTCGTCTATGTGCTAGAAGGTGAAGTCAAGGCCTCTGCTGATAACGAGACTTATACACTGACTAGCGGCGGCTTCCTCTACTGCCCTCCTGGAATAACGATGTTTCTTGAGAACCTGAAAGATGGCGACAGCAGATTGTTCCTGTACAAGCAGAAACATAAACCGCTGAAGGATCTGAAGCCATGGGTCGTAACTGGCAACTCGAATGATATTCCCGAAGTCGATTATGACGGCATGACTGATATGCGGATTCAGGATTTGCTGCCGAAAGAGCTTGCTTTTGATATGAACTTCCATATCCTTACCTTTGATCCCGGCGCCTGCCATCCATTCATCGAGACGCATGTACAGGAACACGGAGCTTATCTGCTCTCCGGAGAAGGAATCTACAATCTGGACAATGAGTGGATCCCTGTCAAGAAAGGCGACTATATCTTCATGGGCCCTTATGTACAGCAAGCCTGCTATGCCGTCGGCCGCGAGAAGCTCGCTTACGTCTATTCCAAAGACTGCAACCGGGATGCAGACCTCTAGCTTGCCGCATACCGCGGATGACCTATCGTATATAACCTAACTGAACAGAGGTGTTGAAGTTGAGAATAAGCCGATCCGAATTAAATCAACTGATTGCTGTGAAGCTGCACAAAGCGGGCCTGTCGAAGGAGCATGCCGACGGAGTAGCAGACGTCCTGGTCCATGCCGATATTAGAGGCATTCATTCCCATGGCGCCATGAGAGTGGAATATTATGCGGAACGAATCGCCAAAGGCGGAATAAATACAGCGCCTAATTTCAAATATGAAGTTACCGGTCCCAGCACAGCTGTATTTGATGGGGACAACGGGGTAGGCCATGTGGCTGCCAAGCAAGCGATGGATGAAGCGATCCAAATGGCAAAGACCAGTGGTATAGCAGCCGTTGGTGTCCGTAGAATCGGTCATAGCGGTGCCCTGTCCTATTTTGTACGACAGGCTGCCAAAGCCGGAATGGTTGGCATCTCCGTATGTCAATCCGATCCGATGGTCGTTCCCTTCGGTGGTTCAGAGCCTTATTACGGGACGAACCCGATTGCATTCGCTGCTCCAAGCAGTGATGATCGTCTTCTTACCTTGGATATGGCCACAACCGTGCAGGCGTGGGGTAAAATTCTGCACGCCAGATCCCGAAATGAATCGATTCCTGATTCATGGGCCGTGGATAAGGAAGGACATCCGACGACGGATCCCTTCAAAGTGAATGCCTTGCTTCCCATCGCCGGTCCTAAGGGATATGGGCTGATGATGATGGTAGATGTGCTGTCAGGTATTCTGCTTGGCCTTCCCTTCGGGAATAAGGTGTCATCGATGTACCATAATCTGACCGAATACCGTAATCTGGGACAGTTCCATCTCGTCATCAATCCTGCATTTTTTACAGACCCTGTTGTATTTAGACAGCATATTTCGCAGACCATGGATGAATTGAACCAGATTAAGCCGGCTCCGGGCTTCGAGCAAGTGCTATTCCCGGGACAGAATAATGATCTGATTCAAGAAGAGTACGAACGAAATGGCATCGAGATTGTTGATGAGATTTATGAATATCTAGTATCCGATACGGTCCATCGCAATCAATACGACCACAAAGATCCGTTTGCCAAATGATCTAGATGGCAATCTGAAATATGAAAACTCTATCTGAACGAGAGAGGTGCGCAGCTTCATGTTATATTCCATCATTCAAGAGAATTCCTATCAAGATTCCGTTAACCTGATGCTTCTTACGAACAAGATTTCTGCAATGGAAGGTGTAGACCAAGCTTCGATTATGATGGGCACACCGGCGAACAAAGAAATCTTCCAGAATACCGGCATGTATACAGACGAACTGGAAGCCGCCGGCCCTAATGATATGTGTATTGTGATCCGCACGGATCATGAGGAGAAAGTAGCCGAGGTACTTGCTGCCATTGCGGAAGAGTTGAAGAACCAGGCGGTGAGCAGCAGCAAACAGGCATTCGAATCGGTACGCACCTGGGATAAAGCTCTGCAGGCGTTGCCAAATGCCAATCTTGCCCTGATCTCCGTTCCAGGCCAATATGCTGCCGAGGAAGCTGACAAGGCCTTGGACCATGGCCTTCATGCCTTTATATTTAGCGACAATATGGATATCCAGGACGAACTGCGCCTGAAGCAGAAAGCCCGTGACAAAGGACTTCTGGTTATGGGACCAGACTGTGGGACCGGAATTATCTCCAATATTCCAATCGCCTTCGCCAACGTCATTAATGAAGGCAATATCGGCGTTGTTGGTGCTTCTGGCACAGGTATTCAAGAAGTCACTAGCCTGATTGACCGCTTGGGCGGAGGCATCAGCCATGCGATCGGAACCGGAGGACGCGACCTGTCGGATACGATCGGCGCAACAACAATGCTGAGTGCGATTCAAGGTCTTGAGAAGCATAAAGGCACCGAGGTTATCGTAGTCATATCCAAACCGCCGGCAAAGGAAGTGCGGGATCAGGTCGTCCAGCTGCTGCAGCGTCTGTCTAAGCCAGCGGTGGCTATCTTCGTCGGTGAAGAACCGACGGCTCACGAAGGCAATGTATATTATGCTTCTACATTAGAGGAGACAGCTATGATTGCCGTAGATCTATCCAAAGACAGAGTCATCCTAACGAATTACAACATGTCGAATGGAAAAATTCCGAAGGTGGCACTGAAACCGGAGCAAACCTCGATTAAAGGGCTCTACTCTGGCGGTACCCTCGCCTATGAAGCCGCTGTCCTTCTATCCAAAGGTCTGAATCTTGGGCAGCTAATTCATGACGACGGCTACTTGCTGAGGGCGAACGGTCATGAAGTGATCGACTTGGGAGACGACAAGTATACCCAAGGTAAGCCTCACCCGATGATCGACCCGGAGACGAGAATTCAATATATTAAGCAGGCTGCCCTGGATGAATCCACGGCCATCATCCTTCTTGATATCGTACTGGGTTATGGCTCCCATGATGATATGGCCGGAGCCTTGCTTCCTGTCATTGAGAGCACACGAAGCGAAGCCATGGCAAAAGGCAAGAATCTGTATTTCGTAGCGGCTGTATGCGGAACGGCGCAAGACCCGCAGAATTATCAGGAGCAAAAATCCAAGCTGGAGCAAGCCGGGGTTATTGTTAAGGACAGCAACAATCGAGCAGTCCGAACCGCTCTGGCAATGATGGGTATCTGGCTCCAGGACAATAACAAAACGTCCTTACCAGCAGACGGAACCAAGCCAGCCCAGTTCCAGGTTTCAGAAGCCATTACTGAATTGCTCAGCAGTAAACCGAGAGTCGTCAATATCGGACTTAAGAAATTCGCCAATACGATAAATAGCTACGGTGGACAGACTGTGCAGTACGATTGGCGTCCAATCGCCGGCGGTAATGAAAGAATGCGCAAAATATTGAGCCTTCTCAAATAAAGTTCAAATACAAATTTCGAAATACAACATTAGGAGGATGCAGCATGTACGGACCCTATAAAACAATCGATGAAGCGAATCAGGCGGTTATTCAAAAAATTGTAGCTGGTGCGCCCTTCCTGGTAGACGTAGTCCCGGCTAAATCTGTAGTGGAGCAGCTGAATGGACGAGTACTTCTACATGCAGGCCCACCGATTCAATTCGAAGATATGACCGGCCCAATGCAAGGAGCATGTGTCGGAGCTTGCCTATTCGAAGGCTGGGCAGAAGATGAGGAGAAGGCTATGGCTCTTCTGAAGCAGGGGGAGATCAGCTTCATTCCGTGTCATCATGTAAAGGCTGTGGGACCTATGGGAGGAATCACCTCTGCGAATATGCCAGTGCTGGTCGTCGAGAATCGCACGGATGGCAATCGCGCCTACTGTACGATGAATGAAGGAATCGGTAAAGTATTGCGCTTCGGTGCTTATTCTGATGAGGTCATCAATCGCCTGAAATGGATGCGGGATGTGCTCGCCCCTGCCCTCTCCAAGGCGTTGTCCCTTACCGACAATGGATTGAACATCAATGTGATGATCGCTAAGGCCATCACGATGGGCGATGAATTCCATCAAAGGAATATTGCCGCTTCGCTCGTATTTTTGAAGGAGATCACTCCTTTTATTCTACGAACGAACTTGTCCGAACAAGATAAATCGGCTGTCGTGGAATTCCTGGCTGATACCGATCAGTTCTTCCTGAATATCGCCATGGCTACATCCAAAGCCGTACTCGATGCCGCTAGAACGATTGAATATGGTACCGTAGTCACCGCAATGTCCCGAAATGGCCAGAACTTCGGCATCCGGATCAGCGGAATGGGCGACGAATGGTTCACCGCGCCTGTAAATACACCGCAAGGCTTATTCTTCACAGGCTACTCCCAGGAGATGGCTAACCCGGATATCGGCGACAGCGCCATTACTGAAGCATTTGGCGTTGGCGGTATGGCCATGGTAGCCGCACCGGGTGTTACCCGATTTGTGGGTGCCGGAGGATTTGATGATGCTCTGGCAACCAGCAATGAAATGACGGAAATCTGTATCGATCGCAACCCGAACTTTGCGATTCCAACCTGGAACTTCCAGGGGACTTGTCTCGGGATTGATGCCAGGAAAGTAGTAGAGACCGGGATCACTCCAGTAATTAATACCGGAATCGCTCACAAAGAGCCCGGGGTAGGTCAGATCGGGGCAGGGACCGTCCGCGCACCTCTGGCCTGCTTCGAGAAAGCACTCGAGGCTTATGCCCAGAAGCTAGGGCTCATCTAAGGGAGTAACAACTAGGAGGAGAGCAGAATGGAACATCTCATACAAGCGAGCGGGGCGTACAGTGTGACTGTCCCCCCTCTCCTTCAAACGGACGAGCCGGGCTATGTACACAGCATTTTTAATAATGGCTGGAATATTCGATGTGGGAACGGGCTGATCTTTATCGGCAGCAGGAAGAACGGAGAGCTTCCCTTTGGCATCCATCTGGAGGACGATCTGCTACCTCGGCTCATTCCCTTACTTAGTATGGGAGAGACATTCCTCTATGATAGAGAGGCATCCGCTCTCCTCTTCTCCTCATTTGCTATTAAGCTGAACCCTCTTCGGGCTTATGACTCGAAGATGAGACCCATTGAAGCACTGTCCTTGTTATCTGGTCTAAATGCATTTGCATCCGAAATATGTAATCATAACCAGCATACCGGCACAGGTATTCTGGTAAGCCATTTCCTTGAACGTTTGATCAGCAAATCTGGATCATCCTGGTCAGAACATGAACAGAAGGTTATACAGCTCATGGATGCAGCCCAGAGCGAAAGCTTGCCTCAAATTGATAACATCCTCAGATACTGGATCGGCCGCGGCAACGGGCTGACTCCAGCTGGAGATGACATGCTGGCGGGGATGCTCGCGGTAGACACGATAACAGGAGTATTTACAGATCACTTCCGTCTCCATTTATCTACATTAGTAGAGAAGGAGGCTCTGACTACAGATATTAGCCGGGAATACTTGAAATATGCGCTGCAGGGACAATTCAGTTCCGTAATATCCAACGTATTGAGTACCCTTGCCCTAGAAGATGGCAAGGAATTAATGAAGCGGACCCGAGAGCTTCTGTGCGTCGGTCATAGCTCGGGTCTGGATACATCATTCGGCATACTGATTGGTATGTTGATCCTAAGGAGGAATCCCACTTGGCACAGAAAGTCGTGATAGCGCTTGGCGGTAACGCTATTCTTCAGCCCAAGCAGCAAGCTACCTATGAGAATCAATTAGAGAATGTACGTCAATGCTGTGAGATTATTGCCCGAATTGTACAGCAGGGCTATGAAGTGATTATCACCCACGGCAACGGCCCGCAGGTGGGCAATATATTACGTCAGCAGGAGGAAGCCAAGGAATTGGTTCCACCATTCCCGCTCGATGTATGCAGTGCAGAATCCCAAGGCTTTATCGGATATATGATGGATCAATCGTTAAGGAATGAACTGAAGAAGCTTGGTCTTAAGAATACGGTAGTCAGCATGCTGACGCAAACCGAAGTCTCATTAGATGATCCGGCATTCCTGAATCCAGTTAAACCTATCGGAGTTTTCTACCAAGAAGAAGAGGCCAAACAGCTCGCAGGTCAACAGGGATGGGTGGTTAAAGAGGACGCGGGCAGAGGATGGCGCCGTGTCGTTCCCTCTCCTATGCCGAAGTCGATTATTGGAGCAAATAGCATCAAATCTCTGACCGATCAAGGAACTATTGTCATTGCCGCCGGTGGCGGAGGCATCCCCGTATATCGGCAAACGGATGGAACACTTGCTGGCGTGGAAGCCGTTATCGATAAGGATCGCAGCGGCTACCAGATGGCCCGGGATGTCAATGCTGATGTGTTCATGATTCTTACTGATGTTCAAAATGTGTATGTGAACTATGGAAAAGCGGATCAAAAATCTCTAGGAGCTATATCGTTCCAAGAAGCCAAGCGGTATGCAGACGAGGGCCAGTTTAGCGCCGGAAGCATGGGACCGAAAATGGAATCGGCCATTAGCTTTGCCGAAACAGGAGGAACGGCCATTATCTGCTCCCTGGACCAGGCGGATCTGGCTCTGGCAGGAAAGGCAGGAACCCGTATCACCCAGGAAAACCTGGTTCACTGTAATTAATAACCCTTAATAACAAACCCCCATCGGCGAATTCAATCCGATGGGGGCTTGTTATTAAGGAGTTGATTTGCGAATCTCTAACCAAAGGGATATTTGTCCAATCTGGGGGGAAATCTACAATGTAGCCGTTACTGCCAGGGGAGGTCAGGTTATGCATTATATCAAAAGAATATTTAATAAAAATCGGAAAAAGAATAGACCTGCTTACATAAAGCCTTCCTCGATACATCAGCCGGTATTTCCCACCGTACAGGAAAATATCGAATATATGAAAGATGCATTGTTTCATACAGACGATTTAGTCAGTCAAACTGTAGCTATTCCAGGATATACTAGCCAATTTCTCTTTATGTACACCATGTGCGACCAGCAAAAAATCCGCGATGAAATATTAAAGCCGATTTCAGAAAATAAAGGCGCAGACTTGAAAGAGCTTCTGATCACGATGCGAGCTAACAAACATAATGATCTTGAGAAAACCATCGACTTGTTAATTAGCGGAAATGCAGTGCTGTTTATTGAGGGGTTAGAAGAATGCTATGTCATCGAGGTGAAATCGAGCCATGTTCGCAGCATCAGTGAACCGGCCAATGAGCGGATTGTTGAGGGCTCTCATGAAGGATTCGTGGAAAATGTAAGTATAAATCTACAGCTCGTTCGCAAGCATATCGCAAACCGGAACCTGGTTGTAAGGCGCTATCAGCTTGGAAATGAAACAAAAATTGAAGCGGTCATTATCTATTTACGGAATATAGCCAATCCCGCGATCATCGAAAAAATCGACCACAGAATCCGCAGTATTGAAGCGGATTCGATTACTTCTGCGGAATTTGTCGAGGAATATATCGAAGAGAGCTCCTTATCGCCCTTTCCTCAATTGCTGCATACAGAGCGACCGGATCGTGTCATAGGAAACCTGCTGGAAGGCAGGGTAGCGCTATTAGCAGAAGGCAGTCCTACAGCGTTAATTATGCCTGTTACCTTCTTCTCCTTCTATCAATCTCCAGACGATTATGGTTATCGTTCACTACAGGCGTCATTCATCCGCTTCATCCGGGTATTCAGTTTCGTCATAGCCGTTGCTCTTCCTGCTTATTACATTGCGGTGGTTTCTTTTCATTTCGAAGTCATCCCGCAGGATTTACTGCTACCCATTAAGAGCAGCATTGAGCATATTCCCTTTCCGCCGATTCTTGAGGCGCTGTTCATGGAACTGACGATCGAGCTGCTTCGAGAAGCCGGTATGCGCCTCCCCGGGCCTGTAGGACAGACGATCGGAATTGTCGGCGGTCTCGTCATCGGGGATGCGGTGGTCAAGGCCGGTCTGGTATCGAATGCGATGATCATTGTCGTCGCTTTAACGGCGATTGCTTCTTTCGTGGTCCCTTCCCACGAGATGAGCGGGTCGGTCCGAATACTGCGCTTTCCTGTCATGATCGCTGCAGCTTTGTTCGGATTTATCGGGATTGTCTACAGCCTAATGATTATTCTGATCCATTTATGTTTATTGGAGTCGTTCGGCAGGCCTTATTTCGCTCCTGTTGCTCCATTCCGTTGGAAAGATTGGAAGGATACCTTTATTCGGATGCCACAGCAGAAATTAAAACGCCGCCCGCATGATCCAGCTCCGCAACAATCAAATCTGCAGCCCCAATCAGAAAAGGAAGAGAAACGCGATGGTCAATCTGAAGGAGCAACAAATTAAACCGCATCAGCTCGCCTTTTTGGTTACTCAAACTCAAATCGGCGGCGGGCTATTAATGCTGCCTGCCAAGGTACACACCATAGCCCAGGGAGATGCATGGATATCCGTCCTTCTAGGCGGATTGATGTCGCAACTATTTATTGTGATCATTTGGTGCTTAAACAAGCGATTCCCTTCGCATTCACTGTATGATTTTTTGCCAGTTCTATTAGGAAGGTTTATGGGGAAACTTGTCCAGCTTGTATATGTCGCTTTTTTCACACTCGTGACAAGCTTCATCATTATAAGGTTCGCCAGAACGATTCAAAATTGGGTGTTAATTGATACCCCAAGATGGGTCTTTATAGCCATGCTGATCAGTTTATGCATCTATTTAGGGCGAGAGAGCCTGCGAACGGTTTCCCGCTTTTTTAATGTGGTGTTTGCTTGCAATATCCTGGTGATCATCATCATAGCGTTTGCGTATTTCAATGTTAACTTTCTATATGTATTGCCGGTGGGACAATCAGGATTATGGAATATTTCAAAGGGCGCGTTCGGTACTGTGGACTCATTAGCAGGGTATGAGATTCTGTTGATTTGTTATCCCTTTGTAGAGGGGGGGAGTGCCGGGAAACTAAAGGCAGTGACCCTGGCAAATACCTTCACTACTTTGTTTTATGCCTATGCCGTCTTTACAAGTCTTATCGTATTCAGTCCGCCGGAGCTGGATCTGCTGCCCCAGCCTCTGCTGTATATGGTTAAGGCATTGTCTTTTAGTGTGGTCGAGCGGCCGGACCTCTATTTTCTTTCCCTAATGATGGTTGTGGTAACGACTACATCGATCGGGTATTTTATTATGGCATCCAGGGGAGCTGCACATCTTTTGCGTCAACAAGGCAATCATCGCAAGATCGTGCCTTTTACGGCAGCAGTTGTATTCATCATTGCGCTGATCATCAAGGATCCGTTCCAAATCGATGCAATAGAGAAAATCTTGTCCTTCGCCGTTTATTCGTTGATATTCGTGATCCCATTGGTCTTATTAATCATTTCCATTCTGTTTAAGATCACAGAGGCTAGGAGGGGAACAAGTTGAGAATAACAGGAATTCTGCTTGCAACCTGTTTAATGGCCATGCTTCTGTCGGGCTGTTGGGATCAGCAATTGTTAAAAGACGTCAGAATCATAGATATCAGCGGCCTGGATCTGGAGCCGGATGGTAAGCTTCGGAATACCTCCTCAGTGATGGATGTCAGCGGCTCGCAATCCACCCAGAAGGAATCGAACGAAGTCCATTCGGGAAAGGGAGATACGACCAGGGATTTGCGGGATATTCTTGACCGGGAGATTTCCGGCATATACTCCAGTTCCAAGCTCCGTGTCATTCTAATCGGCGAGGCTTTGGCCAAAGAGGGTATATATCCGTATTTAGACGTATTATACCGCGATCCTACAAGCGCCTTGAACGCCAAGATTGCTGTCGTTGAAGGTTCAGCACGCGAGGCCATCAATATCAAAAAAGTGGGAACAAAACTCATTGGCGAGCATTTTAACAAACTAATTCAAAGCATGGAGCGTAAAACAGTTGTACCGGATGTTAACCTGCAGCTGGCATGTCCATCGATGCTGACTCAAGGCAATGATTTTGCAGCTCCCTATATTACCAAAACCGAGACGAGCCCGACCATTTCCGGGATAGCCTTATTTTATAACGATAAAATGACAGGGACGTTATCCGCGGAGGACTCGCTGCTGTATCTGCTGATGGCCGATAAATTAGCCAAAGACGCGAACCTGACGCTCAAAGTAGAGAACGCTGAAAATCAGCGCCCAGAAAACTATATAGCGATAGACATCCAAAGCCTAAAACGAAGGCTGAAAATAAACGTCCAGGACGGCCGGAACATCAAAGTAAAGCTGGATTTAAAATTAAAAGTAACGGCTATCGAATACCCTAGGGATCATCTAAATGAAAAGAAACATGTGACTTCTTTAGATAATACGATAGGGGAGGAACTGACCCGAAGAGCCCTAGCAATAACGAAAAAAATACAGCAGGCCAACCATGACGGGTTCGGAATCGGCCAGAGAATCCAGGCCTATTATCCGAATACCTGGAAAAGACTGCACTGGCCGGATGATTACGCAAAGGTGGAATTCGATCCTAAAGTAACGGTTCATGTTGTTAACCATGGAATTATGAATTAAAACATAGTCAATATTTGCTTCTTACAGCGCATTCCAAACTTAATATGAACGCCTTCATCGTCGATCTTCTCTTCTGATAACAGAGGAATCCAGACAACTGCCCGGTTCGCTTGAGCCGGGTTGCTGTATTCGACTAGGCCGTTCTCCCGCAGGCCTTCTATCGTGATCTGGCGCTTGGATCTAATCCAATCATTGATTTGCTGACCGGTCCAGAAGACGAATCCTTGCTTCTTAGCCTCCACGATAACTTCACGGAATGCTTCACGAACAGGCGGTTGCTTCAAAATATGCAGTGGATGAAATAAGAAATGAGCAACTCCACGTACTCTGCTTACTCCATCCAGGAACGGAGCGAGCACACTGACATCAGCCAGAGCATCATGATTCAGATCCTGAGTCATAAAGGCGGTCTGCAGCACATTGTAAATTCGGTTCCCCTGGTCTGACCAGGCTATCGGGAAGTACGGATGGCAGGTTCCGAACGGAAAGCCGATATTGCCCTTCTTGCTTGGTCCTCGGGATTGATCCGCGGCAATCTGATGCTCTTCGCACCAATCGAACAATTCCCCCCACCCCTCGAAACAGGTATAGTGATTCTTATTGGATACGGCATGTTCCATGCCCGATATCCCTTTGAACCACTCATGCTGTCTGCCGAACTCATCCCTCTCCCAGCATCCGTTATCCTTAGGTAATGCATTGTAGTGCAAAGCAAGCTCGTGACCCTCCTTCTTGATCAGCTCCTGGAGGTGCGGAGAATAGCCTGGCTCGATCATGCACCAGGTGCTCTGAACATCATGCTCCCGCAAAAGAGATAAGGTGATCTCTGCCGATTCATCTATATTAAAGTCGCTATCATGAGAGATCATGGCGATCTGTTCAATCCCGTCCGGCCAATAATCCACAAAAGGCAGAACAAGCCCCTGCTCAGCGGCAACATGCAGCAAATGCCCCGCAAATGCCTGCTTCCATAAATCCGCATATGGATGGGCAAAATACTTCATCCCTGTCTTCGTTATCAGCCGGTCATACTCCCAGTCCTGCTGTACATCATCATCTGCCTTAAGAATCCATTCATCTACAGCGCCGGTACCGTCAGGTGCCGGAAGGCCATCAGTAACAATCGGTGATTTGCCCTGCTGCAGGCGAACAATCGTCGCTGGAATATCCAGTGCCCAACGCTCCAATCGGCCTGCTCCAACGTGGAAGCTCTGGATAACCTCACCACAGACTGAGCCATCAGGACTTCCATGGCGAATTGATCCGCAGCTTTTACTTACAGGGCCGGACTCTTCTACATCTCTTCGAACCCAAGGACGATAATCAAAACCTCGCAGCATAACATCTGCATACCACGGAGTCTTCAAATCCGCGTAACCTACCGGAATTTCTCTAATCGTCGTATACCCTAATTTGGAAGATAATTCCGTAGCCCCGGCAAAAGAAACAACAATCCCGCCTGCCTCCATAAAACTCCAGAGTATATTATGATCCGTTTGCCGCTCACTAGCCACGGCTACGATAACAATATCAACCGCTTCAAGCTGAATCCGGTCCGCATGATCCAGTATTATGTACGTGAAGCCGCAATGAGCCATGATCTCGGTAATGTATTTTTGGAATACATTTACTCCATACCGATATCTGCGCTCCATTCCCTCATGATCCAGCCATACACCGATTCGCGCCATACTCAAATTCTCTCTTACAGCCTTAGTTCTATTATCCATTGGTTAATTTCCTGCCTCCTCTTAGCAATTTGACATCATGATCTATGACTTCATCCTCACTTCGCCAGTTCAGCATCTGAGGCCGATGTTAACGATTACAAAAAACTCAATTCCCTTGCTGTTCCTGCAGTCTCGCCATGTTGGAACAAAATCTACTGCTTTCTATTCACGGTAACTATACAATTTCAGCATGTCAATGGCCTATTTAATGCTTACCGCTATTTTCCGACGTATAGGAAAAATTTCAAAATTTATTGTATAATATTGGTACCCCGATTGACGATTTTGTCGATTAGAGATAGGGGACCTTTTGAACTACCTTTTTAGAAAGTGGAGGTGTCATTGTTTTCGAACCGCTGTTAGCCCCTATTTAGAACGTTTCAAAATAAACCTCGAGGTGATCGAAGCTATGGCTAAACAGACAACCGACATCATTGAGAAATCCTTACATAACCTGCTGAATGAGCCCAATTTCCTGCCTGAGCTCAAAAATGATGCAAGAGATAAAGCGATTCACTCGCTCATCACTATTCTATCAACCCCTAACCATATTCATAAATCTTACCTTAGAATAGCCCGGGAGAACGGCGTCATTGAACGTATCCCGGCTTTCCGTATGCAGCATAATGACACGCTAGGACCCTATAAAGGCGGCATCCGCTTCCATGAATCCGTGAACGAAGCCGAGGTAATTAATCTCGCAGCTCTCATGACGTTGAAGAACGCTCTGCATGAGGTTCCCTTCGGCGGCGGAAAAGGCGGGGTTGCCATCAATCCTAGAGATTATTCTACTAAGGAACTCTATCAAATCTGTACGAAATACGTTCAATATTTCAACGAAATCCTCGGCCCGGACAAGGATATCCCTGCTCCTGACGTTGGAACCAGCGCGCGGGAAATGGATTGGATGATGAGCGAATATAAGAGTATTCATTACGGGAAGCCATATTTAGGCAGCTTTACAGGCAAGAGCGTACTGAATGGAGGCTCCCTGGGCCGCAAAGAAGCGACCGGCAAAGGAGTCTACTACACTCTTCGGTATTTGCTTCATGATTACCTGCAGGAGAATCATCAACATCTGGCTCAGTCCCAGACTCAACAGGCCGCAGCTGCCCTGGACTGTCGGAATCGGCCGATCACTCTGGCTGTGCAAGGCTTCGGTAATGTAGGTTCAGTAACGGCAACTGAAGCTTATCATTGTCAGTACATAAATAATACCATCGTTGCCGTTAGCGATCGCAATGTAACTCTGTATAATCCGGATGGGCTGGACATCCCGGCGCTCGCCAAATACGCAGCAGCCAACCGCGGAGATCTCCCTTACACCAAAGAGCAAATTGTTGAGGCCGGCATCCAGGCTGAAATTCTGGATCGGGAAGCCGTTCTATATTTGAATGTGGATGTACTTATATTAGCCGCCTTGGAAGATCAGATCCGGGCAGACAATGTCGAGCAGGTACAAGCACCGATTATTGTCGAAGGGGCAAATGCCCCCATCGCCGGTGAGGCCGATGATATACTGACAGCAAAAGGCATCCTGGTCATTCCGGATATCCTGGCTAATGCCGGCGGAGTAATCGTATCCTATTTCGAATGGCTGCAAGGCCGCGAGACTCAATACTATAGCGAATCAGAGGTATTTGAGCAGCTTCACTGTAAAATGGGTAAGACGATGAATAAGGTTTACCCTCTCTATTTCAGTTCGAACAAATCGCTGCGGCAGACCTGCTTTGACCATGCCATTATGCGGATATCGTCAATTCTCTATGCTCAAGGGAAGCTGTTCTAGACTCTATAAAGTTTATATTTATCAAAAAGATCGAGCTCGGGGCAGTACTTCACACCCTGAACTCGACCTTTCCTTCATCTAAAATATCCGGTTATTTCTGCCCCTGAGCTTCCACTAGATGCATCACAACAACCAACGCCTCAGCGCGGGTAGCCACATCTTGAGGAGCAAAGCGATTGTTGCCGCGGCCTTGAATCAGGCCTTCGTTCACAGCTAGTGCGATCCAGCCCTGTGCCCATGGCGGAATGCTTCCCGCATCGGAGAATGTTAACTCTGTCTGTAGCGGTGCGTCCTTGTTCAATGCCTTGGCAGCCATCACGGCAAGCTCAGTACGCGTAATCGCTTGATCTGCCCGGAACGTATGATCCGGGAATCCACTAATGAAGCCTCTCTTGATTCCCTTGGCAATATCAGACTTCGCCCATTCCGGAAGCCCATCCGCATCCTTGAACGTAAGCTCATCTTCTTCCTTCAGATTCAAGCCTCTAACTAATAATGCTGTAAACTCAGCACGATTAATCGGCTTATTCGGCCGGAAGGTCTCATCCGGATAACCCTGAACCAAACCATCTTCTATGGCTTTACGAATCATATTCTCAGCCCAATGACCCGCCATATCCTTCAAAGGCACTTCCTTACCTGGCCCGTTGCCGTTACTGTTGCCATTACCATTACCGTTTCCGTTTCCGTTCCCGTTTCCATTTCCGTTGCCATTTCCGTTTCCGTTCCCGTTCCCGTTTCCGTTACCGTTACCGTTCCAGTTTCCGTTCCCGTTACCGTTACCGTTTCCGTTCCCGTTTCCGTTTCCGTTGCCATTTCCGTTCCCGTTACCGTTACCGTTGCCGTTTCCGTTTCCGTTTCCATTCCCGTTCCCGTTTCCGTTCCCGTTGCCGTTTCCGTTTCCATTCCCGTTGCCGTTTCCGTTTCCGTTGCCATCACCAGGACCCGGGGCTTTCTTGTCCTTCAACGTGAAAATTAGAGAAGCCGGGGCCGCATCAATCTCATCTCCAGACAGATTGCCCAATACGGACTTGGTCACATTAAGTTTGCCTTCGGTTGGCGATGTGACCTTTGTCGTGTTGAAGGTGAGCTTCAACATATCCTCCTTGCCTTGAATCGGCCCTCCTTCTCCTGCAATCACAAGCTGAACTTGTCCCTCTTCTTTACGTGTATCCAGGATAGTAATCCCTTGCTGCAAGGATTCAGCAGATACGAACTGCAACAGGTTCTCATCATAGGTAAGTACAATATGATTCGCGTAGAAGTCCTTCATCGAAGTATTTACTCCATACTTCACGACCAACTGATCTCCTGCTATGATCTCATTCGGTCCCTTCAAATCAACGGTTGGACGCGTAACAGATACGGCAATTTGCTGTGCCTGTTCCATATTGCCCGCTTTATCGATTGAACGATACTCAACGATGTGATCACCTTCTCCTTGAACGATCAGTTTGCCGTCCTTGACTGTCTGCCACTTGCCGCCATCGATACGGGCTTCAGTCCGTAGAACGCCCCAGCCCTTCAGGTTATCTTGAGCAGAGAAGAGAAGATTTACATCTTTAGAATGTTCCTCTCCGGCTTCCGCTCCGCCTTCAATCTGAACCTTCGTTGTTGGTGCGATGGTATCTTTGAGAAGCACCTCCAGATAAGACTGATAGACTCCATTCTCGCTCTTACGACTGCGAACCTCAGCGCTTAAGTCCTTGCCGACTTGCTGCAGGGTCAAGCTAACGATTTTGTTGTCCTGCAGCTTCTCCTTGGCGAATGGCGTCACATCGAATTGCCACCATTGGTCGGGAGATGCGACTGTTCGAAGATCCAAGCGAGCGCCTGGCGCAGGCTTATTGTTATATGTGAGCTCTTTTTCCTTCCAGCTATCATCGCGAATCTCGAATACACCGATGTCAGACTGGGTGCCGTTACTGTCATTGGTCTTACCATATACATTCAGTGTAACCCGTTCGATGTCATCTATAATTTGCGAAAGATCGTACTTCAGGAACACTCTGCGGTCATAATCTCCGCTGCCGTTACGAACTAATAAATACCCATTAGTTCCATAATTTAGAGCAGCGTTCTTCCCGCCATTAACAAATGCATCTTCAGATACATCGATCCGGATCTTGGCTGCAGCATCTGGTTCCAGCGCCCCTTCCTCTGGCAGTTCTGTGTCGGCATCGGGATCGATCTTCAGCTTGATCACATGACTCTTCCCTTTGCTGCCTTGGGTGTTAACTTCAAGCAGAACCGTAGGTGCCGTCTGCAGTACTGTGACCGCTTCGTCCTTGCTGATCTCCTGCAACAAAGTTGCGGCGATCTCCACCTTGACCTTCGATTGCGTCTGTGTAGGATCGGATACGGATATCGTCAATTCGTCGCCTTGTTCCTTAACCATGACGGAAGTCGGTTGATATACACGAACATCGTTCATTTCCCCTGGCTGCCAGAAATTAATCCCGGTAATTCCGAGCTTCTTCTCCTGTACAGCTTGAATCAGCGCGGTATTGCTTAGTACTTGAACATCCGGGTTATCATTATATGCCTTCGTAGCCGCCGCATCGAATGATGGTAGTATCACATAAGAATAGCCAGCATCTGTTGGCTTAACACCATGCTCTACAACCATACTAACGTAATTGCGCGTAATTGGGTCGGCCGGGCCTGTGGAGTTAATATCCTTCCAGGAACCGGTTCTCGCCTCACGTAAAGCCCCAATGTCGGTAGGATTCGGGAAGTAATAGCCAATGTCGGCCCCCTTCGCTGTCCCTTCCAGATGCGCCCACTTCACATTTTTCAATGTATCGGACCAGCCCAGGTTTGTTGGCGTTACTTGTCCATCCACGGTTAATTGGTTCGTGCCCGCTGTATTGATCATCCGGTTCTCAACGATTGTCTCAACCTGACGTCCATCCTTGCGCTCATCAGGGGTCGTGATGCCGGCCCCGAGAGCTACGATCTCATCATCGAACATGAACCAGGATTTCTTCCCGGTTAGATTACTTCCAGGAGGAGCCAGATCCATCCCGGCAATTCCGAACTGATTGTCCATCGATGAACCGCCGACCCAATTCTTGCCGGTTGTCTTAATCATCGTTCTTGGCAAACCGTCAGAGGTCGTTCCCGGCATCCGGTAAGAATCAACCGTTGGCCAGAACGCATTGCGGAACTGGTCGGTATCCGCGTTGTACAGATAGGTCATGCCATCACCGGTATACCATCCTCGTGTATGCTCACCGTTCATCCCGCCCTCGAAATTGGCAATTCGGGAAGAAGACATGCTGATTCCCAGCGTATATCCCGGTCTTGAATGGACAATCCGATCCATGACCGAGAACTGATGATGCGTAATCAGATCGCCACGCAGCTTAATACTGGAATCGTTCAGCAACTGCTTGAAGTTTACAATATCCCTGATCTGCATGCCCACAAATGGATTCGTCATGCTCGTATCCGAGACGACCCATTCCTTCACCATGCTCTTGTAATAGGCAGCCTGCTCAGGTGGAGCGAACTGTGCAAGACGAAGAATCGTCCACACCGCGCCGCGCGTATTGTTGTTATAGCGGGACACTGCCCGGCCGCTGACCATTTCCATAATATGTCCGTCATAGATGACAGGCTCGAAGGAATCGGTCACCCATTTCCACACATTGCCGAAATCGGCAACCTCTATCGGCCACGAAGAGCGGTCCAGGATCGTCAGCAGCTTCGATATATCTCCAAGCAGAACACTGCCGTAGCTACCTGTATAAGCGATGTTCCCATGCTGGATAAATGAACCGTCTTCATAGAAGCCATCTCCGCTCGTCACATACGGGAAGGCTGAGCTAATGGCGGTCCGTGCCTTCACGATGGACTGCTCGTCCTTGCCTAGTACCCCGCGTAACAGCACCGCTAATGATTTATCCAGCAGATTGGCACCTGTCTCCTTCAAACCTGGCGAACCGATCAGCCGCTTCGTTGGATCAGGTATGAACCGATCAATCGTACTCGTATAGTCCGCAATTTGTTGTGCAGACAGGTCCTGATACATCAGTGTAATGATATCCGCAACTGACAGAGGGGCGCCGATCTCCCAGTCCCACCAGTTGTTATAAGTAGCCTTCTGTGGGTTATAGCGATTGACATACATCCAATCCAGACCGGCGATAATATCATTCTTCAATTCTACATTTTGATATAAGCTCGTGCCTGGGGTCGCATAGGCCATCGCCATATCTTTCAACCGGTTATATGAATTCGTGATATGACTTGAATCCGTAGTACTCTTATAATCGGACCATAGATAAGTCCTGCCAGGGTCTTTAACAAGCGTATCCCAAGCCCCGTTCTTAGCGTCATTGGTAACCTTCTGGGCATTGGCTTGAATTGCGCTGCTAATATCTGGATCGTTCAGATCTAGTTCGGTGCCACCAGTCAAATAATTGAACCATTTGATTCGCAGCGCCCCGAACTCATCTGCCTGTCCAGCTGGCCCAGCTGAAGCTGGCGCGGCCGGAAAAGACGCAAAAATAAGTGAAGAAATCATTAACACAAGGACGATAGGCTTCATTCTATGTTTCCACACGATGACATAACACCCTCCCTCGATAAGTTATGCGGGGGACCTCTTGTCCCCCACTTTAAATAGTTATTGCAGTATCTGATCGGCGAACCATTTCAAATCAGCGGAATCAATGATTCCATCCCCATTTGTATCCGCTGCCTCTACTGCTTCCCAATCCGGGCTTGCGCTGTTCTTACCGAAGTTC
Source organism: Paenibacillus motobuensis (assembly GCF_039521865.1). Classification (NCBI taxonomy): domain Bacteria; kingdom Bacillati; phylum Bacillota; class Bacilli; order Caryophanales; family Paenibacillaceae; genus Paenibacillus; species Paenibacillus motobuensis. The sequence goes on along the minus strand of NZ_BAAACX010000018.1, from coordinate 176,517 downwards.
GCAGCGGCTATTCCCAGATCACCAACCGTAACTTTCCCGTCTCCGTTCAAATCGCCAGTGATCTTCGATAGAACCACCTGAACCTCACAGACTGCGGACAGCTTGCCATCAGCCGTTGTCACCGTGACCTTGGCTCTGCCCGGCTTCAATGCCGTGATCGTTGCCTCGGATTCATTCGTCTCCAGCTTCAACACATCGCTGCGATCAACACTCCAAGTAAGCTCCGTATTCGTAGCATTAAGCGGGACAAGCGCTGCTTTAAGATTCATCGAATCACCTGCTACTAGTACAGCCTTTTCACTACTTAAGCTAATGCCTGCCACCGGAACATTCGGCTTGAAAGTAATCTCCAAGTAAGATTTATAAATTCCGCCATCGCTTTCCTTACTTTTAAATGTAATCGTCAGATCCGTATCTCCCTGCAGAGCCAGGCTCATTTGTCCGTCCAGTTTCAGCCGATCCTTAGCAACGGACGTAATATCAAACTGCCGCCATTGGTACTCCTTATTTACCGAGATCTTCTCAATAGAGGCACCGATCTCCGGCATGTTATTCCATGTCAGTGCGGACTCGCTCCAATTGTTGCTGCCTACTTCATGAACGCTTACTCCAGCATTCTGTGTACGGCTGTCATTAACCCCGCCATATACAAACAACTTGGCAGATTCAATCTCGCGGTCGGCAGGAATTCCGTTCAGATCGAACTTCAGGAAGGCTTTGCGCAGATAATTACCCGTACCATTCTTAATGTCCATATAGCTGCGAGCGCCAAAATTCGTATTAACGTCTGAACCCGCATTTACAAAAGTATCCTCACTGACATATACTGTAGATTTCTCACCCTGCTCCGGACCCTCAGGCTCCCCCTCCAGTTCCGGGGCTTGCTGAGGATCATACTCGAATTGAATCTGATGGCTTCTGCCAAGAGAGCCGGCCGTATTGATCTCCAGCTTAAGATAAGGCTCCGTCTGTACAACGTTTACGGACTCGTCCTTCATCAACTCCTTCAGTACTACCTTACCCAGATCGACGGTGACTTTGTTCTGAGTCTGTGTCGGATCTGACACGGATACGGTCAGTTTATTTCCTTCTTCCTTCACCATCACAGAGGCTGGATTAGATGCCCGGACGAACTCGGATATGCCTGCCTCCCAGAAATTAAAGGCGCTTATACCCAGTTTCTTATCCTGGACAGCATGAACCTGACTTGTCTGACTTAAAATTTCGATATCAGGATTAAAGCTGTATTGCTCGGTCTCCTCTACTCCTTTATTAGGCAGCAGTACATAGGCATAAGACCCGTTCTTCGGTGCGCTGCCGTGCTCGAATGCCAGACTTAAGTAATTTCTAGTGATCTGATCTGTAGAGCCGCCATCATTAATATTTTTCCAAGATCCGGTTCTCGCTTCGCGCTTCCCGTCAATATCCGTTTTCTCTGGGAAATAATAACCGATGTCAGCGCCTGGAACATTACCTTGCAAATGAGCCCAGCTAATTCCCTTCAGCGTCTCCTCCCAGCCGAGCGCGGCAGGCTTCACCTGACCATCAACAACCAGATTGTTGGAACCGCTGTCATTTATTTGCCGATTCTCTACAATCGTCTCTACCTTACGGTTAGCCGACCCTGAAATATCGGAACCTATCGCTACAATCTCATCGTCAAACATGAACCAGGACTTCTTGCCCTGCAAATCACTTCCCGTGCTGTCCTTAAGTGAGTAATTCATACCGCTTGCTCCGAATTGGCCATCGAGCGTCGAACCACCGACCCAAGCCCGCGGATTGTAATATGACGCCCAGTCTTTGGGAACTGGTGCATAGCCGTCCGTTGTCGTTCCCGGCAAGCGGAGCATATCTACCGTCGGCCAGTATTGATTGCTGTACTGCGACAGATCATTATTGTACAAGCTGGTCATGCCGATACCGGTATACCAGCCTTGCTTGTTCTCCCCATTGCCGTATTCAAAGGCCGAGATCCGCTGCGAGAACATGCTAAGCGCAAATCCGTAGTCTGGACGCAGATGGACAACCCGATCCATCGCCGCGAAATTCTGGTGCTTAACCAGCTCTCCACGCGCTGCAACTGAAGAATCATTGACAATCGCTTTGATCAGATTCATCTCGTAAATTGGCATATTTTCATAATAGTTAGAGAATGTAGTATCAGACTGTACCCACTCCTTAATCATGCTCTTGATCTTGGTGGACTGTTCCGCCGGAGCGCCCTCAGCCAACCTCGCTAGCGTACGGATAATCGCACGTCCAGTCAGATGATCGGAGTCGCTCTGCCGTGAGATGCTGCGTCCCCTGACGTTATCCATCATCGCTCCTTTATAAATCAACGCCTCGAATGAATCCTCGACCCAGCGATATACATTACTTGCTCTCGGATCGTTAATCTCCCAAGGAGATGCGTTGAACAGATATAATAAATCGGCCATTCTACCGATCAAGACGCCCCCATAAGATCCTGTGTAAGCAATGTTCGTATGCTGGATCAAAGAGCCATCCTCATAGATTCCATCGCCTTTTTTAGCATATTGAAGTTCGCTATATATCGCATTTTTACCCTGTTCAATCTTGAAGCTCTGCTTGCCGACAACACCGCGCAATACAACCACCAACGCCTTGTCGAGCAAATTCGCACCGGTCTCGGTTACACTCCCATTCTGCACCCGCTTGGTTGGGTCCGGTACAAATGTATCAATGACCTTCAGATATTTGGCGATCTGCTCCTCGCTTAAATCGTCATACATAAGTACGAGAATATCCATTAGGGCCTGTGGAGTTCCAATTTCCCAGTCCCACCAGTTGCCAACAATCTTCTTGCTCTCGTTATATTGATAGGTATGCATCCAATCGAGAGCCGAGATAATATCATCCTTCAGAGCGGGATTCCTATACTGTGATGTCCCCTCTGTCGAATATGCTGTTGCCATATCCTTGATCATTGTATAAGCCTTCGTGATTGCAGCTGAATCGGTATTACCCTGGGAAATTCCCCCGGTCCATAAATTTTGCGCCCCTGGCGTCTTATTCATCAAGTCCCAGATGCCTGTCGCCTGAGCATTCGAAATCCGGTTCGACAAATTGTCGATGTAATTCCTTATATCCGAATCGCTCATATCCATCCATTCTCCACCGATCAGCTTGGCATGCCATCTCTGCCTAAGTTCATCATAACCGTCCAGCATTTCAGTAGATTCTACCGTTATAAAAGCCTCCGCCCGGAAGAGTCCATCCAGTGTAGAGACAGTAATCGTCGTTGTTCCATAGTCATTAGCCGTAACATTGCCCTCATCTACGCTTGCTACGATCGGGTCGGATGATGTCCAAATCAGCGCCTGTCCTCCCGCATCGTGTGGCGTAATGACCGGTGTCAGTATGGCGCTATCCCCTGTGTGCAGCGAGATTGACTTTGGCTGTAGGTCCAATCCTGTAATTCCTCCCCAGCGTTCAAGCTTCACATCATCGAACCATACCGTTCCCGTACCTGTCTCGAAGAACGGCTCTAATCTAACATACCGAGCTCCAGCCGGAACAGGTACCACGACCTCCTGTAGAGTCCAATCATTTGTACCTGCCATTTTTGTCGTTATGGGGCCGACGATATCATTAATCTTATCATCACCAGTGCTGCCATCCATCCCATTTACACTCCGGTAGAAATTAGTTCTGACAAATACTCCACCGCTGGATACGACATCCTGAGTCCTGATCCAGGCACTTAGCTTGTAATTGCCCTCTGCCGATACAGGCACATTAATAGAGAGCCCCGTTCTATCACTGCCGGTATGCTCGATCTGTACAGAATAAGCACCTGTGTGGTAAACCGCATCTGTGACTGACACCTTGCCATTCTTACTGGCCAGCCAGGCTCCCCAACCATTTGGCTTCAAGCCGCCAATCCAGGATGCATCCGTTGTCTGAACCACATCTTCAAAGCCTCCATTAGGAACGAGATTATCCCCGGTTCCCTCATCCGCAGACACTTTGGTCACAAGCAGCCCGGTGGGAATCAGCACCTGAAGCAGCATTCCGACAATCAACACCATCGACACCCTCTTATAAAGCGCTTTCAACAAAAACCTCCCCCTTTCACCTTGCAAGCTAAGATTTCAATACTGTACATCATCATAGTGTCAATGATCTGCCTTGAGACAGGTCTGATTTTTACCCATTCACGGACAATTTTGACTTCAACCTATTGTATAGTTCGGGAAAATGTGGAAAAAACCAAAAAAACCACAGCTAATGACATTATTCATCCGCTGTAGGTTTGCTTGGTTCTGATCCTTTAGAACTATAGATTATCAAGTAAACTTAACTTCCGATTCAACAGTGAGAATACGGTCTTGATCTGCTCCGATGACAGCTCCGCATATTTATCTCCAACACTGATCTCTGTATAACATGAGTTCTCATCCATTGCCCGGAGATTTGAAGTGATGCCGATCCCTGTCTCCTCATACAGATCGATCAGAGCCTGTTCAACTTGCGCTTGGGGTGCCGCAAAATGAATATGGAACATGTTTGAAACCGGGACCTCCGGTACCGTCGCAGTTCTCGGGCAACGATTGAACGATTCAGCCAGCTGTCTGGCTCCCTCATAGTACTGCTCCATCTTGCCGATCCTTTGCTCGAAATAGTAATCTGAACTGATAATATAAGGATATAAGCTGATTAAATCGCCGCCATGCCGTCTTTTCCAAGGCTTCGACTCCTCTGTAAACTCCGAATCCCCGGCCAGAATGGCTCCAGCCACACCACCGATCCCTTTATAGAAAGAAACATATACACTATCGAAAAGGGAACAAATCTCCGCAGCAGTCTTCCCGTAGTACGGAAGAATTTCGAACAATCTGGCACCATCAAGATGCAGCTTAATTCCCTGCTCATGACAATATGCTGAAATGGCCTCAAGCTCCGCATAGTCCGGCAACTGTCCGCCGATTTCTCGTTGCGGCAATTCTAGAAGCAGACAAGAAATGTCCTCGCTCATATTTTTAACATCGTCCAAAGTGATTAAGCGGCTTCGATCAGCCAGCAGGACCGGTTCTATTCCATGCAGCTTCTTGAGACCGTCTTCCTCATGAATTTCCAGATGGCAGAGAGGATGGTACGCGACCTTTCGCAGTCCCTGCCGGTCACACCAGATCCGCAATGCGATTTGCTGTGCCATCGTCCCGCTGGGGAAGAACACAGCGCTCTCCTTGCCCAAAAATTCAGCCATTTTCTCCTGGAACTGTTCAATAAGCTTTCCCTTGCCGTACATATCGCTGTCTGTATTCTCATCCATATCGTGAAATGTTGTCATAAGCATTCCTATATTTCTTGGGCCATGACCCGAGAGCCGATATGTAGTCTTGTTGAACGCAGATCCGATCGTTTGATTCATTGTCATATGTGATGCCTCCTTGTCGATATGGCTGTCCTGTCCCTTTAAACCAGATGTTCTATGTTTCAGAGTATCACATGTAAGGGCGCTGTAAAACAGCATTCCTAACGCTCTCCACTGTCCACCCACTTATGAAAATTTTCACTTTATCTGCAACATTTCTTAATGACCTCCGTCTATAAAGACGAAAACAGCAAACAAGGACACGCCATATTGGCAATTTTCTAGCTGTAAGTACTACCTACACATAGAACTAGGAGGAAATACTGATGAACAAACCATTCAAAGTTTTAGCAACCGCAACGATCCTGGCTATGGCCGCTCTGCCTACAGCAGCTTTTGCTCAACAAGGAGTAGCAACGCCAGTTAATGAGACTGCTATCACTCAAGCCAAGGTTGTACCTGGAACAATGGGGAAAATCACCGATTTCGTTAATGATAATACAGGCAAATTCATTACTGTCACCGGCCGCGGCCTGGCTGCAACCGATCAAAGTGAGATCATTCTCTCGATTACCAAAGATACCAAGATCGTCGATGCAAAAGGCCAAACCGTTGCCTTGAAGTCAATTATCGATGACAAGAAAGTAGTCAAAGCTTTCTACGGACCGAACATCACCAAGAGCCTGCCAGCCCGCGGAACTGCCTTGACACTGGTCGTTCAAGATCGTGACTTCAGTGCTATTCAAGGTACTGTCTCCGAAGTGACTGAAGATGGAAGCATCTTCGTGAAGGGAACAGATCTATACGGCGGTTATAACGATGAGATCATTCTCCATCTTGATCCTAAAGCAACCATCCTCGATCAGAACCACAAGGCTATCGAAGCTGGCGGGATTAAGGCCGGTATGAGTGTGGAAGCATTCTATGGCCCTGCCGTGACGATGAGCTTACCTGCACAGTCAACCACCAACTATCTCGTTGTAAATACAGACGAGATTGCTGATCTTACTCCGGGTACAAGCGGAATTATCACGAGTAAGAATGAAAAAACGATCACCGTAATCGGTAACCCAATGGAGCATGGTGGCACCAATTATGTCATGCTGCATGTGGATAAAGATACAGTAATCGTCGATGAGAATGGGGCTTTATTAACTGCCGATGCATTGAAAGAAAATAGCTATATCGATGCCTTCTATGGCAATGTAATGGCAATGAGCTATCCTGGTCAAACCCATGCCGACAAGATTGTTGTCAAAGAAGCTCAAGCGGTCAAAGCAGAAGGCACGATCACGAATTCGGAACGGGCAGGCGAAGGCCGTGTCTATCTCAACGTTGGCTCTGACGACAAGACAGAGAATGACATCATTCTGAACATCTCCGACAAGACTGTTATCCTCCCGTTAGCAGGAGATGACACGGAATTGAAGGACGGCATGAAGGTGGTAGTATACCATTCGCCAATCATGACGAAATCTCTCCCAGGTATTACGAACGCGGAAATCGTTATTGTTACTCCAGATAACAATACGGTAGCTGCTCAATAATATCCCGATGGGGTTAGCAGAATCCATCCTGAGAATATACAGCGAGGGGCTTTCCATAATGGAAAGCCCCTCGCATCAATATATCTAGAATTCTCTCGGATACTCTTACTCAAATAAGTATTAAGCAATGCGTTATTTAGCAGCCCACAGCGACTCGATCTCCTCCAGTGACTTCCCCTTGGTCTCAGGAACCTTACGCCAAGTGAATACTACCGTAATCAGCGCCATAAGACCAAAGATCCAGAAGGTCAGCGCCGGGCCTGCAGAGTTAAGCATCGGCGGAAAGGCCTGGGATACGATATAATCAGCCGTCCAGAGAGCCATCGACGCAATCGCCGTAGCCTTGCCGCGAATCCGGTTCGGGAAGATCTCGGAGATAACGACCCATACCACCGGCCCAAGAGATAGGGCGAAGGCCGCTACATAGACCAGAATAAAGATCAGCACGAGCGGACCGGAAGTATGACCTGTCTGGAATGCAGCGCCTATGACGATCAGACAGATCAGCATCGCTGAAGATCCGATCAGCAGCAGCATTTTACGGCCTACTTTATCGATCAGCCAGATTGCCAAAATGGTGAACAAGAGATTTATGATTCCGACAAAGATCGTCTGAATTAGGGCTGCATTTGTTCCTGCGCCCGTCTGCTTAAATATCTCCGGTGCATAGTACAGCACCGCATTGATTCCCGTCACTTGCTGGAGCACGGCCAGTCCGACACCTACAATCAGAGCCAGTCTCAGAGCTGGACTGAACAATTGGCGGATCGAACCGTTCTCAATTTTGAACGACTCCTTGATGTCCAGCACTTCCTGCTTCGCCAATGTCTCGCCATGAATCTTGACCAGAATCGGAAGAGATTCGGCTGCCCGGCCTTGCTTGATCAACCATCTTGGGCTCTCAGGCACGAAGAACAGCAGGACCAAGAATAACAGACCAGGGATAATACCGAAGGCGAACATCCAGCGCCAAGCGGTGGATATGCCCCAGGCTTCATTCCCGAAGCCAGCAATCCATAAGTTAACGAAATACACTAAGGATATTCCTGTAACCGTTGCCAGTTGATTCAATGCTACAAGGCGGCCGCGATATTTGGCTGGGGCGATCTCCGCATTGTACAAGGGGCACAGGGTTGACGTAATCCCGATCCCGATTCCACCGATCATTCGAGCAATGATGAACTCGTTGAACGTATTCGGTACTGCTGAGAAGACAGATCCGATAATGAACAGGATCGCCGCCGTGATCAGTACTCTCTTGCGGCCAAATTTCTCACTTAATACTCCGGAGGACAAGGCTCCGACGATACAACCGATAATCAAGCTGGATACAGCCCAGCCTACCTGGAAGTCATTCAGGTCAAAATGCTGCTGCATGAAACCGATTGCACCAGACACTACAGCTGTATCAAAACCAAATAACACCCCGCCAAGAGCAGCGACTATAGACACCAAGGTCACGAATCTCATACTGACTCGATCGCCTTGTTCTGGTATATTAGAGCTCATCATTTGACGTCCCTTCTGTGTTGTACTTTCTCTCGATTTCACATACTCTCTGAAATCCAAAGTTATTGTAACACGGGGACTATTCTAATCTGCGCTCGAATCCCTTCACTAATTTGTGCAATGCCAGCATAAAATTAATCCCCGTCCATTCTTGTTCCGCCAAGGGACATTACGCTAGCACAAATTAAGCACTTATGACAAAAAAGTCCACGTTAAAACACATGGACCTCTCTCATCGTAGCTGCTGTCGGTATTCCGACGGTGTAACTCCGGTGACTTTTTTGAACACTCTGCTAAAATAATTGGGATCCTTGTATCCGACGGCATAACACACTTCCTTCAGGCTTAGATGGCTATCCTTCATCATCTCCTTAGCCTTCTCGATGCGCAGTCTCGTAACATAGTCGATGAAGGTCTCCCCTGTCTGCTGCTTAAACAGCTTGCTGAAGTAATAAGGATTCAGGTGAACATGCTCTGCTGCATCTTCAAGCGAGAGATCCTCCTGATATTTACGGTGGATATAAGCCACAGCTTGGTCTAGCATATTGTGCGTACTCTGCTCCCGCTCCTCGCGGATTTGGCGGATAGCCAAATCAACATATGAACTCTCTCCGACGGAACGTAAGGTGGAGGGCAGCTTGTCTTCATTCTTGCCAGGACGCTCTGTTCCAGTAATATTCAAGTCCTCAAAGCGATTGATATCTCCCCATTGATCATATTTGGACGCAAATACAGCCTCATAGTACGATTGCTTGATACCTGGGATGCCCGTTTGCACTGAACCAATGCCAACCGATATCATAATGCCGCATTGTTGACGAAGCCCTTCGGCCAACTTACCAGCCAGAAGCGCAGCTTCTTCCCGTAATGAAGCGTTACCACCCTGCGTATCTCCAAGCAGGAAGATCGCCATATGCTGGTATACCAACGAGCTGATCGTCACAGTAAAGGGCTCTTTTATTGATTCATGGGCCAAATTCTTGACCTCTTCATATACCCGCTTCTTCTCATCACCAAGCTCGGGAAAGGCAAGCACCAATGCACACCCTCTCTCGATAGATAGACTTAAAATATCGGCTAGCTGTTCCACCTCGGTCTCATTTACCTGATCGGCCATCAAATGCAGTGCAATTTCCGTCTCTGCGAGCGGCAGCAGCTGATAGAACTTATCTCTGACCGCAAGCTGTTCATTTCGCTTATTCCGCTCCGCTTCGATCTCCTGGACGAGCCTTTCCAATACAGCCGCTACTTCGGCCCGCTTAGCCGGCTTCACCAAATATTCCCGGACTCCCAGGGATATCGCCTGCTTCGCGTAATCGAAATATTCATAAGCCGTGATCATCACCATTTTTACATCCGGATTCTGCGCTTTAATCTCCTTCAGAGCATCAAATCCTTGAATCCCCGGCATTCTCACATCCATCATCACAATATGAGGGTGGAATTCGGCCGCCTTCTGGATGGCCATCCTCCCATTCTCCGCATGAGCGACCTCGAACGTGCCTGGCATCATCCGCGTCGCGATCCACTCAATTCCCTCCCGTTCCAAAGCTTCATCATCTGTTATCAGTAGGCGGTACATGGCTCTCCTCCTTTCCTGTAGCTGGAATCCGGATAATCACTGTCGTTCCTTTTCCCGGTGCGCTCTCAATTTCGATCATATCTTTCTTGTTATAAAATAACTCCAAACGTTTGAACACGTTATGGGTGCCAAGCCCTGTGGAATGCCCCTTCTCGGGAACCTCGCGCGCTCCTAGACGATTCGAATCATAATTAAGTAGCGAGTCGCGAACCTCTTTGCTCATACCGGCCCCATTATCAGAAATGGCTACCCTTGTCTCGCTAGGCTCACACGAGATTGTCAGCTTGACTACCGCTCCTTCTTCCATTCCTTCGATGCCGTGTACGAACCCGTTCTCAAGAATAGGCTGTAGAGTCAGCACAGGCACCAATACATCAAGACCTGCCTCGTCAATCTCGGTCTCGAAGCGAATGCGCTCGCGGAAGCGGGCCTGCTGAATGAAGAAATATTCCTTGGCATGCTCCACCTCTTCCCTTAACGTCACTGGACGATCCAGCTTCCGCAGATTGTACCGGAGCAGATTGGACATCGACACTGTCAGATCACTCGTCTGCTCCGCCCCCTCCAGCAGCGCAAGCTTGGACATCACATTCAGCGAATTGAATAGAAAGTGCGGGTTAATCTGATTCTGCAGCACTTCCAGTTCCAGCTCCTTCACGAGTCGATCCTTCTCCAACCCTTCCTTTTCTTTCTCAATCAGCAGTTGAAGATTATTCTGCATTTGCCCGAACGCCTCGGAGAGCACGCTAAATTCATTATGCGCATCGATGGAGGGAGGGCGCACCTGCAGATTTCCTTCGGATATTTGCTCGGCCGTCTCCACCAATTCCTGTATCGGTCTTGTGATGCGTAATGAAATCCAATAAGCCAACATGACGCTGATGATCGTATTCAGAACAAAGACAGCAATCCCCCAATGGTTCATCACTTCGGTCTGAACGAGAATCTTCTTGTAAAACGGCTGATAATAGCTTAACTCTAAATCAATGAGCTGATAAGCTTCTTCCTGGATAAACTCCGCAGTTGTCTCAGCCTCCGTATAAGCCGCAGCATAGGCAAGGGGAGCCGTGCTCTCGAGAGAATTAAGGATGCTCTGTTCTTGCGAGATAAAGGTCGACAGTAAATGGCGAAAGCCCCTCATATTTAACCCGGCCGATTCAATGGCTTCTTGTCTCGATAAGCTGGATTGCAGCTTCTTCAGCTCTTCGTTCCTCTCCTTGTACAATTCCAGGCTGCTATCACTGCGGTCCATGAGATATACATTGATCGCGCTTAAGTTTATCCGCGTCTGTTGATCAATTTGCTTGTATAGTAGTACCCGGTCGAGCATCATATTATAGCTTTGCTGCACCGTACGCCCACTCTGAAAGATAAAGAAGGATACCGCATTATTCAGAATTAACATGGCCGGAATAACGATGAACAGCATTCTGCGCATATTCATGGGCTAATTCCTCCGCCCTGCAGTTGAGCTTGATCTAAGACATAGGTAGGAATGAAGTACTCCCCAGTAAGCTTGTCTCCCTGAAAAAAGCTGCTTAGCAAAGCCATCGACTTAGCACCAATCTCCTGCGGCTGCTGTACTATAGATGCCATAATCTCACCCCGCGCGATACCTTGTCGTGTTATTTCTAGATCATCGAACCCATATATACGAACACCCTCTTGACCAATCGCCTTCACTCCTTCCAGAATGCCTCCGGCATCCAGGGAACTGAATCCGACGATCGTTCTAATATCTCTATATTGGCTGAGCATATCTCGTGTCTGCTTGGCAGCTCCAATATGTGAAATATTCGAAGAACGGACGTCTACGATTTCCATACCGGTAGCCGAGGTAATAACCGAGCGGAACCCCTCCAGCCTTAAACGCTGACTGTCTGCTAATTCGCTGCCGATAATGACACCAATCTTGCCGTTGCCTGCATGATCCTTCAGCACAAGCTCGCCCATCTGTCTGCCAGCAGCCCGATTATCCGTCCCTATGTAAGCCAGCCTTTTGCTCGACGGTTCATCCGCATCCACCGTAATCACGGGGATTCCTTGAGCTACCGCCTGATTAATCAGCCGTTCATAGCCCGGGTCAGCCATGCCCTGGATCATAATTGCATCCGGTCTCAGAGCAATCGACTTCTCTAGCAGTCGGATCTGCTCTGTCGGATTGCTGCGAATCGGTCCCATGTAGACTAACTTTATTCCCTGCTTCCCCGCTTCATCCTTGGCTCCCTTCTCCATTTCCCGCCAGAATGGATTGTCTTGCTCCTGAGATATCAGTACAACATACTTCAGCGAAGCTTCCTCCGCCTTATTCGGGCTTATTTGTCGTACCAGATCATTGATTTTCAACGTCGAGAAGAAGAATTGAGACAATATATAGCCAAAAATAACGACGAGGGCGATCAGTCCAAGCAGCCATTTGCGATTTGACATTGAGCGCACACATCCTTCATCCATTTCATAAGCTCTCATAAAAACTGTGCTGTTAGTATAACACTAATGAATCATGCAGACTCTTTACAGTTCTTTTACAACACCTATTAGGTATTATTGCTTCGCTGTATCGTTTAATTAGCTAAAATAAAATGGCTATAGGTTACTTTATGTAAGTAGATATATTTCTACAATTTATCCGCTAGTGATAATATTGGTTACGAAAAGTTATCTTGTTAATTTTATTTAGCGGATGTATAATGCTTAACAAGAGGTGATAGCGATGGAAATGCCGCAGCTTTGCCCCCGATTTGAACGAGCTATTGAACTATTAAGCAAACGTTGGTCTACATTAATCGTATACCGACTGCTGGACGGACCGCAGCGATTTGTGGATATCGAGAACTCTTTACCCAATCTGAGCGGTAAAGTTCTGTCCGACCGACTGCGAGAGCTTGAGACAGAAGGAGTCATCCAGCGTACTGTATATCCGGAGAAGCCTGTACGCATAGAATACTCATTAACTGATAAAGGCCGCGATCTTGCTCCCTTGATGGACGATATCCAACAGTGGGCGACGCGCTGGGTTGAACTGGACTGATCGCTCAGCCGTTTATTTTATCAGCCTAGTAGAACACACAAGAGCAATCCATTCCAGTCTCCCGAAGGAGATTAGGAGGATTGCTCTTCTTATTATCCGCCAATATAGGACATATTTATTTTTTTGCGGGTCTGGGCCGTCTGTTCGGTGCGTTCATCGGAATAGCGGTCATGCCGCGACTCCCATACATCGCGTATCGCATGGGTAAGCTGAGACCTAGAAGCCCCACTGCGCAGCATTTGTCGCAGATCGAAACCCTCCGAAGCGAAGAGACAAGTGTAGATTTTACCTTCTGACGAGAGACGGGCGCGGGTACAGGTGGAACAGAATGATTCCGATACCGATGTGATGAAGCCAATTTCGGCCGAGCCATCCTTATACTGATATCGCTGGGCAACCTCCCCTAAGTAATTACTCTCCAGCGGCTCCAGTTCATATCGCGAAGACAACATCTGATAAATCTCCCGTTTGGTCACGACCTTCTTCATACTCCAGCCATTATCGTTCCCAACGTCCATGAATTCAATGAAGCAGAGCTTGATCCCACGTTCTTTGAAGTAGGCCGCCATAGGCAGAATCTCCTGCTCATTCAAGCCCTTCTCCACCACCATATTGACCTTCACCTGCAGGCCGGTCTGTCTTGCATATTCAATATTGTCCAGAATGTGTGAGGGCTCGATTCCTCGTCCGTTAATATGTCCGAACAGCTTAGGATCGAGCGCATCCAGGCTCACATTCACACGGCGCAGCCCTGCATTCATCAGGGAGTCTGCATATCGTCCCAGCAACAGTCCGTTCGTTGTCAGTCCGATATCTTCGATCCCGTCAATCTGCCACAGCCTCTCAATCAACGATGGCAAATTGCTGCGCAACAGTGGCTCTCCGCCTGTCAGACGGAGCTTACGGACACCGAGAGAGGCAAAAATCTCTGCAACTAAGACGATCTCTTCAAAGGCAAGCAGTTCTTCGCTGGGCAGGAACCTGTAATCATCGCCAAAGATTTCTTTAGGCATACAATAGGTACAGCGAAAATTACAACGGTCGGTCACAGATATCCGCAAATCCCTAATCGGCCTTTGCAGTTGGTCCTGCATCGGCTCTATTTTCATAGCTGCTTCACCTTCTTTGTATAGCTAAACTTCAGATGATCAAGGAGTTTCATTCGGCTCCGGATTCCTCCGCTGATCACCGATCCATTCCTCGCCATTCTCCCAAATTTCCTTCTTCCAGATCGGTACCATTTCCTTAATACGCTCAATTGCATATTCATTCGCCTCATATGCTGCCTTACGATGAGGAGAAGAGACCGCGATGACTACAGCGATGTCGGAGATTTGCAATTCACCGGTACGATGCGCAATCGCGACTCTTGTGCCAGGCCACTTCTCGTCGATCTCTTCGCCAATTCGGGCCAGCATCTTCTCGGCCATTGGAATATACGCCTCATAAGCAAGATATAGCGTTCTAACCCCTTGTGTCCATTCGCGGACATGTCCTGTAAATACCGTTATCGCACCTGCTCCAGGATGAAGCACGTAATCGATATAAGGCTGAACCTCTATGGGCTGTTCGACAATTTCATATTGCTTCATATAAATCCTCACTTGATATATTCGTTACGTCGATATTAACCACTATATCATTATGAATCCAAATTCCCGATTAGGGCAAGTGTATCAGCTCATCAGCAAGCGGCTCATTATCCGAGAATAAATCCGGATTCTCACGCAGCATCTTCGTCAGTATATCCGTCATCTGCACGGTATGACAGATCCAGGTATCGGCATCACCGAGCTTGACCTTGCGGATCGCCCCTTCCCGTTCAAGAATCTTCTCTACCTTCCAGAAATGCTCGGACCATGACAGTCCATAATGGCGCCGTGAAGGTACCGGAATCTCCGTTCCATCACCAAGCACAACGAATAACTGCTCATGACTATCCGTAACTCTGCCGGGAATGTCCACCCATTCCTCGATCCCATGGATGAAGGTATTACGTCTTAGATCAACACCCACAAGCATAATCGTCGCTTGGCGATCCAACAGCTTGCCCCACGGGGACTCTCTATGGCAAGGCGTATCGCATAATTCCGCCCCGGCTACGAATTCGGCCGCATCCTCGCCCAGAGCCGCCACCGAATGTGTCGGGTGATAAGAACGAATCACGCCCTCGCGCCCCCGGAACAATTCCGGCAAAATACCGACGCAGGATGGGGAGGTCTCCACATAGAACTTTGGATTATCCGCATTAATGTAAGACCAGGTATGGGTCGGAAGAACAAGCAGCCCCTCCTGCATATATTCACTTAGTGCATCCAGCACCGTATCGGCTCCTCCATCTACTTCACCAATGCTCTTCATGGATGAATGCACGAGCAGAGTGCCCTGGCGATCGATATTGGCCGCCGCTAGTTGATTGAATAGACTATGGCTTGTATGCATTATCATTAGCCTCCCATTATAGTGATGCAAGACCATTATGGCCCATTATACCCTAGACATCTGTAATGACAAGCCATAAGTTCTCAGTAGATCATCCTAACAAATAAAGGAGTGTGCAAATAACAAAAAACTGACACCGGCATTGTACCGAGCGTCAGTTCATATAGAGAAATTCATCATATAGTTTTCTACCCCATGTTTCTTAGCTTACTTCATTCAATCGTGATGATTGAAGCTGGTATTGGTCAATACTGCGAGCATCCGCTCATCTTCCGCCATGGTAGACCCACATTGAGGACAAGTAGGGTGATTCAAAAAAGCAAAGTTGCGTCTCATCCAACCGTTGCAATCATCATTCGTGCAAGACCAAATGGCCGTGACTTCCTCTGGAATTTCTTCCGCCTGCTTTTTTCTCGAGTTGTACACGAAGCATCCCTCTCTTTCTCATCTGGAATGATTAGCTGATAAAATAAAATGCCCCAAACTGGTACGTCTGGGGCATATTATCTTTAGATAAGCTTACAGCTTAACAACGTTCTCGGCTTGTGGACCACGGTTGCCTTGAACTACGTTGAACTCAACGCGTTGGCCTTCGTCCAAAGATTTGAAGCCATCGCCAACGATCGCGCTGAAATGCACGAATACGTCATTGCCGCCTTCAACCTCGATAAAACCAAAGCCTTTCTCTGCGTTGAACCATTTAACTGTTCCTGTTTCCATGAATATTACCTCCAAAAATTTAATTATATGACCTCTATATTCGTTTAAATAATAAAAATCACATATTGCACAAGGCTATGCACTTAAAATCATAACCCTCTACAATATGTGAGTTCAGGCCAAAATTCCAATTACTCTCATTATAGTTCAATTCGCTTAAATAAGCAACTGTACTAATTTGGATTTATTACCTGTTCCCTGTAAAGAATGATTCAAGTCATTATGTTTAGCACCTGTAACAACAATATGAACCGTTTTGAGGTCATTTCAAAGCTTGCAACTTGTGTGCTTGAAACACACTCTTATAATATAGTCGGGAACCAGCGGAAATATACCTGATTCTGTAAAACGGTAATGTAAATATAATCCGATAATCGTCGTTATATATTCCATAGTAATATACTGTGATTCGACAAAATCGTGAGTTTTGTCATCACTTCTTTTGTCATGTGACAGAATCATACCCTATCAATGCCTGTCTTCTTCAATGACACCAAGCGCACGATTCTTCTCTTTGAAGCGGCTGTTGTGCGATGACACATAGGCAACCTTCTCCGCTCCTGGATCTATGAACAGTTTAGCATTATTTACAGCCAGCACGGCATCCGTAAATGCCCCGGCGATAAGTCTTACCTTGTTGTCATAATCAACGAAATCTCCGGCTGCAAAAATGCCCGGTGTATTCGTCTCCATCCGAGTATTTACGTTCACCGTCCATTTTCCAATATTCAAGCCCCAATCGCGAACAGGCCCGAAGTCGCTCCTCATTCCATGATTTACGATCACGTCATCCACGTCAAGAATTTCAGATCGACCGCTCTCCACATGGGTAATGCTTACCTGATTAATCAGGTTCCCGTCCCGACTGTGCAGCTTATCTACTATATAGGGAGTACGGACATTTACAGTTGACTCCCGCATGCGGGTCACATTTCGTTCATGTCCTCCAAATTCATTCCTCCGGTGCACTATCGTTACAGATGCAGCGACCAACTGAAGCTCGTTAGCCCAATCGACCGCGGAATCTCCTCCGCCCGAGATGACGATATGTTTGCCTCGGAATGCATCCAGCTCCTGTACCGTATAATGCAGGTTAGTTACCTCAAACCGATCCGCTCCCTCGATCTCTAGCTTGGCCATCTTACGAATTCCATAGCCGATAGCCATGATGACAGTACGCGTCCAATGAACCCGGCCCGATGCTGTTCTTAATAGGAAGGTGCCATCCTCCTGGCGCTCACACTCGCTTACCTGCTCACCGAGGATGATCGCAGGGTCAAAGGTTTGCGCCTGCTGAGCCAACTGCTTAGTTAGCGTTCCGCATAAAGTTGGAGTTACTCCGCCGACATCCCAGATCATTTTCTCTGGATACAACAGCATTCTTCCACCCAACTCCTGATTCGCGTCAATCAGCTTCGTCTTCATATCGCGCATGCCGCTGTAGAAAGCAGCATACATGCCTGCAGGCCCTCCGCCAATGATCGTAACATCATACAACTCCAATGGGTTCCCCATCTGATTACTTCCTCCTCTATATTTTAATGGTCGGGAGATTCGATCAGCTCCAAGATTCACTTATGGCATTACCATATTTTATAATTCAAATTCATTATTATTGAAAATGATTATCATTGTCAATGAACAAAAAGATAATTGTCTTATATTTATTCAACTTTTCATTGTTTACATTCTGTTTAAAAAGCGGTGATATGATCCGATTACGATAACAATTAAGGGTTCAAAAAGTCCGGTTTTCAACACCGGGAAGCAAACTTTTTTGAATCTATATGTTGTGGATTGGAGGAAATAAAATTGGGACAGAAATACAAAGAAACTAATAGCAACTGGGCCGTGGAGGCAAGCGGTCTGGTCAAAGTATTTGGAGATAATCGTGCGGTGGATGGTGTGGATTTAAATGTACGCGCAGGTTCGATCTATGGTGTGCTTGGACCTAACGGAGCGGGCAAGACAACAACGATTCGTATGCTGGCCACACTGCTGCGTCCGGATGCCGGAACAGCGAAGATCTTCGGCCATGATGTAGTCAAGGAATCGCAGATTGTACGTCAGTTGATCGGTGTAACGGGGCAATATGCTTCTGTCGACGAGTCGCTCAGCGCTACCGAGAACTTGATCATCTTCTCGCGCTTGCTCGGCCTCTCGCGTAAAGAGGCAAAGAGCAAGGCTGTGGAACTGCTTGAGGAATTCGGCTTGTCCGAGGCGGCTAAGCGTCCGCTCAAAAATTTCTCTGGCGGCATGCGGCGCAGACTGGACCTGGCTGCCAGCCTGATCGCCCAGCCACCACTCATCTTCCTCGATGAACCAACTACCGGGCTCGACCCGCGCACGCGTTCCCAGATGTGGGATACGATTCGCCGGTTAGTGGATACGGGATCAACCGTGCTACTTACAACGCAGTATCTGGAAGAGGCCGATCAACTGGCTGACCGGATCGCCGTAATTGATTATGGACGGGTCATCGCCGAAGGCACTGCCGATGAGCTGAAGATGTCCGTCGGCACTTCCTCCCTGCATATGCGGGTGCAGCATGCGCAGGACATTGAGAAGACTCGCCGCATGATCGAGCAGGTGCTGAAGGTGCCGTCGAGCATATCTTCGGAGGCCGGTGAGATCACGGCGCCGATGGCAAGTGCTGATCTCGTCACCGATCTGCTGATCGCACTCCGTGGCGAAGGAATTGCTCTATCCGAGATGAGCGTGCAGAAGCCGACTCTCGACGAGGTATTCCTGACGATCACCGGCCAACGGGCAACGGATACGGGGAAGGATGCCACTGCACCAGCCTATGAATCCAAAACCATGGAGGGAACGACAGTATGAGAACTTCCATTCAAGCTGTATCTGAACGCAAATTAAAAAACAATACCAGCTTCATGCAATCGCTGCGCAATTCGCTTACGATGGCCTACCGCGGACTGCTCAAAATCCGCCGTACGCCTGAGCAATTATTCGACGTCACGTTGCAGCCAATCCTGTTCACATTAATGTTCACGTATATTTTCGGTGGGGCGATCTCTGGCGATGTAGCTAGCTACTTGCCGGTCATTATCCCTGGCATTCTCGTTCAGACCGTGATCACGACCTCTGTCGTGACCGGCGTCCAGCTGCGCGAGGATATGGACAAAGGCGTGTTCGACCGCTTCAAGTCACTGCCGATCGCACGGATTGCTCCGCTCGCAGGAGCGCTGCTCGCTGATACGATCCGTTATACAATTGCGACCGTGCTGACCTTTGTGATGGGCTATATTATGGGCTACCGTCCAGACGGAGGCCTGGAGCATGTCGCCCTTGCCGGTATTATCGTCATTGTCTCCTCCTGGGCAATCAGCTGGATCTTCGCATTCTTTGGCGTCATTGCTCGCACAGCCTCAAGCGTACAGGGAATCTCGATGATCGTGTTGTTCCCGCTCACATTCCTCTCCAACGCCTTTGTACCGGTGGAGACGATGCCGAACTGGCTGCAGTGGTTCGTGAAGTTCAATCCGATCTCCCATCTGGTAACGGCCGTACGTGATCTGGCCAACTCTGGCACTGTCGGCTGGGACTTGGGAATTTCCTTGATCGGCGCTGCGGTGATCGTCCTGATCTTTGCGCCGTTAACCGTGCGTGCCTATATGCGCCGGACTTAATGCATTAATTTTGCCGAGCCGCTCTATGTAGTGTGTGCTTCTTCCACTTTCTAATTTTAGAACGGAAGCTCTGGAATGGGGCCGCCGAGTTAATATGAATCCAACGGACCATCGGCCAGTTCTCTTTGTCTCCCGTCCAATTTCGAACACCTTGCGTGAAGAGTTCCTGATCGGTCAGAGTCTCAATCCATTCCAACCATTGCTGTTCCTTCTCAAGGAATAAGGATCTGAGCTCTGGCAGGGACTTAGAGGAGTGCTCATCGTAAAAAGACTGATACAGTCCGCCAAGTTGATTCCATTTATAACCCGGCGCGGGCATCCGTACTTCCCGGCCTTCTCGTTCATCCTTGTCCCAGCCCATGACGAGGGATAGCCAGCCCAGCTGGTAAGCGATGATCTCCGCAGGCGTCTTGTCCACTTCAGGAATGCGCCTATCCTTTTGGCTGTTCTCGATTTCATCAAATTCAGCGTCAAGCTGTATGTAGCGGGAATGAATCGTATCAATAAGGTCCTGTTTGGATGCATACTCGTAACTTGCCATGGCTAACACTCCTTTGTTTTATTGATGTAGTTAGTTATACCATATTGCAAGTGACAGCTGTCTGTCTTATTTTACAATATGATCATCACATACTAGAGAGCAAGCATCGATCATTTATGAAATACCAAAGAACCCCTGCGGTTAAAGTATCCTGAAGATACGACGACCAGCAGGGGTTCTATTTATAATTACAATGCTATGCGGTAGCCTTTCGCTTCAATACTTGCTTTAATATCTGAAAGTCCCAATTTGGATGAGTCATATTTTACATTCACGGTGTGCTCTTCCAGGTTTGCATGTCCCTCAGCACCAATCGCTTCAAGCGCACCCTCGACCTTCCTGGCGCATTTCTCGCAGTTCATACCCTCGACCTTGACTGTTGTTTCTTGCATAGTCTCACCTCCTCCCTCACTGAGTTCCATGCTCTCGCTACTGCTCTCTATTCATCAAGTTATCCTCGAAGCTTCACACGTTGCAGACGAAGTGCGTTCAGAACAACAGATACCGAGCTTAATGCCATAGCGGCCCCGGCTACCCAAGGCGCCAGGAATCCTAATGCTGCGATCGGAATACCCAGCGTGTTATAACCGAGTGCCCAGAACAGGTTCTGCTTAATGTTGCGCATCGTCTTCCGGCTCATATAGATCGCATCCGGAATACTGGACAGGTCGCCACGCATCAAGGTTACATCAGCGGCTTCCATAGCTACGTCCGTACCTGTACCGATCGCCATGCCGATATCTGCGGTTGCCAGCGCCGGAGCATCATTGATGCCGTCGCCGACCATAGCCACCTTCTTGCCTTCTGCCTGCAGCTTCTTCACTTCCTCGGCTTTGCCTTCCGGCAATACCTCGGCGCGGACGTGATCGATACCGACTTGGTCGGCAATCGCTCTAGCCGTACGTTCATTGTCACCGGTGATCATGATGACCTGGAGACCCATTTCCTTCAAACGGCTTACCGCTGCCGCCGAGCTCTCCTTAATCGTGTCAGCTACAGCGACCATACCCGCATATTCATTATTAATCGCGACCAGCATCGCCGTCTTGCCGGATTCCTCCAGCTTCGACATTGAGGCATAAGCATCTGTCGCGTCTACATCAAACTTATCCATCAAACGGCGCGTACCCATCAGAATATCGTTGCCTTCGACCACAGCCTTGATGCCGAATCCGGGAATAGCCTCGAAGGAATCCGTACCCGGCAGATCTATATTCTTCGCCTTGACTCCCTCGACGATCGCTTCAGAGAGCGGATGCTCCGAATTTTTCTCCGCTGCACCAACTAATCTTAGGAACTCAGCCTCATTCCGTTCTGTCAGCACATCGGTAAGCTCAGGTTTGCCTTTGGTAACTGTACCTGTCTTATCCAGGATAATGGCGTCGATCCTATGCGTCTGCTCCAGATGCTCGCCGCCTTTGAACAGGATGCCGAATTCCGCCGCACGGCCAGACCCAGCCATAATCGAAGTTGGAGTAGCGAGACCGAGCGCACAAGGGCAGGCAATGACGAGCACGGCGATCGCTTTTTCCAAGGAACCGGCAAAGTCCCCCGGAGAGACAAGGAAGTACCAGATGAGGAAAGTAACAAGCGCGATCCCAACCACAATCGGAACAAAAATGCCAGAAATCACATCAGCTACACGCTGAATCGGCGCCTTCGAGCCTTGGGCCTCTTCCACGACTTTAATAATCTGCGCGAGTGCCGTCTCTTTGCCAACCTTGGTCGCATTAATTCTGAGCATGCCATTCTTGTTCATGGTTGCGCCTATAACGGTATCGCCCGCCTTCTTCTCCACGGGAATGCTCTCACCTGTCAGCATCGACTCATCCACCGACGACATGCCCTCCAGCACTACACCGTCAACCGGAACTTTATCACCTGGACGAACGAGCACGACATCCCCCGTAATCACTTCTTCGATCGGAATACTTAATTCTTGACCATTACGGACGACTAGAGCTGTCTTCGCCTGCAAGCCCATCAACGACTTGATCGCTTCGGACGAACGCCCCTTTGCCAGTGCTTCGAACAGCTTACCCATGACTACCAGCGTAATTAGCACGGCACTGGTCTCATAATACATCGATGGTCCATGATGAACATCAGCGCCGTTCGCAGCCCACGCGATCGTTAGATACAAGCTGTAGAAATAAGCTGCAGACGTACCGAGCGAGATGAGCACATCCATATTAGCACTGCCATTGCGAAGCGCTTTGTACGCTCCGATGTAGAACTGTCTGCCTATATAGAACTGAACTGGCGTAGCCAGAATCAGTTGGAACCATGGATTCATGAAAAGATCCGGGACCCAGATCCACGTTGTAAAGGAGAAATGACCCACCATCGACCACAATAACGGTAAGGAGAGGATCGCCGACACGATCAGCTTGCGCTTCTGTCGGGTTATCTCTTGCTTACGATGCTCGGATGGATCCGCCTGCTCCTGCTTAAGGGAAGCTTTATAGCCTATCTTCTCTACCCTTTGCTGCATATCGGGGACGCTGACTTCAGCCGGATTATACTCCACATGAGCGGTCTCCATCGCAAAGTTAACGGTCGCTTGACTCACACCGGGTATCTTATTCAGTGTCTTCTCAATTCTCGTGGCACAGGCCGCGCAAGTCATGCCGCTTAATTCGAGCTCTACCTTTTCCTTGATGGTGTCATAGCCGAGCTTCTGGATGCTCTGCTCCATCCTTGCTACATCGACGACACTTGGATCATAAGTAACTGTCGCCCGCTCAATCGCGAAGTTCACATTCGCTTCCGAGACGCCTTCGAGCTTATTTAAACCTTTCTCAATCCGATTCGCACAGGCCGCACAAGTCATCCCCGTTATCTGCAAGGATGTCTGCTTTGTTCCTTCCATTTATATCACCCGCTTAAAATTAGGATATTACTCTAATGCATGTTCAAAAAGTCCGGTTTTCAGCACCGAGAAGGTTGGATGAAGCTAGGGCCTGAGGAGCGGAGCGTACGTAGTGAGTACGTGAGCACCTGAGATGTTTCCGAAGGAAACATGACTTCGTAAGCATTTGCTAAGGCCTGGCTGAATTCAAGATTCGATGTCGAATATGCTCTCAGTGTTACTTCGTGTTAGATATAGAATTTATTCGTTATCAACGGAGTTGATGAAATTCTATATCGCAAGAAAACCTACATTTGAATCGCGGTCGCTCATCCTTGAATGACTTCGATCGGTTTTCTTATCAAAAGCGGACTTTTTGAACTACCTTTATTACTCAACGTCGTAGCCTTGATCCTCGATGGCCTCCTTAATATGGTCAATGGAGAGCTTGCTCTCGTCGAACTCTACAGCAACCGTTCCCTTCTCCAGATCAACCGTTCCTTTTGCCCCGATCTCTTTTAGAGCTCCCTCCACCGAATTAACGCAATGACTGCAAGACATTCCCTTCACGTTAAGCAATACATTTTCCATTTCGATTACCTCCTGATTATTCTAAGGTTCGCCAATAACTTATGGCGTTATTATTATCTTTCCTCAATTCCATAACTATATAGTACAGATCATTGAGCGTCCTGATTACAAATATAGTATACCCCTCTACCCTATATTTAGTCAACGGTTATTCTCGACAAATCCCAAATAAAAATTCCCCTATGCAAAATCCGCAGCAGACATCCATCATTGTCCAGCCAATGGAGGAACGATATAATAATACGATAACGACAATTTTGGAGGCTTCTATATGGATCCAAAAACGAGGCATAAGGACGAATTACAACGCGGCAAACAGAATAGGATTCAGCTTGTCATCGAAGCGGCCGAAGAAGTATTCAAAGAAAGAGGCATTGATCAGACCACGATGCAGAATATCGCGGATCGAGCTTGCGTTGGTGTAGCCACCGTATTCCGCTTCTTCCCGAAGAAGGAGAAGCTTGTCGTCGCCGTGGCGACGAGAAATCTGGAAATCGTACTGCATACCTTCCAAGCGATCGCCGAAATGCAGGTGCCCTGTTATGAGAAGATTAGCCTTCTCTTTGATGATTTCATAACTCTGCTCGATAGCGACGATAGTTCCAATGTGAAGCTTCTTGAGAATTTCGAGAGCTATGCCGCCTACTACAAAGAACCCATCGAGGATATCGATATCTTTAATAAGATATATCGGCAAATTTCCGACGTCTTCTCAAGCATTATCCAGCAAGGGATGGAGGACGGCTCCATAAGGAATGATATTCCGGTAGATAAAGTACTGACAACGGTCATCAACACATTCGGAAATTTCGCAAGAAAGCTGTCCCTGCAGAAGAATATTCTCACCGTTGAGCCTGACCTGGATCCAAAGGAACAACTCCTGATCCTGAAGGATATCCTGCTTAGTTATCTTAAGGGTTAAGCTCAGCCATGAACCGCATGAATCGCTATTCTTATTCACAATGAACCGTGCAACATGAGAAGAGGCCTGCTAATGAATCGTCATTAGCAAGCCTCTCTGTCTAATTAGTGAGATGAAGCATCAGCTCGAAAAATTCTGCCGGACAGAGCGGTATTTGGTAGGAGAAACCCCCTCACGTTTACGGAAGGCCCGCGAGAAATTGTTCTCATCCACGAATCCAACCTGCTCTACAATCTCTTTGATGGAGAAGTTGGTCGTCTCGAGCAGTTCCTTAGCCTTTTCGATACGAATTCTAGATACATATTGCATAAGAGGAAGCCCGTTCTTGTTCTTGAAATAGCGTGTTACGTAAGAAGGCGTCAAGGATAGCTGCTCAGCTACTGTCGAAAGACTCAGATTGTAATCCGCATAATTCTGGGCCACATAGCTCAGCATTGAAGAATACAGGCGATCCTCATTCGAATCCTCTCCAAGGCTGTCCTGGATGCTGCGGGATACATCAAGCAGATTGGCACAGGCCTCTCCGACCGTCTCGGACTTATGATCAGCCAGCGTCTCCAGCTTATACTTAATCGCTTCGCGGTGGGAGAGCGAGATATTGTTCACGATCTGGTTCAAAGTAAATATCATCTGCAGAAAGGTCAGGCGAAAAGCAGAGGCATCCTCCAGCCAAGTGAACCTCTCCTTCAGCTCCTGAATCAATCGCTGTAATCTCTCCGGATCCTTCGAGCATACCGCAGTATGTAATTCCTCCGCTATATCGGTAATCTGGCGTTTATCGCCGACCATATCCTCCTCTATTTTCTGCTGCTGAATGACCTCCGACTGGGTGATGATCGATTGCTTGCCTGCAAAAATGCGGTACTCAGCCAATGATGTGGCTGAATTATAGGATTGGTACAATTCCGCCGCCGATTGAGGTTCGCCGATCGTACAGGACAAGGAAAGTTTAAAGTGCCTGTCCATAAATTTCAGAACCTGGGCTGCGAATGCCCGACTTCGCTCCTCCCATTGATCAGCGAACTCATTATTCCATGATACGATGCCTACAATACCGTTATCGATCGCCAGATCCAGCGCATAATTAATACCATGCTCTCCGGACAAATTCTCAAACACATTGCATACCGCGTATTTCAGCAGCCACTGCTCGCTTAGCGGCTCTTTTCCCACCTTCGAATTGTAGTCATCGAACATAATCACCAGCACATTGCTCCATTCTCGGCTGTCAAGCAACTTATGGAGTACGCTGCGGTTAGCCTGCGTCGTGTTATCTACATTTAATTTGCCCATTAAAACGGCGAGCAGCAGCTGATTCCGAGTCAATATCTCCTGATTATGCATCATATGGGACATATTAATGCTCTCGTCCCTCATTTGCTCGATATAACGCGTGAGCTGGGCAAGTTCATCTTCATCATGAGCGATGGATCTCTCCGTTAGCGAAGGAAGACGGCTAGACAGCTCCTGGATCGGCTCATAGCTCTTGCGGGCCGAGCGGAAGCTAAGCACCAGCCCAAGTCCCAGTGACAGCAGTACAATTCCGAGCGAGACCGTAAGCGCGACATAATATTCATGGAAATAAGCATTCCGCTGGGTAGCGTTCACCACATGGAACTGCTGCTTCTCAGAGGTTTCCTGCAAGAGAAGATACCCACGGAACCTCTGCTCCGAATTCTGGACAGCAAGCGCCAGCTCCCTCCAATCCAAATCAGGACTTCCGTCCAAGTAGAAGAACGGTGTACCATAGCGATCAAAAATAATCAGACTGCTTGCCGGGTCGATCGTCCTCTGGAAGCTGTCTATCATAGCCGCATAATTCAATTTATAGATCATGATTCCATTTGAATAAGGCGTACTGTCCAACGGAACGAGAAGCAACAATACATGATCCCTGCCCCCTTGATTATGCTCGTTGGTTAATGAGGACAGCAGCATCGGCGTCTTTAAGTCCTCCATCAGCGAACGCAGGCTCTCCGGTGCGATCTTGCTCCGGCAGATGAGCTTGGCGTAGCTCTCCGCCGTATACATCCCCGTATCTGTGAAGATGACATCCTCCAATGAGCTATACGGCGTATTCCTATAAAATAAACCGATCGAATCAAGCTCCGAAGAAGGCGCTTTCAACTTATCAAGTTCATCAGCAATCAAATACGGGTAATTGATCTGCTCGTGTAATTGATAAGGAAGCAGCCTGGTGTCATGTGAGACGGACAAGGTCAGCTTCTGCAGATCAAGGATCCGAGTATCCAACTGCTCGGTCATGTGCGCCATGAATCGATGAGTATTCTCCGTCAGACGATGATAGGTATTTGAGAGAGAAATAATATTAGTAATTAACAGCAACAGACCAGACACTGCCAGAATCAGCAAATACCTGCCAAGAAAATTTCGATACAGCTTCGATTGCAGGGCTTTCCGCACAATACTCACTTCCCATGATGAAATATGCAAAAAAGATTATATCGAGTATACGAATTTTGACTAGGGTTATCAATTGATCTTAGCCAAATAGCAAAAATAGACGATTCACTGCGAAAATTGCCGGGTTCAAATTCACGCCAAAAATCAATCCTTGCCGTCAAAAGCCAAATATCGATGATTGCCCCATCCGAGCGGATTCTTTAATATCAAGGCCATAGAAACGCGATTCCGGCCGGACTCGGTTCTGATCCACAAATATACAACTATGATCTGCTAAGGAGAAGGAGGCTTATCTTATGCCTGTAAAGGCTAAATCGGCGCCTGCTTCGGTCCATAAATCCGCCAGAAAGAAGCTAGGCATACGGAACAACTGGGATTACCTGATCTTCATTATCCCAGTCATCCTTTACTTTCTTATTTTCTGTTATGGCCCGATGTACGGCGTACAGCTGGCATTCAAACGCTTCAATCCGGCTCTTGGGATCACATCGAGCCCCTGGATCGGA
Organism: Paenibacillus motobuensis; assembly: GCF_039521865.1. Taxonomy (NCBI): domain Bacteria; kingdom Bacillati; phylum Bacillota; class Bacilli; order Caryophanales; family Paenibacillaceae; genus Paenibacillus; species Paenibacillus motobuensis. The sequence goes on along the minus strand of NZ_BAAACX010000018.1, from coordinate 148,860 downwards.
ACGGATAATTTCGAGCGGCTGTTTGGATCATTCCAATTTGCCCGTATTTTAAAGAATACATTAGTCATCAATTTGCTTAAAACCTTCATCAGCTTCCCAATACCAATCATCCTTGCGCTTATGTTCAATGAGATCAGACGGGAAAGATTGAAGAAGACATTTCAGACGATCACTTACGCTCCATATTTCATTTCCACGGTTGTTTTCGTCGGGATTATCAATTTATTCCTTACCGGAGAGAACGGCTATATCAACAATGTTCTAGAGATGTTCGGAATCGCTCCGATTCCCTTTCTAACCTCTCCCGATTATTTCTCCGGAGTCTATGTCAGCTCTGATATATGGCGAAATAGCGGGTGGAACTCAATTATCTTTATTGCCGCATTATCTGGAGTGGACCCCCAACTACATGAATCAGCGCAAATCGACGGGGCCAGTCGGTTCAAGAGAATTATTCATGTGAATCTCCCTTGTATTATGCCGACCATTGTTATTCAATTCATTCTACAGATGGGGAAGATGATGACTCTCAGCTACGAACGCATTCTTCTTATGCAGAACAGCCTCAATATTGAGGCGTCTGAGGTCATATCTACTTACGCTTACAAGACAGGTCTGATCAATATGGATTACGGATTCTCTACTGCCGTGGGGCTCTTCAATAACGTTATTAACATCGCACTGCTGTTGGCCGCCAACAAGATCGCCAAACGCTACAGCAGCAGCAGTCTGTTCTAGAGGGAGGGAAAACCATGGAAGCAGCTTCACAGCGCATTCGGGAGTCTAAGGGAGATCGCGTATTTCTAACGATAACTTATATTCTGATCGGGATCCTGGTTCTGGCTATCCTCTACCCGCTCATTTATGTAGTCAGCGCTTCACTCAGCGATCCCAAGCTGGTCATTTCCGGAAAAGTCGGACTGATTCCGAAGGGGTTCAATCTGGAGGCCTATCAGCGGGTGTTCATGAATCACGAGATCTGGATCGGATACCGCAATACGATTCTGTATACAGTCATCGGCACCGCCGTCAATATCGCTCTCACGATGATGGGTGCTTATCCGCTGTCGCGCCGGAATTTCCCTTGGCGCAGGTCCTGCATGGTGTTCTTTACGATCACGATGTTCTTCAGCGGAGGAATCGTACCTATGTACCTGCTCGTCCGCGATCTAGGCCTGTATAATTCGATGTGGGCCCTGATCCTGCCGACTGCCATCAACGTTTACAATATGATTGTGGCAAGGACTTTTCTAGAGACAACCATAGACGAGCAGATTTATGAATCGGCTTATATCGACGGTTGCAGCAATATACGCGCCTTCTTCTCCATCGTGCTGCCGCTTAGCGCCCCGATTATGGCCGTGCTGGTTCTGTTCTATGCCGTTTACCATTGGAACTCCTACTTCGAGGCGATGATATATCTCAAAGATCGGACGTTATATCCGCTGCAGCTGTTCCTCCGCGAGATTCTCGTGATGAACCAATCGGATAATGTCATGATGGATTCCATTGAGATGGACACGAGCAAATTCCTCGTCGCGGAAGGCGTCAAATACGCAGTAATTATCGTGTCGAGCGTACCGATCCTCATGCTCTACCCATTCCTTCAGAAGTATTTCGTAAAAGGAATGATGATCGGAGCCCTTAAGGGATGACGCTTGCGAGAGAACGAATTCACGAATTCACTAGTTCACCATATAAAAGGAGTTGCTTACGATAATGAAAAAGAGACTTGTCTTGCTGATCACGCTCGTACAAATCGCGTCGCTTCTCACCTTAACTGCCTGTGGGACGACTGGCAAAGGGAATGCAGACGTTGCGGCCAAAGATGAAGAGACCGCGGCCAATATTACAAAGACCGGCCTTCCTATTGCCGATAAGCCGATTCATCTCCAGGGGCTTGTCGCCAAATATGAGCTTGTTACAGACTGGAACCAACATACGGGATTAAAAGACTACGCGTCAAAATCCAATGTCATCATTGACTGGGATAGTGTGCCACAGAACGCTTTTGAAGAGCGCCGAAACCTTCTGTTCGCTTCCAATGATCTGCCTGACTTCGTCATGCGGGCCGGTCTGACACCACAGCTTATCACTTCGTATGCGGCCGCGGGTCAAATCATCCCGCTTGATGATTTGATCGAAGCCGGCTATGCGCCTAATTTATCCGCGCTGATGGCAGCGGACGAAGGGATTCGCAAATCGATCACCTCGGCGGATGGCCATATCTACTCCCTACCCAATATCAGCGAAGCCGACGGGCGCATTGGTTCGTCATGGATTAACAAGAAGTGGCTGGACAAGCTCGGACTTGAAATGCCCACAACAATGGATGAGTTCTATCAGGTCATGAAGGCGTTCAAGGAACAAGACCCCAACGGAAATAACAAGGCTGATGAAATCCCGCTCTCCGGATACAAGGAGAAAGCCAATAACGGGAACGAATTCTTCAAATCGTTCTACGGGAACTGGGGCTTCGGCGGTAATTCGGGAATTATCGCACCTTACATGGATGTAGATGATAACGGTAAGATCCGTTATATCGCCACAGATGAGAAATTCAAGGAGATGCTGACCTACTTCAGCAAGTTCTGGGCAGAAGGCTTGATCGATAAGGAGATGTTCTCACAGGATATGAACCAGGTTGTAGCCAAGGTGGATGAAGAACGGATCGGCTACGTGGCCAAAGGTAACAACAATCTATGGATGGGCAAGAACCGCGGAGATTACGTGCAGAATCCGGTCATGAGAGCGATCGACGGCGATGTCTATTGGACAAGCGTCAGCCCGAAGGTACGGGATATCGGCTCCTTTGTCATCACCAGCAAGAATACGCATCCTGAAGCTACACTGCGCTGGGCGGACTATTTCCTTAGTGAAGAAGGGACCGCCATGGCCCGCCTGGGGATTAAGGATGTGACCTACACGATCGACAGCGACGGATTCTATAAATTGAAGGATGAATACGCGAATAACCCTGATGGCCTTACTGTAGATGAAGCGCTCTCCGACTATACGATCTTCCAAGGCGGACAGATACCGCAGCGGGTTACACAGAAGGTCGATCAGAGCGCGGCTGTACTTCCTGAGATGATCGCTAATAAGGATGTCGTCCGCCCTTATCTCGTACCCGATGAGAAGCTGATGATCCCGAACTTCTCCGAGGATGAGAATATCCAATTGAGTACCTATGCCACAGATATCGAAGCATACACCGAGGAACAGGTGGTCAAATTCATTACAGGTGCCAAATCACTTGATGAGTGGGATAATTATGTGAGTACACTCAATAAAATGCATCTGGATAAATATCTTGCGATTTACCAGGCGGCCTATGACCGCTGGAATCAGCAGTAATTATCCACGGAAGATGGGAAGGGGAAATCAGCATGAAATTTTACGGTACGAGCGCGGCCGAAGGGATTCCGAATCCGTTCTGCTCCTGTCCGGTATGCGACAATGCCCGGCGAACAGGCGGTTCAGAGATCCGGCGCCGCTCGATGATCCGGCTCAATGAGCAGGTATGCATCGATCTGAGCGCGGATTCCTTTCAGCAAGCGATCGAATATGGGGACTTCACCAAGCTTAAGCAGGTGCTTGTAACACACACCCATGAAGACCATTTGAATTATATGATGATGAATGTACGCAATATGGTCATCGAACACCAAGATGAACCATTGCACTACTACTTCACCGATAAAGCCTATGAGATCGTTGATTTCTACCGGCAGAGCCGTCCAATCATCAAGGGGATGACAGCGGATTTGGAGAACCGCGGCATTATTGCCTTCCATAAGCTCGAATTCAATAAGCCGGTAGAGATAGCGGGCATGACGGTAACGCCACACCGCGGCAACCATATCGGCAATATGGGCGAGAACTGCGCCAACTACTTGCTGCAAATGGCCGACGGGAAAAAATACTATTATGGCGTCGATACGGGGTGGTATTTACCGGATACGTTCAAGGCGTTGGAAGGCGTGGCGCTTGATGTGCTGATAAGTGAGTGCACCTTCGGCCTGACTGAGGGGCGCGGGCTCCATCCGGATGGGCATCTAGACGCATTCAGCTGTATGGAGCTATTCCGCAAATTACTGGAGCAAGGAACGATTCATGCCGGCTCCCGCATCTACCTAACCCATATTAACCACTACACTTCAACGCATGCCGAGCTGACAGAGTGGTTCGCCAAGCAGGATTTCCCGTGTGAAATAACCGTGGCTTGGGACGGGATGGAGATCAGATAGTAGAAGTGTCTCTCAAAATACACAGGGTGCCCCAGTCCTTCCAGACTTCAGGGCACCCTATTTATTTTCCTATGGGTTCAATCTTTCTATTTCCCCGCTCTGATGTTCTCCATCGTCACCTGCTCGAGCTGAACATCCGAGAAATCACTAATCAGGCCCTCGCCAGTTGGCGATTGGGAGACCAGTCCAACTTTGAGGGTATTCGAGGCTTTCAAGTTGAACACTCTGACCATGTGATAATGAGAACCGTCCGTAGAGTAATGCATGGAGAAGGCATCGCCCTTCCGGCCGATTTGCAGCCATACGCTCTTATCTGTCAGGTTCTGGCCGTTGGCATCGTCAGATACTCCATTGGTAACGACACTAACTACTGCATATGTATTTAGATCCGTATATTCGTAACAGAGTTTAGCCCAGCGATCCTCACGCTCGCTATCCATAATAAATAGAGCGGCTCCATCAAAGGTAGATATGAATTCATGTCTTACTTTGGCGCGAAGCACGAAATCACCTTGCACATTAGCATATAAGAAAGGCGCATTATTCTTAACATCGCCGCTCTCTGGATTGATGAAGTAATCCGTCTTTCCGGGTGCAGAGATTTGCAGCAAATTGTCCTTCATTTCGAGCTGAGACTCATTCAACCAAAGATTAAATAAATGCAAGACCATCTCTCCTAACATAAAGTTTGCCCCCATTATAGCTTATATCTGAATATACTAACAGATACTTCCATGGAAATGATAGAGAGTGGTCCAATTAATAATCAGTCGTCCAGAGGAAGGCTCTCAACCGCTGTAAAGAACACATCTAACATATCCATATCGAAGTTGACTTTGACATACTCGGAGACCTTATCCAACTCTTCCAAACTGCTATATTCCAGGCATGGGCGACCCTCGCTCCATAACACTCTGCATTGAAATAACTGGGCCACCTGCTCAAGAATATAGTCTTGATCCGCTGCTCCACGATTAAGTACCAATGATCTGACGCTCCCTTCCTATGTGACTTTTCTCATTAGAACTATCTCCTCTTATTATTCAAAATTTAAGTTAATTGTTCCGATGACATTTATCACATCTCAAGGCTAATCCTCTATTTGATATCGATGCTCCCCGAACGACTTCTGACGGTTAATGAGTTCTCCCCAGCGCCTATGATCCCGCTGATTTCCTTGTCAGTATTCGTCGTTCGTGAGAGATTTTCTAAGTGAACCGCAGTATCTCCAAATGATTTTACCGTATTCTCGTATGAGCTGTTTGCCTAACTGCGGGACAAAGCGACGTACCTGCCGAAGCAGGAGTTCATTGAGAATGGGCGGCGCCATCGCCGTAAAAAGATACGGAAGGTACTCAATATTGGCTGATGACTGCCGGAAAATCAATTGAACGAGCCAAGTGATCGGAATCGCGGCTAAATAGCCCAGAAACGAATTCATGATTAAGGCATATGCTCCATAAAAAATGCCTAAAGCGGAAAATTGCTTATGATTCTTAAAGTAGGAAATACCAATGAAGCAAGCAAATAACGAAACTGCCCCCCAGACCCCAACGAAATACGTGGAGACCCAGCCAATCAGTAAAAAGACAGATAACCAAACGATCATTTCTCTAATCGTAAATGAGTAGCGCGAAACGGATTTGAAAATAAAAAAGAAGCTCAATATTTGAATTGCCATAATCAGATTAAACATTCAAGCACCACCAGCCCTACATAACGGCTCCAAAATTAAGCAGCAATCTTCCTAAGTCGCCACTTTCTTGCATTACTTCTCATTCTAAGACGAAAGTGCGAAAATGTCTCTCTCGAACGAAAACAAAAAGCACCCCTATATCGGGTATAGGTGAGACAAAGTCCCACGTTCCCGAAATAGAGGTGCCTTAAATTTACTCAGACACAATATTCCGCTGCCGTTATTCATCCTCCGCCAGGACAGGCTGAATTGCAACTTTTGAGGCGGTACGCTCTGAATGCTTCTCTTCTTTCAGGTGCTGCATATACCGCCTGGTCTCTACCACCACAACTCCTGATAAGCCTAATAAAGCGATTAAGTTAGGCAATGCCATTAGTCCGTTCACTATATCTGCCAGCAACCAGATAGCCTCCAACTTAATAAATGCGCCGAAGGCGATCAAGAGGATAAACACAATGCGGTAAGGCAAGATCGACTTCACACCGAACAAGTAAGTGATACAGCGCTCACCGTAATAGTTCCAGCCCAGAATCGTCGTGAATGCAAACAGCATCAGACATAGCGTGAGAATGATCGAGCCATATGGGATTGCAGCATCAAAAGCAGCTTGGGTCATCATCGCTCCACGCTCAGCGCCTTGCCATACCCCTGTTACGATCAAGGTTAATCCCGTTAGGGTACAAATAATAATCGTATCAAAAAAGGTACCCGTCATCGACACAAGTCCCTGCTCCGCCGGCCACTTGGTCTTTGCAGCCGCTGCTGCGATCGGCGCGCTCCCCAGGCCCGATTCGTTGGAGAATACCCCGCGCGCGACACCGTTACGGATCGCCATCATCACCGTGGCCCCGAGGAAGCCTCCGCCCGCCGCTGCTGGCTGGAATGCACTTTCGAAGACCAGCGCCACCGCATGCGGGATTTGATCAGCAAAGGTGAACAACACGACTAGTGCAGCAACAATATAAAGAATAGCCATCAAGGGTACAACCTTCGTTGAGACCTTGGATATGCTCTTAATCCCGCCAAGGGTAACCAAAGCGGTTAACACCGTCATAATCCCCGCCGTCACGATAGCTGGTACGCCCCAGCTCGACTGCGTTGACGATACGATCGCATTCACCTGCGGGAACGTCCCAATGCCGAAGAGTGCAACTAGAACCCCACTTATAGCAAAAAATACAGCAAGCGGCTTGAACTTCCTCCCCAGCCCCCGCTCAATATAATACATCGGTCCGCCAGAGACCTGCCCTTTGTCATCCATCGTCCGGTACTTCACGGCTAATAAGCCTTCGGCATACTTTGTCGCCATCCCAAAGAATGCGGCCATCCACATCCAGAACAACGCTCCGGGGCCACCAACTTGGATTGCAGTGGCAACCCCAACGATATTCCCTGTGCCGACTGTTGCAGCCAGCGCCGTCGCCAGAGCGCCGAAGCTCGACACGTCTCCTTCACCCTCGTTCTTGGCCTTGAATACCAGTCTTAAGGCGAGCGGCAGCCGAATGACCTGCAGCAGCCCGAGCCGGCAAGTCAGCCATATTCCTGTTCCCACTAATAAGATGAGCAAAGGCGCTCCCCACACCCATTGGTTAATCTGCTCTAATACTTGCATTTGCTTCTCCCCCTCATGATGTTGCATTTTCCTAGAGTAGACATGAAAAAGAGTCAAATCCTTCGGATTTGACTCTGGGGACATTTTGCAGATTGTCGGCACGTCAATCTTTATATATGTGAAACTAAGCACATATCGATTGAAGTTATATACCACATATAAATTCCGATACCGATCCCGCAATCCCTGTCCTTTTACCTGAGAGTTTTAACGCGGTGCTCATTGGCTGTTACCCTGCCTGCGCGCGTATTGCCCCTTCGGTGCTCCATTAACGGAGTCTCTCCAGAGTCCTGTCCATTTACGGTCCTGCCTAAGGTCGGGTGTTCCCAACCCTATAGCGCCTGAGAGTTTAATGCCCCTTCGGCCAAGCCTGACGCTTATCTCCCGTAAACTTCATCCAGTGTATATGCAATTAGACGCTAATCATTATAGATTCTCTTGATTGATTTGACAAGGAAGTTTGTGTTATTGGAGTTAATTCCCTTTAATTTTTTTGAGTTTGTAACTAAATTCCTAAACATTTCATTCTATTAGCCATCCAGTACCATTGCCTATCATTCTTATACTTGGTAACATACTATTATTTAGGAATATATTAGGAGTATAGATAAAGGAGAGAAATTAATGACGATTCAGCAGCAAGCAGCCATGCAATCGATGATCGAATGGCTGGAGCATGAAAATGAGCTTGGGCGAAAGCCTAGCAAAATTGAGATTGTGGGGGAATTTGAGCTACACGAAATGCACTACTATATTTTCAAGTACAAAAAATCGATGTTAGGAAAATGGCTGCTCGGAGTCTGCGGCGGATATGAGAATCCATCTGATACAGAGCACTGTGGTCATATCTTCAGTGAGATGCAGCCGTATGATCCGGCCACTGCTGAGCAGGAAGCCATCAAGATGGTCGAGATGATCCGCGAATACTGGATGAAGCAAGCGGCAGCCATAGAGGCTGAACAATCGGAAAGTGATGATATAGAAGAGCAGGAAGGTGCATCCGGCATATTCAACGGATTCGTTCTGCTGAATACCCATGAATGCGATCTTGAGCAGATCAAGGCAAATTTACTGGAAGACTGGGGCATCGTCTGCCCACCGGCTGATGAGGAAGATGCAAGCTCTGCAGAGAAAGAAGGAACTGTAGTCTTCGAAGCAGATGGATTCACTCTGGCACTTAGCTTCGTAGATGCGCCCGTACCGGATGGGGAGGCCGAGCATAACGCAAAAACGAACTATCTCTGGAAAGAAGCTGCCGAGGTAACCCGTACACATGTCGCGCAGATTATTCTGGCTGTCTTTACGCGTTCTGGCTCCTCTCTTGATAGCGGCAAGCTATTTACGAAGCTAGCGGCAAGCTGTTTGAAGCTGCCCAATGCGATAGGAATTTATACCGCAGGAACCGTATTCCAGCCAGAACCGTATATTGAGATGGCCGAGATCATGAAGCAGGATGACATATTGCCACTGCTGAACCTGGTCTACTTCGGTCTGGTTGGAACAGAAGCCGGTATGGGGGCATATACCTACGGGTTACGAGCATTCGGCAAAGATGAGATTGAGATCATCGACAGCCAGGCCACCCCTAGCGACCTACGCGACTTCCTGATCAATATTACCGATTATGTGCTCGAATATAACGTTACTTTACGGGACGGGGAGACGATTGGCTTCTCCGAAGAGCAGAAGCTGCCGATTACCCGTTCCGAAGGTAAGTTCGTGGATGGGGTTAGTCTGAAGATTAAATTCTGATGCTCCCTTTGGGAAAGATCTTAACGGCAGAGTTAGTAGGGCCCTTTCCTGCCTGCAATGGCAACGGGGATTGAACAACTACAGATCTGCATTTCTTAACATATGAAATCGCTTGTTTTTAGAAAAAGCCTGCAAATCTGCAGGCTTCTTCGCTATTCTCTTCGAAATCCAGTAAAATGGAGAAAAACCTGCAGATTTGCAGGAATTACTCCCTTTTACCGGCTGTGTCGTTAATCTATAGTATGGCTTGAGCAAAATTAGACCTCTCCCCCACTGCCCGCTGCTAATCAGCAGTTGCAAGCATATTCATAAGCTGCTGCTCAATCCCGGTAATCTTATGATTCTCCCTGTAGCAGATATATTTCTCTAGTTCACAAGCAGGATGGTCGATCACTCGGTAATCCCTGATTCCTAGCCCGGCTGTATCCGATTCTGGAATCAGACTTATTCCCATGCCGAGCTGACACATGCTGATCAAGGATTCAAATGCGGCAATCTCTACGAAATCTGTGCAGACCACGTGATGATCTTCAAGCAATTGCTCGAACACTTTCTTGTAATAGCAATTACTGGAGGAGATAATCAGGTTCTCATCCTTCAAGAGCGTATTCAGCGGCTTATCAATATTTCTGCCAATCAATACTAATCTCTCGGTTCCGTACTTCTTGTAATGAAGTGGGCTCACATCCGTTCTCCCAACCAAGAAGCCGATGTCAATCAATCCGTCAGCGATTTCATTCTCGATCTTCTGCGTACTCCCGGTTCTAATCGTCACCGTTAGGTTCTTATACTTCTCATATAACATCCCCATCGCTTGATTGAAATTTGGCGGATGCTTGCTCACCATAAGGCCGATTCTCAACACTGGATTCTCCTGATTCATCATGCTCCGGGTCTCTTCCCATAACAATACGATCTTCTTAAATTGGGCATAGAGCTTCTTCCCCTCTTCATTCAACTTCATCCCTCTTGGTCTTCTATAGAACAGTTCTGTATCAAATTCGCTCTCGATCTTCTTGATCTTGGCCGTCATATTGGATTGCAGTTGATGCAACTCCTGCGCAGCAGACGAGATGCTTCCGTTCTCTGCGACCGCGATGAATGCTCTCATATTCTCAATATCCAACGGACTTCACCTCTTACGTATCACTTATTTTGATATATAGATTAAATATATACATTTTTTTTAATATGACAGTAATATTATACTACTGCTAAAGACAGGGAGGTTACAGGATGAAGAAAATAAAAACAGGCATCATCGGGGGTTCAATTCGAAACCGCTGGGCCAGTTCGACACATATTCCGGCTCTGCTCCACAGCGAGCTTCATAAAATTACGGCAATAGCGACTACAAATATGGCTTCAGCCCGAGAAGCGGCGGACCAGATTGGAAATGTCAGCGCATATGACGATTACAACAAAATGCTCGAATCTAGCGATGTCGACATGGTTATTGTCAGCGTGAAGGCCCCCTATCACCACGAAATCGTGCTAAATGCAATCCGGGCCAATAAGCATATTTACTGTGAATGGCCTCTGGCCATCACTGCGAATGAAGTCGACGAGATCATAACGCAGATCAATGGCTCTCAGGTCCGACATGCCATAGGTTTACAGTCGCGCCAGTCCGACGAGGTACACAGAGTCAAGGAGATGATCGATCGGCAAGAGATCGGCAGAATTCTGTCTGTTAATATGAAGTCCTCAACACAGGCCAAGGGCAATTGGGTGGACTCCGGCAGCAGTTATATTCTGGAACGCAGCAATGGAGCGACACTACTGACAATTAACGGCGGTCACGCTTTGGATATCGTGAGCTATCTATTTGGACATTTTACCGAAGTTCAGGCCAGCCACCATACACACTATTCCGAAGCCCACATTACGGATCAGAGCCGTACGACCCACAAAAATATAGAAGATCAGTATCTTATCCAAGGCAAATTCAACCGGGAGATCCCTATATCTATCCATCTACAGGGCGGAGCCTACCCTCAATTCTTGCTTGAAATTCAGGGGGAACAAGGGATCATCCGACTCTATCAGAACCGTTCCATCGGGCATCCACAATACGGCGGTCTAAGCATATCCATGGTGAAATACGCTTCGAGTCAAGCGATTACTTCTAGTCAGCAGGGTGACTTCACGGTGGTGATGGAGGATATGAAGGAGTTCCCGCTCACCAATGTAGCCCGTGCCCACCAGTCCTTCGCCGAAGACATTCTGTCCAATTCAGACAACCCTAAGACACCAGACTTTCATTATGCTGCTTATTTGCATCAATTGATTAGTGCAACAGAGGAATCGGCAAGAACCGGCAGAAGAATATACCTCGATTGAAGGGTCGATCCGTGAGCCCGCTCAACTTAAATAAGGACACCTCCCAGGTGTCCTTATTACGTAAGATATAGCCTAATGACCCGTCCCTTAGAACAGTAATAACAAAGTTCCACCTACTACGAGCAGCAAACCGATGAAGGATCTGGCCGTCAACTTCTCTCTAAGTATTACAATGTTGGTTTGGCTCCCAGCCCCGTCATCGCGGCCAAGCGACCGGATCACACATACCTAGATGGAACTTGATTCCCGTACCTGTATCATCAATAAAATACCCCTTCTTAAATATTTTCCCCGCCGTATACCTCTCATCATGAAGCCCCTGACATACGATGCAATAATAATACATTACCCCTTCACCTCTTCTTATGAAATTGATGCCTTCCTTCATTTTTAAGACATGGTACCATTTAATGTTAAAATAATCGTTACCACCGATACCGCTGAATAAAGCGATATGATTCCCCATCCAAGCAGGCGTTTCCATCCCGAGTTGGCGTATTCCCCCATAACCTTTCGATTGTTAGTAAGCAGAACTAGGAAGATCAAATCTGGAACAAACAACATGGTTGCAAAAATCTGAGTAAAGACGGCCAGCATACTAAGCGGCAAGCCCGGAATTAATATTACGACAGCCCCTAATAACAGACAGCCAAAGTAGAGACCATAGAACTTCGGCGCTTCTGATATTTTGTTGTTCTGGCTCCTCTTCCAACCAAAGGCCCCAGCAACGGTATAGGCTGATGAGAAAGAGATCGTAATGGCAGCGAGCCAGCCAGCATTAAACAATCCCAAGGCGAACAAAATGCTGCCTATGCGGCCGGTAACCGGTACGAATGCGGTAATCAAATCCGCCGGATTGGAATCGTCGAGATTAGCCACATTGCCCATCAGTGCCGCACCGCAGATCATAACGGCCGCCGCGAAGATCGGCTGAAGCAAAGAGCCCAGAGCAATATCGATGCGTCCTAACCGTAAATCTTTGCGTGTTAACCCTTTGTCTAGCGTCGTGTTGTTGTTGTAATACAGCATAAATGGAGCGATGGCATTTCCGATGGTCGCTAGGATAAATACCAGCATTCCATCTGATTTTAAGTCCCAAGTTATACTCGGCCAGCTGGTAAATACTTTACCGATCTCAGCGGGATCGGGATGAGTCATAAAGGCGACGATGATGAATACAACATTGACTACCCCGACCAGTATTCCTAATCGCTCCTTAGACCAATACCCCATAAAGAACATTACAAAACTGACAAAGGCGAAACTGATGAGATCAGCTAGCCATAGCGGCAGCCCCATAAGGGTCAGTCCAGCCGTCATTCCTACAAACTCGGTTATAATGTACATCAAGTTGGCCAGCCCTAAGGCTGCTACACTGGCGTAATGCCAGAACTTCCCGAAATAACGAAGAAGCAGTTCCCTGTATTCGGTCTTGGTGACCGCCCCTAGACGCATCGACATCTCCTGCATGTTATAGTCAATCGGGGCGAGCAGGAACAATAATGGGAGGAAGAAGCTTATGCCAAATACGGCCCCAGTCATCGTATAACTGATCATGCCTCCGGCATCATTGTTTGACAGCGAAGAAATAATACCTGGTCCAAGAAGTGCCCAGAACAGCCATAGCTTTCTTCTAAATCCTACCTTGCCCTTTGTCGCCTTCTCTCTAAAGGAAACACTTGTGTCCAATTGACTTCCTTCAGAAGGAGCTACACCCGAATGTACTTCGCTCATTCTTTTCTCACTTCCCATATGTTGTATTCATTACATGGCTATTTTATTGTGGAGCGTTGAGACATGTGCATGGCCACCTCAACGTTGTTGAAAAAATCTCAACACTATCCACATAAAATGTATGTTCAAAAAGGTCGGTTTTCAACACCGAAGCTTATCCTTCCGATGTGCGTTTCTTCGAAACGCTTCAATTGGATGAAGCTAGGGGCTGAGGAGCGGAGCTACACGTTTTCGTAGAAAACGACCTCGGAAGCATTTACTTTTAGTTGGTACGTGAGCACCTGAGAAGTTTCCGTAGGAAACATGACTTCGTAAGCATCTGCTTAGACCCGGCTGAATACAAGATTCGATGCCGAGTTACTTCTTGATTCACTTCGTGATCAAAAGCGGGCTTTTTGAACTACCTCTATAAGAAACAAAAGAAGCAACACCGCGGGATTTAGCGGCCTGCTCCTTTACATTTAGAAAACATTATCTATAAACTTCTACTCCTAGTTAACGGTCCATTAACAAACCGGATGTATACTGTTCGTACAGCAGCACATAATACATGAATTCGAGGAAAGGGATGTTGCAATAGATGGGAATCCATACGTACTTTCAGTCGTTAACAGATCTAGAGCGGATTATCCGCTGTCCGGGCAGATTCAAATTCCAGGAGCATAGCGTATCCGAACATTCCTGGAAGGTCGTACAATACGCCAAGACGCTTGCAGACATTGAGGAGAGCCATGGAGTTGCAGTAGATTGGAAGAAGCTCTATGAAATTACGAGCAGCCATGATTACGGTGAGATCTTTATTGGAGATATCAAGACACCTGTGAAGCACTATTCCTTGGAACTGCGGGCGATGCTGCAGCAGGTTGAAGAGGGCATGGTCGCGCATTTCATTGATGAACATATACCTGAGGAATTTCAAGCTATCTTCCGCAGACAGCTGCGCGAAGGCAAGGATGATTCCGTGGAGGGGCAAATCCTTGAGGTTGCCGACAAGATGGATCAAATCTATGAAGCATTTGCTGAGTTGCAACGGGGGAACACTGAGAAAGAGTTCGTCACGATGTACCGTGTTGCTCTGATTAAGATCAAACAGATCAAGCTGCACTGTGTCGATTATTTCCTGCATCAAATTCTGCCTGACCTGGTTCGTGAAGGCTCACAATCTCCAGTCGACATTGAACAGATTACGAATGAAGCACTGGCCACGGTCTCCCACACTTAACCCCCGCTTCAGCCTCAAAAGACAAATTTTTAACTTAGATTCAGCTCAACTGCCTCATCATAACGGATCGGCCTGATCCCCCTATGTTTGTATTCAGAAGATAGTCGCGGATTTGACCAGAACAGGCTGTCATATTGCCGGGTTCTGGCAATTTGCTGTCCCGACTCATAGGCATTGCCTAATGTTCTCATCTCCTCCGAGTCCACAGCCGGATGGGTCACGAGTAAATATCGCTCTGATCCAAGGGTCTCGATCTGCCCAAGGTGCTCGATAACAGCATCATCATTCGCGCTTATGCTTATATTCTGAAATATATAGTCCCACCAATAGATCAACCCCCTTGCTGAACACCAGGCACGAAGCTCATCCTCAAGGCCAGGGATGGCTAATTCGGGCTCCATATGCGTATCGACATATGTGATATGGAAGCCCAATTCTGTAAGTTTGGCGAACTGAGCTTCGAGTTCAAGCATTACCTCCGCCATGACGGGCGGATGCTCCTCGAAGTAGTGAGGATACGGACTGAACCAACCGTCTGCCTCAATCAAGGAAGGAACCGATGCAGGGTCCGCCACCGGACCCCATTTGATAACGTTCCACTCGGCATTCAAGACGAAATGCAGTCCGAAGCAGACGTCGTCCCTCCCTGCGAACATCTCAGCCGCTTCGCGGACGGCAGGGCAGGTCGCCATAATGGAGACATTTCTCAATACTCCACCTTCCAGCGCCTGCTCGATACCCAGGTTCGCGGAATGATTGCTTCCGCAATCGTCAGCTCTCGTGATGATACAGATCTCTCTAGCCATATGACACCTCCTGCATTATTACGGAACAAACCCATTTTGCTACTCCAGCCTCTATTACTTTACAGCCCCTTCGGCAATACCCTTGATAATGTATTTCTGGGCGATGGCATAGAAGATGACGACAGGAATAATGGTCAAGGTCAAACCAGCCATAGCCTGATTCCAGACGATCGTGAACTCGCCGAAGAAGTAGAACGTCGACAGTTGGATCGTCCTCAGCCCCTTATCAGACAGCGTCAAGGAGGGCAGCAGATAGTCATTCCACGTACTGATGACATCCAGTATTGCAACAGTAATCGTTATCGTCTTCAGCATGGGGAACACGATTCTCCAGAACACGCCGAACTTGCTGCAGCCATCTAACGTCGCCGCCTCTTCCAACGCAATCGGAATCGACTTAATGAATCCATGGTACAGAAATACGGCGATACTGGCGTGGAAGCCGATATTCATGAAGATCAGTCCACCATGTGTGTTCAGCATCGGAATATGAAGGTAGGTGCGAATCCAGTCCATCACTTGCATCAACGGCATCATCAGCGTCTGGAATGGAATCAGCATCGTCGAGATAAACGCCATGAACATCAGCTTGCTTAGTTTATTATCGGTTCTGACCAGCATCCATGCGGTCATGGAGGCAAGAACAACCACGAAGATCACAGTCATCACGGTGACGAAGGTCGAGTTGCCCAGAACCGTTAGGAAATTCATCTTCTTCATCGCTGCTTCAAAATATTGAAGGCTGAAGGATTCCGGCAATGCCAGCGCATTATTATACAATTCTGCCCGCGTCTTGAAGGAGTTCACGAGCATAATGTAAATCGGCGACAGGAACAGGAGTGCAAGAAGGGCCAACAGAATGGAGCTGATTGCTCTGCTAGTTCGTCTCATTACATCTGCACCTCTTTCTTCTTCGTGATGATTACCTGCGTCAATGTCACCAGGGCCACGATCAAGAAGAACAGGATCGCCTTCGCCTGACCGACTCCATAGCGGCCATAGCCGAAGATCTCATTGAAGATGTTCATCGCGAACATTTCCGTCGAATGAACCGGTCCGCCGTTCGTTAAGCTCAAGTTCACGTCATAAATCTTGAACGCACCAGATAGCGTCATGAAGAAGCAGATCGTGAAGGATGGCATAAGCAGCGGGAAGGTGATCTTCGTCAGCCTGTGCCAGATATTCGCGCCATCCACCTTAGCTGCCTCCAGCAGTTCGTCAGGAATTCCTTGAATCCCGGCGATGTAGATGATCATCGTATATCCGGCCATCTGCCAGGTAAATACGATGACTAGAGCATATAAAGCGAAGTTAGGGTTGATCAGCCAGTTGAAGAATATCCCTTCAAGCCCGGTCTTGCCACCGAGGAACTTGAACGCATCCGTGAAGATGAACTTCCAGATGTAACCGAGGATCAATCCGCCGATCAGATTCGGCATAAAGAAGAAGGTACGCGCCAGCTTGCTAGTGCGCAGCCCGTTTGTAACCAACAATGAGAAGGTTAAGCCCAGCAGATTCACACTAACGAGTGCTAACAGTGTGAACTTAAGGGTATGCCCTGCGGAAGAGAAGAACCGCTCATCCTGGAATATCGTTGCGTAGTTATCCAGACCGACAAATACTTTCGGGTTAGCCGAGATTCCATCCCAGCTAATGAATGAATAGGCAATCCCGATAATAAACGGAATAATGACGACGATCGTAAAGATGGTGAACAAGGGCATCGTAAATAACCCGAACCAAAGTTTGTCTTTTCTTTTCATTACCACACGCCCTCTCCAGTTCAGTCTAATTTGAAACGGGGATGATGAAACACAAAAGCCTAACACTAGGGGATAGGCTAGGCTTTTTAGAGGTAGTTCAACATACTTTTAGTGTCTCATCCACGCTGTTCAAATCGATTACTTAGCGGCTTTTGCCCATGCATCATCCAGATTCTTCAAATACTGCTCACCGGTCATACCATTGTCCAGGAAGAATTCAGAGGTTACTGGTGTCAGATCATTCACGATAATGCCTTGCGGGAAGTAGTTCATCGCCCACGGAATGGTATTTCCACTCTTCGTTGCCTCGAATACAGCTTGAGACAATGGGTCCAGTCCGTCTGCTTCGATATTGGTCATTGCCGGAATAAACTTGAATTTATTCACGATCGTATCCTTACCGGTCTCACTGTTATAGACCCAATCCAGGAACGCGTTAGCCGCCTTGATCTCCTCCGGCTTCGCCCCATTGTTGATAACCCAACCGCCTGGAATATCGACAGACAGCTTGTTATTGCCAGCGATCGGCAACGCTGTCATACCGATGTCGAGATCACCATAATCCGCCAGCATACCATAGCTCCAGTTGCCTTGGTGTACCATTGCCGTCTTGCCCGTCGCAAAGTCACCCATCTGTGTATCATAAGTAACTTCCATCGGATTCACAGAATTCTGTCTAATCACTTCCATAAACTTGGCGAATTCCTGGAATTCCTTCGTGTCGGCCATCTTGACTTCGCCATTGTTCAGCTTATTGATAAAATCAATCGGATCTGCCTGAAGGGCAAATGGTGTATTCAGAATATGTCCGATCAGGAAGTAAGCTTCTTGGGACAGGCTCAGCCCGTTAATTCCCTCTGCCTTCAAGCTCTCCATCTTGCTCGTAAAGGAAGCGAGATCGGTTACGTCCTTCGGATCAACCAGACTCTTGTTGTACACCAGACCGAAGCCTTCAACCCCTATCGGAACGCCGACAACCTTGTTATCTACTTCCAGCGCCATATTAGGCGCAATATTTTTAACATAGCTCTCATTGCTCATGTCGTAATAGTAGGATTTAAATTTCTCCGCCTCCGCCCCGGACGCTATACTGAAGATCGTAGGTCCTTCCTTAGCGGCTAGTTTCGCTTGTAGTTGAGTGATGTAAGCATCACCAGCCGAACCCCAAACCTCAACCTCGTTCCCAGTCTCTTCTTTGTATTTGTTGGCCAGCTCCTCCAACGCTTCAGCAATCTCAACCTTGCTCTGGAAGAGAGAGATCTTCGCTTGCTTCTCCGTACCTCCGGATGTATTCGAAGAGTTCGTGTCTGTGCCTGAATTTGCGGAATTGCTATTTGTCTTGCCGCCACAAGCGACGAGAGATGCGATCAATACCATCATCGCCAGGAAACCAAATGCTTTTTTTGTCTTCTTCATGCTTTCGCCCCCGTTAGATATTTTTGACCAGATCGTTTCATTGTGAGCAGATTCCTTTAGAGACAATAGTTGGAACGTTTGCCCTATTGCTTTGACAACGTTTTCAAGCTATCGTTCCCTTGCTGCTGCTAAGTCAATTATATTTCGACAAGATCGGTCTCCAATAGGTAAACTCTTCGCCAGTATAGGTAAAATCTGAATCATTCCGGGCGATTAACGTTCCTGCTGCTTCTTGCGATATTGAGAGGGAGACTCCCCGACATGCTTCCTGAACACTTTGCCGAAGTAATTATCATCCTCATAGCCTACAAGCTGAGATATCTCGATAATGCTAATCTCCGAATGACTAAGCAGAGACTTGGCCTTGTCCATCCGCAGCTGCGTCAGATAGTTCATGATCGTCATATCATAGTTCTCCTTGAACTTCTTGGAGATATATTGCGGACTGAAATAGAACCTGTCAGCTAGCAGAGTCAGACTAATGTCCTCGCCAAGATGGGATTCAATATAATGCCGGATCGCATGAATGCTGCGCAACGAGGCTAGATTCTCCCCCTCCGATTCAATCATCATCCAGAAGGTATGTGTCAAGGCCTTCTCCCATTCTTCCAGATCGCTAATCCACAGCGATAAAGGCTCGATATGCTGCTCCAGCTCAAGCTGCCGGGAAATACGCATAATGAGCAAATTAGCCTCGATGGTATAATGCTGCAGTTCTTTTAACGATAAATAGCCCCTAGCCCGCAGTTCCAGTACAAAGGAGCGGATCAATTCTCCCAAATACTCTTTGTCCTGCTTCTTCAACGCCTCCAGCACCAGTAATTCGTTATCCATGAGGCTAGGCGTTCGCCGCTGATCATCCTCTATCCGCTGCCCGTCAAGCACATTAGACTTCAGAATTTCCGTCTTCGCCTCCTTCAATCCGGTCAGAATATCTCTATAGCCGAACTTCTGCCGGGAGAACCCTGAGAAGGTCTCCATTCGGATGGTGGACATCCAGGACTCCTCCAGCTTCCGACGATAATAGTCCATCTCGGCAGCTGAAATATTCCCTACTGTAAGTACGCAGAGGAAGGATTCCATCCGGAAGAAATAGGAATGGGTCAGCGGATTCAGTACATCGCGCAAAATGTTCCTGACTGAGAACAATAGTAACGACTCGTCCCCCATGAATTGCCGATCGACGACCTCGCCAGCATTCCTGGGCAAGAACAGCAGGATATAGAAGTCTTCCAGCGGGAAGCCCTCCTCTGTGAGCAATTGACGGACTCCTTCGTGATTCACCGTCTCGCTCTGCAGATAAGTCACCATCTTCTGTTCATTGAGCAGCACCTGCGCCTCATTTACCTGATGGCTCCTTTTCCACTCCTCGCTCTTATTCTGCTTGCTCTCCAGAATAGACAGGACGGCCCGGGCAATGGCCTTATCCAAATCGTCGATCTTGAAGGGCTTCAGTAAATAATCCACACCATCTGCCAGTAGAGTAGCCCGGGCATAACGGAATTCCTGGTAGCCGCTCAATACGATGACTTTAGAATCCCAGCCCTCCTCACGCAGGGCTTCAAGAAAGCCAATCCCATCCATACGTGGCATACTCATATCGCATATAATCAATTCCGGAGCCTCCCGACGGACGATGTCCAGGGCCTCTATTCCGTCTCCAGCCATATATATCTCAGAAATGTCGTGCTTGGCCCATTTGATGGACAGCTCTACACTCTCCCGAACAGGCTGTTCATCATCCACGATCAACACTTTCATCTTCTTCACACTCCTTCTTCTGTATAAGTTGAACTAAAGATTGTACTGATGTTCTTCCTTAGTTCAACTCCCATGCTGATAAGGGATTTCCAAGGTTACCGTCGTGCGGATGTAAGGCTCGCTCTCGATACTCCAGACGAAGCCCTCCCCACAATATAATTGCAGGCGCTTGAATACATTGATCAGACCAATTCTTGAACGGGATTCTTGCTGGATCAACTGTTCCGAATATTGATCGCGAATCTCCCGGATCGTCTCTTCACTGAAGCCGCGCCCGTTATCAATAACACGTATGATTAGCTTCTCAGCCGCCTCAATCTCTACATGTATCTCGCCGATACCTTCGCCCCTCTCAATGCCATGAACAATGCTGTTCTCAACGAGCGGCTGCAGCACCATCTTGGGAACAGGGATGCCTAGCGCTTCCTCCTGACAACTCTGCTTGAACTGTATCCTATCTTGATATCTACCAATCTGCAACGAAATATAGTAATTCAAGTGCTCCAGTTCGTCCTGAAGACGAACCTCCTCCGTATCGATATCCATACTATAGCGGAACATCGCCCCTAGCTCTGCTAGCTTATCGCTGACCTCCGGCGCATTCTTCTTAATAGCGAGCGAGCCGATTGATTGCAGCGTATTGAACAGAAAATGAGGATTAATCTGGGCCTGCAGCATTTTCAGACGGGCCGTCGAGACCTCTAGCTGGTAGCGATACTGCTGATTCCAGAGGATATCAAGCTGCTTAATCATTTCCTGGAACCGGTCCTCCAGAACGCCCAGCTCGTCCGATCTTGTCGAATTCGCCTGGATATCGAAATTACCCATCTGGATATGCTTAATATGCCTGAGAATCCGCTTAATCCGGAACAGCATGAAGTACGAGATCAGACCCGCCATCACCGTGATGAACACGGTTACAATCAACTGAATGGTGAAGGATTCGTTCAGCGCCTTCTTCCCCGCCTGGTCAATAACCGCTTGAGGGATGAACCGGACCAGGGTAATCGGAAGATTATAAGCATCATCCTTATAGTAGATGTATATTCCCTTCGGATCATTGATCAGTCCCTTGACCGCTCTGGGTTCTTCGCGCAGCCGCTCTATCCAATCCTGATCTTCATCTGGACCCGGTGTCGCATACAATAGCTGCAGATCATCCTGAAGGAAAATATAAGTCCTGCTATCTTCATCAGTTCCTAGAGGATTGGCCAGCTGCTTCAATTCCGCATCCCGTACAATCATCGTCGTCATCCCGAGCAGTTCCCGGTTCGACGTGTCGATGAAGGTCTTGTTAATCCGCAGTCTTCTCTCTCCGCCCCACTCCACAACCGAATATTCCTGACTGAATTCACCGCCTTCCTCTACAGCCTGAGGCTGTTCGGAAAAGTCTGGCATTGGGATACGCTCATTGAGATCGGATTTAACGATGAAAGGCTTGTTCGTCAATGCACTCTTGTAGACGATCGACCTGATCTCCGGAAAGGCCGCGTAGTTCCGCCCTATTCTCTGCTTGATATATACGGATTCCGCCGGGGTCTGCGTCTCCCTCTTGGTCAGGAGCCGCATTAACTCAGGGTCTCCATAATACGTATAGGAGAGCAGTGATACGTCATGAATATACTTCGTGATGCCCGACATCTTGATTGCCATAGAGCTCTGATTCAATTCGACCAACTGCTCTTGGACCGCACGCCCGATCGTATGATAGGACATATAATTGGTGATTAACAAGGGAACTGTCGTCGTAATCAGCATACTTAGCAGGATCTTGGCGAACAGACTCCGCTTCATCAGGAACATCCTAATCCTCTCCTATAACCGTAAAAGTTATCTCTATTTTAAAACAAAAAAGATTCTCCTGTAACAGAAGAATCTTCTATATCTATCAAACAATTACTTATTCTGTGGCGTATCTGTATCCGCACTGTAATTAAAAAACACATCGCGCCTGTTCCACTCTACGTAGAAGCTGAGGCTCTTCCCTTTCCTCTCTTCATGAGAAGTAACGATGAAGCCCCTGTATTTGTATCATTCAGAAAAAATATATATTTACACCCTAGCAATAATAGATTAAGATGCATAACTTAATGCTTTGAAAACGCTTTAAAAGCATGGTACGCTAAATTTGATTCTGATTTAAATATTTTACACTAGGAAGTGAGCCATTGTTCCAGTCCTACAAGCCGAGATTCAAAAAGAAGAATAGCGTCTATATCATCTTCGTCTTATCTTATGTCTCCATCTTAATTCTTACGCTCTCAAGCGCGTTCGTCTACTATGCCGAGATCAACCAGCGGATTACGAAGCAGACCGAGCTATCCACCGTGACTCTGCTGAATCAGCTTAAGACGGGAATCGAGGACGACCTTCTCTATATAGGCGAGTTGAGCAATGAGATTGTATTCAATAAAAAGCTGGAGCTTGCTGCCAAAGGGGCTACAGACAGCTACACCGAGCTGATGAAGGACATGGCTAGTAAAAGAAAACCTCGTGAGCTTCTGTTCGACTATTTCGTCTATATGAATCGTACAGATGAGATTGTTACGCCTAATATTCAGATGGATGCCCGGAAGTTCTTCCATCTGATGTACGAATTCAAGGAGCTGGATTATGCAACCTTCGCCAAGGACTATTTGCACGGTAATCATTTTCAGGAATATATGACCATTCAGACAATGAATCAATATGAGAGCACCACAATTGAGGTGCTGCCCTATATCCAGTCGTTCCCGATGACGACAAGCTCTGAGCCTCTGGGACAGGTCATCTTCCTGATCGATGCTCAGAATATGTTCACCCTCGTCAATCAGATGCGCCAGGTCACTAATTCGGATGTGTATATCCTGGATGAGAACAACCGCCTGATCATCAGCTCGGCCAATGCACCAGGAATCGATATGCAGAAGATAGACGAGGTGGTAAATGGCAGGAGCTCGCATGAAGAAATTATCAATAAGGTCGTATCTGAGAAGAATGGATGGAAATATATCTCTTCCACACCAAATAGCCTGTACTTCAAAGAGAATACAAAATACTTAATGAATTTTATCGCTATTTTCCTCATCTATCTGATCGGAGGGCTGTTCATCGTCCGCTTCCTGGCCAAACGCAGCTATAAGCCACTGAAGGAGATCAATGATCTGATCCAATCGCATGCTCAAGCTCCAGGAGACAGCAGGAACGAATACGAGAATATTAAGAATACGCTGCTCGACCAAATCAGGAACGGCAAAGAGCTGAATGAGGTGATTGAGAAGCAAATTCCCATCGTACGGCGCGATTATCTACTGAACTTAATCCGGGGCATGATGACGAATTATGATGAGGCCGCTCAGCAGATCTCCTCGATTGGCATCCTTTTCGCTAGTGATACCTTCCTAATCGGCGCTCTGGAGATCGATATGGACAGCTCATTTTTTATGGACCATGCCAATCTGTCAGAGAAGAGCCTGTCGCTTACACGCGTCGTAGCGGAGAATGTCGGCTGCGAGCTGATGAGCGAGTATTTCATATGCTATTTCCTCGACGCCGGCCGCAATCAATCGATCTACCTGCTTAATCTGCGTGAAGGTCTCGATCCTGCTGAAGCTGTCGCAATGGCCAGGAAGCAGGCGAATACGTTGATCCAATTTGCCGCCAAGCATTATCGACTGAATTTGAACCTAGGCATCAGTACTCCTCATTCACGGCTAGTCAATCTGCAGAATTGCTATGACGAAGCCAAGAAGGCGCTGGAGTACAGCAAGCTGCGGGATGTATATGAGACCGTCTGCTTCGGTGATCTGGGCCATCTGCACTTTGACTATTATTATTCGATGGAGACAGAGCATCAGCTCATTGAACTGCTGAAGAGAGGGCAATACGAAGAGGCCAAGGAGTTCCTGAATACCATCTTTGAGATTAATACATCCAAAAATATCGGGGTCGGAGCAGCCAAGCTGCTGCTCTACGAGATTGCCTCCACTCTGCTGAAGGTGATGAATTTCTCCCTTGTCACCAAAGGAGATGATCCTGTGACCGATGAACGGATCATTGAGCAGATGATTGACCATGCTTCACTCGATGTGGCCAAGCGGCGGTTCCTCAATATGATCGACAACATCGCTCAGCTGTCGGAGCATCGAGTGATCAGTAAAACGGAGAAGCTGGTTCAGCAGATTGCCGAATATATCGATGAGAACGCCGGAGAGCACTGGCTTGATTTGAATCGTTTGTCGCAGGAATTCGAGGTAACGCCCCAGTATATTTCCAATGTATTTAAGAAGTATAAGCATGAAAATATCAAAGATTATATCGCCAAGCATATGCTGGGCAGAGCTAAGGAACTGCTCGTCAAGACGGATCTGTCTATAAGGGAGATTGCCTTACAATTGGGGTATGCCAGCGAAGTCGGCATTACACGACTGTTCAGAAAATACGAGGGCATAACGCCGGGCGATTATCGGCTGGAACATAAGGATAGCCGGAATGAGCCATAGCTTCGAATGCTGCATCTATTGCTGTTGCTGAAGAAAGGGACCGCCATCTCCACAATTCTAGTGTAGAAATGGCGGTCCCCTATGTTTCTGAAATAAATATAGCTACACACTCACTTGTTGAGCGTCCATCACCCGCTTCACGAAATCAGCGATTTGAACGGTTCTCCCGGTCAGGCGCGACTCCTCGACGGCGAAGGCCATCACATGGCTGTGAACCGATTGCTGGATCAGATTGGTGTTATCCCTCTCCCCCTTGATAATCGCGACCAGTTCCTCCATGATGCCTTCATCTCCGCCACTGTGCTTGGCGCTGCCCGGATTGATCCTGTATTCATTCATCGTACCGGTTGCGAATTCCGTAACCTCGATCACGTTCTTCTCCATCGAGGCCCGGATCTCCCCCTTCGTTCCCATGAATTTCATCGTCCTGTCGCAATCGTTCGTGAAGGCGCACATGGTAAAAGCCACAGTTACTCCGTTATCGAACAGCAGGTTCGCAACCTGGTGATCAACTACATCATTATCGTTATGGAATACGCATTTGCCATAGGGCCCCTCCATCAATGCCCGCTTCCTCGCTTCGTAGCTCATATCCGAGCCAAGGCAGGAGGTCGGCCAGCTGGTGTCTTCGGTCAGATAAATGTCCGGCGCATAATACGGGCAGGTGCCGCTATGACTGCATCCATCGGTACAACGCTCCGGCGAGCCTTCAGGTGCGTTCTCCTTCTTGAAATACTTCAGATCGCCGAAGGAGGACACGGTACTGCATTTCGAATCCAGCAGCCAAGCGAGGATGTCCATGTCATGGCAGCATTTGGCCAGAATCATTGGCGAGGAATCGGCCGTCACATGCCAATTGCCGCGTACATAGCTGTGCGCATAATGCCAATACGCTACATTCTCCGCGTGCATCACGGAGACGATGTCGCCGATGACTCTTCTGTCGATCAGCTCCTTCATTTTGCGATAAAATTTCGTATAACGCAGAACATGGCATACCACAATCGTCGTTCCATACTCCTCCGCAAGTCTCTGCAGCTCCAGACATTCCTGCAAATTGGGAGATATCGGCTTCTCCAGCATAATGATATAGCCCTTGCGAATCGCCTGACAGGCGTAATCGAAATGCTGGTTATCCTGAGTGCAGATCAACACCGCATCCGCCAGCTTCGGTTGGACGAAGAACTGCTCGCCTGAAGCGAACGCCATCTCATCCTTAATATGATATTCCTTCTGGAATGACGCACGTCTGCCCTCATTGGGATCGGCCACTGCCACAAATTCAAGCTCATATTCATGTGTTCTGGCGTAAGGAGCATAAGAGAACTGCCCCCGTTCACCTGCTCCAACCAGAGCCAACGTAATTTTTGCCATGATGCAACCCTCTCCTCAAGTCCTGATATGAATGATTCCTCATGAGTAAGCATGAAATCTGCTAATTCTACAATTCGTCCCGAATCATAATTTTGTTCGTTACCACCTGCGCCCCCTGGCGCGCAATCTCAATTCCATCCGCGAAGGCGCAGTCCTGAACAACATTCGGGCGCCGGGAACGCGAACTCCGCTGCGTAAAAATCAGCTTATCGGCAGTGCAGCCGCGGATTTGCACGCCATCGGCATTAATCAGCATCGTACCGCACTGCGGATAATTCTGCGTCTTCACGATATGCACATCCTCGAGCGTCAGGTCGGAAACCTTGGCGCGGGCGATCATCCAGCAGCCGGAGTGCCGCTTCACAGCAATTCTTCTGGCGCTCTCCCCCCATGTCGGTCCGCTGTTAGCAAAGGAGATCAAACCGGAATTTCCAACGTAGGTCAAATCATGCTCGAATTGGCCATGCGTGACGAAGGCGCCATGATAGTCGCCGTCGCCATGGCAGTTCTCGACCATACAATAGGCGCTTCCTGTAAAGTCATTCAGATGACGCGCATTGCTGGTCGTACAGTCACGTACCCTGCCATACAGGCAATGAATCTGCTGCGTTAAATAACCCGTACCGCCTACGATGACCTCAACGGGATTAACAAGCGTGCAGCCCTCGGTCACATAATGGGTATTGTGCCTGCGCATAATGACGGGCCAATAGGTATGATAAGCCTTAAGCCCGGAGGCGTTGCACTCCACCGCATATTCGAGCGCTAACGGCTGGGCTCCTTGCTTCTCGCCTCCGGTATTGCCCCAGAACACCATATTGCGTACATGGATGTGGTGGACAGGTTCGACTTTCTGATAAGTAAGAATGCGTCCTTCGGCAAGCTCCCAGCCCATTTTATAGTTGAGCCGTACATGTGTCGCATCGATAACCTCCGTCACCATCAGCAGCTTATCGATCTCCTTCTCTTCCTTGCCGGCCAAAGGGTTTACCATCACCACCCACCAGTCGTACGGCCGGAAGGCGCTGCTATCCGCAACCTCGAAGATATCCTCCAACTCCCGCAGCGGCTCGGTCAGTGTTAACTGCTGTGTGCTCCCGGTAAGTCTGCCGCAGAAATGCATAATAGCGCCGAAAGGATCATTAGGCTGTGCGGGCTCGATGCCATCCGCAGTAACCGTGCAGTTGTTGAAGTCCAGCTCCAGCCCGCTGCGGTGAAATTTGTGGCGCTTCGTAAAGCGCAGATCGGTATAGGCCTCAATACGCTTGATCTCCGGATCATTAACCATCGCCTCAAGCGCATGATCAGCAGGCCGCTCGGGGCCAAAGATACCAAAATAGCGGAAATCGCCTACACCGCCATGAAGCAGCCGCCATCTTCCAGGGGTGGTATGAACGCTTGCCTGACCAGGAGGCCCCCCAGCCATCCCGGCACCCTCCCGTCCTACAGGCATAGCCTCACCAACGCGCTGCGCAGACTCAGGCGCAACCACCGTTCCGCCGTTATGGCTTAACGTGCAATCTGGCTGCCACTGCAGCCTTGCAGCGAATCCGCCTGACCCAACGCGGTCAGGCTGGACGGACAGAACGGCGGTATCGCCGTTCTGCAGCCCCTCCATCGGCAAGGCCATTAATTCATCGATCGAGTCGATATGATAGATCACAGGTATCCCTCCGTCATTCCGATAGAATACTTGATTATTTTATCGCTTCGTTCCACCTTTGCAGTGCCGCCGTTTTAATCTCCATCAGCTCCGGCAGCCCCATTTTATCCAGTGTCCCAATATAGCTGTTGAAGTTATCCAGACTCTCCTCGCCAATAATGAACTTCGTTGTCATTAGGTTGACATAAGAGAACAGATCATTCTCGATGACATTCCCTCTCTCTGATTCCTTCGTCGTGAAGCGGGCGTTAACCGGATATGCATCTCGATAATACGGAACCTGATTCTGATTGACCTGATTCACCTTCATCTCCATTAGAGGATAATTCGCCGGGATAGCCGTGAAGTCCAGCAGCCCAGGCAGCTCCATGTTAACGGAGACTGATTTATTAATATCGCCGAAGCCTGTGATCGGCGGAATCCATTCATACTTGGTCTTAGTGTCATCCGTGTACTTCCAATGCTCGTCTTCATAGCCCAGGAAGACTGTATTGCCATAGAAGCCATCTACTGCGTTCTCCTCTGTTGCATAGAACATATCGAGCAGTCGGATCGCGGCCTCCGGATATTTGCATTTATTCGTAATGACAGCGCGGCTGGTGTACAGATTATCCGGCGTCTTCACAACTCGCTTATCATTCGTCGATGAGATGAGCGGAACCAGACTAAGCTGCTCCGTCTTTGTCGTCTCAGGGTCAAGCAGGGTCGGAGAAGCGTTGTATACGCCGACCAATCCGCCCTTCACCTTCGCCTGCCACTGCTGGGAAGTCTGGGTAGAGAATTCCCGGTCGATCAGGCCCTCTTTATATAGCTTGTTGGCGTAGGCCAGGAACTCTTTATACTCGGGCATCGCCGGAACATAGACTACTTCGCCCGCATCATTGACATCGAAGCCGATGCCGCCGGTCATTCCGGTGAACGCAGGGATCAGCAGGTTTTGCATCGCGATCAGGCCGACACCGGAGAACGGAATTTCGTCATTCGGGTCGCCGTTTCCGTTCGCATCCTGCTCCTTGAACGCCTTCAGCATCGTATAGAGCTCATCCGTCGTCGTCGGAGGGGTCCGGGTACCGACATTCTTCATCCACTGTGAATCAAAAAAGCTAAGATGCCCCTGTGTAGTCGCCGTCTTGAAATAGTAAGGCAGACCGTAGATTTTCCCATCCATCGAAGTAACAGCGGCACGGACAGCCGGCTCCTTCTCGAGCAGCGCCTTAATATTCGGTGCATACTTATCGATCAGATCGGTCAGGTCGAGGAAGATCCCCTGCGGGCCATAGGTCTCTTCATCGGTCTTCTCTGCGCCTCTCAAGATAATGTCGGCATATTCCCCGCCAACCAGCGCAATATTCTTCTTCTCGTTGAAGGTGTCGCCCTCAGCCAGCTCGAACTTCAGATCAATGTTTGTCTTCTCCGCCAACCGTTTGAAGATCGCAAGCTCGCTCCATTCGGTGCCGCCCGGGTCCTTCTTGCCCATCACCGTCAGCGTAATTTTATCCTTCGTAATCGGATATTCACCGACCGGATTCAAGTAATCCGGCCCTGCATCCGCCGCCCCTTTGTTGTTCGAGGCTGAGGAATTATTCTTCGTCCCATTGCCCGAATTAGCCGAATTGGTCAATGTCGAGCAGCCCATCATGGAGGCGAACACCAGTATCATGACCATGAACCCTGCGAAGCTTCTTGTTTTTACCCCTCTTTTCATTCCTTGCTCCTCCTCTATTTATGTTTATATTGTCAGCCTTTGACCGATCCAAGCGTGACCCCTTTGACAAAATACTTCTGGACAAAAGGGTACATCGCCATCACCGGCAAAGACGCAATCACGATCAGCGCATACTTGATCTGCTCGGCCGCCCGCAGCTCCTCCTGCAGCAGTCCTGCCGTATCACCGCCCTGCTGCAGCAGATTAGCGTTGAATTGACTCTTCAGCAGCGTCTCGCGCAGCACAATCTGCAGCGGCTGCCACTGCTCATCACGGATGTAGATCAGGGCGGTGAAGTAACCGTTCCAGTGAGCGACAGCGCTGAACAATGCCATTACCGCTACGATTGCCGAAGATAGCGGGAGCACGACCTGCAGGAACAAGCGGATGTTGGAGCAGCCGTCGATCTGCGCCGCTTCCTGAACCTCTGTTGGAATCGTCGTCTGGAAGAAGGTCCTCGTAATAATAATGTTGGTCATGGATGTCGCCCCCAGTATGACCATCACCCAGGGCGAGTTGTACAGTCCTACGCTCTTCACCGTCATAAATGTCGGAATGAGACCGCCGGAGAAGAACATCGTAATGAGGAACATAATGGTAAAAAATTTATTTCCTATAAAATCTTTGCGCGACAGCGCATATCCCGCCAGCACGGTCACAATGACATTGATTGCCGTTCCGCCAGCCGTATAGAGAATCGTGTTGAAGTATCCTCTAAGGATGCTGTTGTCATGGAAGATGCTCTTATAGCCGGCAAAGGAGATCTCCTTGGGCCATAACAGCATTTTGCCGGAATTGACCAGGTCCGGATTGCTAATAGAAGCGCTTACAATAAACCATAACGGATACAACGTGAGCAGCAAAATTACAACCAGAATAACGAGATTCGTCGTATTGAACAGCTTATCGGCCTTCGTCTCTTGTACTTGCACAAAATCTCCTCCCTACCACAATGATGTCTCGCCGACTTTGCGGGCAATTCTATTAACCATGATGAGCAGAGCCAGATTGATGAGATTGTTGAACAGGCCGACCGCAGACGATAAACTGTATTGCGCCTTCTGAATCCCCAGCTTGTACACGTAGGTGGAGATTACCTCCGAGCTGGCGATATTGATATCCTTCTGCATCAGCAGTACCTTCTCGAAGCTCAGGTTCATAATCCCGCCGACACTGATAATCAGCATTATAATGATCGTTGGCATAATCGCCGGAATATTGACGTGTATGACCCGCTGTAGGCGAGTCGCCCCGTCGATCGTAGCCGCTTCATGCAGCTCGGGCGATACTCCGGCCAGCGCCGCGAAATAGATGACCGAGCCGTACCCTGTCGCCTGCCACACGCCTGACCATACATACATATGATCGAATAGCGCTTCCTTTTGCAGAAATAGTACTGGTTCGAGACCGAACATCCCTGTCAGTTGGTTGACCAGCCCTGAGTTGGAGAAGAACAGGTCGATCATGCCTACCAGAACGACGGTGGAGATGAAGTAGGGCATATACGTAACATTCTGCACCAGCTTCTTGAACCGGGTGCCGCGAACCTCGTTGATCATCAGCGCCAGTATAATCGGAGCCGGGAAGCTGATAAGCAAATAATACAGGGAGATCCGGATTGTATTCCAGAATATTTCACCGAACCGCACCGAGCTGAAGAAGGTTATAAAATGCTTAAATAGGGGATCAGCCCACGGACTGCCTCCGAAGCCCTTCGTGGCGATAAAATCCTTGAATGCGATCTGCACGCCATACATTGGAATATAAGCAAATATAAAAAAGTATAAAAATGCCGGTAGTATAAATAAGTATAGCGCCTTGTTGCGTTTCACCATCAGCCATTTATAATTCCTGCCTGCTGCCGTCTTCGTATGGGTTGTACCCGCAGGAACTCGCTGCTTCTTGGCTATTAACAAATTTGTCCCCTCCTGTTGTAAATGAATGAGGCTGCTATCTGTCGACGATAACCTGCCCTAATCATAAGAGGCCGCTTGCCGTTCCGTAAATCGCCGTTATTTAATTCCGACACTCAAAATTTATAATCTTAAAAAATGAATGCCCAGCTTAAATGATGATCGTTTACGAACAGAGACCCGCCGCATATACTGTCTTTACTGTGTAAGCTGGACTGTTGATAGTACGTATACACCACCCCCGGCTTGCTGATTACCGTGAATTGTTACTGGAGGGTCTAGGGTTGAACATTCTACTTATTGTTGTCGCCATTCTACTGTTCGCAGGGCAGACGCTATCTATGAAGCTGATCAGGGCACAGCATTTACGAGACAGACTGCTTATCAATGCCGGGTTTACACTGATCGCGTCTGCGGGATTGCTGCTGTTCAGTCTTGCTCAGCCCGATATTCGGCAGGTTAGCGCTAATACATGGGTGTTAGGAATCATGTTTGGACTTTGCTTCACGCTGACGATCATCTTCTATAATCTGGCGATCAGCGCAGGGCCGCTCTCTTACACGGCCTTCTACTTCTCGGCTAGCATGATTATCCCGGCGCTCACAGGCATCGCAGCCTTCGGCGAAGCGCTGAAGCTCGCGGTCGCCGTGGCGGTGCTGCTATTCCTGGCCGCCTTTTATTTCATTAATATTAATCCGGACAATGGCGAACCGAGGGGCCATGTAGATACAGGGAGGGATAGGGGGAGATCGAGGTGGAAGTTGTACTGCCTGTTAACCTTCTTATGTAACGGCATGTTAGCAGTTATTCAACGGTTCCATCAATTCAGAATGGAGGGCACCGAGTCCAAGGGGCTGATGCTTGTCGGCTTCTGCTTCGCTTGTCTGTTCTATACATTAGCTTATACCGTGCTGGTCGTTACAGGGAATAAAAAAGGACGCATCTCCCTATCTCAGGAGAGCGCCTTGCTGTATCAAAATATAGTGCCGATCCTGCTGCTGGCTGCTACTTCGCTGATCGGCAATCTGATTATCACCTATTTGGCCGGAGTGGCGCCCAGCTCATATCTATTTCCGCTCGTGCAGGGAAGCATTATTGTGTCGATTACCTTATGCTCGGTACTTATCTTTCGAGAGAAGCTCAGCCGATTGGGCCGGATCGGCATCTCGCTGGGTGTGCTGGCGATTGTGGTGATCAACTTATAAAGAATGCACGCCCTTATTATAGAATGCTGCATGAAGAGAGGGTACTTCTCAAGCGATAGAGTCATTAACTATAGAAGTTGAACTTTCCGGCTGCCTTGGTCCGGATCATCATTCGTTCAACGAAATTACATCGAGAGGAGGACATCATCAGTCATGGAACGAATCGCATTCATCATGTATTTACATCCAGGAAATCAATTTGAATATCACAAACGCCATAATCAGCTATGGCCGGACATGAAGCAGACCCTGAAGGAACACGGCGCTTCCAACTACTCGATCTTCCTCGACCAGGAGGCCGATACCCTGTTCGCTTATCTGGAGGTTGAGAATAAAGCCGATTTCGATAAAATCGCAGAGACAGACATCTGCAAAAAATGGTGGGCTTACATGGCCCCCATTATGAAGTCCAACCCCGACAACAGCCCCGTGGCTAAAAACTTGAAGCAAGTGTTCTACTTGCCATGATTCAAGAAGGAGCCGCATGCCTGCGGCTCCTTTTTTACAGCTTTACTCACAGTGACTCCATTCCATACGCAATCATAAAATTATCACTATCGAAATAAATGAGATCGCCCTGATCATAGTGCCAGACCGCCTGCAAATGAGTCGGCTGCCGAATGCCACCGATGTTCTTGTATTCCTTAAAGAGGGCCGACCAGGTCACCCGCTGTACAGTTCCATCGGTAGATATAACCGCCCTGTCCTCCGTTGTGAAGCTTAGAGCCTCCCCGACCTCGCTGAAGGTAAAGACACCACTAGCCGATATGCCTTTATAAGTAATTGTCGCTTTGGCGTGAGTATCATCAACAGGCTCCCAAGCGATATAGTCCTGAAGAGCGACGTTAGGAACGACCAACGATTCAGAGAGGAATGTGGCGAGACAGGCCTGATTCATCTCTTCCCCCGTCTGATTGAACAATGGTATAACCTTGCCGAGTACTCCCTTCATACCCCCACGCCCATCTATATAAGAGTCAAACCCCTCGAATGGAATACCATACATCGACGTATCGATATAGGCCAGTCTTACGGGCTCGCGAACAAAATTATACTGTGTATAATCAATTTTGACCGCTGGTTTATCCGGTGCCATGATGAAATCAACTTGCTTAAACGCTGCCTTCATATAAGACATTTTCGCAGTGCCGATATATCCGCTGTATGCGAAGTATCTTTGGACCGGCTCCGGCAACTCTTGAATATCCTCCAGCGTGAAGGTGTCACCCCCAGCCGCTTCAGAGCTTCTGATCTGTTCAGTGACTGTCTGTTCAAATTGAGCTCTAGTCATAGAATAGGGGATGTTAAAAAAGATAAGGATTCCAGCGATGATGACGAGAATCAGAATAATCACCCACATAAGTCTTCTACCTCCTGTCCTTCTCATCAAGCTCATTCTCCATTCTACTTACATTATCAGCCAGCCTCATTACTCCTTTGTACAGTCCGTCCGTTAGCCTCTCATCAAAGCTATCGAACAGACTAGCCATAAACTCATTCTCTTTACCGCTTCTGTCCTGGAAATAGGCCGTACATCTAGGAGTAAGGTGAATTCTGACGATTCTAGCATCCTGTTCATCTTGCATCAGCGACACGAAGCCCTGTCTCTCAAGTAAGGCCGCCATCTTCTTCACACTCTGCCGGGAGTTCCCGGTCACCTCGGCCACCTCGCTTATCGTTGGGGCTGGATGCTCCAGCTTCGAGATAACGGCAATGAACAGCCACTGCTTCAGCGTAATATGGTCATCTAGCTTATCGCCCAGCACCTGCAGCCGATTAGCAAGGGTAAGAATACCGCCAAAGATATATGCCTGCTTCTCCATATTGATCAATTTACATCACTCCAATATCAAAAAAGGTAACTAGTTACATATATAATACGTAACCAGTTACCTTTTTGTCAAAGTCTATTTTGGAGCTATCCGGCGCTAAAGTCCTTCTATGTACTTCACGCTCTCATCTGCAATAATCTCAGGCTCATAATCGTGAACATAATGACCACAATCGAGAATCATATACTTTCCATTAGCGGCCGATTCCGCATAGTTCATTAATTGCTCCTTCCAATCAGATAGCGGTATCTCTCCCCCATCCGATATGAAGAAGTATATGGGCACTTCGGGAATCCCGCCCTCCGCTACCTTCCTGGCATTATCTGCAATCATCTTCACTTCTTCATTCATATTGGAGGTTTGCGTCTTCTTGTAGAAGATCGCCCGGTATACGCCCTTCTCCTGCTCGGATAGAAGATTCTCCTTGATCGCAGGCGAAGAGTTCACAACCCCCGGGAAGAAGCGGGTAATGCCCACCCGGGCTCCAAAGCCCGTCAATCCCATCATAAATTTGGACGGCAGAGGGTATTTATCATAGGCCTCCGGCACAGCAGGATCGAGTCCAATAATGGAAGTGACTTCGCCCGGGTACTTCTGCGCCCAGTAGAGCGCTTCTATCCCAGACATGGAATGCGGGAATAGAATATACGGCCCTTGCTCGCCCGCCAAGCTCAAGGCACTTCTCGTCTCCTCCAGGATCGTGTCGATATCCCAATATACCGCTGCAGTCTCACTATAGCCATAGCCCGCCTTCTCTACAACAACGACTCTATAACGGTCCGACAGCTTAGAATACAAGCCCTTGAAATCCAGCACTGGCGAGGACGTCCCGCCCCCTGACAGGAAGACCAGTGTCCTTGGCCCGCTCCCTTCGGCATACACATGCATCCGGTGATTGTTCACATTCACCATGGTTCCTAGCGGCGTCAGCAGGACCGCCTCTCTATTAAATTGAATCCGATGATTAATGAAGCTGACTGCGATAACTAATAGCAAAATGCTTATGATTACAATGAATACCCAGCTAATCTTCTTCAGAACCTGTCCCATTCGACCTCCAGAAAATGTTAATCCAAACCTATTAATATAACCATACCTTCGATGTTACTCAGCAGCAACAAATAAAGGGGACGAGAAATTGTCCTTAAATCTAAGGTAGTCCATAATCCCATTTGCGTCATCATCGCCCGTAAATGTCATAGATAAAGAAAACCGCAGGATGCAAGCTCGGTCAGCTATGCATGCTCTGCGGTGAACTGTTTTCTCGTCGGATTATCTCCTATTATACACTGTCTTAAGCCAGCTTCTGACCGCAGTTCGGACAGAAATTAGCACCTTCGTTCTTCGCACCGCAGTTCGGGCAGAAGTTCGGTTTAGCACCGTCTCCTTGTGGAGCCGAAGGGTTGTTGGCAGGCTGTGGCTGGCCCCCAGCGGCTGATTGCGAACCTTGATTCATATTCTTCATCATTTCATTCGCCATGTTCATTCCCATCATCATCCCAGCCATATCCGAAGCAGCGCCACCGCCCTGTAACTTACCAGACGCCATAGCATCGGTGATGCTGACCTGCTGATATTTCTGCAAGTTGCCGATCATTTCATGGGATGCTGTCTTCGTGATCATATCCTGAATTTCTTGCGGGTAATTGAAGCTCATCACCTGGAAGCCTGTGATTGTCATGCCATTCGCCATAACTTCCATATCCAAGTCCTCACGAATTCCCTTGGCAATGTCAGAGGCATTAGCCTGAAGATTGAACATGTCCTTGCCTTCTCGACTGATCCACTTCATTAACAGTTGATCCAGTATGGAAGTGATGCGGATCTTGACATCCTCAACAAGGTAGCTCTCCTTCATTCCGGCGATCCGATCGATCAGCGTAACATAGTCATTTACTTTGAAATTGAACGTACCGTTCGCGCGAATCGGCATGCCGCCTGGAAGCTGCGGAGTCGGGATCAGAATCGGATTCTGGGTCCCCCATTTCACGGTGAATTCCTTCGTGTTCACGAAGAGGACTTCCACCCTCATGCCGCTGTTGAAGCCAAATTTGAAGCCTTTCAGCGTAGATAAGAATGGAATGATCTCAGATTCAATGTTGTATTCCCCGTCTTCTTGGAAAATCCCCTCGACCTTGCCACCATTCATAAAAATAGCGTCCTGACCTGCACGAATAATTAGCTTACTGCCCTTCTTGATCTCCCGATTGCTCCACTTCCAGAAGATCATATCATCACGGAACTCTTCCCATTCTACAACGTTGGCAAATTGATTCTTAAAAAATCCCATATAAAGTCCCCTCCCGAAATCTCTTATAGTTCTTGAACTTCCTCTTATATTAGAACGAGCCTCTGCTGCCGCTGTGCGAGTGTCCCCCGCCGGTAATTCCGCCGCCACCACCGCCGGAGCTGGAACTACCAGAGCTCTTCTCGATCTTTTGCTTCGTGACCGTAGTCCGGATGTACTGATCCTGCTTGCCAACGATCCCAGAAGTGCTGGCATCCTCATAGGTGTGCCGGTTCACGGTGACGCGTCCGCCTGTGCGAGCAGCCATAATCCCAACTACCAAGGCTCCAATCACCAACGCCCCGCCCAATTGGAACCAGATACTAAACAGAATATTATCTGGGTTCACTCCAGGCTTGAAGCCCATATATTTATAGGATGTTTTGATATATTTCTCAAAAGCCTGCTTATAATCACCCGCTGAGAGATCAGATGTGATCTTGTTACGGATCTTATCCAGTCTCTCATCATTCAGATACTCCTTCGCCTTATAAAATCCAGCTAAATATACATCGCGATTCTTCATATCTAGTGTAAGAAGGACCGCATTGCCATGTGGCTTATCATATCCGGGCGCCTGATTATCATAGAAATTCTCCGTAATCGCGACGACATCTAAGTTCTGGTCATTGTTCGTCGTAATAATGATGATATCAGTGTCTCTTTTGGCCCCATATTCATTAGCCATCTTATTCACTTCGATGTAATCTTCTTCCGTAAGCAGATTCGCCTTATCATAGATCAACTTCTTATTTTCTGTAGCTGCTGCAGCAAATGGAGTAGGGCTAAACAGATATCCTACTAGAAGCAGCATAATGGCCGCTAAACCTAGTAATGCACCACGCTTCTTCACAGGAATCCCCCTCCCATCGCCCAGGAGATGATCTTAAGTGACAGGAAGGAGACGCTAGCGACAGCTGCAAACCATGCGGCCATTTTCCCCTTACTAAGCGGAGGCTTGCCTACCACTTTGCCCGTTTGGCCGTTCATCGCAAAGGTATAGCTCTTCCGGTTGTAGTCATATTGGAACATCCATACCGGCACCATGCAGTACTCTGCGTTCATCACCTTCGTATCAATCTGCTTATCGGTAAAGTGGAAGGTCGTATATCCCGATACCGACGATGAGATCGACTCCTCGATATATTGCCTGATCTTATCTTTGGCCCTCGGTAACAGCTCCGTATCCGTATAGCTGTACTTCTCCGCAACATAACCGGCCAAATATGGGGACTTGAAGCTCCGCAATTGATCATAAGGGAAAGGCTCTAGCCGATCCATCAGCCCATCATCCATCTTCTTCGACGAGTCAATCGGCACGCGTAGATAGTTCAGATGAAGGCTCCTATAGATATTAAAATGCTGCGTTTCCGTATAGCGGTAATCTCCCCGGGTGTAGGTTCGCACTATTGTGGCATGCCCATGTGCATCCACTTTATTATGTAATTCATACAACCAGAACGGGACATATACCCCTGTTATCCCTTTGATCCGATTCGCAGCCATAAATCCACTCGGGGTCAGCAAGCCATTCTTGCACCATTTCTTGAAAGCCTGCATCGCCTGCTCCTTACTGATCGAGAAAGGAATGACTAACGACGGAGCGAGCTTCCCGCTTAAGCGATCACCGAGAACAACCGCCGAGCCGCAGAAGTTACACATGGTGGCCGCCGTCTCTACATCAGCGATAATGACAGCTCCACAGCTTGTGCAGTGATATTCCTGCACTTCATTGGCTGAAAATTGCCGCTGACCAAGAGGGTCAAGACTCCCCTCGATTTCATCCTGTCTCCCACAGTAATTGCAAGATAGTGTTCCCTTCTCCGAATCGAAGACCATACCGCTGCCGCAATTCGGACATTTGTACTCAATTACGTTCATCTGCTCACCTCAATAACAATAGAAATAGCATGAAACTATATTACTTGTTATCCAGATCATCCTTCCTAACACCTGCACGAAGCTCGGTCAGCGCTTCCGCCTCATGGATCGCCTGTGTCATTTGCTCTTCAATCACTCGGAACGAAGCCTGACCGGAAGATAGGCCATCAGAATTCATTTCCTGTTGGAGTCTGGCTTCTGCCAGCTTCCCCTTCAGCTCGATCCGTCTCTGCTCCAGCTCTGCCAGATCCGCTATCAGCCTATCCTGGACCTGCTTCATGCTGGCAGCCTTAGAAGAAGCCAGATTGTAGGCATTCTGCAGGTCGCTTAACCTTTCGCCAAGCTTCTTGGCTTGCTCCAGAAATTTTTGCGATTCATCCTCATTACCTGCTTCTACCGATTTATCTGCATACCGCTGCATTTTTATGATCTCGGCACAGCACTCGTCCAGCGCGTTCTTGGCCCTTCGCTCCTCCGCGAGCAAAGAAGCCGTCTCTGCTTTCACTTTACCCAGATCGCTGTTCAAACTGCGCAAATACTCATCAATCGACTTCCCAGGATCATCTGATTGGTCTCTCCAAGAGTTCACATTGGCCCTCGTCATGTTCTTCAATCTTGAGAAAATCCCCATCGATTACCGCTCCCTTCCTAGAAGTACATCTTCCATATAATACAGTAGTTCTAAGCAAAAGGTTTCAATTGGGGGTATCATAATATAAACAATACCTTCATTAATTCCAGGCATCAAGGTAAATCTGCATCTCTGGGCGTACTAAAAAAGACAACTCCGATAAATGAATCAGAGTCGTCTTTCTTCTCCGGCATACGCAAGGCAAGGATGGCAGATCAACTCTATGAAATAAGAGCTGAGCTTGAGGTACTTATCTTCTCCTGCTATTACTTAATAACTACATATTCCAAGTTAACAAGTTTTGCATAAGTAATAATTTGGTCTGTTGTTAAAGTTAATGAGACTACGGTATGGTGACCGCCGCCATGTTCAATCCAAGCTTTAACCCCATCTTGGAAGTTTGGCTTAACATTCCAAAGTACACGAGCTACTGGAAGGTTTGGAGCTGGAACAGTCGGCACAAATGCCGAAACTTCGTTGATCAAAAGTTTGTAATGAGTACCAAAGTCTGCCATGGAAACGACCACACCGTCTCCTGCTTTACCATCAAATACTAAACGAGCTGGATCGTCTTTACCGCCAATGCCTAATGGGGAAACGATAAGTTTGGGTTTGTTGCTTGCCAAAGTAGGGTCTACTTCAAGCATATGGGATTGTAGGATGGATTCTTGTCCAACCGTCAATTCATACGTGTAATCTTCCATAAAGCCAGTGGATTGGTTATGGCTCATTACTTTGAGCAAGCGATCTAAAGCCGCTGTTTTCCAATCACCTTCGCCGGCAAAACCATATCCTTGTGCCATCAATCGTTGAACAGCAAGTCCAGGAAGTTGTCTCATACCGTGTAAATCTTCAAAATTCGTTGAGAAGGCATTGTAGCCACCTTGATCAAGGAAACGTCTAATGGCGATTTCATAGCTTGCTTGTACTCTTACGCTAGCTTCCCATGCTTCTTTGCTATAGTTGCCGTAATCGAATTCATAAAGCTCTGAATACTCAGCGAACAACGCATCAATTTCTTCTTCCTTAACTTCATTAATAACTTGAACAAGGTCGCCAATACCAAAGTAGTCAACAGTCCAACCAAATTGGATTTGGGCTTCAACTTTGTCTCCTTCGGTTACGCCAACGTTACGCATGTTGTCACCAAAGCGAGCTACCTTGATGTTGAAGCTTTCGTTATAAGCAACGGCTACGTCCATCCATTCCGCAATTTGCTTCTGGACTTCTGGTCGTTCCCAGTAGCCTACAACCACTTTGTTTTGCTTGTTCAAACGTGCATTAATAAAGCCATATTCACGGTCACCATGCGCTGCTTGGTTTAGATTCATGAAGTCCATATCGATGGTTGCCCAAGGAATACTTTCATTATATTGCGTAGCTAGATGGAGCAAAGGCTTTTGCAGCATCTTGGTTCCGCGAATCCACATTTTTGCAGGCGAGAACGTATGCATCCAAGTGATGACACCAGCAACTTCATCTCGGTAGTTGACTTCTTTCATGATGTTTGTGATTCTATCTGCACTAACAGCCAAATCTTGTAGCACTAGTGGGTAGGGCAAAACTCCGCTTTTATTCAAAGCATCTGTCATCGTTTGTGCATGTGCTTTAACTTCAGCCAATGCTTCTTCCCCATAAAGATGTTGTGATCCTACGACGAACCAAAATTCTTTTGCTACTGCTGTTGACATATTCATCCTCTTTTCGTCATTCTATAGTTTGATTATTTTTGACCGTAATACGCGTCTTTTCCATGTTTGCGCAAGTAATGTTTATCTAAAATACCTTGTGGTAATTCCTCCGCGAAATGGTTCAACTCTCTTGCAAACAAATTCATTTTTGATACTTCATCCAACACGACACTGTTCATTACCGCGGACTTTGCATCATTTCCCCAAGTAAATGGTCCATGTCCTTTAAGCAAAACACCGGGTACCGCCATAATATCTATCCCACGTTGTTCAAAGGTTTCGATAATTACCTTACCCGTTGCGGCTTCGTAGCCACGATCGATTTCCTCTTGAGTCAAGAAACGCGCACAAGGAATGGAGCCATAGAATGTATCGGCGTGCGTCGTTCCCATTACAGGAACGTCAAGTCCTGCTTGAGCCCAGATGGTCGCCCAAGTGGAATGCGTGTGCACGATCCCTCCGATTTCGGAGTAATGTTTATAAAGCACTGCGTGAGTAGGTGTATCGGATGAAGGCCTCATATCCCCTTCGACCACATTGCCATCCAGATCAACAACTACCATGTCACTGGCTTTCATCGTCTCATAGCTTACACCGCTAGGCTTAATTACGAATAATCCACTTTCGCGATCAATCGCACTCACATTTCCCCATGTATACTTAATAAGTCCTTGTCTCGGTAATTCCAAATTAGCTTGAAAGACCTCTTCCTTAAGCTGTTCTAACATCCTGCTCCCCTCACTTTCACACTAAATTGTCGACAGCGGATTGCTCAATCGCCAAACCTTTTTTATATCTTTCGATAAAGGTTTCAAATCCCTTAATATCGGCTGCATCTGGATAAATCTCTTCTCCCTTAACGTCTTTGAACACTTTCTGATCGAGGAAATCTTCCAAACTTTCTTCCTGATCTTTGTTCCTCATGTAAGAGGCAAGAATAGCCATTCCCCATGCGCCACCTTCTCCAGCGGTCGACATTACGGAAACAGGAGCATTCATTGAGGCTGCCATCATTTTTTGCCCAACTACCGGAGTTTTAAATAAGCCACCGTGACCTAAAATGCTGTCAATGGCAACATTCTCTTCCTT
Source organism: Paenibacillus motobuensis (assembly GCF_039521865.1). Taxonomy (NCBI): domain Bacteria; kingdom Bacillati; phylum Bacillota; class Bacilli; order Caryophanales; family Paenibacillaceae; genus Paenibacillus; species Paenibacillus motobuensis. The sequence continues at coordinate 106,753 of NZ_BAAACX010000018.1, read as the reverse complement.
CGTCAAAATATCCATGCCAATTTTCAAAGCTCCAAATGCGCTAAACAAGTGAGCACGCATAAAATTAGCCAAATTGAATTTGCTCTCCGGAGAGCGGACAAATAGCGGACGCCCTTGTTCTAACCCGGTAATGTTCTCGCCTGAGAAATAACCATAACTGAGTAATCCACCTGCATCCGGGTCTGCTTCCAAAGATCTATTCAGCAGCACACTGTACAATTTATCAGCTTCTACCTTTTGTCCCATCGCTTCATAGAACTCGCGGAACAATCCAAGCCAGGCATTAAGATCACTTGAACAGTTATTAGCGTGAACCATTCCCACCGGACTTCCGGTTGGTGTAGTAACTATATCGATTTCCGGATAAACCTTGGAAAGCTCTTGTTCTAATACAATCATGGCAAAAACAGAGGTTCCTACGGAGACATTCCCGGTGCGTCTTCTTACGCTATTCGTAGCGACCATCCCGGTTCCGGCATCCCCTTCTGGAGGACTAAGCGGAATACCTGCTTGTAAATGCAGTGATGGGTCCAAAACTTTGGCTCCAGCTTCGGTTAATACACCCGCTTGCTCACCTGCTACATACACCTTAGGAAGCAGGTTGCTGATCTTCAAGGGATAGCCCTTACTTGCAATAAGTTCATCAAACTGTTGTATCATGGATTCATTATAATTTTGTGTGGATTCATCAATCGGGAACATCCCTGAAGCATCCCCGACACCAAGTGCTTTGTTACCGGTCAATAACCAGTGAATATATCCTGCTAATGTCGTAACAAAACGCACCTGCGGCACATGTTCTTCTTTGCATAATATCGCCTGATAAAGATGAGCAATGCTCCACCGTTCAGGAATATTGAATTCAAATAGATCAGTTAATTCTTTGGCTGCCTTGCCTGTTGTAGCATTACGCCAAGTCCGGAACGGAACGAGCAGGTTGTCTTGTTGGTCAAAAGCCATATATCCATGCATCATTGCAGAAATCCCGATCGAACCCACGGTTTGGAGGGTGATTCCATAATTTTGTTGAACTTCTTGCTTCATTTCGCGATAAGCGTCTTGTAGGCCTTTGATGATGTCCTCTAAGTTGTACGTCCAAATTCCGTCCTTCAACTGATTTTCCCATTCGCAACTTCCCGAAGCGATTGTTTGAAAGCTATGATCAATAAGTACTGCTTTAATACGCGTAGATCCTAATTCAATCCCAAGCGAAGTTTCTCCCTTATTAATGGCTACTTGGACGCTTAATCGATCCGATAACACGTTAGTCACCTCTCTGACAGCGCTTTTTATAAGTCATGATAAATCTGTTATCTTATTTGACAGCTTTAGTATATTTATTTGTACGTACATTTGTCAATAATATGATTATATATACGTACATTTATGGAGATAATAATAATTTCGGTCTATACTTATGTAGACTATCTCCTTTTTATTTATTTTGTAGTCATGCTATAATTTGTACATACAGCTTCATTGAAAATGTAAAAATCTAAGCGAACAAGTATGGAAAGAGGAATTACATGAAACCAAAGTATCAAGTGATTATTGATGATATAAAAAGTAAAATCCTTGCTGGGGATTATAATGTAGGGGAACAAATTCCTACTGAGTCTGCTTTGCAGTCCTTATACGAGGTTAGTAGACAGACTGTGCGAAAAGCTATTTTAGAACTATCCAACGAGGGATTCCTACGAAGTGAGAAGGGTTCGGGCACCTATGTCAGCAACCAATATCTCTCGAAGACTGGTGGGAGCTCCCATAAGAAGACAATAGGCGTAATTACGACCTATATCTCAGACTATATCTTTCCGTCCATAATCCGCGGGATTGAGAGCCGAATGAATGAGGATAATTATTCCTTGCTATTGGCCAGTACCAATAATGATGTTGCTCAAGAAAAAAAAGCACTGGAAATGATGCTGTCCCACGGCGTGGATGGTTTAATTATAGAACCAACAAAGAGTAATTTATATAACCCCAATATTGCTTATTATCTTTCGTTCAAGGAGCAGGATATTCCACTCATAATGATCAATGCTTTTTATGAAGAAATAGAGCTGCCTTTCCTTTGTCTGGATGATGTGCAGTCCAGTTACCTGGCAACCAAAGAATTGATATCCAAAGGGCATAACCAAATTGGACTTATTGCAAAAATGGATGATCTGCAAGGAAAGTATCGAATGAAGGGGTATATCAAAGCGCTCGAAGAAGCTAAATTGCGGTTTAATCCTGAACAAATTTTTTCGTTCAATACGGAGACGAAACAGACGTTATCTACAAACTTGACCGATTTCCTGAATAAAAATAAGGATACCCTCACTGCTATTGTCTGTTATAACGATGAGGTCGGTTTGGAAGTAGTCCATGCCTGCAGGCAGCTGGACATTTCTATTCCAGAGGAGCTATCGATTATTGGCCAGGACAATTCCTATATCGCCAAGAATTCGAACATCAAACTAACTACTTTGACTCACCCCCAAGAAACGATGGGTCGTGATGCAGCGGATTGGGTTATTAAGAAATTACAAGGAAAAAAGGATCTGCCCCACAGCACCTATTATCAACCTGTGTTAATTGAAGGTGAAACTGTAGTCGCGAGATAGGATACTATACTTTATGTTTAATTGGAGGGGTACATCATGTCTTATGAAGCCTTCAGAAGAGCAAATGCCCTTCTCAATCAACATATCTCACAAATCAGCGGGAATCAGGCATCCTTCAAAATTCACTATTGGGGCTTCATGCCTCTTCATTACAGCAATTCTCTGCATCGGCACTCTTTTTTCGAGATTTGCTACGTACTAGAGGGTTCAGGTGAATACACAGACGATGGCGTCGATTATCCATTGCAGGCTGGAACCCTGTTCTGTTCAAAGCCCGGCGTATGGCATCAAATTCGCAGTGAACAGGGCCTTGCCTTGTTTTTCGTAGCTTTTGAAGTCGATGAATCTCAGACCTCCGAGGCTTATACGAGAGGCTTCCGCAGCATAGCTCACCATGGCAAGATTGTCGCGGACCCGGAAGACTCTCAGATCACAACGCAGATTTGGCAGACGATTCTATGCCTGATCGAGAGTACACAGCCCATCCCCAGAGATATGCTGCAGCATCTTGTTCTCTCGCTACTTCTATCCTTTCTGCATGGTCTCTCTTCTACGCCCAATCTAAGTGGTGATGCCTTGAATGAGGATACCGAGGAGCACCGCCAGTTGAGACGAGCCAAGCTATATATAGAAGATAACCTCTCTTCACCTCTGCGTATTGAGCAAGTCTCTCAAGAGCTGGGGATTTCCTCGCGGCACTTATCCAGACTGTTTCACACCCAGCTAGGTCAGACCTTTGTACATTATGTGCAGGAACGGAGGGTACAGAAGGCCAAAGACTGGCTGCTTAACAGTGAGATTGCCATTAAGGATATCGCCGAACGTACTGGATTTGAGTCCGTCCATTATTTTACCCGTGTATTTACAAGAAAGTTGGGTGTTGCCCCGGCCAAGTTCCGAAAAGCTCAATTTACAGATGGGCGGCAAAATAGGAAACAGATATAATCCCCCCTCCCCCTGCCGCTCTCCCCACAATGTCCGAATTGCACAAAAAACAGGAGCCTGTTTCTAAAGATTTAAACCTTAAACCTTCTTACAATGAAGCTAATCATTTGTATAGGAGTGTGGCTTGAATGTTTGAGAAAAGGCCTGTCAACCCTGTTCGCTATCATCCGATCCAACCTGATTCAACGATACCTTATGCTAAGGCAGGTTTGCAGCAAGGATATGAGGCGATATCCGCACCATTGATCTCTCTAGCCGAGCAGGACCACCCTAGCCTCCTTCGCATCGCTCTTGATGGAACTCATGGAGCCCAGTTCCATTCTGTTCAGCAAAGCATGATACAGTCCCTTGAGAAACAGGGATACTCTACTCTCGTCATGGAAACAAGCCGCTTTATCAAGACAAGTAAGGCGCTGCGTCAGCATTTTCAGCAGAATATTACGGATAACCGCGCCTTCGGCTATTTCACAGAAGGGACGATTGAAGATTATTTTCGGTCCAACGCCAAGCAGGAAGCCGCAAGCACCCTACATGATGCGACCACAACCGCTCAATCCTCCAGGCTGCCGCTTTGTGTCATCACTTATGGTCCAGGTGCTTATTGGCTGGGCGACGGTAATTTCGACATGACCTACTTCCTGGATATCTCGCGCGAGTACCAGCAAATCGAATACAAGCAGCAGCTGTTGAATTTCGGATTCGATGAGAACGAAGATGACACAGAGAAGTACAAAATAGCGTTGTTTGTGGAATGGCCTATTTTTGAAACCTATCGCAAGCAAATTCTGAACGCTGTCCACTACTACATCGATATGAATCAACCTGAGGCTCCCGTGATGACAACAACCTGTACGCTTCGTCAAATGATCTCCAGTATCGCTCAAGCACCTATGCGCGTGAAACCGTTCTTTGCTCCAGGGGTTTGGGGTGGTCAATTTCTTAAAGAATTCGCCGACCTACCCGCAGACTGGGCCAACTGCGCGTGGAGCTTTGAACCAATTGCCCCAGAGAACTCTATCATTATGGAATATGAAGGCAAGCAAATTGAAATTCCCTTTCTCCTTGTCATGCATTATGAACACGCCTCGATTCTCGGAGAACGGCTCGTTAAGCTGTTTGGGGATTATTTTCCGATTCGCTTTGACTATCTGGATACGATGGATGGCAGTAACTTATCCTGTCAGGTTCATCCGAAGCAGGAATACATCCGTAACCAGTTCAACGAGTTCATGGCGCAGCAGGAGTCCTATTATATTATGGAGAGCAAGGGCAACTCCGAGGTGTACCTGGGACTAACGGAGTCATGCACCAAGGAAGGCTTCTACACTGCCGTACAGACCGCTCAAGATACCGGAATCCCGATTGAAATAACGGATTATGTCAATTCTTATCCTGCGAAGAAGGGTGATCTCTACCTCATCCCAACCGGAACAGTACATGCATCAGGCAAGGATAATCTAGTGCTTGAAATCTCATCCACCACATGGTGGTTCACCTTCAAAATCTATGACTATCTGCGTCAAGGCTTGGACGGAAAGCCACGCCCTATTAACATCGATCATGCGTTTGAGAATATCGACTTCTTCAAGAAGACCAAATGGGTTGAGGAGCATCTTATTCCATCCCCAACCCTGCTGCGTTCGCAGAACGATAACCAGGAGTATTTATTAGGTCAGCATGCTGATTTACTATTTTATGTGCATCGAGTGCATTTGCACGATATATGGGAGGATCATACGAACGCTGAAATGGTGATGTACAATCTCGTCGAGGGCGAACAGGTGCGGATCATATCATGTGCGGATAAATCTGTGCATGTAGAGTTTAAATATGCTGAATCCTATATTCTGCCTGCCAGCTTCGGAGCTTACCGAATCGTTAATCTTGGCAATGGTCCGTGCAAACTCATTAAAGCGGGCGTATCCAAGACCTGGGATGTGAGTCTCATTGAAGCGTAACATCGTTATTGCGCTTGATGTGGGAGGAACATTTATCAAAAGCTGCATCATGCTGAACCATGTCCCTATACCCGCTAGTCAGAAGGAATTTCCTTCGTTAGCAGACCAAGATCAAGAGACGATTATCGAGCAATTTATTCATATTTTTAAATACCAAGCGGACTTTTACCATTCACAATTCATTGAACAAGACAGTCATTGGCATATTGGTTTGGCCTTTCCCGGCCCTTTCGATTACGAGCAAGGAATTTGTTGCATTCAGGGATTGGATAAATTCGAATCACTTTACGGATCTAATGTAAAAAGGGCCTTACATGAACGGCTTGCCCAAGAAGGTACATGGGCAAGACCGCTTCAACCGGCAGAGATTAGGTTTGAGAATGATGCCAGACTGTTTGCACTAGGCTTCAGCACGAATTATCCGCAGGATCGCTTCATTGCGCTAACTTTAGGCACCGGACTAGGCTCTGCTTTTATTTACAAATCAACCATTATTGATCATTTCCAGGGGATTCCGGCTAATGGCTGGCTGTACAATCAGCCCTACCGTGATGGAATCATCGATGATGCTTTCTCCAAGCGCGGTATCCTGCAGCTTGCCCGCAGCCTGGGGGTGATGAAGCCTGATCTCGACGTGAAAGAACTGGCAGAAGACGCTATAGCAGGTGATATTTTATCCAGAGAGGTTTTTACGGAGTTTGGCCAGCGTCTTGCAGACATGCTCATTCCGTATATTCGGGCTTTTCAACCAAACCTCCTCGTATTCGGAGGGCAGCTCTCAAAGAGCTTTCATTTATTCAGTACTGCTCTTCAAGGCTTCGCCGATCTGCATCAAATTCAAATACACACTTCAGAGCGTATGCTAGAAAACACATTCCTAGGCATTTCACATATGTTCCGCTTTTGATCACGAAGTAATACAGGAAGCAACTCGACATCGAATAAAGGAGATATCTACATGCCAAGTCAAAAACCGTGGAAGATTTACGCCATACATCATTCTCATACCGATATCGGTTATACGGAACGCCAAGAGAAAATCCAGCAATACCATGTAAATTTCATACGTCAGGCCCTGCAGATTTTTCGTGAAATCCATTCAGGCCGCCATCCGGAATGGGCAGGCTTTAAGTGGGTATGTGAGACATTTTGGCCGGTTGAATCCTTTATGGAAAGAGTGAGCGAGCAGGAAAAGGCGGAATTTGCAGCTGCCGTTCGCCGCGGTGAGATTGGCCTTTCCGGAACCTACCTCAATATGAGCGAATTGATGGATAAAGAGCTGCTAGAGTCGATGATCGGGCGCATTCAAAGCTATGGGAAGTCTATTGAAGCTCCGGTAACATCCGCCATGACTGCTGATATTACCGGATTTAGCTGGGGATATGGCCAAGTCCTGCTCGATGCAGGCATTCAGAACCTGATCACCTGTATTCATACGCATCATTCTATGTATCCACTGTGGAAGAAGCAACAGCCCTTCTGGTGGGAAATGCCTAACGGTGAACGACTCTTAACCTGGAATGGCGAGCATTATATGTTCGGCAATGATCTCGGATTTATCCCGGGAATCGGCGGGTCCTATACAATCAAAGATGAACTCGATACTAGCCAAGGCGTTACCTTCGAGATCGCGGAGACGCGAATACAGCGTTATATTCATCGCTTAGAGCAGGATGGATATGCGTTCCGCTTCGCTCCGGTCATGTTCTCCGGCTTGCCAACGGATAATGGCTCACCTAATCCTCAAATCATGGAGTTCATTCAGCAGTGGAATGCCAAGCATGGGGAACAGATCATGATCGTCTCTTCGACCTTAGAAGAGTTCTTCACGGAAGTCCGTGAACACGCTGCAAGCCATCCCGAGGATATCCCTGTCCATCGCGGCGACTGGCCGGATTGGTGGACGGATGGTGTAGGCTCGACTCCAAAGCATGTGCAGATCTACCGCGAAGCTGTACGTGCGTATCACAAGGTGAAGAGATTAGATCCACATTGCAAGATTGTGTCCCCTGATACCATCAAGGATATAGAGTATCAGCTTACATTGTTTGCAGAGCATACCTGGGGATATCATTCTTCTGTCACCGAACCGTGGAATCCATTTGTCCAGGAATTAGGCGTGCGTAAAGAGGCTTTTGCGTCCAACGCGAGCACAGCGGCACATCGCGCGCTCTATGACATCCTGGAGCATAAGGGGGATGTACTTCTATCTCCCCATCGGCCGATGAAATTTAAGCTATCTAATCCATTCGACTTCGTTCAGGAGGATTTCGCCCATCTTATCATGGAGGGTTGGCACTACAGCCTGATTAAAGATGGATTTGAGGTGCGCGATGTAGATAGTGGCGAATTGTACCCTTCTCAGCTCAGACTTGCCTCGCGCGGTGTAATTATAAGTATTCCAGTTACACTTCAGCCGGGCGAAGAGAAAACCGTCCATATTCAGGCAGTTAAATCCGGCGAATTCAGAACCGCATATCGTAGCGACTATGTCGGAGCTGATCGAATGATAGATCTGGATGTGACGAGTAACGAGCAGTCATTCAAGGTGACATCAACGTATATTGAGACCCCATTCGTCCACATCAAATGGGCCAAAGGAGACGGCATTACCTCTTGGATCGATAAACGCATGGATAAGGAAATGCTTCGTCAGGATCGCCAACACCACGCCTTTACTCCCGTATATGATGTGACCCGCGCAGCTAAGGTGGAGGATCAGTACGAAGTGCGACGCAAAATGGGCCGCAACCGCAAAGGCCCTGATGCGGTTACTTCAACGGGAATCCTCACGAAAGCTGAAGTTATTACAGAAGGCGATGTGTATGGTACCGTGGAATTAACCTTCGAGGTAGCAGGCTGCTCTCATTATTCGCTGTTCGTTACGGCTTATGCCCAGCATCCTCGGGTTGATGTTGCGGTTCGTATCCATAAAGACAGCGTCTGGGATCCAGAGAACTTATATATCTCCCTGCCTTTCGGAAGTCCCATCATAAGTGAGACTGAGGAATTATGGATCGATAAAATGGATGCCCTAACACGCCCCCGTAAAGACCAATTAACAGGCAGCTTGGCGGATTACTATTGCGTAGGCGAAGGTGCTGCTTATATATCGGCTCATCAAGGTGTCGCGATTGCTATGCCTGATACGCCCCTCATCCAACTTGGTTCGTTGAATCATCAGTTTCGTCTGCTCAATGGCGATGCCAAGCTGCAGCAAGACCCCGCTCACTTATATGCTTGGCCGATGAATAATTATTGGGAGACCAACTTCGCGGCGACCTTAGGCGGATTTTACGAATTCCGCTATCTTGTAGCTTGGGGAGAGCAATACCAGACTCCTGAAGCCGCCATGGATGCGTGCCGCAGCATGAACACCGGTATTCTGGCCTGGAGGGTTCATTAACCGCAGAATATTTTTAAATGGGAGCTTATTGATTCCGCATTATATGATGATAATAATGACATCAAATACCAATATTCGATATGGAGTGGTTCGTTCAAATGAAAATAGCAGTCCTGTACGGAGGAACTCGAGATCAAGGTAATACCGAGCTGCTTACTGAGAAGGTCATTCATAATCTGGACGTAGAGAAGATCTATTTGAAGGATCATACGATTGTGCCTCTAGTAGACCAGCGCCATAGTGAAGGCGGATTCCAGGAAATTAATGATGGATATAACTCGATTATCGATCGAATCAGGGATGCGGAAGTTCTCATATTTGCTACACCCATTTATTGGTACAGCATGTCAGGAACGATGAAGCTGTTCATTGATCGCTGGTCGCAGACATTACGGGACTCTGAATATCCAGACTTCAAAGATACCATGTCGTCGAAAGAAGCCTATGTCATAGCTGTGGGAGGAGATAACCCTTATATCAAGGGTCTGCCTCTAATCCAACAGTTTCAATATATCTTCGACTTCATGGGAATATCCTTCGCGGGGTATGTTATTGGCGAGGGAAATAAGCCTGGGGACATTATGGAGGATAGTGAAGCATTATTCGCCGCCGAACAGATTCAGAAAGCACTTCATAGCAGCAAATAACGTTAAATATCCCCTGATCCAGGTCATCAGACGAAGATCAGGGGATTCTATTTAATATAAGCCTGAGCATTTAGGATGATATCTTATTCATACCGCAGCGACTCGATTGGATGCAGCTTGGAGGCTTTATTCGCTGGGTATAGACCAAAGAAGATACCTACTGCGGCGGAGAAGCCAAAGGCTAGCGCTATCGCCCAAACACTAACCACGAATGGCCAGCCGGTTACCATAGCAAATATGAAGGCTATAAGCAGCCCTAACAGTGCTCCGAGCCCCCCACCAATAAAGGATAAGATGATAGCCTCAATCATAAATTGCACCATAATGGTGCCCGGTGTAGCGCCGATCGCTTTGCGAATCCCGATCTCCCTCGTGCGTTCGGTTACCGATACCAGCATAATGTTCATGACCCCGATACCGCCAACCAGCAAGGAAATACCGGCTATAGAACCAATGATCGTCTGCAAAATACTAAAGGTACTAGACACCATCTGCTCGGCTTCTTTCCCTGTCTGAGATAGGTACTGGCCAACATCCGAATTTTTCTTCTTGGCAAACCACTCTTTAACATCATTCACGGTCTGGTCCATGTTATCTGGTGATGCGGCGAGAACCTCAATCATACCTAGACGTATATTATCCCCGTCCTCGCCCCGAGGCATGGTGGTAATGGGAGCATAACCTGAATAACGCTCTCCCTCCATCCCGCTCAGAATGTTCTCCTGCGGCTTGTATACGCCAATAATTCGATAGGTTCCGGTCGAAGAGACAAGCTTTCTTCCAACCGCACCAGATTCAGAACCGAATGCTTTTGTCGCGTATTTACTATCAACAATAATGACTTTCTGACGGCCTCTCTCTTCCTGTGCGTTGAAGAACCGGCCGGCCACGATGTCGAGATTCATCATCTTCGTCATGTCCGACTTCGTCGCGGTGATGGAGAATCTGAGCTCTTCATTCTTCAGCTTCGTCGTCGCTGAATAAGTAGCCGAAGAGGAGACATATTTAACCCCTGGCAGCTTGGCGACCTCATTCAAATCTCTTAGGCGAATCTCAACATCCGCCCCGGCTGAGCTGCTGGAATAATTGTTATAGACGACAAAATATCCATCTTTATAGTTCGATACGGTGGAAATAATCGATTTCTGGCCAGCCTGTCCGATCGACACCACGGTAACAACAGCGGCTACCCCGAACACAATCCCGATCATCGTCAGAAAAGAACGCAGCTTATTGATTCGAAGATTGTCCAGGGCAATAAGGATACTCTCCCAAATACTCATGGACTCACACTTCCTTTGCGCGTATCCTTAAGCAGCTTGCCATCGCCGAAGAGAAGCACACGATCAGCATGTTCAGCAATATCGGGCTCATGGGTAACAAGTACGATCGTCGTTCCTTCCGCATGGATTTGCTTAAATAAATCCATAATCTCATAGGATGATTTTGTATCCAGATTACCGGTCGGTTCATCGGCTAGTAGAATCGGCGCCTTCATCGTTAACGCACGGGCAATAGCGACGCGCTGCTTCTGTCCGCCAGAGAGCTCGGTTGGACGATGCTTCACGCGCTCCGCTAGGCCAACCCTCGCCAACAGCTCCATCGCCCTCTCATTTCTGGTCTCCCGGGGAATACCTGCATACATCATGGGGAGCATGACATTTTGCAGCACCGTCTGCCGTCCGAGCAGGTTGAAGCTCTGAAATACAAAGCCGATCTTCTGATTCCGTACCCTGGACAGCTGGTCCTCATTCAGCGTCTGGACCTCCTGCCCGTCCAGACTGTAGCTACCTGATGTCGGGACATCGAGACAACCAATAATATTCATCAGCGTAGACTTTCCCGAACCCGAAGAACCCATAATCGCTACGAATTCTCCACGCTCCACCTGTAAATTGACCGGGCTGAGTGCCTGAACCTCGAGGGAGCCATTCTTATAAACCTTGGTGATGTCCGTCAAAGTAATCATTCGACCTTCACCTTATCGCCATCCCGAAGCTGATCCGCGCCTCCCACGACCACTCGGTCTCCCTTGGAGACCCCTGAAGTGATTTCGACCTGTTCGTCTCCCTCTTTACCGATCTTTACGATCGATTTGACGGCCTTATCTTCCTCAATCTTAAATACATAGGCTTCCTCGCCCTCATATTTCACGGCTTCGATTGGGACGAGGATGCGAGGCTTGTCCGGTATTTCCATCTCAAGGGCCACATTATAACCGGGACGCAGCTCCGCGGCTTTATCCGTAAGTGTAACCTCCATTTCAACGGAAGCGTCCTTGGAGGTCTTGTCATTCAACACGGCAGTCGGGGATAGATAAGTAACTTCTCCATGATATGTACCCGAGATCGATTCACCGGTCACGACAGCCTTCATTCCCATGGCAACCTTGCCTGCATCCAGCTCCGTCAGATTAGCCTTAACCTTATAAGAGGACAGATCAGCTAAGGTTAAGAGTTGACTGCCCTCAGGCATAAGCTGCCCCTCTTTGACCGATACCTGCGTCACTATCCCACCTGCTGAGGCATATACCGTGCTATTGTTCATCTGCTTCTCTAAGGAAGAGATCGTCAATTGGCTACTGCGGATTCTTAGATCATAGGAGGTTAAGTCCAACTCCTCGACCGTCTGATCAGAATCCTCTGCCACCTGCTGCTTGAATTTATCAAAGTGCTGCTTTTTAGCAGCGAGTCTCTCCGCTTCTGTAAGCTGCAGACTAATCTTTTCCTTCTCCAGCTGTTCCTTCACGGTGTCCATCTTAAGCGTCAACAGCGGCTGGCCTTCGGTAACATTGTCCCCTTCTTTTACCTTAAGCGCTTGAACAACGCCACCTACTGGCGAGAAAATCTCAACCGACTTGATCGGCTCCAGTCTGCCATTCGTATAGATCTGCTCAACGATCTTGCCTTCCGTTACCTCGGCCACTTTTACGCTTTCTGTACGATTCAGCCCTCTCAAATTGGCAAGTACAATTACCACAAGGACAAGCCCTAATACAACACCCCATACCCACTTCTTCTTCAACAAAACAACTTCACTCCCATCCTCTATCTATGATCAAACCAACAGCAAGGAACCATAAGAAAAAACAAGCCATGCAATGACAATCCACACCGCCACTTGCTTCTTAGGGCGGTTCATCATGACAGATGCACCGATAATGTATAAGACCAAAGTCCAGATGCTAAATGGATTTATGATCGATAAAGCCTTGAACAGAATGCTACCTTTATCCTGGATGAACGCCCCTAAACTGAGCGATATATCATTTATAGCATGAGCATTCGTTACCTTTAGTAAGATCGCTGTTAAGATTCCGTCGATCATACCCGGCAGAGAAGCAAAAGCCGCAACCGTAACCAATTGCATATATTTGGCTTCACCGCGAACCATCAAATTCAGCAGCATGAACAGAAGACCACTGATGAATAATGAAACTAGGGAAGTAATAACAACAACGACATAAGAAAAAGTCCTGTTCCCGTCCATAATGGAGTCATAATTTTCGGGTGAAATCTGTGGGTTACTCTTCAGACTATCCAGCACCGTTTGTTCAATTATCGGCATTTCCAAGTAAATCACTGCAAATGAAATTACCATCAGGACAATCAGGCATATGAGCCAAGCCAGCTTGTTGCTTTTGAGTCTTTGAAAAGTCATTTCTGGAGAAGAAAAAATCGTAAAAAAATTTCCCAAATAGAACCCTCCTCAATTTTAAGGTTGCCAGTCTCTCTATGTATGTATTTATTGCATTCTACTATATGTACGATGATACCATTCTTAGGGATTCATGTATTGGATATTTTTATCATAAAAAAACCTCCAGAGCTGCCCCGTATCTCAATAGATATAGGATATTCTCTGGAGGTAGTAGCTTATTACGGATAGCTTATCGTTCGAATTCGGCAATCATCTCAGCGATCACATCGTCCGGCGAACGGTCGATCAACCAGGTTTGGCCAAACATCTGGAAGATCTTAATGGCCGGGAAGTCGCCCCAGAAGCCGATGAACACATCGTCCAGGATCACTTGCTCGCTGACATGCTTGTTCATCTCTGCAAGATAAGCCTCAAAGATAGTCTTCGCCTTCGGTGTGTTGATCCAGTCGTTGAGCAGGCTGAACTTGTGGAAAGAGATTGGCTCTAGACCGAAGTCGCAATGGATACGCTCACGCAAGCGAATGTCTCGGGAAGAACTACCGATCACAATTTGGAAGTACCCCGTCTCTGCCACCCATTTGTTGTATTTCGTGTTGTAGTAAGCGAAGTCGCGTTCCTCTAGCACGAAATGAACCTGCTGCTTCTCACCTGGTGCGAGCGCAATCTTCGTAAATGCCTTGAGCTCCTTCTGCGGACGGTTCCAGGTGCACTCTTCATCGTGGATATAGAGTTGTACAACCTCTTTACCGAACATCGTTCCTGTATTCTCTACGAAGAAGGTGACATTCACATGCTCACCTTGCTGAACGGCCTTCAGATCAGAATAGGCGAAAGTCGTATACGACAAGCCATGTCCGAATGGGAATTGTGGCGCCAACTCCTTACGGTCGTAGTAACGATAACCAATCGAGAGTCCTTCGCGATAGTAGAGCTTGCCGTTCTCACCGCGAATCCGCATATGCGCCGGGTTGTCGGATAGCTTAACTGGGAAGGTCTCCGACAATTTACCGGATGGATTGACGCGTCCGAACAGAATATCGGCAATGGCCTTACCGCTGCCTTGACCTGTCAGCCAGGAATGGAGCACACCCGGTACATATTGAATCCAGGAATTCATCGCCAGCGCTGATCCGCTGCTAGTGACGACGATGCAATGAGGCTGAACCTCTGTAACTGCCTTGATTAGCTTCTGCTGATGAAGAGGCAGCTCGATGGTCTCCAGATCATGCATTTCTGATTCGACGTACTCCGGCTGACCGACGAACAGTACAGCAACATCTGCAGATGCCGCAAGCGCCGCGCTCTCCTGGATCATCTGCTCATCGATGCGATCATCCTGCGGATATCCATCGGCATAGACCAGATCAACCTTATCGCCTACGATATTCTTCAGTTCATCCCACGGAATATCAACGCGTGTCGGTGTCACTCTCGCACTGCCGGCTCCCTGAATTCTTGGCTGCTTCGCAAACTTCCCGATGACGGCCATCTTGGACATCTTCTCGGAGTCCAGCGGCAGAATGCTATTGTCATTCTTCAACAATACAATACTCTCCGCAGCCGCCCGGCGCGCCAGTTCATGATAATCCACATTCGCAGGCGCCGATTCAACATTCGCTTCCTTGACCTTACGGACAAGCTCGATAATACGACCCGCTGACTTATCAACGACCGATTCATCTAGTTTGCCCTCTTGAACGGCCTTCACAATCGCCTTCGTATTGTAGTAAGCCGGACCCGGCATCTCCAGATCCAGACCTGCAGCCAAGCCGCGAATTCGGTCATTAACAGCAGTCCAGTCCGAGATGACAACCCCTTCATAGCCCCATTCCTCACGCAGAATATCGTTCAACAAATGCTCGTTCTCACTCGTATAGGACCCATTCAGCAGATTGTAGGAGCACATGATAGTCCATGGGTTGGCTTTTTTTACGATACGCTCGAAGGCAGCCAGATAAATCTCGCGCAAGGTCCGCTCATCGATCTCGGAGCTTGTAACGATCTTCTCAAATTCCTGATTGTTCCCGGCAAAGTGCTTCAACGAAGCGCCGACGCCTTGACTCTGCAATCCATTAATAAATGCGGCTCCAAGCTCGCCCGTCAGGAACGGATCCTCCGAATAATATTCAAAGTTCCGGCCACCGAGCGGAGTACGCTTCATGTTGATCCCTGGCCCCAAGAGCAGATCAACTTCCATCTCGCGTCCTTCTACCCCCAGAGCTACACCGAGTTCTTGCAGGAGGTCCGTGTTCCAGGACGAACCGATTGCTGAACCTGTTGGATAACAGGTGGCAGGAATATTCTCGCCAGTAATGCCCATCTCTTCGTTGCTGTTCGTCTTACGGATTCCATTCGTGCCATCATACATTTGAAGAGCGGGAATCCCGTGCTGTTCGAAGCCCTTCGTCATCCACATATTTAGTCCGGCGCAGATGGCCGCCTTCTCTTCCAAAGTCATAGCTGCGAGTAGTTCTTGTGTTGGTCTCATCCTTATCTCTCTCCTTATATCGATTTTGATCACGAAGTACACATTTAGGTTTATTCAGCTGCAGCTAGCTGCTCTTTCTTAAGCTCTTGCTTGTCGTACACTTTGAAGAACGGGAACCAGACGATGAACATCTGAAGCAATACGATCGCCAGAAGCACAACGCCCTTGAACCCGGTCAAGATGTACGTGGAGATGCCGATCGGCGTATACCAGAGCTGGAACACTTTACTCGGAATGTCTACAAGCCCAAGATCCAGCACAATGTAGACGATAATTGGCGTAATGATGCCGTTGATCCACATTGGAATCATCAGGATCGGGTTAAATGCGACTGGAGCTCCGTAAATAACCGGTTCATTGATATTGAACAGCGAAGGTACGATCGTTGCTTTCCCGATGGATTTCAGCTTCTTCGACTTCGCGAACATGAACCAGACGATCAGCGGCAGAGTCGCCCCGAGACCGCCAACGCCGACCCAGCCGGAGAAGAATGTCTCGAAGGTGTTAATATTGACCGGCTCCAAGCCTTGAGCCACGAGCGAAGCGTTCTGTTCAATCGCTGGAATCCAGATCGAATAGAAGATTGGAGTCATCACCCACGGGCTGACCCCGAAGGAATAGAGCAGAACTCCGATGAAGTTGAACAAGACGAAGCCAATCAGGGTCTGGCTAATCTTTTGCAGCGGGTTGAAGATGTCTACAATCAGTGAGAACATGTCAAAATGCAATTGGTAGATCAGAACCCAGCCGATCACGAGAACCAGAGCAATCGGAACGAGGAAATCAAACCAGTCCTTAATAAATTCAGGCAGTGTTGTATTCTTCTTGAAGAATGAGAATCGGTTAAAGACATTAAAGATAACAGCTACAAATGCACCCACCAAGAGAGCAGTAACCATCCCCGAAGGTCCGAAGCGTTCAAGGACGAATTGTACCGTTCCATCGTCACTGAAGGTCGGCTTGAGAAGCATCATGAATAAGGATAAGCCGGTTGCGCCTGCTATGAGCTTAATCTTGTCGTGGCCCTTCTTCTGCATGACGGTATATGGTGTTAGAAAAGCAATAAAGATTCCAAGCAATCCGAAGCTGAATGTCGTAATCGGCGACAAATCAGGCATGCCCGGGATGAAGTCATTTAGAATGGACACTAATGTTATCAATGAACCAATGAAGATCATCGGCAATGCCACCATAATCGCTTCCTGAATGGAATCGACCCAGACATTCTTCGTAAATGCTTCTAATCGTGGCGCGAAATTCTCTTCCATCCACTTCATTAGACGCTGCATTATGATTCCCCCTATATCGTTTATAGCTTGGTGTTAATCGCTTACATGTTCATTATAAACATGTGCTGATAGCGCTTTCTTGTTGTTCCTTGTCCTGTGCAGGTGTGTTTTTTGTTGTGTTCGTAGTCCGCTTTCTAGTCTGATACAAACCAAGTCCAGCTATGCAGCAAAAAACACCTCCTCGGCCAAAATAGATTGAATATGCAGCCGGCATAGGATTGCATACAAAAAGGAGCGAACTCCCCGAACTATGGGGATGATCGCTCCTTTTTGTATATTTTCATTAATACTGCGGCTGTAAGCTCAACAGCAAAATGCCATGCGGGGGTACAATATAAGCCTGCTCTAGTTGCTCTGCTGCTGCCGCGTCCAGCCACCCGATTTGCATCTCCGGAACACTTCTATGCCGTAAAAATTGCAGTTCTTCCTCCGTTGGATAGGTTGGCGCTCCTAAGCGAATCCATTCGTCAAAGACCGATCCATGATTGCGATCCAGTCTGTAGCTCGTCAATTTGTAACGGCGCTCCAATCCGTCCAGCTTGAGATGATAGGAACGGTTGCCTTTTTCCTCAAAAATAGTGTACCTACTTGTCTCCGTCAGCCCCGACCAATCACCGCTGGCGAAGAGCTGATCCACATGAGCGTAGTTATACATCAGAATTTGCAGGCTTCCATCTCGGCCGCTCGTGACGATGTATCCCTCTCCTTGGGATAAAATACGATCCCCCAGCTTAGCCAACAGCTCGAAGGCGTAATAACTCGGCTTCTTCAGCCCATTGCGATTGATCAGACCGAATCCGCCATAGAACATTGAAGAAGGCACCCGGCTCTCCTCAAATACGTCGGTAAACGACCAGAAGGCAAGCGCTCCTAATGTACTTAGCGTCTGCAGCGCATGATGAATGACAAACGCGCCCATAAACATCGTATCGTGAATCAAATTGCGGTCATAGAGGGAGAAATTCCACTCCGTCATATGAAGCTCCACCTCTGGCATGACCGTCTCTTTCAACTTCGATCTCAGGCGCTTCACACTATCCAAGTAGAAGGTCGGCGGCATAAGTGTCGTGAGCTTGTACGCTTCTTCCTTCAAGCTGGGATATTCCGAATAGACATGGAATGAGAAGAAGTCGATTGGAGCTTGTCTATTACTGCAGTGATCGATGAATTCCTCAGCCCAGTTGTCGTTCCAGAGAGAGCCGTAACCCAACGCAGGCCCGCCTACGCGAAGCCGTGGGGAGATGGACTTGATCGTAAGCGCCGTCTCGGCATAGAACTCGAAGTACTCCTGCTTCGATCCTGCCCAGCATACCCCGGAGAGATCGGGTTCATTCCATACTTCGAAGTACCACGTAGATACTTCCTCCAGCCCATAACGGTTCAGGCAGTGACGCACGAATTCACGGACAAGCGCATTCCATTTCTTCTGATCCTTCGGTGGAGCGATATATCCTCTCCACAGGAAAATCGTCTCCTTCGAACGGGCCAGCACCGAAGGCATGAAGCTTAGAGCCACATAGGGACGAACCCCTGCCTGAAGCAGAAAATCGTACAGTTTGTCTACATAGGCCCAGTTATAGATGGGTTCACCATCCTCCGTCTCCGTATACACCATCATCTCATCATTAAAAATACCGTGGAAGCGAATATGCGAGAACCCAAGCCTGCCCTGAAGCTCTAGAAACTGGGCCTGCCAATCGGCACGCAAGCCTTCAACTGCCCTGCCCGCCGTAGTCAGCCAGTTCCAATGCTTCTTGAATAGAGTGCCCTCATCTTGTTCGTTGAACTGAATCTCTACATGATCAGATATGACACTGGTTACGGAGGATATGGCTTTCGACGATTCCTGGGACAGCTCCAAATACCGGTAGAGCGATTCCATCGCTTGGATCGTATCGACCTCATAGTAATCGGAACTTGGCGATTCCTCGTAGGTCAGCGGTTTGCGGGCAGGGTCAACAGACTTTGCTGTTGTGACCACCTCGCGGAAAGCTCCGGGAGTCGAGTCGTATTTCTCTTTAAAATATTTATTGAACAGCTTGACGTTGGCGAAGCCGCAATCGAGGGCAATCTGCGTTACGCTGTGATTGGTGTTCATCAAGGCATCGACTGCCTTCTCTAATCGGATGGAGGTCAGATATTTCTGGAACGGAATCCCGATCTTATCGCTGAAGAAATGAGAGAAATAATGCAGGCTTAGATGCTCCTGATCGGCAATCGATTGCAGCGTAATCTTCTGGCTGTAATTACGGTCGATAAACTGCAGGACGCGGTTCAGCCGTTGATAATCGTAATCCTTGACATTCTTCTGCTTCTCCTCGGTCATCACCATCGAGAAATAACGCATCAGATGTCCGGCCAACGTGTATAGTAGACCCAATGAATAATTCCGGCTGCCCTGCGTCTTCTTGCTCGCTTCCCAGGCCATCTGGGCCAGATAGTGGCGGATGCGATCATACATCTCCTGATTCTGCGATGTCTGATACAGCGAATTACAGGCCACCACTCGCTGCTCATCCAGCAGCTCCGGGTTAAATTGCAATGTAAGTAGAACGTTGTCCTGATTCGTACGCTCAATCTGATGAACGGACATACTATTCACGACGATAATATCGTCCTGTTTCAGTTCATAGCTGCGCTGATCCACATGGATCGTAATCCCACCCTGCAGGACATAGATAATCTCCACTTCCTTATGCCAATGAAAAGGGACATATGCCACGCTGTTCACGAACAGCCTGATCGGCAGATCCTTTTGATAGTCGATAAATTCGTAGAAATAGCTCATTGGCAAGGACTCCTTTTCTGCAATATATGGTTCCGTTCGTTTGCTGCGAAATGCGATCTACCTTTCTTATTGTTGAGGTTCAAGGTGATTTTATTCGTGTAGCTATCTATATAAAATGAACGAATGATAACACCCTATTCATCCAACAGGCCTATAACTGATGATTTCTCTATTTTGAGTGTACCATTTACGAATGATCCTACTATTGTTCATGATAGCTTATTTCAAATTAAAAAGCTGTCGACATTGTTGAATGCCGACAGCCGGACCCACTCAATAGAAGCGGGGTTCTGATATTTAGATGTCCATGCTTCCTACTGCGGGTTAGTCGTCCAAATACCTGCAGTTTTGACAAATACACGTGGTGGTAATTTCAAGGTGGCCAAAGCCAGTTCCGCAACATCCTCCGGTTGCATCATCCGATCTTCATCCCCGATTTTTAATCCAGCATTAACTGCTAAATCGGTAGCAACAGTACTAGGCGTTAGAGCAACTACCCGAATGTTCGATTTGCGAACTTCCTGCAATAGAGACTCCGTTAAGCCGAGAACGCCAAACTTAGACGCACAATAAGCAGAACCCGTGGCAAAACCACGCTCACCAGCGGTGGAAGCCACGTTGATGATATCTCCACTATTTTGTTCCAGCATGAACGGAAGTGCAGCACGGGTCACATAGTAAGTCCCCATCAAGTTCACTTGAATAATTCGTTCCCATGTACTTGGCTCCATGTCCATCAATGTGCCAAACTGCGCGATTCCCGCATTGTTGATTAGAATATCTACGGAACCAAGCTGCTCCTGGAGTTTCAGTACGGCGGCTTCAGCTTCTTGTTGATTGGAAATATCCGCTGTCGCAATAAATACTTTAACGGAGTGCTCCGTCTGCAAAGAATTTTGCAATGATTCGAGATCAGCTGCTGTGCGTGCAATTAGCCCGAGATTAACGCCTTCCTTCGCCAAAGCGATTGCGATTGATTTTCCGATCCCTTTTCCTGCTCCAGTAATAATGGCAGTTTTATTAGTAAGTTGCATCTCTAATTCCCTCCATATCTGCTTCTAATAAATAGTTTACCTATTTATTTTATATTATATGTGGGGGAATAGTAAGGGTGGAGGGAGGGTCCCATCGATTTAGAGCAGATCTCTAATCTCATTTAAATTTCGAATGGTATAGTCTGGGGTTGCTTCAAGCGTCCAAGATGCTTGCTGCCGATTTATCCAGCAGGCTTGGATGCCGGCTCTTTGGGCTCCGACGACATCGGACATGGTATCCCCAATATGTAAAATTCTCGCGGGTTCTATATCGTAGTATTTGATTATCTCTTGGAACATAGAGTTGTCGTGATCATTCTTATAGGATCTGTATTTCTCCGAGGAGAATAGAGGAATCCGGTAATCTTCAAAAAAGCGCGGCAGCATATCTTCATCGGTATCGCTGACAATGCAAACTTGATAATTCTTAAGAATGAACTCTAAGAAATCCAGCGTTTCTTCATATAGCTCCGCTCGCCGATGCTCCTGTACCAGAATATCTATGGCTTCAAAACAATTAAAAGGTATACCTAGACTGGGGAGTAGTTCATCGAAACACTCTTTGTAGATGTCTCTGGTTAGAACAAACTGATGGTTCTCACGCATGCGCTTGGCAACCACATTGTATTGCTCAATCAGCTTGGCTTGAAGGATTCTCGCTTCGCTCGCATTATATCGATCCTTGAGAATCCGTCTCCACATGGATAGGAATCTATTATTTAAGTTAACTAGGGTTTGGAACATATCTAGGCTGATGACTTGGATCGTTGACATGGGGTGCACCTCCATCATGCTAAGATCACTGCAACATTAGAAACGTTGGATTCACTGGCGCTTCATAGCAGCACCCCTGCTCTCATGAGGAACAGGGGCACGTAGATTTTTGCAAAGTCCTTAATCGATCCGGAACTGTAACCCATCAAAAATGATCATTCTAGTTTCCCCGCCATTTATAATAGGCCAACCTATCACCTTCTCTGAACGTATTAGGTATCTGGTTACTTTATCCCTCCTCAATAGGAGGATGTTGTCGTAATTATGTTCATATAACTGCAGGCTTGCTAGTTCACCATTCTCATCGACCAGCTCAAAGACATTGCTGTCCATCGAAAGCTTTAATTCTGCAAGCATCAACGGGGATAAAATACTGAATTCAATATAGTCGTTCATGGCACCATCGTTGATATCCCAGCAATAGGTATCGGTGATCCTCATATCATACAGTTTACTGCAGTTTCTTGGATTCATTTCATTTAACAGGCTCTTATAAGCCTCTGACCAATAAATTTCCCCTACATATAAGTCCTCAAACGATTTTTGCCGCAGATTACTAGGGTCTTGTATATAACCCTTAAATGATTCTATTTCACTATTATTGATCAGAAAAGGGACTGTATCGTAAAATTCATTATTCACCTTATACCTAATCCGATTCACAGATATCCAATCGATCTGATTTAATGATCTCTCCGCATACGAACGAAAATGACTCAATAAATCCTCACTTGTCATTGTTATTCCTGTATACTGATAATCCCGTGTGTCAAAAGGGCTAAAATAGTCAATACTTGGGTCCATCTTCCTGAAGAATATAAACTGCCAGACCCCCTCGTACTCCACCGGATAGTCATCAGAAAATCTCTGGCAAATATATTGCTTGCTGTCCAAATAAACAGCGAGAATTTTATTTAGGGCTATCCATTCATATTTCTGTCCTAAGCTGTCCATCTGGTTATAATCCACATTAAAGTCGAATTCTCCGAATTTAATAAAATTGTAGCCCATCTGAAAAATTTCTTGGATCACCATTCGAACGAAATTTTCCCTGTATTCTGGTAAGATCTGATCAATGATTTCTACCGTTTCAAAATGGATGCTATCCCCATGTTGAATAGGAACGTTAGTATAACAGGCTTGAAGATTATCAATGATGTTCGTTTGACATGTAAAATACATCTCTAAATCTAGAACCCGGCTCTGGTAAGAATGATGCGGATCGAGCCTGCTAATTTCTGCATCAGAGGGTTCTATTCTAAGATCGTCTATTTCATCCTGTTTGACTTCATTGAATTCATATCGGTTCTTAAACGGCGGTTTGATGTCCTCGGCATGGATATTTTCGCAAAGCCCCTTAGACAGAGCAAACTCCAGGATCCCGGTCAAATAGTTGCGAATCGTGGCATGAGGAATAACTTCTTCCTCGTCAAAAAACTCCTTATAGAGATATAAGCCCAAGCTCTCTACTTGATCCATGCAGCGCGTATTCATCATACATCCATAGGCAGCACAAAATAGCGCTTCTAATATATAGGCATCTTTAACCCTTTTAAACTTCTTCATGATGTCTGCCAAAATATCGATCCGGTTCGTAAAGAGCTTCACCATGGCTTTAATAGAAACATCTCTTACGCGATCACATGTGCTTGCCATAAACCAGGTAATATTCATCCCTAATAATAATATAGATTCATCATCTAGCTGAGACTGGTCCGTATGCTCTTTCCACGCCCACTTCATAATCGTCTTGAAACTGTCATTCTGAGCAAAGCGTTCACTGACGTAAATCGTCCAGAAAGCGTTAAACTCGTCAAGCTTAAGTCCAATTAATTGATTGTACAGAAAATTCGCATTATAGTAATGATCTTTTACAATCGTATATTTTAGTACTACATCCCAGAACTCATACATTTGATAGGGCTCAGTATAGCTCCTATATAGAAATTCATTTAATATGTACGAATGCGATATTCCATTGATTCCTCTCGGTCTTCTCCAAGTAAGACTATTATAGTAGGCCGCTTTAAAGTAAATTTCCTTGTACTTCAGTATGTGTTTCGGCCAATGATACATTTCGAATTCCTCAATAAACTCTGGTGATACCGCATCTGGTATTTGTACGGCCAGGGCTTCAAATATTCCTTGATTCGAGCGCCGATCGGAGAGCAAATGAAAATAGCGATTTTGATCCGAGAAGAAATCTTCCAGATCCCGAGCTTTAGTATAGGTATGAACTTTATTCGCTTCAATAATCTTCTTGGCGGTGATGTACTCTTCAAATAGTTCATAAGCGATATAGACAATATTCTTTTCTTCCCCGTTTTGGGTTATGGGGTTCACTGTAATGATCTTCTCATTAATTAACTCGTCAAAGAAATGGATACCTAGTCCATGGTGCATCATAGCCTGATTTACTTCCCTGGAAGCCACTTCGTATAAAAGGTTCGATTCGCTGCCCTTGTGCTTAAGCTTGGCATCGATAAAATAATACAAAGCTTCAACGACCAAATTTCCGAACTTCGGGTAGTTCTCGATCCTTAATTTTAAGTTCTCATTGATCTTTTTGAAATAGTTATTAAAAATACCTTCAATGCTCTCCGTCCCGGATCTATTAACCTGATCGTATGCCATGCAATACATTTTCAAGAATAGAGGATTTTGGAATTCATATTTCAGATAGTCATTTAAAACCAGCGGCACTTGATAGTAATTAAAGAACTCCTGAATGGCTTGATCCAGATCATCGAACCCTTCAAATTTATATTTGTTCACATTATTTCTTCTATAGAATCCCTCAGGTATGATGTCATCTTCATAGGTATCTCGCACACTCATCACTAAGGCCACGTTGTTAAGTCTTCTTAGCCTCTCGACGAAGCCGCCAAGCGAATTCAGCCAATAATGTTTGCCTTTTCCCTCGTTAAGAGCATCGATGAAAATGACGGCGCGCTCCCCCTTAGCCACCCCGTAATCATTAAAAACTTCAAATACAGCTTCCATCTCTTCATCACTTGCAATGGTTAATTGCTTTCTGATTTGTGACAGAATGGTATCCTCTGAAAGAAATAACTGACCCAACAGAAAAATACTCATTTTATTGGCGTTGATTCTCTTCCGTACCTGATCTGCCATGAAGTGAGATTTACCAGCGCCTGCCTCTCCAGATATCACTACGTAAGGATTCAACGCGATTCGAAGAAGACTGCTATCATTGTCCACGTACTTGGAGTAGAAGTTGTTGACCTCGTATCTTAATGGCCCGCTGCCGATAGTATGCGGATTCTTATCAAGATAACTTTTCAAGTCCTTAACGCATTGTTCCAATCGGGGCAGGCATACTTTCAGATCATTAAGCGATTCCATGTCCCGCTTTATTTCTTTTATTTTCTCCAGACTTGTAGTGATCACTTGGTCTACCTGGTCATTATTTCGGGAAGAGCTGCCTGCCAATATGCTGTCACACTTCTCTATAATATGGCCTCTGAATTTATCATTCAGCTCGATCGCATCGATCATTAACGATGCCTGTACTTCCACATTTAACTCTTCAGAGTAACGCTCCCTCATATTCTTTATGTTATCTCTAGCTTTGCCTGTAAACCATTCTGGAGTATACCGCTTTTTTCGGTCTTCCAGTGTATAATGAAGCAGCTCATACATTTGATCCTGTCTAGCTTCGAACTTATCTTGTTTGGACTCCATCCTATCCTGCTTATCGGATAAAGACTTGATCCCCTCATGATTAGCCGTCTTCATCTCCTCTATTTGATGCAGCATCTCCAGAAACTCCGGGCTCCAATTCGTTATTTTATAATGTGCTAAACGGTCCAGTATTAATTCGAAGAAAGGGTAGATATGGTCTTGATAGCTTGGAAAGGACTCCATATACGCTGTCGTATTAAGCCTGCTCTTATCCATCTGTCCAGGCCTTACGCCTTCAAGAACCCAACGGAATACTTCATCGCGATTGACAGAATCCTCAAGTAAATCGCAAAACAGCTCATCAGGCAACTGCATAGCATATTTAGCATCGATAACCGCTGCCTTAAATATTTTTACTGTTTCGTCGTGATAATTATCTGTAACCCATTTTTCCTTCAGATCACGAATAACTTTTGATTGCATGATTTTATCTTTCACAAGGTCCGCAGCCGACTTGCCCAGACCGCTAATGATTTCCTCCATAATGACACTCTTCATAATCTATGGCTTCCTCCGTTTGCTATTAGAGGTTATTCAAAAAGTCCGCTTTTGATAAGAAAACCGATCGAAGTCATTCAAGGATGAGCGACCGCGATCCAGTGGTAGGTTTTCTTGCGATATAGAATTTCATCAGCTTCGCTGATAACGAATAAATTCTATATCTAACACGAAGTGAATCAGGTAAGCTATTCGGCATCGAATCTTGAATTCAGCCGGGCCCTCCGGTGCTCACGTACAAACTACGTACGCTCCGCTCCTCAGTCCCTAGCTTCATCCAACTGAAGCGTTTTGAAAAAACGCACATCGGAAGCATAAGCTTCGGTGCTGAAAACCAGACTTTTTGAACTCTCACTTTTAGCGAAGTGTAGTTCATCCTCATGCCTAACATACTTATGTATCCGAAGCTCTAGTCTTCTTTGGGGGTTATTTTCGACAAATAATCAGGGAAATCCTTCCTATTTGTATCTCCTTGGCAAGCCGATATGTAAAGGATCAAGATTCCTTGTGAAAAAACAGAAAAAATGCCCGAAAGGTGTCAAAGCACCCGGGCATATTAATCATTGGATCAATCTATTCTACAATTTGTCCCCCTGCTCCACCCCGTCCCCGAAGTGTACCTCAATCAGCATGGCCGCTCCTAACCTAAAGCCGTACCTAAAAGCCGCCGCCATCTCCATCCCTTGAATTTTATACTGTAAATTCATTAGCGCTTCCAGTTCCGTAAACTCTTCAGTGGACAACTTCTTTTTCAATGCTTCCATGGTCTCAGACAGTTCTCTTCTACACTGACGATATTCTGGATCTTTAGGGACCACCTGTTCCTCTGGGGTCAGATGCCCATGGTATAGGGATTCGAGAAGGGATGGCATGGGGGTGGGCCTCCTTTTTAATGCAGAATCGTTGGACAAATATTATGTAATCGTCTCTTCAGTAAATATGTATATGTTACGTGTTTGCGTACCACTCATAAAATTATTATACGTTACGCTTATGCGTATAGTCAAGCTGGGAATGATTTGAATTAGGGGTGATTAAAATGGGGAAGAAAGTTGTCGTTAAAATCGGGGAACTAACCAAAAAACATAAAATATCCTTGAGGGAATTATCCAGATTGTCTGATGTTCGTCACGCAGCACTAAGTGAGCTCGCCAACGGCAAACGTGAGAGCATCAGCTTCAGTCATATTGAAAGAATAGCGGAGGCGCTGGAGATTAGTGATATACGGGAGATTATTGAGTTGGTGGAGGAGGAAGAGGAAACTCGGTGAGCGTCCTCGTTTTTAAAATACTATTTAGTCGCAATAAATAGAAGATAATACTGTTTTTTCTTCCCGAAACAACCACTATAATATTTTCGTAGTTTCCAAGTGAATGATCGTCATATCCTATCTTACAACAGGCTAATTATGGAACTTAAACATTTTAGTTTTTTTAAAATCAATCTATTTGCATGTAAGTTCAATAGCAAGGAGCTTCTGCTCGGGTCACCCCAAATTATCCCCGCCCCAATATTTTCTTCTAATAAAATAATAAATTCACTTCTAAAAAATCAGTTTACATACCTTTATTAATAAGTGTATATCTTCACGTTTAAGTTTAATGCCTTCAATAAGTGAATCTCCTGGAATTTTAGTTTATTTTGCTCTTCGAGGAACTACCTGAATGCAAGATTTGTACAAAGAAGAAGGGGAAATGGGAAGAAGGTCGAATAACCAAAGAATATATACGAGGATTTTGTCTAAAAAAGAAATTAAACTTACATATTCGAGGTGATAATTTTGTTTCTGAAAAAGGTTCATATCAAGCGATTTCGGAATTTTGATGATACAGTTATAGAGTTTCAAGATGGTATTAATATAATTATAGGTCCCAACAATTCAGGAAAATCAAATTTGTTGAAAGTTATTAATTTACTGGACAATATCTCTGAGAATAATGGCTCTGTGCATGATTTTAATAAAAATGTTATTTATTCAAATTTACAAATATATAAGGATAATCCCCCTTGTATCGAAATTTATTATTACATACAACATTCACTTAGTTTAGATGGTTTTGACGATGGAATTTTGAGGTTTAAAAACTTTATCGTTTACAACGATGACGGAAATATCTTAACTAATGATGGGGAATATATTATTAGTGGAATAGTTTTACTTAAATACGAGCTTGATCCAAAATTTTTAAGTGAATACCGAGATGAAATGAAAAATAAAGATAAACTTCATGATTATCTTCTATCCTTGGAAAAGTTTATTACAAGATATTCCTGGAATTACTATAACACTACATCTCATCAGAGTATTAAGAAAAATGAAGTTCAGAATATATTTAATATCGATTACATTCCAGCTGATAGGAACACGGATGGTTTACTTCCTCATACCCAAAGATACATTAAAAAACGATTAGACAAATATGAGGGGAAAGTAGATTTAAGAGCGAATATCACCCAACTACTAGGTACAAATTTTTTGGAAATTACGGATGAAATGAAACATCTAATTGAAATTGATCAAGATCGAGTAGGTATTAAAAATGGAAACAACCTACTACTACCAAGTTTTATATACGATTCTTCCTTTGAACGCTATTTCCAATATACTTTTCAAGATACATCTTTAGGCTATGAGATGCCAATGAAGAATAATGGGCTGGGCTATAATAATCTTGTGCAAATTTATAATATTATTGCTTTTAAAATAAATAATGATTACAATCTTTTGTTAATCGAAGAGCCAGAAGCACATCTACACCCTGCTATGCAATATAAACTTTTCAATTATTTAAGTGACCTAAAAAAAGCCGATGACTTATCTAAAAAGAAAAAGAGCGGGGAAACAAAAAAAGATAGTTTAAAAAATAATAATGAGAGAATCATTAAAAATCAAATCTTCGTAACTACTCATTCACCTAATATTACAGCAGCAGCTAATATCGACGATATGATTTCATTAAGATACAACCGAAATTCTATTGTTAATGAACATAAAGTAATTTCAGACAATCTAAAAAATAAATACTTGAAAAAGGAATACATGGATAGTAAAGGACATCTATCCAAATTTCTAGATGTAACAAGATCTGATATGTTATTCGCGCATAAAGTGATTTTAGTAGAAGGGCTTGCAGAAAAAATATTAATGTCCGCATTTGCAAGAAAATGTGGAATTGATTATGAAATTGAGGCAAACCACATCTCAGTAGTTGAAGTAGGTGGAATTAATTTCAATCATTTTCTCCCACTATTTTTGAACACAAATATTAAGGTTCTGTGTTTTAGAGATTGTGATTACAAATATTTTGATGACGATAAGCTTAACAATTTATCGTTGTATCAAAATCATATAGATTCAATAGAACCCGTAAACATAGAATTTATTAAAGCTGAAAACATGCGAATTTTAACACAGAAGAACTTAGGTTCAACCTTTGAAAATGAGCTCTTCTTGGATAATTTTGATAATCCATTTGTTGCAAAAACTTTATACAAACTTGTTACTCCAGATAGTTTCCATCCATTTATTAATGGTATTGAAGATCTATCGATATTAGAGTGGCAAACAAATTTAGATTTAATCAAAAATCCAAAAACTAGAAAGAAAATTAATGATTTCATTAATTTATATATTAATGATTATACGAACACTGAAGACGAATTGATTAAACAAAAGATAGAGAGATTATTCTTTGCAAATTTATTTCTTAGCTATGCTGAAAATAAAAAAGGAGATCTTGCATTAAACATCCTTTCTAAGGATATTTCCGATTCTGAAGCATTGGAACCACAATATATTATCAATGATTTAACCGTGCCTGAATATATCAAGGAGGGCTTAGAATGGCTAAAAAAATAAATTCTTCCGATGATTTACGGATTTATGATAATAATAAACATCTAAAAATATATGCTGGACCAGGTGCTGGAAAGACTCATCTATTAATTGAAAATATAAAACAGATGATTCAGCATAGTACTAAACTCGAGAGTCGCCTTAGAAAAAT
This sequence comes from Paenibacillus motobuensis, assembly GCF_039521865.1. NCBI lineage: Bacteria > Bacillati > Bacillota > Bacilli > Caryophanales > Paenibacillaceae > Paenibacillus > Paenibacillus motobuensis. Next base: position 76,945 of record NZ_BAAACX010000018.1, on the reverse strand, counting down.
ACTTTGTATAACATATACAAATGTCGCTGTTGAACAAATACAAAAAAGACTAGGGACTTTTAACACCAATGTAGTTGTATCTACTATTCATTCTTTTATAAATGAGTATGTTATAAAACCAAATCAAATTCAGCTTAAGAACATTATAAAAAATGAGTTTGGTGTACAAATAGCTCCAAATAAGGCATTATCCTCTGTTCAAGAGGGCTTTACTGTTTTAAGCGGACATAGTAAGGAAGATATTTACAGTTATATACAGAAAAATAATCCGTCAATACCACCAGATTTATATATGAATTTATCCCGAACTAAAATGGCAGAAATTCAACTTGATATTACCATTTTGAATTCTGGTAATTCAACTGAAAACATGTCCAATAATCTATATCATGCTGATACTGTAGATTCAGAAGTCGCGAAAACAGTAAAGAGTTATATTTGGGGTGAGGCAGGGAAGTTAACCTTCGATGAAATCCTATATTTCGGCTATAAAATCTTGAGAAATTATGAACTTTCTACACATCTCATTAGATGTGAATTTCCATACATATTAATTGATGAATATCAAGATACAAATCCAATTCAAAACAAAATTTTAAAAATTTTATCAGAAAAAGAATGTATCGTAACCGTAATCGGAGACGTAGCACAATCTATTTATTCTTTTCAGGGGGCAGACTACAAAGAATTCCATAATTTCACTTTAGATTCCACTTTACCAATTCAAGACTATGTTATTAAGGGAAATAGAAGAAGCTCACAAAACATAATTAATTTTATAAATTATTTACGTCAGGGTGATAAGGAATTAAACAATCAAACATGTGAAACGAATTTTGAAAAAAATCATTTAGTTACTTTTCTTATGCAAAAGGAGACTACTACCTCTTCAAAATCTCTTAATACTTTTCTTGAAAAGGATACAGTTTTTCTATGCAGAAAGTGGACCGAGGTTTTAAAATATATCAACGATATTTCTGAAGACCAACGTAAATTAATAAACAATATTATAAATGCCTACTCATTTCAATTCCAAAAAAATTTAGAAAATGAAATTGAAGCTAAAAGAGAAGCATGGATCGAATCAATGATTGCCATTAATGACCTTGAGAGTGCTTATATTAAAAAATGTATTCCCTCTGCACTTGTAATCTTTGAGGAATACTTTGACATTTCTACTTCATTTAGTAGCTTTAACGAATCCAATAATAAACTTTTGAAAAATGTGTTTATCCTCTGGGAAAATATTTATAACTTTATTAATGATGGTATATTACTCAAAGATTTAGTATTTAAAATTAATGAATTAATATTTGAATTAAAAATTCCAATAAAAAAATTCTTTAGATATCCTAATAAGGATGATGAAGATTATATTGAAGGGATATATAAATATATCGATAAGTTACAATACTCCACCTCAAAAAAGATTTCAAACGAAATATTTTCACAAAATAGCAAGTACATGACAATTCACAAGGCTAAGGGGGCAGAGTTTGAGAGTGTACTTATTAACATTGAAGCATCGACTAGACTTGATTCAAAAACATGTACTCCACTTAACATAATTTGTAATCCTGTTATTTTTAATAATTCTGATGATATTGATCAAAAACCATATGAAGAGTTCACTAGAATTGTATATGTAGCTGCAAGTAGAGCAAAAACTAAATTGTATATCCACTTAAAAGGTGACGAACAAGTTGCAGCACAGATTGACCATGCAATTGGAGAGTACTGCCAAAAGAATAGAAAAGAAAAATTCTATGATTTTGTGTATTGTTAATTATTTCGCTTCCGAAACTAGTATGCCTTTTTTATAGATATAAAAGGGGCTGTCCAGAAAGTCAGTGAAAACTGACTTCTGGTCCGCCCCATTTTCGTTGAATGCAAAAAAATAAGCACAAAAAAACCGTCTGATCTAGTAAAATGGAAGTTACCACACAAACATTTTACGGAAGGACGGTTTTTATGTGTAATCAAATGACTACTACAGAACAGTATAACATGCAACTGACACTTCCTCTAGGGGGTGGGGAAGAAAAAGTGATCCAAAACGAAATCTTGCCCCTACCTTCAAGCCGTATGACAACAAACAGGCTCAGATGATTCTGGATCTGGAGATGCATATCCCTACCCACCATGTGGCGCGTGTGATTGATGAAATGATTGAAGCCATCCCGGATGAGCAATTGTTTGCTCATTACACAGGCGGAGGCCGCAGTTCCTACCATCCCAAAATGATGCTCAAAGTCATCCTTTACGGTTACTCGCAAAAGGTCTACTCTTGTCGCGGTATTGAAAAGCAGTTACGCGAAAACCTCCCGGCTATGTGGCTTGCAGCAATGCAACAGCCCGACTTCCGTGACGTGCGTATGAAAGCATTTATGGACGAGCTGTTTGAAACGATGATCCGAAAGCTCATCGCAGACCATTACATCACGATGGAGAACTACTTTTTAGACGGTACGAAGATCGAAGCTGATGCTAACAAGTATTCTTTTGTGTGGAAAAAATCCACCCTTCACTTTGAAGAAAAGGAAAAGGTGCAGGCGACCCTTGCGCATATTCATACGCTCACGCAGCAAGAAGCTGGCGAATGCATGGCGGCAGCCCCGGATGAACTTCCTGCAAGACTCGAAGAAGCAGCTGCCATACTGGAAGAAAAGGTGGAAGATTTCACTGAACAAATCGCTCAAGCAAACGACAGTGAAGCGAGGAAAGCCTTACGCAAAGAGCGCAGTGCCCTGAAGCAGCCACTCAAACAGATCCGAGAGGACTTTCTGCCTCGCTTGGCCAAGTATAAGCAGCAGAAAGCCCGCTTTGGCGATCGTAACAGCTACTCCAAAACCGATCCGGACGCTACGTTTATGCGGATGAAGGAAGACCACATGAAGAATGGTCAGCTGAAACCGGGCTACAATGTGCAAATGGCGACAGAAAACCAGTTCGTTTTATTTTACAGCATCCACCAGCGCCCCACCGATACGCGCTCTTTCATCCCACATATGGAGCGATTGGCTGCGTCTTCTTTGCCGATGCCCCAAACGGTGATTGCTGATGCAGGCTATGGTAGCGAAGAGAACTATTTGTATGCGATGGGCGAAGAAAAAGAGTCCCGTTTTGATTTTCTCATTCCTTACGGCAGCTACATGAAAGAGAAAACGCGTCGATACAAGAAGGATATCCGGCACGCCTCCAACTGGATGTATGAAGAGCGTGATGACCGATTTATTTGCCCGAATGGCCGGTATGTTCGCTTTAAGAAATACCAAACGAAAAAGAATGCTTCTGGCTGGGAACAAAGCTTTAAGATTTATGAATGTGAAGATTGCAGTGATTGTCCATTCAAAGCAAGCTGCACCAAGGCCAAGGGAAACCGCCAGGTACACTGGAATACGATCTGGGAAGAACTAATAGCAAAGGCCAAAAAAAGCCCTTGAGGATGACGAGAAATCCGCGATCTATGCTCGGCGTAAAGTCGAGGTAGATAGCGTATTCGGTCACATCAAGGGCAATCGGTCGTTCCGGCGGTTCTCCTTGCGAGGGCTAGAGAAGGTTCACACCGAGTTTGGGATTGTGGCTTTGGCCCACAATCTACTGAAGGTGGCAGGCATCCGCCTCGCTACTTTCCTGCAAAAGCGACAAAACAAAAAAAGTTGGACGAAAAACATGACGTTTTTCCGTCCAACTTTTTATTTTGGTGACTTATTGGACAGCCCCTTTTATACTCTAAGTTCCCCAGTTAGACTAGAGTGCAGGAAAGCTTTTGACCATAGTTAAGCACCCTTTATCTCTCGATAAGAAGATTGTTGTTGAAATCTGCCACCCACCCAAGCTTATTAAGGAAGACAAAGAATGACACCAGAAGGTAACGAAGTTAGCAGAGTTTCATTACGTCTTTAAGATGCTTGCTTGTAACAGATCTTTAGTTCAGAAGGTACCCGTGGTCTAAGCCAGTGGTTATAACTAATATTAATTTTCAGCAAGTATTTTACCTAACAGAATAGATATTTTTTCTCTTGCAATTTGAACAAGATTAATATCAAAATGAGCATTCAATGATAATTGAGCTAACTCTTGGTGAATGTCATTTGACTCATTAAATTTTGGTAACTTAAGATATTCTGTAACATGTGTTCCAATTTGCGTAGTTTCAACATACCCCAGTACAAATTCTTCTATTTGAGGGGCATTTAATAAAGCGCAAAGATAATGAGCCTCGGTTTCAGAGTATACGGGAACAAAATATAATTTATGGTCAGGAATAACCATTCTCTGTTCTTCCCAGTAAGGACTTGAAATTCTAGATAAAACACAGGCCTCGAAGCTTCCGGATATTTCTGACCAAGCTACTTTATAAGGTGCAAATGTATACTCTCCAACGTTCCAGGAAGAGTAGAACGGAGCATTCCGCATTGCTTGATAACGCCGAAAACTTCCACGTGTTGTTAGATGGTGAAGTGTGTTATTTTCAAACTCTCGAAAATAATTTAAAGCTTTGGTATAGTTAAGTCTCATAAATTCTTCAGGAAAACCATCCATTTTCTCTTGTGGAACAATCCCGTAAACATTCCCAAACTTCCATTGAAACGCTGATACTTCTCTTCCTCTAGCAATGGGGAAGACTAAATCTTTTTCTATAATCGTACGAATGGCAGGAATACCAGTAGTTCTTCCAAGCGCAGGATTGTTCTCGAATACAACATCTGTTTGACCCCTCTTTTCAAGAATCGATCCATAGTATATTCCATTTCTATCTGTACATATTCCTTTTCTTGCCGGATAATTATGCTCTCCTCCATGATTAATTAATTGTTTACATTGATCTACGTATTCAGGATTTAATGTTAACCATGGACCACCGTCCGGGTATATAGGATAGGCAGACTTTTCATATTTATCTGTGTTTTCAAGGACCATTTGAAGAGAGCTATCATCTGAGATTCGAGTTTTGGTTTTTTTGTTCCAAACGATCCATGGAACAGGATATTCGGTTTTTTTATTCCCTTTTTCCAAAAGAATTATAGCTGGTTTGTTAGTCGCTCCCTCGAAGGGTTTTATATTCGTTAAGTCTTCCACCTTCATAACTCTAAATTTAGTCTCTTTCTCGGTTGGAATTTCAAATTTACGAAATCCTTCAGATGATTCTGTTTTAAAAACGCTTCTTGTTATTAGAAACGCCAACTTGCCGTTATGTTTAAGCCATTTTTCTGCAGTCGCATATAAGATAACTGTTGATATGTCAGTCTCTATTCCACCAACAAATCTATCTTTAGAGAAAAGTCCGTAGTTTACACAAAATTCCTTGATAGAGTTTCTATAAACTTCAGGGAGACTAGTCCATCGTAACCACGGAGGATTTCCTACAATAACATCAAAATTGCTTATAGTTGCGGAACTAAAGTGATTTTTAATTATCCTGCACCAAATTCTGTTCCAATTCTTCTTTTCAAGTTCCATGATATCGTCATACAACTTTACAATATCAGATATGCTATCGGATAATCCTAGCCTAATCATAACCTCACGAAGATGTTTTCTAGCCTGTTCTTGCGTACAATATCGCTCAGCTGTATGAATAATTAATTCTTCTATTTGAATAAGTACTGTTGCTAAAACCCCTTTAGAAACAACCTCATCCGGAATATTCAGTTCAATCGGTCCCATTGTAGTCTCGATTCGATATGTATATCCAGTATCTTGCTTTTTTGGGGATAAAATTGCATCGCTTAGATATACAGGAATTTCGATATCACCATCTGCATATTTTAATAAATCACCAAGGGCTAGTAGGTAGTTGGTTCGACTTGCAATTACAGCTAATGGGTTTAAATCAAACCCGTAAACATGAGACAAAATGTGTTTTAAAAGTACATCTGGGCTCATAGTGTTTTTCAATCGATCTATTTTATCTTTTATGCACAAAACTAAAAATGTCCCTGAGCCACAAGTGGGGTCAAGTATTTTATCAGATGGCAGAAAGCCTGATGAATTAATAGTATGTTGAGCTAACCAATCAGGAGTATAAAATTCCCCTAAATCATGACGTATTTGTTTTGGTAATAGTCTTTCGTACAAAGTTTTTAATAAGTCACGAACAGATTCTGGCATAAGTGAGGGAGTAGATGGCTCGTAATCACATAAACATTCCTGTATTTCTAGTATTGCAGCAGCAGAACTCTCGTCCCATTCATTTAGATACCAAGAGAAAAAATCACCTTCTAAGAAGTTTGTTATACCTAATCTTCTGAAAACAGTTCCATTTTCCATCGACTTAATCATAGATCTCTTTTCCTCTAACGAGGAACTCTTGAATTTGTTGTAAATTCCGCTTGTTTCTTTAGCATTCTCTATAATGAAGACAGCAATTAGTTTTATCAAGATGGAATAATATGTGTGGAGTACAAAGATGAACTCTGCAGACTTATTATTGATTTCTATTCCTAATTGCTTTGCAATATTAGTAACACCTAGTTCGGAGGCAGCAGTCTGACCAAATCCAGATACTTGTCCAAATAATCTTCGCCATTCAGTATAATACATAGATGTCCGTGTATCCTGATGAGATTGAAAACATATCCACAATGCTTTTATAGCATTACTGGTTATTTTACTATAAGGTCCAAAATCCCCTAATACATTAGTTGTTGTTAATGCCTTATAATTTAGTGAGCGTATATATTTCAAAAACAAACGAATTGAGTCAAAGTTAATAGGAAGCAGAGGGGATATTATTTTTTGGGAAAATTGATTAAATCTAACAAACCCGATATTTTTCCCATCTAAAACAACCGCTATATACTTAAAAGCTGGTTCCTTATTTTCTTTAGCTAGATTTTTTATATATTGTAAAGCCTGCTCAGTTGCTCGATTATATCCATTTCGCGTTGCTAGTTTTCCTGGCTCTTTATATTCAGTAATCAAATGATTGAACAAAGCATCTATACGGCCATTGCTTATTGAAACTTCATATCTAGCATCATAATGCACTCCCATCTGCGGCAAATATTTTTTAAGAATACTTTCACATCCAAGGCGCACATCTTCCTCTGACCTGGCAGTTTTCCCAACTTCGGTTATCCCGTGTTCTATTGAAGTAATTAATTGTGGAAATTCCATTAGTTATCTCTCCCCAAACCAAAATCATATGCAATTTGCTCGGGAATCTCGAAGTTAGAGATGAATAATTCTTTACCAACTTCCCTAGCTTTTTTATTCGAACTGCTATAAAACCATGATGCAGGATATAGATACGCCCATTCTTGATATAACTCTCTGATTTCCTTACAATCATCATATGTTATAAAAAAGTTATGTTTAGTATCCTTTAGCAAATTAGAAAGTTTTCTATGATCTTCTGTCGTCATTCCATGACGATAGAGTAGATTCCCTTTGTGATAATAGGGAGGATCAAGATAAAGCAAAACATTCTCTCCTGATTTTTCAATAATATCTGTAAAATCTAAAGATGTAATTTTAACTCCTTGTAACATTTCACTGCATAAAAGAATTTGTTTGCAAAGTGCATTAGGGTTCCAACGGCAATCTATGGTATAAATACTCTTTTGCTCAATCCCTCCAATTGGATTTCCTTTTAATATTCCACTAAAAGTTGTACGGTTTAAAAATAATGTCCTAAATCCCTTTTCTAGATCTGTATTAAGCTCTTCATCTTTAATACTTCTCCATAATTCTACTGTTGGCTTTGTAGACATTACTAGATTACAAAGTTCATTTGGATAATCTCGCATAGATACAAAAAAAGCTGCAACTTCTTCATCAAAATCATTTATCCAGTTTTTTTGTGATTTAGGCTTACCAAAAAAAGTAGAGCCACCACCTACAAAAACATCTCTATATTCTAAATGAGGGATTTCCCAAAACTGAGTGAAACGATTGAGCACTTTTTTTTTTGCACCTGGATATCTAAGAGGTGACTTAATCATTTTACAATCATCCTTTTTTCATTAATAAAGCGAACATGGGTTTGTATAATGTAACTATAACAAAAACAATGGGAAAGTTGAAGTTTGGCTACAATCATTCAATTATAGTATACAAATTGAAACATGCATATTTTAGACTTTTAATTTTCAATAGAGCTAAAATGATTTAAGTCTTGTTTGATCCTTAGGCTATTCTTTTGTTAAAAGTTGTTCTAGTATAACACTTGCAATTCCCCTAAAACTAAATTAAAAATTATCAATGTGCTTAATTAAAGAATTAACGGTATTTTGACGATAGTGTTTCTTAATTCTTCGCTCTTCACCGGTCAATTATAGTATTAATTCCAATGTCCGAAAGATAATATGTAGCAAACAATTTGGATCAGGATCAGTCAAAAGAATATTGGAATGAAAGCGAATCCATTTTCTGACCTTCATTTTTACAAGGATCTTCTTTCAAACCGTTATCTACTCGTTTCAACAAATAAAGAGATATTTCACCACACTAGGTCTTTATTTCAAATTCCCAGCTTCCTTAACGCCATGATAGATTAAGGAATTTATACAAAGTAGAGGTCAATACGGCAATCTTTAACCAATATGGCTGCTGCCCATTTCCAAAGTAGTTGTTATTCCTTTGACTTTTTTTCTAAATAATAAAAACCTATGAGCATGACCTTTTGGCAACTGCCAAAATATACTCATAGGTTTGTCATAAATCATATGAATAGGATTACTACCTTGTAATTATAAATCAATATTCCTCACCCCAACCTCTCATCCACCATCAACTGCACCTGCACCCCAAACGGATCTTCGATAATCCCGTACGCTTTGCTGAACACATTGCTCGCCAAGGGAACAATGACTCTCACCCGATCATCAGAGGTTAAACTTTCATAGAACTTCTCGATCTCTCCCAAGTTCGCACTTTGAATGCACAGGGAAGTGTTGTTGCCGACGGTGTATTTTTCACGGGGGTCCATGGTGTCTTCGGCGATCATGATTTTGGTCTTTCCGATTCTTAACACGGAGTGAGTAATATGATGTTTATTCTCCTCCGTAAGCGGGAACGACGAGTCGCGTTGGACCATGTCTTCGTAGGTGACGAGTAGTAATTGCTCGGCGTTGAGGTGTTTTTTGTAAAAATTGATGGCCTCTTGGGCTCTTCCGTTCATGGATAAGAATATCGCTACTTCTAATGTTGCGCTCATGCGATCGATCTCCTTTAAGTTTGATATTTGATCTTGAATTCATAATAATACATATAGGTGGCAAAATATGACACCTTTAAGCAAGGAGATTATGAATGAAGAAATCGGAAAGATTGAACGACATGATCTGGTACTTGAACGGCCGGGAGTTCTTTAATTTACAGGACCTAATGGACAAATATCATATATCCAAAAGCACGGCGCTGCGGGATATCAGCTCATTAGAGCAATTGGGCATGCCGATTTATTCGGAGCATGGGAGGCATGGACGGTACGGGATCCTGCAGAACAGATTGCTGTCTCCTATTATTTTCACGATGGATGAAGTGTATGCTCTGTATTTTGCTATGCTGACGCTGGAGGCTTATCAATCGACGCCCTTCCATCTCAGCGTGAATCAACTGAATGAGAAGTTTGAGCACTGTCTATCTGACGGGCAGATCGAGCAGATTCGCAAGATGAAGCAGGTGCTGCAATTTGAGATGTATCAGCATCATCATGTGAGTCGTTATTTGGACCAGATTCTGATGAGCATTCTTCATGAGAGCCCCTGTAGGATTCAGTATTTGAAAAATAGTCAGGAAACAAGCTACGAGGTGAAATTCTTCAAGATCTCGGCCAGGTTCGGTCAATGGTATGCTACTGGAATCGAGCTAAGTACGAATAAGTACCGGGTGTTTAGATGTGACCGGATTACTTCTATTGAAGAAGTGGACGCGAAAACCCGCTTTTCTATAGATGAGCTTCTGAGTCGTTCCATGGAGATGTATCAATCCAAGAATAGTATTCACTTCGAGGTAGAGATCTCTGAGCAAGCCGAGGATCTGTTCTATAAGGAGCATTATCCTTCCATGCATCTAGAAACGGGTGATAAGACCGTCATTAAGGGGTTCTACAATCCGGAAGAAGAGTAGTTTATAATGATTTATGTCATAAAGTGGCAAAGATGTGCTATCCGTAAATCCATCCACCTTAAAGCAAGTGCTCTCGTAATTATTAACCACATCGTACTTCAGTCGATTGGAGTTCTGAATTCGTGCTGCCCAATAGTAAATTATCATTTTATTTGTCATGCATCAGGATGACAACTTGCCTTTATCGAGCCTTTTTATATGCGGATGGGGGCAAGAAGAATTGGCGAAATCGCGTCCACGGTATTCTTAGATCGGTATTAGAAATCAGACTGGAGAGCCTCACGCAGGGATTGTAGAACAACGAGATTGAGCATGGGGTTCACCACAACAGATGTCCAATATCACGGATTCAGGAAGTGATTTTTTGAAAGTACGGGGATTGGAAGTACTGCAACCACCATCTGATGCTAAATTGTCAAGCATTGATTATTAGGTTGAGCCATAAAAAGTGTACATAAAAAAAACTGGCTTCGACGTAATTGAATTATTTCATCTCGAAATAGGTTTCATTCACTACCGGCTCATCAGGGTATGCAACCCAGATCTTATTCTCAGGATGGATCTGTACTAACTTTGCACGTTTTCCTTTTACCTTGACCTCGTTAACAGATTCATGTGTAGTCAGTAGCACAGTTATATAAAATGGAACATTATATTCATCGGTAAAGATATAACCACCCTTTTCTATGTCAATAGGGGTAGTCCTCCCTTTCCAGTCCCAACTATCTTTCTGCGCATCAATAAAACCAACAAAAAGCCATCCTCCTTGTTCGTAAAACACAAGAATATGATTCTGTTTTAATTCATAATGCCAGATTTCATCAATTTCAACATTGTGTTCTGACATTAGCTTTCTCGTTTTTTCTTCCCATGTCATTTCTCTTGGTGAACAAGATACAATCATAGTGATTAATACGAAACCAATGCATATGGCTAAGATTCTGCGCATGGTCTTACCTCCAATTAGCGATAGGTTATATGTACTTTCCGATAGAACGCTTCTTCCTTGCTTTATAAAACAATAAAAGCAATTCCGTATAGAGAGAAACTATTATACAAGACTTCATCCCCTCCCCTACAATCGATGTAAAGTAGATTTGTTATTACCAACTATATACTTCCACATTTCCCCCAATATTCCCCCCATGACATGCTCTTCCCACTTATTTAGGACAAAAAAGGCTTGGTTTTCCCAAGCCATAATACCACCACACCAGCTATTAACTAATCTCTTGCTAAATGATTTGAAAATAATGCTCATACCCGCATATATAAGCCTTATAACCCCAAATTTCAACAATACTGTTAAAACGCAATCCAAATCTATTCGGGGAGGGATCATTCCAAAATAAATCGTTTTGGAATCATCTCTTCGTTAACCTCCTAAACTTATCTAGGGTTAGAGTTTGTATGTTTCCCACGATGATCTTCTAACGTATGGTTACCCCGATGTTTCCCTGATCAAACTTTTACCTGGCTACTATTCCGGATTCCGCAAATATTCGCTACGGTTTGATAGCTCGCTCCACCTTGTAAATACATCTCAACGGCTAGCATCTTGTGTTCTATTGTATACGTTTCAAATTGCTGTCCCTTTTTAGCCAGAAAAATCCCCTCCGAGTACAGTGTGCCACCAAGATTCCTTACTTGGTTTTTTCACTGTCTACTCAAAGGGGATAATACCGAAAGGAACAAACAACTATCAATCTTTTTTCATGATGCCTGTAAGTTGATCGGCAAGTGCCATCGCGGCGGAATAGCCGGAGCTCCAGGCCCATTGCAGGTTATAGCCACCGCAATCTCCATCCACATCCATCACCTCGCCAGCAAAATAGAGGCCAGGTACTAGCTTCGATTCTAGCGTTCCTTCTCTTAACTCTGTTGTATCGATACCGCCGGCCGTCGTTTGCGCATTCGTGAAGCCATTGGTATCGATTACGGTAAATTCCCAACGCTTTATGAGTTGGCACAAGATTTTCTTAGTTTTCCACGATAAGTCCTGACATAGGAGGTTCGGCTCTTGATCAATCCCCGCCTCTTTCAACAGAATAGGGACCAGCTTCTTGTTAAAGATGCCAATCAAGGAAGCCGCAACAGTCCGGTATCCGAACGTTCCCCAATGTGTATCTAGAAAATCGACGACTTCTTCCTCCGTGCGGTCTGGCATCAAATCAAGCGATAAGGTTACTGTTTCTCCTTTTTTGAGCTGATACGCAGCCTTCCGGCTTAGCTGGAGAATCGGCGGGCCGGAGACGCCGTAGTCTGTAAACAGGATTTCCCCATATTCGCTGCGAATAACTTCGCCGTTGACGATGATATGGCCCAACCCCTCGAATTTGACACCGGACAACTCCTTTAGATTCGGATATTGCAGCTTCAATTGTACGATCCCGGGTACAGGATCGATCAGTGTGTGTCCCAGTCGCTGGGCAAGCGTATAACCAGATCCATCCGTTCCTGTCTTTGGTGCGGTAAGGCCGCCCGTACAGATAAAGAGATAATCACTGGTATACACGACCTCTCCCTCTGCCTCCGTTTGGCATAAAATTGTGAATCGCGGATGTCCCTTCGATACGGTAACATCCAATACTTTGGTTTTGAAGTGTATAGGAACATACCGATCCTCTAGCGCAATCCGGAAAACCTCCAATACAGATGCAGCCTGCAGCGACATCGGATACATCCGGCCATTCTCCACGGCGATCAACGGAAGGCCGAGTGTGTTGAAGAAATCGACGGTTTGACGGACGCCGAATTGTTGCAGCACAGGCAGCGGGAATTCCATTTGATTGCTGTGATATTTACGCGATAGTGCGACCGCTTCGTCCGTACCCTTCGCCGTGGATTGGTTCGTAATGTTACAGCGACCATTGCCGGTCGTCAGTACCTTCTTGCCTACCCGGTCGTTGCCTTCAATGATCGCGACATCGACCCCTCGGTCTCGCGCGGTAACGGCGGCCATAAGACCTGAAGCACCTGCACCGATAATGAACAACTCGTGGTGCATTGTAGATTTCGACTTATACATATGTGTTCAATTCATTCCTTTTTCTAATGGCTTCATTTGAAAATGTGTTTCCCTAACGCCATCGCGGCCGCATAGCCAGAACTCCAGGCCCATTGCAGGTTGTAGCCGCCAAATTCGCCGTCGACATCCATCACCTCGCCGGCGAAATAGAGCCCAGGCACGAGCTTGGATTCCAACGTGTCGGCGAAGATTTCTTTTGTAATGATACCTCCGGCTGTCGCTTGTGCCTTCTCGAAGCTATGGGTATCTGTTACTTTGAAGTCCCAACGCTTCAATATTTTATAGAAGATCCCTTTAGTTTTCCACGAGAGATCCTGGCAAAGTAGGTTTGGCTCTTGATCAATTCTCGCCTCCTTCAGCAAGACAGGGATCAGCTTCTTGTGTAAAAACCCGATGAAAGATTCCGCGACCGGCCGGTGTGCGAATGTTCCCCAGTTCATCTCCAAGAATTCGATAACCTCCTCCTTCGTGCGGTTCGGCATCAAATCGATGGATAAAGTCACGGAATCCCCTCTCGAGAGATGAACGGCGGCTATCCGGCTGAGTTGAAGAATCGGTGGACCGGAAAAGCCGTAATCGGCGAAATGAATTTCGCCGGTTTCGCTGCGAACGACCTCGCCGTTCACGAGGATGTGGGCTCGTCCCTGAAGTTTGATACCGGATAGAGCCTTCATATATGGGTATTGCACCTTTAATTGCACTATTGCCGGCACAGGCTCGACCATGGCGTGCCCCATGTTTTGAGCAAGCACATACCCAGACCCATCCGTCCCCGCATTCTGGCCAGTTAGGCCGCCCGTACATATAAACAGGTATTCGCTGGTATAGACTACCTGCTCCTCTGTCTCGTTGCGGCATGTAATCTTGAATCGCGGATGATCCGTCGATACGGTAACATCCAGCACTTTGTTGTTAAGGTATACCGGAACGTTCCGTTCCTCCAGAGCAAGCTCGAAAATATCCAACACGGATGCAGCTTGCAGCGACATCGGATACATTAAGCCCTCTTTCAATTTTGTAAGTGGCAGTCCAAGCATATTGAAGAAATCAATGGTTTGACGGATGCCGAATTGCTGCAGCACAGGCAACGGAAATTCAGCCTGACTGCTGTGATACTTGCGCGATAAGGCCACCACTTCGTCGTCCGTCCCCGTCATAGTGGAATCGTTCGTAATATTGCAACGACCGTCACCTGTCATTGAGATTTTTTTCCCAATCCGGTCGTTACCCTCTAGAATAGCGGTATCGATACCCAAATCCCGCGCAGTAACGGCGGCCATGAGTCCTGATGCGCCTGCACCGATAATAATCAACTTGTGGTGCGAGGAAGTCTGATAATCGTGCATGGTTGGTCAATGCACCCCTTGTCTAATAGATTTATATATAGGAAATATGATTTTTCCGAATGAAACTGCGCTATATATAATTATAGCATAGGAGTATGCACCACATAATCCCGATAGAATACTCCTGACATCACGTCTCATTACAGTAATACCCTAAGTATAGAAAAAATCCACAACCTCGTGCGGTTATGGATTTGCATGTGGAGTAATTGCCGGAACCTTCTTCATGAAACCTTAGGTTTATCCGATGAAAATGGGGTGCATTTTTATGCCGCTAAGAAAGATCACCCAACCTCTCATCCACCATCAACTGCAACTGCACCCCAAATGGATCTTCGATAATCCCGTACGCCTTGCTGAACACATTACCGGCTAGCGGAACAATGACCCTCACCCGATCATCTGAGGTTAAGCTTTCATAAAAGTTCTCGATCTCCTCCAAATCCGCACTTTGAATGCACAGGGAGGTGTTGTTGCCAACCGTGTATTTTTCACGGGGGTCCATGGTGTCTTCGGCGATCATGATTTTGGTCTTTCCGATTCTTAACACAGAGTGAGTAATGTGATGCTTATTCTCCTCCGTAAGCGGGAACGAGGGGTCGCGTTGGGCCATGTCTTCGTAGGTGACGAGCAGAAGTTCCTCGGCGTTGAGGTGTTTTTTGTAAAAATTGATGGCCTCTTGGGCTCTTCCATTCATGGATAAGAATACAGCTACTTCTAGTGTTGCGCTCATATTATCAATCTCCTTTTATATAGTGATTTTTAGGTTATATTAGTTGAACTAATCTAGAGCGTGGCAAAAGGGTGAAATGATTCTGAAGAAGCTGAAAGCTTTCTGAAAGAAAGCTACTTCGGAAGCATATGCTCCGTTCGCCTTTGTGAGCGGATTTCTACCATGCTTGAATTTATCAAATCAAGAAATCCGCGAACAACAGTGATCGTAAGAACATTTCACCCGGCTGCCTACATCCTCATATTCATTAGTTCAACTAAGTTTGATATTTGGTCTTGAATTCATAATAATACATATAGGCAGCAAAACATGACACCTTTAATCAAGAAGATTATCAAGGAGATTATGAATGAAGAAATCGGAAAGATTGAACGACATGATCCGGTACTTGAACGGCCGGGAGTTCTTTAATTTACAAGACCTGATGGACAAATATCATATATCCAAAAGCACGGCGCTGCGGGATATCAGCTCATTAGAGCAATTGGGCATGCCGATTTATTCGGAGCATGGGAGGCATGGACGGTACGGGATCCTGCAGAACAGATTGCTGTCTCCTATTATTTTCACGATGGATGAAGTGTATGCTCTGTATTTTGCCATGCTGACGCTGGAGGCTTATCAATCGACGCCCTTCCATCTCAGTGTGAATCAACTGAATGAGAAGTTTGAGCACTGTCTATCTGACGGACAGATCAAGCAGATTCACAAGATGAAGCAGGTACTGCAATTTGAGATGTATCAGCATCATCATGTGAGTCGTTATTTGGACCAGATTCTGATGAGCATTCTTCATGAGAGCCCCTGTAGGATTCAATATTTGAAAGATAGTCAGGAAACAAGCTACGAGGTGCAATTCTTCAAGATCTCGGCCAGGTTCGGTCAATGGTATGCCACTGGAATCGAGTTAAGTACGAATAAGTACCGGGTGTTCAGATGTGACCGGATCACTTCAATTGAGGAAGTGGACAGCCAAACCCGCTTTTCTATAGATGAGCTTCTGAGTCGTTCCATGGAGATGTATCAATCCAAGAGTAGTATTCACTTCGAGGTAGAGATCTCTAAGCAAGCCGAGGATCTTTTCTATAAGGAGCATTATCCTTCCATGCATCTAGAAACGGGTGATAAGACCGTCATTAAGGGGTTCTACAATCCGGAAGAAGAGGCGTTTATAGCGGATTATTTCATAAGGTTTGGCAAGGATGTGATATCCGTGAAGCCTGACACCTTGAAGCAAGCCCTGCAGGATCGGGTAGAGAGTCTCTTACAGCACTATCGAGTAATATAACTCAGCGCACGGATAGCTAAATCCCCCTATCTCTGCAAAGCCTGAAAATGCTCTCTTCTACTTGCCGACTTGGCAATGGAAGAGAGCATCTTTTATGTTCAAACGATTATTTTCTGGAGGCAGATGCCTTGATCGTCAGGGTTGTTGTGCTCTTATCCCATTTCACCTCAGCCCCGAGCAACGGGGATAGATCGCGGGCCATGATGTAGGAGACCCCTGAGAAGGTATAGAAATGGGTGACCGTTTTGCCGTTTATCGTTGGCGCTTTTTGGGCGCTGTCATAGCCTACATCGACTCCTAATAGCTTGCTGACCGACCGTAATGGAACGTAGACGGTGCCGTCAAACAGTCGTCCGGGTTCCGCGGTTTTGCCATTCACCTTTATTTGAACGGCTGTAGCGGCTGCGAAGCTTCTCTCATTCGGGATCCTTGTGATGATGACGCGGATTACTTCTTCTTCAATTAATTCGGGGGCGTTCGCCGGGTAAACCGCAACTTCATGTTTGCCAGTGACAGAACCTAAAGTGGCCGTGACCGAAGCTTTTCCTAAACCGATTGCCTTAATATTTCCCTGGGCCCGGGCCTGTATAACCTGTGGGTCCGTCGTTTCCCAAGATGTTAACTCGGTTACATAGGCTGTGTCCCCATTATCGAAAACCGCCAGCGCATTTAATTCCATACCGCTATTGATGCTTAGCTTGATTGGATCAGAGGCGGGCGGAAGAGTCCCGCGAACAATTTCAATTTTTTGGGGAGCACCTACAAGAAGATGCGCAGAGATTGTGCCATAACTGTGAACGGGTTTTCCTGCGGCATCCTCCAGCATGGTTCCCTCAGATACGATATGGATTGAAGTATCCTGGGTCTTGACCTCTTGTTTAACCGTTAGGAAAAAGGAGGCAAACGCCTCATCGGTCGCCTGATTGATCGTTTTGTTATTTAGCGCTGATATGGACAGCACGACTTCCTGCCTGCCATCGGCAGGATTGGAATCCTCCGGATACGGATTTTCGATACGATAATTGGGGGTCTCGAAGGTTTGGGAAGGAATGAAGAAGGTATCATCTCTCCATATGTACTTCCCAAGATCCTCATCGAAGCGTATGTTCCCCTCGGTCGTAAACACATTCTCATCATAGCTCAGGACAACTTTAGCGGAACGAAGCCCGCTCAGATCAGAGGGAATATTCGAGATTTTGACGCTCACCAAGACGCTTTGTCCGGGAACCAGGGTAGTATAATTGGTTGCCACATCAACGGATACCTTCTTAGCGTCCGCTGCTGATGCTATACCTGCCAAGCTAGCGATCGACACGAGCATAGCAAGCAGCGCCGCTGTTATTTTCCTTAAGAAATACATCTAATAAAACCTCCATCCTTAATCAACAGTTAAAATTTATATCGGCCGGATGGAGGAATCTGTGTATAACCGTCATCTACCTACTCGTCGTTTTTCTTGGGAGCCTCATCTTTTACTGCCTTATCCAATACGGCCTGTCCTTCCTGCTCTATCGTCTGCAGCGCCTCCTCAATTGATTTCTTCTTCTCCTCGACCAACTTCAGCTCGCGATCAACGATCGGCCGGTACTGAGAGTAAAAACTCTGAGGGATTTTATCATTGTCCAGCGAACTTGCCCCGTCCAAATTCGGTTGTAATTTGTAGAACGCGTCCAGGCTGACGCCGTCATATTCCTTCGAATATCCCATACGGGACAAGAGCCCGTTATTCAACGATTTCGATTTAATCTTGGCGAACGGTTCCCCGTTCACAAATTTCAGAAATTCCCATGCGGCATCGACATTTGGGGAGTTGGCCCGGATGGCAGACAGTTCATTAATATTGATATCTCGGGATTTATCAGGTTCGGCCGGATCAGCCGGCCCCGCAACGATGCCAACTTGAAATGGATTGTAATCCTTGAGTGTATTCTTGGCATTTTTTATGTTGCTCAACAAATGAGACCTGCCGGTTGTCATTGCCGAACGACCCATCAAAAATACCTGACTTTGATAATAATCTTCAAGTGTTCCGCCCTGGAACCCGCCATCCTTAGGATTATAAATTGTACCCGAGTCGATTGCGTCCTTGGCCAGCTTATAGACCTGCTTCCAGGAATCCGTATTCAGCGTAATTTTCATCGTATCTGTATTGATATCCTTCAAACCCTGGGTATTTGCGATGGCCGAAGCGAGCTCTTCCATGGACATGCCGTAGTCGCTGCCAAATCCGTAGATGCGGGTCTTCTCATCGCCATCGGTTGGAAACCGCCGGGCCGTGTCGATGATTTCCTGCCACGTCATCCCGTCATGCGGCACTTCAACTCCGTATTTGGCGAATAGATCTGCATTATAGAAGAGGGCATTTCCGTAAAAAGAAGGAGCTAAGCCGTATAGCTTGCCATCGCCCTTCTTCTTAAGAATCTCGATTAATGCCGGATATATGCTTCCGATATCGTACTTATCACGTTCAATCAAGGTATCGAGCTCCAGCAACTTACCTTCCGCAGCGAATTTCTCATAATTGTCCAAGCTCAACATAACTACATCCGGCTGTTTCTCCTCTATGAAATCTGCAAACGCTTTGTTATAATCCTGAGGATCCTCTGAATAGATACTATTCGTGGTAATCACTTCAATATCTATATCAGGATATTGCATCGCAAACAAATCACCATATTGCATGAAAAAATACGCTTCGTCCGCATACATGATTTTGAGACTGGAGCGCTGCTCTGTTTCCTTGGTGGAAGCGCTGGAGCACCCCGTAAACAAGACACCGCATAACAGAACCAGTAACGCCTTACGTATCCATTTACTTCTCATCATAACCTCCAAATAATAGCTTCATTTTGCTTCTCAAATTAATAACGTCGAAGCAGAAGGAATAGTTACCTGAATTTGGGAGAAACCAATGAAAAATCCTGGCTATTTCCTTGAAAGATTATAAATAAGCAGTCTTCGTATCTAAGTAGCTGTTGCGCTAAGATTCTTATATCTATATAAGAAAGATCATCCATCATCTTCATCAAATTCTGTATTCTTTGTTCGTATGAAATGAGAGGATCGTCTAAAATAAAATGATCTATACTTTCTTCCATCAAGTTTGGCAAAGCCAAATCGCTTAGATAGGCTTTTGAATTGAAATATTCCAAATACTCTTGTTTAGTTTCCTCAAAATAAGATTTCAAAAAAATGGAGTCCTTTTGAATATGATCAAATACCCTTTCCATCACATCAGTGATCTTTTCATGCAAGTCCGAACAATACACAATTTGCATCTTCAAGAACTGGTTACAATTCATGAAGTTGACGAAACTTGAGGAAAAATACGAAAACTCTACATTGGATTCTTTGAATGCATGAACACATGCTTTTTCGAATACTGTCGCAAATATATGATTACAAGTCTCGTTCTTTATATTTATTTCATCGGATATCATGTTACTAATGTACATTTCTAGATGATTAACCTTCCAGGAGGTAACTACCTTCTTGATTGTCCCTGTTTCTAAATGAAGTTGATAGCATCTATTCATATCATTCGATTCCGCATTACTTGAGCAAGAAAGGCTTCCAAACTCGGTTTCAATCCATTTAATAACTTCATCGGTTCTGGTGTCGCCTGCAATATTTATAGCCATTCTGTCGGGAGTATACCATTTTTCGTGAAAGGCTTTAACTTGCTCGAAGCTAAGACCTTTTATAACTTCTTCGTCTCCCATCGGTAATCGTGTTTTGTAAAATGAATCCTCAAATATTATTCTAAGTACTTTACTGTTTATCCCTTTATTATTAGTAATCACTTCTTGAAGTACATCCTGTTTCACTTCATCTAATGCCTCTATTGTTATATAGTTTCCTAATGCTATTTGTTTCAAAATGAATAAGCCGTGCCTAACGGCCTCGTTACGATTTGGACATTTTATTACATATACCGTTCGATCAAAATCCGTTACTCCAATGCTATTGTATTGTACATCATCCGTATAATATCTATATTTATCGAATACCATGCTCATATGTTCTACTACATGGGCGAGTCCATTTTCAGAATCCGATTCATGAAGCGACCCTACTTTTAAAGCCAGACTTAACATTACTTCATCCTTTTCAATGTCGGTCTCCCGGACACAATAAGCAAGTCTATTAGGAAGAGTGCCTTCGCTAATGCGATCCTTCATTAACAAGTTCCCCCTTCATGTACATGTCTGACTGTAGGTTGTACAATCTTGCATATTCACCATTGTATCTAAGTAAGGTATCATGATTTCCACTTTCAAGTACCTGTCCATCTTTGAGAACCAATATTTCGTCTACCAGTCGAATGGTAGAAAGCCGGTGCGTGATGAGAATGGTCGTCTTATCAGACATTAAATCCCGAAATTTGGTAAACAACTCAAACTCTGCCTCGGCATCAAGTGAAGCGGTAGGCTCATCCAAAATGAGAATACTGGAGTCGGACATAAATGCCCGGCTAATGGCAAGCCTCTGCCACTGACCAAGTGATAACTGGGTCGCTTCAGACCATTCCTTGTTCAGCATGGTTGCATACTTTAAGGGAAGTTCTTCAATAAAGCGATCCGCACCCGATTTTTCCGCCGCTTTTTTTACTTTCGGAAAATTATTTAATTCTTCAATTGCACCAAGTGCTATATTCTTCTCGATATCGAAGGGGTACTTAATAAAATCCTGAAATACAACCCCGATATGTTTATAATATTGCTCCAGATCGATGTCATTTATGTTAATGCCATCTATCAAAATATGACCTGAAGTAGGTTTATACAGCCTTAGAAGTAATTTAACCAGCGTTGTTTTGCCAGAGCCGTTCAAGCCTACAAACGAATAGCTTTGCTTAGCTGAAAGAATAAAACTAATATTCTTAAGTACAAACTCTTCTCTGCCCGGATATTTAAAATATACGTTTTGAAATTCAATTTTCTCAAAATCGGCAGGGTAAGGTATACAAGCCGCTTCTTGTTTTGGAACTTCCCTCTCTAACAATGAAAAGAGATTTTGAATATAGAGAGCATCGTCGTACAGCGAAGAGATGGATCTTAAAATATTTTGTATCGAATTCTGAAAATTTGATAAGGTACTGATAAATAAGGTCAAGTCTCCCAAGGTTAAGTTTCTGGAAACCACTTTAACGAGAATATAGATTTGAAAGCTATAAGAAACGATATTTTCCAACAAACTAGCCATACTGTTTTGTATGGAAAATTTCTTCCTTATTTTTTTATCTTCATTCAAAAAAGTATTAAAGTCATTGATAATCATGGTCTTAAAATAAGAATTTAACCGGTTTACTTTAACTTCTTTAATATTCTCATAAGTAATAATGATAGATTTGAGATAATTGATAAATCTTAACCTCTCAAAACGTTTTGTGAAAATATCAAACAGTTTTGAGGACATCTTGATGTTAATGATGAGCGAAGGCAAACATGCAAAGAAGCTTATTAAGAGAATAAGCGGGCCAAAACTCAAAAAAATGACGATAGCCCCAATCATAGATGAAAGATTTTGCATTGCAAGGATCAGGGTTCTAAGGATATTCATGGAGTGCTGCGAAGATTCGTTATTTACTTTCTGAATACAATTATATGTTTCAGCATTGTCGAAATCGGCCATTTTCATCTGGTCAATTTTATCGAGCGTCAATTCCGTTATATACTTATTCATATAATCTGCTTGGTTAGACTCTAAATAACGGCAAATGTTATGCATGATGTTATTAAATTGCGTGTACAAAAGATGAATCAATATCCATAATATCGGCTTAGACAGATCCTTACTGGTTAAAGCCTCTACGACACTATCAATAAAGAACTTCCAAATGATCGTTGTAATGGGAATCGACAATCCGGCTAATAAATTGAAAAATAACAATAAAATTAAAGTATGTCTCGAGCTTCTCCAAAGTAGAGATAAGATTTTCGCCAACATTTTAATGTAGTCTTGTACATTGGTTAGTTTTTCATGTAATACTTTCATATAAATTCTCCCATAAAAGAATGGTATGAAAACAGGGCCCTATCCATAAATAGTGGCCCTGTTTCAATTGACTAAAAACTGAGATTAATTGATGTATGCCGCTGTGAAGTTCGCCATTTGGTTCTTGGAATCTCCTGCGCAATAGCATGCACATCCTGTACCTGCGCTGGACTTGGCAATATCTACTGCCACAGCAGCGGAGCCTGAGCAAATACAGCCTTGCATTGGAGATACGCCATAATATGCTTGTGTATCCATCTTGGTTGTTCTACCTACGGGATGAATCAGTTTCATACTAAACATCTCCTTTTGAATAGTTTTATATAGGAATAACATTCCGTATGACCCGGTATCATCAGAATGCTATAACTACCTTAATCTGCGGCCTAACCTTCTTTACGAGATAATCATTTCATTAAAATATTGTATTTTTTCAGGAGTATCCTCAATTAATTGGTGATATCTCTGTAAGTAAAATTTGGTAATCGCCTTTTCTGCGTAACAAGTATTCATTTTTTTATTTTCATCCAGTCCATCCGTTTGATAGCATGTGGCGAAACAAATTCCGCATAATCGAACTGCCCAACAATTCGCGCAATGTTGAAGCGACTTGTTGGAGTACTCCTCATAGTAGCTACGATAAACCGCTTCTATATCGATTCCACGTTCGATATCTCCAATGTAAGGTGAGTTAGACATTCTTTCGCATACTTTAAAATCACCCTCAGTAGTAACGTACAATCTTCTCTGACCGGGAATACAACATCCATTCATATGTATCCCCAGTAAAGGCTCGTCCGTTATTACTCTGTTGTGAATACGCATTAATTTGGTTTGACTAATGTCTTTAGCCATTCCTGTTATTCCGGTATCCTTATCTATCGTTGAGAAAGCCCAAACTCCCAAAGGATCGGCCACCTCTTCACTGTCATAAAACTCTTCAAAACTGATCTCTCTTCTTACAACCCCCATTTGTTCCCAATCGATATCCCCTTGATCCACGTATGAACAATTGATATTGGTGTCCGGGGGTAGCCAATCCAATGATTTGAAGAAATCGTTAAGCTCATCAATTTTTTCTATACTATAAGGAGGACAAACGACGGAGTTAATGCCTAATGAATGGTCGGGTTTATCTTGAAATGCCTCTACCAGTCTTCTTAGGCCCTTCATAGCTCTATTAAAGCTCCCATTACCACCTACCGTAACACGGTAATAATCTTGAATATTCTTTGGTCCGTCCAAACTGCATAAGACCGAACACTTCTCCAAAGAAGCCAGATATTCAGCTATTTCATCAGTAACGAGCGTTAGATTTGTTGTAAAAGAGACAGATATACTGACTTCACTCATAATATCCTTACTGTATTCGATGCATTGCCGCATCAATTCAAAATTTATTAACGGCTCTCCCCCATAGAAGGTCAAAGCCAAACTCTCTCCCACATTTCGGGAAATGTAATCCAAGGCTTTCTTGGCAGTCTCCCAATCCATATCTTTCTTTGAAAAACTTCTATATCCAGTATTATCCTCTTGGTAAATACAGTATTTACATCTTAAATTACAGTTTTCAGTCAATTCCAAAATAACCTGCTCTATGCCTCCACTGATGATACCTGGCAATTCTGATTTCTTAGGAGTAATAAATTCTTGGAAGGATGGTGCCTGGAGGATTTTCTCTTGCTCAACAAGAGCCAAAATCGTATTCAAAGCGCTTTCAAGTTCAGCATCAGTGAAGTCCAACTGGGCAATGGCGGCGGGGTCTGAACTTGTTAACAAGCTTTCCAAAATTTCCGATTCTACGACATCACATAGAAACACCTTTCCAGTTCCGGTGTCGTAAAAGTATTTATTATTCTTAGTCTCGAACACCGTCCCCAAACGTTCCCAATCCGACTTATGCATATTACCTAAAATTGATATTTTCTTATCAACGTTTGGACTCACCATCCATTAAACCTCCTTAAAGAATCAAATTTTTAATCACAATCCGTCTAAAAATAGATGCTTAATGAACCGCTTGGCTGAAATGTGACTTTTTTCACTTTAATATGCAATATTTTCCTTATCTATAAATCTATGATAGCTCTTATCCCTTATTTTGTAAACAATAAATATATCTTTAAAATACTTCTAGTATTTTCAATAAAAACATAAAAATAAAAGCCAACTTTCATTTCGTTGGCTTTTATCCATATTAATTTATGATACTAATAAGAACCGCTTTAGCCACTTGCTTATCTTCGTTCGATAACCACACTCTAACCGAAGGAGTCGGATCCCCAGTCTCTAACAAGGAGGATAGATCCGAACTTGTTACTTCTTCATACTTGCTGATGACGGTATTTTTATCGGAGGAAATATTTCTGGTAAATATTTTTGTTGAGCCATTGATTTGTATATGAACATACTCCTCGTCCGTTTCTTTTTCCTCTGTTGTTTGCATATATTTAGGATTCATATATACTGTTATTTTATTCGCTTCAGCAGCTGCCAAATCTCCAAACAAGTCTGCCTCTGCTTCATTCCACCCCGTCATGATCTCATCATTTTCATTAATATATTCGACCTTAGCAGTTGAGAAAGATAGCAAACTAGGGTCAACCATCCGGATAGCGGCGCCCCCAAAGAGTCCTGCTACTAAGAAGAAACCAACAAGAGACATCAGGAATTGATTCTGGGAGGATGTTGATTTATGTAACCATTTATATACACCGACACCTATAACTCCGCCCGAAAAATTCAATATAATATCATCGATGTCGCTGCTCCCCAAAGCAAATACATACTGAATAACTTCGAACGCAAATGAGGTCAGCAGCAGGCAAAGAAATGAAATACGCAGAGGCTTGTTGCGTGCAGCATAAGCTACGAAAACCCCCAAAGGAACAAAGATAGCAATATTCCCCCCTATATTGGCCAACACCCTCCCCATGTCAATATTCTCACTTGTCATAAATTCAATAATCGTATTAAAAGGAATGATATTAATGCTTCTTAATGCTGACATGATTCCTGAATGGAACAGTGCTGACAAAGGAATGGTCTTAAACAAAATAACTTTAATGGCAATAAAAGCATAGACGATAAACATGGCGTAAAATAGGGCAAGCAATAATCTGTTGGCACCGGCTTTTCCCGGGTTGTCCCCCCATCTTTTGTTCATCTCAGAATCCACGCTACAGTCACACCTTTCTTCAGATCCTTTTTTCGTGTCCAAACAAATGATTCATTATATAAAAACGTTAATCTTGAATAATTAGTTACATTTCTCCTTGTTTTCTTTTTTTTGTAATTACCAAAAGTCATAATCATTCATTCTTAAGGAGCATTATCTATAAATCTAGAAACCGGTGATAAGACTATCATTAAGGGGTGCTGCAATTCTGATGAAAAGAGGAGTTTATAGAGGATGATTTTATGAGGAACGGCGCCTTCTGATCACAACAAAAAACCCTGTTTTCGAATTCCGAAAACAGGGTTATGTCAACGTCATTCATGGTATTCAGCAAGTGCAAGCAACTCGTTGACCGTCACAAACCGATATCCTTCGGCAGCCAGCTCCTGTACCAGCACCTGGACGGCCTTGATCGTCTGCGCCCGATCGCCGTACCCGTCATGGAACAGAAGAATACTGCCGTTCGCCACCGTCGGCCGCGTGTGCTCCACAATAAAATCGGCGCCAGGCTGCGGTTGCTCCCAATCCTTCGCCTCTCCGTTGACGCACCCGATCGAATGGTAACCAAACTCGGCGGCAAGCGAAAGGATGGCCTCATTCACGGCGAAAAACGGCGGCCGAAAGTTCGAAGCCGGTTTTCCCGTCACCCGACGGATCCGCTCGTCCCCCAGCAGGATTTCCGCCCGAGCTTCCTCCACCGTCAACTGGGTCAAGTCCGGATGCGAGTAGGTATGATTGACCATCTCGTGTCCGGCGGCATGAACCTTGGCTGCGATGTCTCCGAACTTATCGATCTCTTGACCAATCATACAAAATGTCGCCCTGCCGTTTATTTTCTGGAAAATCTCTAGCACCTGTTCCGTAAATACTGGATGCGGTCCGTCGTCGAACGTAAAGGCGACCGCCTTCTCTTGCGTCGGTACCCGATGCACCAACGAACCTTTAGCCATAACGCCATGATTCCGATATTTCATAGTCCCTTCCCGCCTCTCTTTAAGCAAGCGTCAGCACGACAACGGACATCGGCGGCAGCGTTGCCGACAAGCCACCTTCACTTACGTCCGTAACCCCGTTGAATGCCTGAGGTTCCACCGTCTCCGGCTGCTCGAACGTGTTATGCGCGTTCATATCGGCATGCGCCAGCACCCGGCCGGTCACCTTCTTTACCCCCGCCAGCCCGCGCAACCGCAATGTTACGGCAGCTTCGTGATGCGGGTCGACGTTGCACAGGCTGATATCGATGGTGCCGTCCGCCCGCTTCGAAGCCGATCCGCTGACTTGGGGAATTGACTCTTCACCTAAATGATACTCGTCAGCCTCAAGATAAAGCGCCAGCGCCGCCGCATCCTGATGGACCTTGAACATCTCGAAGACATGATAGGTCGGCGTCAGCAGCATCTTCTCCCCTTCCGTCAGAATCATCGCCTGCAGCACGTTCACCGTCTGCGCAATGTTCGCCATATGGACGCGGTCGCAGTGACGATGGAAGATGTGGAAATGCAAACCCGCGACCAGCGCATCCCGCATCGAATTTTGCTGGTACAGGAAGCCCGGATTCGTGCCCGGCTCCACCTGGAACCAGTTCCCCCACTCATCGATGATCAGGCCGACCCGCTTCTTCGGATCATACTGGTCCATAATCGCCGAATGGCGCGTAATCAGCTCATCCATGTGCAGCGCCAGCTGCATGGTCTCGAACCATTCCGCCTCATCGAAGCCCAGGGCCGGCCGTTTGACCTCGAATCCTCCCGGCACCGTGTAATTGTGCAGGCTGAGGCCGTCCATATATGTGCCGGCTTCGTGCATCAGCGTCTCCGTCCAGTGATAGTCGTCGACATTGGCGCCGCCGGCGATCTTATAAAGCCGGTTCTCGCCGTAATTCCGGACATACGTCTGGTACCGGCGGTATTCGTCGGCGTAATACTCCGGCCGCATATTGCCGCCGCAGCCCCAGTTCTCATTGCCGACGCCAAAATATTTCAGCTTCCACGGTTTCTCCCGGCCGTTCTCTCGCCGCCAGTTGGCCATCGGCGACTCGCCGTCGAAGGTCATGTATTCGACCCATTCTTGCATCTCCTGCACAGTGCCGCTACCGACGTTGCCGCAAATGTACGGCTCCGCACCCAGCAGCTCGCACAGATCCAAAAATTCATGCGTGCCAAAGTGGTTGTTCTCCACGACGCCGCCCCAGTGGGTATTCACCATGCGCTTCCGCTGCTCCCTTGGACCGACGCCGTCTTTCCAGTGGTACTCATCGGCAAAGCAGCCGCCCGGCCAGCGCAGCACCGGAATACGGAGACCCCGCAAAGCCTCCAGGACATCGTTTCGAATCCCGCGGGTATTCGGAATCGGCGAATCCTCGCCCACCCAGATGCCTTCGTAAATGCAGCGGCCGAGATGCTCGGCGAAGTGCCCGTAAATATGGCGGCTGATCGTTCCAACCGGTTGATCGACATTGACTGTGATCGTTGCTTTCATCGCATATTCTCCCTTCACGTCTTTATCCTTTGACTGCTCCCGCAATCATGCTTTTTTGGACTTGCTTGTTCAGCAGCAAATAAATGACTACCGTAGGGACGGTCGTGATCATCAGCCCGGCCCCAATAATTCCCCACTGCGTAATATAAGTTCCGACCATTGACATCATCCCGACTGTCAGCGTCTGATAGTGCGCGTCATTGATGAAGGTCACCGCAAACATCAGCTCGTTCCAGCAGGAAAGGAAGGTAAAGATCGCCACTGTAGCGATCGCGGGACGAATCAACGGCAGAATAATGTGAAAGAACGTTCTGTAGATGCCGCATCCGTCCATGACCGCGGATTCTTCCATCTCGCGGGGAACGCCCTTAAAGAAGCTGCCCAGAATGAACACGGCCATCGGAATCCCAAAAGCTACATATGGAATAATCAACGACCAGTAGGTATTCAGCAAATGCAGGCTTTTCAGCACCATAAACAGCGGCAGCAGCGCCGCGTGAATCGGAACCATCATCCCGAGGAGGATCAGCGTCATCGTTAAATTACTGAGCTTCCAGTTCATTCTCGTGATGGCATAAGCCGCCATGGACGATAGGATTAAAACAAGGATAATGGAAGCTGCGGTCACCAACACACTATTATTGAAGTAATTCATCACGTTGCCATCCGACAACGCCTTGGCATAGTTGCTCCAGAGGAGCTTCTTCGGAAATCCCGCCACATCGCCACTGAAGATTTCGCTGTTGTCTTTCAACGAGAAAAACGCCAGCCAAATAAGGGGATAAATTTGTACAATCGCCACGATGACTAAAAAGAAATGCAACAGGAATTTCCCAATGAATGGCGGTTTCTTGGGCAACCTTGCTTCTGCAGTACTCAACATGCTCACCCCTATTCGGTCTTGAAGAATTTATTGATGATTACCGTAAATATCAAGCATTCCAGGATAATAAAGACGGATATCGCACTGCCATATCCATATCGGTACGTATTGAAAATCGTCGTGTACATCAATGTGCTCGGCACCTCGGTGGCGAACAAGGGACCGCCGCCCGTGAGGACGTACACCAGGTCAAATACTTTGAAAGCACCGATGACGGAAAAGACCAAACATACTTTGAGTATAGGTTTCATCAATGGAATCGTAATGGCAAATGCGGTCCGAATACGGGAAGCCCCGTCAATTTTGGCCGCTTCGAAAATATCCTGCGAGATCGATTTCGCCCCGGCATACATCAGCAGCATATGATAACCGACATACTGCCACAGGGTCGGAATGAACGAAGCCGCGAGCGCGGTCTTCTTCTGCCCAAGCCAGTCCTGAGCTAGTCCTGAAAGTCCTACGTTCTCGAGCAATGTATTTAGAAGGCCGTAATCCGCATTGTAGATCTTGGACCATAATTGCGCGATGACGACGGTCGAGATCAACACCGGAATAAAATACACCGTCCGATAAAAGCCTTCGCCTTTCACCGAGGACGCCAGGATCAAGGCAAGCAGCAGGGAAATAGGCAACTGAATGAAAATAGAAGCCGCCGCGAACAGCAAGGAGTTCCGGATGGAATGCAGGGCTCTAGGATCCGTGAACATCTCTACATAGTTATCAAATCCGATAAAAGTACCTTTACCGACGCCGTTCCAATCTAATACGCTATAATAACTCGAGACGAAAATCGGAACTAATACAATCCCGCAAAAAATGAGAAGGGTAGGAAGAACGAATATCGCAATCGCTGTCTTATTCGAAAAAACTGAATTCATCGTGAGTTCTCCTCTCAAAGATGTGGCCAGGGATTCCCCTGACCACATCCGGCTTGAGATTATTCAAGGATCAAAGACTTAGCTCCGTCGGTCTAACCTGGGCCATCTGTTTGCAGAACTCTTCAGGCGTTATATCGCCTGCCAAGAGCGCAGCAATCAGGTTCTTATGCGTTTCTGCAGATTCAGCAGGAAGAATGTTGTCCCACCAGGTTATAAAGGAGGTGGCGGTTTTCATAATATCGGCGGCCGATTTGTCCAGCGTGGAAAGACCTGAAGTATCCAGTCCATCAATATTCCAGCTTGGGAGGCCTGCACCGGCGAGATATCCTTGCGTACCCAGTTGTTCGCTCAAATACATCAGGAAATCAACCGCTTCTTTCGGATGTTTCGTCGTGCTGGTGACATAGAAACCGTCAACGGCCCCGCCGAAGATTTCCGTTACTTTGCCCTTGCCGTCTTCAAACGCGGGGAAAGGAATGACTTGAACCTTCCCCTTGGTCGCCGAGGACGGATCTTCGATACCGGCATTCACCCAGTTAGCTTGGAACATCATCGCACCACTGCCTGCATTAAATGCGCCCAGCATCTCATCATAGCTCATGCTCAACATGCTGCTGTTGAACGCGCCCACCTTCGCCAGTTCCTGCATCTTAGCAGCGGCAGCAACGAAGTCCGGCGAGTCCCATTTGGAAGGATCCTTAAATGCCTCAATGACCGCGTCATGTCCTGCCTGGCGCATTGCAATCATGTCGTACCAATACATGCCCGGCCAACGGTCTTTCTCGCCGATGAGTGCCGGAGTAATTCCTGCTGCCTTCAGTTTCTCTACTGCATCAAGCAGTTCCGTATAAGTCGTCGGGATTTTGGCTCCCGCTTTTTCGAACAACTCGGTGTTCACATAAAGGTTGGCAATATGGGTGTACACGGGGAGGGTATAGATTTTACCGTCCGTTTCGATGGCTTCCGCCATCCCCGGTGCCATCTTCGACTTGATTTCATCCGTCAAATAGCCGGAAATTTCAAGCACATTCTCAGTTTCGATATAGGGCTGCATGAAACTTCCGCCGCCCATGCCGTAAAAAATGTCTGGCGCTTCATTGGCCGCCAATGACGTTTTGATTTTGGTCTTATACTGTTCACCGGTCGTGCCCGTCCGTTCAATTTGGACATCGGGATGCTCGCTGTTCCACTTCTCGATAATTTGCGGCAACAATTTCGCCGACGGGTCCGTGTTGCCTACTGACTGATCCCAAAGCGTCAGTTTGATGGAATCGCTTCCACTTCCTTCCGGGGATTTCCCTCCGGAAGAGTCGGATGAACATGCAGCTAAACTACCTGCTAGACCTAACGCAAGGATGATACTCATAGATCTTTTTAACAACGCTTTCATCTCTTTGACCTCCCAATTAGAATTCGATGCATCTACCGTTATTTTAGGGAAGATCCTCCGAGACCTCCATTCAAAATAAACGCATTCCCTTGTAAAATTCGAGCATCCCTGATTCTTCACTTTGCGTTCCTGTACTCGTTCATAGATCTGCCGGTTGCCTTCTTGAAGAGGATACTGAAATAATGCGGATCCGAAATGCCCACCTGTTCGCCAATCTCGTACCCCTTTAAATCCGTGGTTTTCAAAAGATTTTCCGCTTTTTTCATACGCAGGTTGGTCAAGTACTCTACGAAGGTCTGGCCCGTTTCTTTCTTCATAAGCCGTCCCAGATGGCCCGGACTGACGAAGAAAGCCCCTGCGATGCTGGCCAATCCGACCTCCGGATCGCCCAGGTTCTGTTCCAGATACGCTTGCACCTGACTGATCAGGTTCCCTTCCTTGGCTTGTCTTTTCGTATAGATCGCCTGTGAAATGCTAATTACGTAACGCTCTAAGGTTTGAAACAACTCCGGCAAATTGTCGGCCGTAATGATGGAAACCAGTGTTTCCTTGTTTAACCCCTGTTCACCCTCGAGCTGCTGTTCCATCGCCGCGCGCTGGCATTCGTTGATCACATCCATTGCGGCCATGCGGAACTGCGACACGCTCGCAAAGGAAACGTCAAAGATATGATCCAGCATCTGCACGGCGCTTTCCGATGAACCGACGCTGACGTAAAATTGCAGCTGCCGCAGAAGCTCCGAGTTGGAACGGTACGTCTCCTCCTTGCTGTCAACCGTGTCTTCGAAACAAACGACCTGATTATTCCCCACGAACGCTTTGTAACGGATCGCACGGCAGGCTTCCTGATATCCCAGATAGGCCTCCTCCAGGTTTTCGCGCTTCCGCCCGACTCCGATGTTGACCACGCATTTCGCGGAAGCGATTAGCCGGTTCATCAGTGTCTCGCAAGTCTCGGCGAGATCCCCCTCTGGATGAAAGGAACTGATGACGAACTGATTTCGGGTGTCGGACAACATCGTGACAAGGGGATCATCCTGAAAAAAAGCCTCAATATTCCGCTTACACACCATTCCTAGCAGAATCAACTGCTCCTCGGTATGTTTTTCGGATGCCGGGTTAATTTCGACAACGGCGATTTGATGCGCAACCTCATGTCGGAACGCGGGCAGTTTGAAATATTCCGCTTGTTTCCGGATTTCTTCCCGGGAGAGCGTCCCCTGCAACCACTGCAGCAAGAATTTCTCCCGGAGATACGGAAGATTCCGCTCCATTTCTTCCTTCAGTCTTGCCAATTCCCCATCCCGAGACCGTTCTTCCTCAATCTTCTGTTTGAGCTTGCCAGTGACATGCAGCAGGTCCGCAGCCCGGATCGGTTTAAGAAGAAAATCGAACACCCCGATTTTGATGCTCTGCTGTGCGTATTCAAATTCGTCATGGCCGCTCACGACCACGATTTTGATCTGCGGGTGCTTCTCCAACACCCTTCGGCTCAACTCGATACCGTCGATATTCGGCATATAAATGTCTGTAAAAATAATATCCGGTTTCTGCCGCTCCACCAGCTCTAGAGCTTCCTGAGCGCTGGAAGCTTCCCCCACGATCTCGAAGCCCTCCTGTTCCCAGTCGATGCGCATGCGAATCAAATTCCGGATTAAATGTTCATCGTCAACGATCAGAACTTTTAAATTTTCCAAGGCGAATCTACTCCATTCGGTAGGATTAACGTAATGTTGGTCCCTGTACCCGGTTCGCTTTCAATATGGAATACGTCTCTATCATCGTAAAAAATGCGCAGGCGTTCCATGGTACCCCATAGGCCAAAGCTCTTGATTTGACCTTGTCTTTCCGTAAACAGGATTTGCTCGATCTCCTCTCGCGACATGCCGATGCCGTCATCGGAAATGGATATTTTCGTGGATCCGTCCACATTTTTAATGCTGATCCGTATGACTCCTTTCGTCCCTTTAGGGCGAATGCCATGGTACAGCGAGTTTTCAACCAACGGCTGCAGCACCAGTTTAGGAATCGGGGTCTGGCTGCAGTCCTCCTCTACCTCGAACTGAGCCTCAAAGACGTCCTGATATCGCACGCTCTGGATTTTCAAGTAATTCCGCACCATCTCGATTTCTTCCCCGACGGTGATCACGTCTTGTCCTTTGCTAACGCTCAATCGGTAGTAGCTCCCCAGCGCCTCTATCAAGTCGCATACCTGTTCATTGTCTCCTGATAGCGCGAGCGACGTGATAGAGTCCAGCGTGTTATACAAGAAATGAGGCTTGATTTGCGATTGAAGCGCATTCAACTCCGCTTTGCGTATCGTTTTTTGCTCCTCGATGACGCGCTTCAACAGTTGATCAATCTGCTCGATCATTTGGTTGTATCCGTTATACAACTGCTCGAGCTCGAAGCTGTTCTGCTCCGCGTTGACCTTCATGAAATTCCCGCTAGGGGCTTTATTCATCGCTCTAAGCAGCTTCTGAATCGGTTTGATGATGCTGCGCGAAATGACAAAGGAGCTGACGAAGAAGATGATGCCATTTATGATCAGCAGAAGCAACGCCAACAGCACCAGCGATTGGTTGCGCGACTCCATGCTGTTGTGCGGCGAAATGCTCACAAACTTCCAATTATTAGCCCCGCCTGATAGATAGGTCACCGTATACGTCCGGGAACCGAAATGCATCGTAAGATAGCCCGAATCGCTCCGCCGAAACTGCTCTTCTAGCATCGTCTTGTTCGTGTCCAACAGCTCATGAAGAACGACACCCCCTTGTTCATCCGTGGAATCGGCCACAATGGTCTGATTGTTCTCATCCAGAATAGCGATTTGCAAGGAGTTCCCATTCAACAGCTTGGAGTAGGCCTGAACCAGGGCGTCATCTTTGATGTCTATGACCAACACCCCAAGAGGGGCCGTATTGTCGATATCCCGAATCAGTCGAATAAAAGAGACGATATTGCCGTCGGCGGTTTCCACAGGCCATCGTCTGTTGTCGAGCCTCAGAATATATCTTCCTTTGTTGTTTACAACCTGGTCGTACCAAGGGGCGTCCTTGATGTCTACCTCCATGTACGTTGGCAATTCCTGGGTTGCTACGGTAAATCTATGCCCCTCATTGTCGTAAATATGGACCGAGTCGATGATCGGAACCGCTTGCATTAGATTGTACAAGTATGCGCTGACCTTTGACTGGGCTTGCAGGTTGGCGTACACATCCCCCTGCCGGAGCAAATTCTGCAAATTGCGATCCGAGAAGATCATTTTGGAATAGTTGTTGACATTCTCGATCATCAAATCCACGTTAGTCCTTATGGACGTCACCGTCTGCAGTGATGCCTCATTAATTTTCTTCTGGGCCGAACTGGCTGAAATTTGATTCAACACCAAATAGCTGAACCCGACCGTCAACAGAATCACCAAGAAATAGACAAACGGGATCTTAAATGCTAGTTTTTTCGGTTTACCGTAACTTAGAGATCTTATGCTTTCCATCAACCGTGCCTTCACCGTCTGGCCCCCCCGCCTCTTATACCGTAAAAATCTCACAATCTTCATTATATCGATAGCTTGCGGAGCCAGACAATTTGAAGACAACCCATTATAGGGTAAAAAACATTGCCTATACGCACAAAAGGCCTCCTGCCACGCTTGGCAAGAGGCCTCGGTTTAAACGATTACAACCCGCGTGTCGACCCTAAGTTCCTGATAGTGCTCTGGGCTGCCTCTCATCGACGGGTTTCAAAGCGCTTTCATAATTAACCTCTTCAATAGAATTGGGATTGGTTCTTCCTATATTCTAGGGGAATATCTGCAATAACTACATTCAAAATACGTACATCTGCTTTCAAAATTCAAACATCTCACCCTGCGTAACAGGAGGCTCATCCGTTTGAGAGCCCCCTCAACCATCTACGGTACTTACTTCGAAATATCCAAAAATCCCTCGCCGAACACATCCCGCACGTCGTGAATGGTGAGAAATGCGGCTTGATCTATGGATTTGACGATCTTCTTCAGCGTGGATACCTCTTGCTTGCTGATGACGATATATAGGACTTCCTTCGGGTTCTTCGTATAGTACCCATGGCCCGACAGCACGGTAACTCCGCGGTCCATCTCGGTAATGACCATCTCGGCAATGTCGTTCTGCTTCTCTGAGATGATCATAATCGCCTTCTTAGGATTCAGTCCTTCAATAATGAAGTCCATCACCTTGGTGCCTACATACAAAGCGACGATGGTCAGCATCAGTTTCTCCGGACCAATAATAAAGTAGGAGGAAAAGGCCACGATCAAATCGAAAAACAATAGCGCATAGCTGATATTCCAGTCGAGAAATTTATTAGCAATCCGGGCTAAAATGACGGTTCCCGCCGTCGTTCCCCCGACACGTACAATCAAACCGATTCCGGTTCCCACTAACACACCCGCGAAGACCGCATTAATGGTCAGCTCATGCGAAGCGATCGTCCAGCCTTCTGTTAAATGTAGAAACAGTGAATTAAAAGCAACTGCAAGAATCGTATACACCGTCGTCTGCCGATCCAGAAATTTGTAGCCGACAATCAGCAGCAAGCCATTGATGATGATATTAACGATGGAAGGGGACCACTGGAACAAATAGTACAGAATAATGGTGACCCCTGTAACGCCCCCCTCGCCAAACTCATTCGGGATGACAAACAGGTTGACGGCCAACGCAAATAAGAAGGCACCTACAATTATCGTAGCGATATCCGCAATTCTCTTTTTCATATCTACTCTGATCCTCTCTGCAGCATTTCTAGCCTTACAACCAGATCATCGTATCTGACTTACAAGTATAAAGTCAATATGACTTCTACACTTTAATTCGCTATCTAATTCACTCAAAAAAGGACGTATGGAGCTAGATATCGCCTTGTATTCTTTACCTTTTTTCCTAAACATACTCATTAAAACCGGAACCTGTACAGGGAGGAATAAGAAATTAGGCTCTCGAACCCCGAATGCAGAGGTCTAAAGCGTTA
>NZ_BAAACX010000018.1:0-40615 GCF_039521865.1 Paenibacillus motobuensis | reverse complement strand
AAGATGAAAAATCATTCAACGCACATTATTTTAATGGCACAACGATTCCATTTATACGCAGCTCCTTGATCGCTTCAACATCTAGAGGAGCTTCATGTTTCACTGTAAACCTCCCCTCTGCTTCCTGGGATTCAATACGGCTATTCAGCTCTATACTCGTTCCATCCTTCATCACAAGTTCTACTTGTAAGGGGGCAATAGACGGCAGTGAACTGACAATATGGACACCAAGGGGCGTTAAAGTAACCTGATCGAAGTGTACATCACCTACATTTACATCTTTAGCAACTTTTTTCGTGGTATCTACCGCATCAAACTTAAAGGTTGTCTCCCAATTGCCTGTGGTAAAACTATTATTTTTGACAAAGTAACCATATAAGTCATAATTGTCAATCTCAGATTCATTGATATCAAATATATATTCGACATATTCATCTCCATAGACTGCCTTACCCTGTTGATCTACTCCGAAATGAACACTACCTCCCCTAACACGCTCGCCCTTCTTATTTTGCAGATAGAAGTATCCATGATTATCCACGCTCTCCTGCCACTTAGTCTGGACATGAAGTCTTCTATTCACAAAACCTATATTAGAGATATAGGCAAAATTAATCTTAGGAATATCCTTATGAATCTCATCTGTTCTTAAAATATCTATAAACTCCTTGTCCTTTAACTCCTTATATAACTCACCTCCGCCTCCAGAAATGTTGTTCATATCGAGCGTTTGTGTGTCAATCGGTCTATTCACGATATCTTTCAGGTTAATCTCAGTATTTTCTAGATCAAATTCCTCTCTATGACTTAGGAAGGAACTGAGGCGAACAGTCACCTTGCTGCCATTCCATTGCTTCCCACCATGAGAGACCATTCTAATCGTAGCTGTACGAGAGGTTTCATCATAATCAATCAGTTCATGCGTAAAGCTTCTCCCCCCACTGATCCAGTAATTATACAAATCAACCGTATGATCTACCCGATCTCCTGTTAGGTCTTGCAACGTTAAATAAACAACGGCCTCATCCTCATCATTTATTGCTGCCAGGACTTCCATCTTGATCCCTTGATCTTCAGCAACCAACTGAATGGGTTGAAGGAGATAGACATAGGGGACTCCCAGCTGCTCTAATATTGCTCGAAAAGTAGGAACTTGTGCTGCTATGACAGGAACGGAGACCATCACGCAAATAAAACAAGCCACTATGAAGGCCACAGATCTCCGATATGTACGCTTTCTTGGTGCTACAGCGTAGCGAATTCTACCTTCTAATTCATGACTCACTTTTACGGCACTTAACCTGGCATTAATCACTTCTTCGAGATTAATCCTACTATTCATCAGCCTGCCATCCTTTCAAGTTGAATTTTAGCTTCTCACGAGCTCGCTTCAACCTTACAGAGATCGTAGATTCTGGTACCTGCAACGCTTCAGCAATCTCTCGAATTTTCATGTCCTGATAGTAATAAAGGAGAATAACCTCCTTATACTTCGGAGACAACTTCATAATCTGACTTAATAAAGCATCATCCTGCCTATCATGAGTCTTAGCTGGTATCTGCTCCAGAGTGAACGAATAATCAATACGTCTCCACCACGAACTTCGCTGAATATTCTTGCAAACATTTATGGCGATTCGCATAATCCATGTTTTCTCACTAGATTTGCCTTGAAACTGTGAATAACGCTGATAGACTTTCACGAAGGTATCTTGCACCGCATCTTCTGCTAAGCTCAGATCCTTCAGATACAACAAACACATTCGCAGAAGAGAGTCCCCATATTCCTCGATTAATCTCTCAATATCAGGTTCTTCCCTCTCTAGATCTATCATAAGTGTCCCTTCCCCCCCTTTCTACAATTAGACACAGGAGAAGCTGTTTTTCTTTCATTAATAAAAAAATAATTAAACCCCTCTAATGTACCATAGAGTGATGCATCTAAAACTATATTCGCAATATCATCATCGATCACTATTTGGATCTTCTTACTCATCAAGATATAGAGATAGACAAGAGTAAAGTAGGTGTAAGAATATAACCGAAGCACTATTATTTACTACCCTTTACAAGCCGAAACACAGAGGGTATGATAAACACGATTCAATTTTAAACTTTCTTTGAAGCTGTCGGAAGAGTCATCTCTTTCGTTGGCTTCTTTTTACGATATATGAATTGGAGGACATGTTGTTGGCCCTGTTAAGAAATATGCGAGGTTGGCTAGAAAAACGCTCACCTGCTCAGGTTATATCCGGCTATTATTTACTTGCTGTAACGATATCTATTGGATTATTCAGCCTTCCAGGTGTATATCGACGTGGCACTGAGGTGAGCTTCTTTGATACGGTGTTCACTGCAGTTAGCGTAGTAAGTGACACAGGGCTTGCTGTACTGAATGTGGCAGACACCTTTAGTGTGTTTGGATACTTCATTATTATGTTAGTGCTGCAGTTCGGTGGTCTTGGGATTATGGCGATGAGCACCTTCTTCTGGATCCTCATCGGACGCAAAATTGGACTACGCGAACGGCAGCTTATCATGATTGACAACAACCAGTTTCAATTATCAGGACTGGTTCAATTTATCAAGGAAATTCTAAGAATCATTTTGCTTACTGAGCTCATTGGAGCTGTTATTTTCGGACTTCATTTCCTTAATTATTTCCCAACCTGGCATGAAGCCTTCCTACAAGGTTTATTTGCATCCGTTAGTGCAACGACGAACGCCGGAGTGGATATTACAGGACAATCACTGCTGCCTTTTGCCAATGATTATTTTGTACAAGTCGTTACCAGTATCTTGATCATATTTGGAGCCATCGGATTCCCTGTACTGATTGAGATTAAGACTTTTTTATCGAGAAAAAGGGACAAGCAGGCTCCACCTTTTCGCTTCTCGCTATTTGCCAAATTAACGACATCGACGTATCTCATTCTTTTGGTTATTGGGACTATTCTTATCTTCTTGCTTGAATATCAGCATTACTTTAAAGGAATGTCATGGCATGAGATGTTCTTCTATTCGTTCTTCCAATCTACTTCAACCCGAAGCGCCGGATTAACGACGATGGATATCACTCAATTGTCAGAGCCTACCCTGCTTGTCATGAGCATCTACATGTTCATTGGTGGATCTCCAAACTCTGTAGGCGGAGGAATTCGAACCACGACCTTTGCAGTGTGCATCTTATTTATGTATAACTACGTCAGAGGGAATCGTGAGATCAAAATTTTCAATCGAGAAATTCATCCGGATGATGTTATGAAATCACTGGCGATTATGCTGCTTGCCATTGTGATGTGCGGGACCTCCGCTATTGTTATCAACATTACGGATCCACATCACCAACTGATATCGATCATTTTGGAGGTATGCTCTGCCTTTGGTACGGTGGGAATGTCCACAGGCATTACACCAGAACTAAGCGCCTTTGCGAAGTGTTTGCTGATGCTGCTCATGTTCATTGGTAGAATCGGTCTGACATCGTTCATCTTCATTATTGGGGGCAAGAAGAAGAAACCGAAAATTAATTATCCTGTGGAGAGAGTTATTTCGGGGTAATACAGGGGTAATACAGGAGTAATTCATATAATGGACTATAGGGCTGTCTCAAAAGTCGATCTTCCGACTTGGAGACGGCTCTTTTGTGTTTGACCTGACCACTCAGACGGACATTATTGACCGTTAGCGGTGATTCTTTGGCATCTTGCCCCTGTAACGGACATTGATGTCCATTACAAGGGGGAAATGTCGAAGAAAACCACATTATGTGCTTCTAATGGTCAAAAGTGTCCGTTAGAAGAGCGTAGTTGTTCTTTTCTTGCTCTAACGGTCATTTTTGACCGCTTGATAAGTGTGATCACACTAGTTTTCATCTCATAAGGATATTTCCCCCCGCCCACATTCATATAATTCTAAAAGTGCGTGTTCAAAAAGGCCGGTTTTCAGCACCGAGAATGAAGCTAGGGCATGAGGAGCGGAGCGTACGTTGTGAGTACGTGAGCACCGGAAGGCCCGGCTGAATTCAAGATTCGATGTCGAATTTGCTTCCTGATTCACTTCGTGATCAAAAGCGGACTTTTTGAACAACCTCTAAAAACACCCTCGGAGGTACTAAGGAAATGGGCGATGTGCTGAGTGCAGTAGATGACGAAATAGAGAGGCTGACGACGGCGCTGATCGAGCAGCAGGAGCAGGATGGGTCCTGGCGTTTCTGCTTTGAGAACGGGACAGCCATCGATGCTTATGTCATTATTCTCTTTCGAGTGCTGAATATCCCGAACGAGGCGCTGATTCGGCAGCTGCATGACCGGATTCTTGCTGCGCAGCAGCCCGATGGCTGCTGGAGACTGTTTACCGATGAAGAGGAAGGGAACTTGTCCGCTTCGGTTGAAGCTTACTACGCCCTGCTCTACTCCGGGTACAGCCAGACAGCAGACGAGCCTATCCAGCGGGCTAGACGATATATTTTATCCAAAGGTGGTCTCGGCAAAATCACCAATATTCTAACGAAGGCTATTCTCTCGATCACCGGACAACGAAAGTGGCCTGCTTCCATCTCCTCGATCCCGCTAGAGATCATGCTGTTCCCCAAATATTTTCCGATTAATATATATGATTTCTCAGGATATTCAAGGATTCACCTGATCCCGATGCTCATTATGGGCGACAAGCAGTTTTCGATGACCAACGCTCATACGCCAGATCTGTCTGATCTTCATATGCGACTAATAGATGAAGAAGAAGAACCACTCCCCCGCGGATACCAGGAGTTGCAGGATAGCATGAAGACGGGTCTAAGCTGGCTGATCGGTACTCGACGTCATATCCATGAGACCGCGATAACCAAAGCGGAGAAGTTCATACTCAAGCGAATCGAAGCTGACGGCACCCTCTACAGCTACGCCAGCAGTACGATCCTTATGATATTCGCCTTGCTGGCCCTGGGCTATGAGCAGCAGCATCCTCTGATCACGGATGCCATTCAGGGGCTTACCGATATGCAGTTCCACTATGACGGAACAACGACGATACAGAACTCTCCTTCGACGGTATGGGATACGGCGCTGCTAGCCTACGCCTTGCAGGAGGCCGGGGTTCCCGCTAATCATCCAGCGATCCGGCGTGCCGCCGCGTATCTACTGCCTAGACAACAGCATAAGACCGCTGATTGGAGTATTCACAATCCGGGAACCCAGCCTGGGGGCTGGGGATTCTCAGAGACCAATACGATCAATCCTGATGTGGATGATTCCACCGCGGCTCTACGGGCAATCCTAAGCTTCTCCAATAGCGATCCTTCCTACCTGAAAGCGTGGAATCGCGGACTGAATTGGGTTCTCTCTATGCAGAATAAAGACGGAGGATGGCCCGCATTTGAGAAAGATACAAACAACGAAATGCTCACCTGGCTCGCTATCGACGGGGCCAAGTCAGCGGCCATTGACCCCTCAGAGGCGGATTTGACCGGGCGTACCTTAGAGTATCTTGGAAACTTCGCTGGACTGGACATTCGATACCCATATATCAAGCGGGGAACAGAGTGGCTGATCGGACATCAAGAGAAGGATGGTTCCTGGTACGGAAGATGGGGCGTCTGTTATATCTATGGAACTTGGGCAGCGTTGACCGGATTAGCCGCAGTTGGCCTCCCCGCCAGCCATAAGACCGTACAACAAGGAGTCCGTTGGCTCTTGGACATTCAGAATGCGGACGGTGGATGGGGAGAATCCTGCCGAAGCGATCGACTGCGGCGTTATGTGCCCTTAGGGGAGAGCACACCCTCTCAAACCGCGTGGGCGTTGGACGCGCTCATCGCTGTTCAGGCGCAGCCAACACCAGAGATCGATCTAGGAATACAGAGGCTTATCGCTTTACTTCACGAAGACGACTGGAAGAGTACCTATCCGACAGGTGCTGGCCTTCCTGGCCACTTCTATTCCCATTATCATAGCTACCGCTATATCTGGCCGCTTCTTACACTGAGCCACTATAAGAAGAAATTTGGAAATGATTGATGTTATGCCACCCGGTGCGTGCCACGGTAGAGTCTCGCTTCTTATCATAGCTACCCATAGCGATGTCCGTGTAATTATTGTTCGCAACTATATCGTCCCTCAATGCCGCTATCTCCACCAAATTAAGCATTCTAAAAATTTCATTTCCATTAGTTCTCAAAACACCACATTTAGCGCAAAATAACGTCGCTGATTT
This sequence comes from Paenibacillus motobuensis, assembly GCF_039521865.1. Taxonomy (NCBI): domain Bacteria; kingdom Bacillati; phylum Bacillota; class Bacilli; order Caryophanales; family Paenibacillaceae; genus Paenibacillus; species Paenibacillus motobuensis. Next base: position 34,402 of record NZ_BAAACX010000018.1, on the reverse strand, counting down.
CCGTTAGAATCCAGTAACTTCATATTTACAAAAAACCCCAGCCCTCACCCGGGCTGGGGTTCTTCAATGGACGCAGGAGCCATCCTTCTAGGAACGCACGTATAAGCGTAATCCCAAGCAGGTACATTCACGGTGCTGTCGTGAACTTAGGCCCTTGCTCCATGATCTTAATAAGGTTTATTGGTTCCGGATCATATAATCGAACGCGCCAAGCGCTGCAGTAGCACCGGAGCCCATCGAGATGATGATCTGCTTGAATGGAGCATTCGTGCAGTCGCCTGCGGCAAATACGCCAGGAACGGTCGTTGCACCGCGGTTGTCTACGACAATCTCACCCATACGAGTACGTTCTACGGTGTCGGCTAACCAATCTGTATTCGGTACAAGACCGATTTGGATAAATACCCCTTGCAGATCGATATGCTTCTCTTCACCGCTCTCACGCTCGATGTAAGTTACACCGTCAACCTTGTTGGTTCCGGTAATCTCCTTCACTTGAGCGTTCTTGAGTACTGTGGTATTCGGCAAGCTGTTCAGACGTTCTTGAAGAACGGAATCAGCCTTCAATTCTGGCATGAATTCGAGGACAGTAACATGACCAGCGACGCCTGCCAGATCAATTGCTGCCTCCACACCAGAGTTGCCGCCGCCAACAACAGCAACATGCTTGCCAGCGAATAGAGGACCGTCACAGTGCGGGCAATAAGCCACACCCTTGTTCTTGAACTCTGCTTCGCCAGGTACACCCAGGTTACGCCAACGAGCACCTGTGGACACAATGACGGTCTTACTCTTCAGAATCGCACCGTTCTCCAATTCAACCTCTACGAAGTCTTTCTTCTCGAGACGCTTCGCAAGCTGAGATTTCATGATGTCGATGTTGTATTCCTTCGCATGCTCCTCAAGGCTGGCAGCAAGCTTAGGACCTTCTGTATATTTTGTACCGATCAAGTTCTCGATACCCAGCGTATCATTCACTTGTCCGCCGAAGCGTTCAGCGATAATACCTGTGCGAATGCCTTTGCGTGCTGCGTAGATCGCTGCGCTCGCGCCAGCTGGACCGCCACCAACAACCAATACGTCGTATGGCTCTTTATTATCAAACTCGGAAGTATCCTCCGAGCTGCCCATTTTATTCAAAATATCTTCCACCGTCATACGGCCGCTCTCGAAGAATTCAGCATTGAGATAGACACTTGGCACCGCCATAATGTCCTTGCTCTCTACTTCTTCCTTGAAGGCTGCACCGTCAATCATGGTGTGGGTAATATTAGGATTAAGCACGCTCATCATGTTCAGCGCCTGTACAACGTCAGGACAGTTGTGGCAGGACAAGCTGACATAAGTCTCAAAGTGATATACACCTTGAATGGCCTTAATCCGATCAATAACGCTCTGCTCAACCTTAGGCGGTCTACCGCTAACTTGAAGCAAAGCGAGTACCAACGAAGTGAACTCATGGCCTAATGGTACCCCAGCAAAAGTAACGCCAGTGTCCTCACCTACACGGTTTACGCTAAAGCTTGGAGTTCTAGGCAATGTAGTATGCTCTATCGTAATTTTATCAGACATGCTGGATAGTTCATTCACTAAATCCAGCATGTCGTTAGATACCGAATCGGATCCTGCACTGACCTTCAGCAGAACATTGCCTTCCAAGAGCTGGAGATATTGCGCCAGTTGTGATTTGATGTCTGCATCCAGTTTCATGATCTCTCTCCTTAAATCTTGCCTACAAGGTCAAGGCTAGGCTTCAGAGTTGCTCCGCCTTCCTTCCACTTAGCAGGGCAAACTTCACCCGGATGGTTGCGAACATATTGAGCAGCCTTGATCTTGTCGATCAGAATGCTTGCGTCACGTCCGATGCCGCCGGCAGTAATCTCAACCGCTTGAATCACTCCGTCTGGGTCGATGATGAAGGTACCGCGGTCTGCCACGCCATCTGCTTCAATCAACACGTCGAAGTTGCGGGAAATTGTATGTGAAGGGTCGCCAATCATAATGTAAGTAACTTTGCCGATGGCTTCGGAGCTATCGTGCCAAGCTTTGTGTACGAAATGGGAATCCGTAGATACGGAGTATACTTCAACACCAAGCTCCTTCAATGTTGCATATTGATCTTGCAAGTCTTCAAGCTCAGTAGGGCACACGAATGTGAAGTCTGCAGGGTAGAAGCAAACTACACTCCATTTTCCTTTGAAATTCTCTTGAGTGACTTCAACGAAATCACCGTTGTGATAAGCATCAGCTCTAAATGGTAGTACTTCTGTTCCAATCAATGACATGATTTTTCGTACCTCCCAGGTATATTGGTTTAAATGAAGATTAGCATAGAGACATTCGAGCAGTGGCATGCACATTTCTCAAGTAAGCTATACTAATTTCTTATTTATAATAATTATTATATATTAATCATTCTCAATGTCAAACCAGTTCACCAAGTCTTCATATTCTTAGTATTCACAGGAGTTCAGTTCTCATTCCTCCGGATGATTATAAATTCCCACCTATAGTATGACCACTTCTAATCCTGTCCTCAGCGCATAGACTCCCTCCCATGCAAGTTCGTTCTTCGTCTTGTTAGCAAGGATAACTCTTATCACACTGCTCTTGATATACATGATCTCTATTTAAATAGGATAACTCTTTTTCTGGAAAATAGATGTAGCTATTCTCGCAAATAGGAGCTAAATCACGAGAAAATCTACATATTCACAATGATATGTAATAATATCGGAACCTTCTTTAATTCTGAACTAGAGGCTAAATTGAAAAAATAATATGATTTGGTTCTGAAAGGAGGATCTGTTCCACGATACATGAAAGCGCTTAACCACAATATTTATAAGGGAGGGTGCACAGAACGAATGACTAAAATGATCAAACGATCCATCGCGATCTTGCTTGCAGCAATCCTATTCATCCCTTCGGGCTGGATAGCTACTGGAGCAAAGGCTGATACTGAGGGAGCTTCGGCGCCAGTAACAGTTTATCACGAGACCTTTGCTAACGGTAAAGGGGCAGCTCAACAATCGGGCAGCGCCTTGCTGGAGCATGTCACGGGTAAAGATTTTGAAGGAAATGAAGACGGCGGAGCGTTATATGTAAGCAACCGATCAAACAACTGGGATGCGGCTGATTTCAATTTCGCGGACATTGGTCTGAAAAATGGTAAGACCTACACGGTGACCGTAGCTGTGTATGTTGATGCGGGTGTGAATGTGCCGAGTGACGCTCAAGCTTTCTTACAAACGGTAGATAGTTATGAATGGCTAGACGGTGCAAAATTTGAAGCAGGAAAGGGCTTAACCCTATCCAAAAAGTTTACCGTTGATACATCCAAGGATCGGGCTCTTCGAGTCCAATCCAACGACCCCGGTGCCACAGTTCCATTCTACATCGGAGATATCCTGATCACCGAGGAGTCGGGTGGTACTGAACCAGAACAGCCTAGACCGCCAGCGAAGGAATTCACTACGATTACCTTTGAAGATTTGGAGATGGGCGGTTTTGGTGGGAGGTCAGGCAAAGAAACATTGACCATTACAGATGAAGCCAACCATACCGAGGGCGGATCCTACGCTTTGAAGGTCGAAGGCAGAACAGAGACTTGGCACGGTCCGTCCCTGCGTGTCGAGCAGTATGTCGACAAGGGCAGTGAATATAAAGTGTCGGCTTGGGTCAAGCTGATCGATCCGGCAAGCTCACAAATTCAATTGTCTACGCAGATTGGCGATGGAGGCAGCGCGAATTATGTTGCCCTCTCACCCAAAACCATCAGCACCAATGACGGCTGGGTGCAGTTCGAAGGAAGCTATCGTTATAACAGCGTCGGCGGCGAATATCTGACGATCTACGTTGAGAGCTCGAATAATGCGACGGCCTCTTTCTATATCGATGATATCAGCTTCGTGAAAATCGCAGGCCCAATCGATATCCAGAGAGATCTAGCTCCAATCAAGGATGTATATAAAAATGACTTCCTGATCGGCAACGCTATTTCGGCGGAGGATCTGGATGGCATACGGCTTGACCTGCTGACCATGCACCATAATGTCGCTACGGCAGGCAATGCTATGAAGCCGGATGCGCTGCAGGGCGAGAAGGGCAAATTTACTTTTGACGCAGCGGATGCCATGGTAAATAAGGTACTGGATGCAGGCATGCAAATGCACGGGCATGTCCTTGTGTGGCATCAACAATCGCCTCCATGGATGAATACGACTGACAACAAGCTCCCTCTGGGTCGCGAAGAGGCCCTCGAGAATTTACGGAACCACATCAAGACCGTGGTGAAGCATTTCGGGGACAGGGTCATTTCCTGGGATGTCGTAAATGAAGCGATGAACGATAACCCGAATAACCCTTCCGATTGGCAGGGAGCGCTGCGCAAGTCTGAATGGTATCAAGCCATCGGTCCGGATTATGTCGAGCAGGCCTTCCTTGCAGCCAGAGAGGCAGTTGAAGAGAATAACCTCGATATCAAGCTGTATTACAACGATTACAATGATGACAACCCGAATAAAGCGGAGGCCATCTATCAAATGGTCAAAGAGATCAACGATAATTATGCCAAAGACCATCCCGGCAAGCTGCTAATCGACGGTATAGGCATGCAAGCACACTATTCGGTGAATACCAACCCGGCCAGTGTAAGAGCATCCCTGGAGAAATTCATCTCCCTCGGTGTCGAGATCAGCATCACCGAGATGGATATTATGACCGGAAGCAACTATGAGCTCTCTGACAAGCTAGCCAAAGCCCAAGGTTATCTGTATGCACAGCTATTCAACATTTACAAAGAGTATTCTGATCATATCAAGCGTATTACGTTCTGGGGATTAGATGATGGGACGAGTTGGAGAGCTGAGTTCAATCCACTGCTGTTCGACAAGAATCTGCAGGCCAAGCCAGCCTATTATGGCGTCATCGATCCTGATAAATATATGGAAGAAAATCAACCTGAGCAAATCGATGCTAAACATTCCACAGCGAACTATGCCACTCCTGTAATTGACGGAAGCATAGACACGGTCTGGAGCAATGCCCCAGAGATGCCGATCAATCGGTATCAGTCAGCTTGGCAAGGGGCTACCGGTGTAGCTAAAGCGCTATGGGACGATCAGAACCTGTATGTATTGATTCAGGTCAGCGACTCACAGCTTGATAAATCAAGCGCTAACGCTTGGGAGCAGGACTCCGTTGAAGTATTCGTTGACGAGAACAATGCCAAGACTTTCGTCTATCAGGATGACGACGGACAATATAGAGTGAACTTCGACAACGAGACTACTTTCAATCCTGAAAGTATCGCCGAAGGGTTCGAATCAGCGACCAAGATTTCAGGCTCCAATTATACGGTTGAGATGAAGATCCCGTTCAGGACGATCACTCCAGCTAATAATACAAAAGTAGGCTTCGATGCACAGATTAACGATGCCAAGGACGGCGCCCGTCAGAGTGTCGCAGCATGGAATGACACGACAGGCAATGGGTTCCAGGACACCTCTGTCTTTGGTGTTCTTACTCTCACCGGCAAGCCCGGCAGCTCCAATGGTGGCGGGAGTAATGGCAGCGATAGCGGTAATAGCAATAATAGCGGCAATAGCTCTAGTAACAGCGGTTCTGTTCCATCGGCGCCTACCGTAGAGAACAAAGACGGTGTTGTAACGATTAAACCGCAGGTGAAGAACGAGAATGGAGTAGCCAAGATTACGATCTCCAATGAGACGCTGAGCAAGGCGCTTGAGCAGGCTGCAATCGGAGCTAACGGCAAGAAGCAAATCGTCATCGATGTGCCGAAGCAGACGGATGCGGAATCTTACGAAGTGCAATTGCCGTCTCAGCATTTGACAGGTCAAGTAGATTTCGATCTGCTGTTGCAAACAGAGCATGCATCCGTTCGAATTCCAAGCCAAATGCTATCCAACACAACTGTGGAAGGAGAACAAGTAACCTTCCGCATCGCCAAAGCCTCTGCAGAGGGGCTATCTAGCTCTATCCGCGAGCGTATTGGCGATCGTCCGATGATCAAGCTGAGCATATCGGCCGGAGATCGCGTAATCGCATGGAATAACCCTGCTGCACCTGTCACGGTATCTATTCCTTATACACCGTCAGCGGATGAACTGGGCCATCTGAATAATCTCGTCATTTGGCACATCAATAGCGAGGGCAAGGCAACGCCTGTTCCGAACGGACGATATGTTGCAGCAAGTAAAGCGGCTGTCTTCCATACAACCCATTTCAGTACTTATGCTATAGCCTACGTATCCAAGACCTTCGGAGATCTGTCTGGGGTTGCTTCGGATAGACAAGCGATCGAGACGCTAGCAGCCCGTGATATTATCAAGGGCATGAACGAGAATAGCTTCTCTCCGGAATCTCCGATCAGAAGAGCCGATCTTATCACGCTTCTAGTGAGGACACTTGAACTGCAAGGAACGAGCAGCAACGAAGGGACTTTCAGCGACATTCCTGCAGGCGCTTATTATAGTAAGGAACTGGCTATCGCTAAGGAACTCGGTATCGCTAATGGCTATCAGGACAACACTTTCAGACCAAGCAGTACAGTCTCCCGGCAGGATATGATGGTTATGACGACACGTGCGCTTGCTGCAGCTGGCATACAACTGGAAGGCAGCGGTGGGCTCGACGCGTATTCGGATGCAGCGAGCATATCCGGTTACGCCTTAGACAGCGCCACTACGCTGATCAGCAGCGGAATTGTAAGCGGCAAGGATGACAAGATTGCTCCTCATGACCCGGTTGCCCGGGCCGAAGTAGCGGTGATCCTGTACCATATTTGGAACCTATAATGTAAGCGAAACAGCAAATATAGTTCAATATGAGCTTCACGCAGATATTAAAAATAACACCGATTCAATCATGAATCGGTGTTATTTTCTTGAACTTCATGGAGATTATTGGAACATCTAAATAGTAACCATTACATTTAATCAGCCAGTCGCCGCAATTGATGGGCAACTGGCTGTTCTACTTATTGATTAAAATTACTTTTCTGCCCTTTCCTCAGCCATAGCAATGGCTTTGGTCTCTTGGACGGTTCCATGCGGATGGTTAGGTGGTGCATAGATTGTGTAGAGCTTAAGCGGCTTCTTGCCTGAATTGATCACATTATGCCAGGTTCCGGCAGGGACTAGGATAGCATCGTTATCATGAACCCTCTCTTGAAAATTCAAGTGGTCCTTCTTATTCCCCATCTGGACGAGTCCCTCCCCTTCCTCGATTCGCAGAAATTGATCGACATCCGGATGAACCTCCAGACCGATATCCTCGCCGACATTGAGGCTCATTAATGTTACTTGCAGATGATCCCCTGTCCATAGAGCCGTACGGTAATTGTTGTTCCGCTTCGTGGCCTCTTCAATATTGATGACGAACGGCCTGGGTCCATAATCCTCAATCTTATTGGCTCTGTAGAACGGGCTCCAGCCATGCTCACTCACACTACCCGAGCTATAGTACGAATAGCCGCCATGACTCCAATCGTAATTATTCCAGCCGTATTGTCCAGGATTAACCCATTGCTGCTGGTCCCATGGTTTGTCGTGCAACATTCATTCTCCTCTCATAGCCTATAACTTTTTGTAGTCATCCTATGCGGGTGCCTATTTATCGGGAACCTGTCCGTCTAAAATAATGGAAAACACCCTAGATCACATATTCCCGCTGCTTCACATATTCGTAGAACTCGGCGAAGTCGAAGCTTGAATTCGGGCATCTGCTGCAGCGGCATCACCATTGAGAGAGCATGAATATCTCCTAATCCTGAATATTATGCATCTATTAATGTCGCTCAAGAAATATTATTATAGGGAAAATAACACACGCATCGGAAACGAGGGGTCTTGGTGAAAGCAAATCGGATGGAAGCCTTCAGTGACGGGGTACTGGCCATTATCATTACCATTATGGTGCTGGAATTCAAGTTGCCTGAAGGCCATGATTGGAATTCCTTGGTCTATCTTTTTCCAAAGGTTCTCAGTTACATTTTCAGCTTTGTATACGTCGGTATTTACTGGAATAATCATCACCATCTGCTGCATATGGTGCGAACGATGAACGGTCGGCTGATGTGGCTTAATCTACTGCTGCTCTTCTGGCTGTCCCTGGTTCCGTTTACCACCGCCTGGATGGGAGAGAGCCACTTTGCTCCGACTCCGATGGCCTTGTACGGTATCATCCTTACCCTGGCATCCATGTCGTACTGGCTACTGCAACGATCAATTATTAACCAACATCCGAGGGACTCCCATTTTCACACTATAGGAAGGGGTTGGAAGGCGAAGCTCTCGCCGATCCTTTACCTTCTAACGGTGTTAACTGCGTATATAAGCCCATGGGTATCTGGTTTCTTCATCGTCCTTGTTGCTATCATCTGGTTCTTGCCGGATAGACGAATCGAAGAGTTCCTGAGAGAGAGGTAACAGGCAGGACCGCATGTAACGGCTGAGTGATCCAAAGAGCCACCGGATTCCGGTGGCTCTTATCTTTTATATGAACACTATGGAGCACACTCATAGGGTATAGTAATTCTTACCCAAGCGCCGCCTTGGACACGATTCCCGGCCTCAATCCTTCCGCCGTGTTTCTCCACTAGCAGCTTCGCTGTGTACAGTCCCAGTCCGGAATGGCCCTGATCCTGAGATCTGGAGGCATCGCCGGAATAGAATCTATCGAACATGAAGCGTAGATCTTGCTCGCTGAAGCCCGGCCCCGTATCCTTCACTTCGAAAATAATATGCTGCTCATTTACAGAGATCGTCCACACTATTTCTCCACCCACTGGTGTAAATCTCAATCCGTTCGTAATCACGTTATCGAGAACTTGCTCCAGTCTTGCGGTATCAAGAAGAAGCATATGCCCTGCATGGCGATGCCACTGTTCGCGTGAGTAATGGAACGTGGCCCCTTTTTCTTGGCACAATAGATCGAACTCTTGTCTCTTCCGTTCACAGAAGGCGGCTAAATCCGTTGGCATATACTGCAGGATAAAGTCAGGTGTGTCGATGCGATTCAGGAACAGCAGCTCGGTCAGCATCTTATCGGCACGCTGGGTACTGTTCCGAATAGTCAGCAGGTACCGCTCCAGCCGCTCGGGATGGCGTGTACCATTCTCGATCAGGTTATCCGCATGTCCCTGGATAATCGTCAGCGGAGTCCGCAGATCATGGGCAATCGCCGAGATCATATCGCGTCTCTCCTGCTCCAGTAGCCACTCTCGCTTCAAAGATTGCTCCAGGGCACCTCGCATCTCTTCAAAAGCATTCGAGAGCTCGGTCAATTCCTTCGAACCGCCCTCTCCAGCGACAGAGAAATTAAGATCATTCTGCTGAATTCGCCGCGCTCCCCCAATAATCCGGGTTATCGACGGTTCGAACCGCTTGCCTAGTCTTCTGGCGAAGATCGCAGAGAACAAGATGATAAACACGAACGGGGCAATCAAACTGCCTAATACGAGACTAACAAGCAGCCCGTTCCTAGGATTGTTAGTAGTCACATTAAGACTGTAGCGGAGCAGGAGCATCCCCTTCAGCCGTTTTTGCCCATCAAGAATAGGATTGAACTTAACATACCTGCCATTATAACTATCTGTCCTGTTCAGCTTTCCAATCAAGTCCTCCCGACCCTTGACGTAGCTCTCTCCCTTCCATCCGTAGACAATCCGTCCCTCAAGATCGATAACTTGATATTGGATGCCCTGAAGTGGAATCACTTTCTCCAGTTCATCCTGCATCTGAGGAGATAACAAGGCATCCTGCTGCTTTGCCGCATATTTTAGAATCTGCGGGATTTGCCGCTCGTAATGATTGGCTGGAAGAAATCCCTTCCTCGTCTGATTGATCAGAGAATAAAGTGTACAGCCCCACACGACAAGTGAGCATAGGAAGCTAAAAAATAGGACAAGCACAAACGCACTCATAAACTGCCTGCGCAGCGATCTTCTACTCGTCTTCACTGTCTGTTGAATTTGTATCCTACCCCCCATACCGTCGTCACAAATGTCTGCTCAGGGGCTGCCGCCGCCAGCTTGGCACGAATGTTCTTGATATGCTCTGTCACTGTAGCCGAGTCTCCCTCGGCATCATAACCCCAAATCTTCTCATACATCTGCTCGCGAGAGAATACTTGGTTCGGATGCATGAAGAGAAGCTGGAACAGTTCAAATTCCCGGCTGGTTAGAGGGATAGGGATGTTCTTATAAAATAATTGCAGACTGTCCAGATCAATCGTCAGATGGCCGTGGTGAAGCAGCTTCGGCTGACAGCCTAAGTGAACCCGCTGCTCGCGGCGTAGATGCGCCCTGATTCTCGCCTTCAGCTCCTGCATACTAAAGGGCTTGACGATATAATCGTCACCGCCGACAGCCAGTCCCCGGATGCGATCCGCTTCGGCGGAGCGTGCGCTTAAGAACAGAATAGGGCAGGATACCCGGTCCCTGATTACCTGGCACACCTCAAGACCATCCAGATGGGGCATCATAATATCAAGAATGATCAGATCAAGCTGCTCATGGTCTTCAAGCCGGTCCAGCACCTGGCTGCCGTCATATGCGATCCGCACATCATAGCCTTCGTCCTCCAGTGCGTCCCGCATGAACTCTACAATTTCCCGCTCATCGTCGGCAATCAGAATCTTTTCTCTCATTTTCGCAGATATCCTTTCAACTTCTATCCAGTCCATTGTACATGCTTACACATCAAAAATCCCCCTGAAATGTAACATCGTTGCTTCTTCAGGGGGGTGCACTATTAATACTTCGTTGTCGGCTCCTTCACTTGATCGAAGACGATAAGACCGTCATACTGTTCTCTCGGGATAAATCTCATCGCGTTCGGGGCTATGATCTCGGAGGTCATTCCATCTTCAGCGGCATAGTTCATTCTGAACATCCAGGAGTTGCTCTTGTCCGGTGTCTTATGCTGGGACAGATCAGCGAAGGCAATCTTATAACCGCTGCTCATTACGATCTGCTCCAGGCTGCCCTTCGGCATTGGATGAATATCGAAGAGCTGCTGTGTCGTGATCGTGCTTGCTCTTCCGCTATTCATATAGAAGCCAATCACATATCCCTTGTCCTTGAACTTCTTATGCAGCAGTTCTCCCATGCTGGTGAAGCTGTGAATCCATTTGCCCTGCTCCTTCGTCATCATTCCCGACGTATTCTTGGCCAGATGATCGTTATGCGCCCATAGAATCACCTTTTTACCTGGGTACATCACCTGCATTAGCCACTCTACATTGTCAGCCATAATGCGGTCTCTGAATTCATAGCTTTCTTTCGTGCCGTACAATCCCATTTTGATGAAGCTGATCCGGCCCTCCAACGTTTTCAGAGCAATATCGACCATTTTGTCATTTTGCGGAAATGCAGCTGCAAGCTGCTCCTCGTTGTCTTGGATAAATTGAATGAGGGCTCTATATTTCGGTTCATATTCATTCAGTACTTTCTGGATGGCCTGCTTGGCTTGAGGGTTGTTATCGAAGTCAAGGCCATATTCGTTAATCACCGTGTAGAAGTCAGTCATCGCCTGCATTTCGAAGTCGAAGTAATCCTTACCTTGCTTCTCATCTACCTTGGCAAGCCAACCGGCAATAAACTGAGTTAAGTAACCCGATGTGAACTGCATATCGTACCCTGCAAGATACAGGGGATCATCAGTACTCTTCTGCTGCTTGATATAATCGAACAGCTCCAACGTCTCCTTAGAGTGCCAGATCGGGAAGATGGAGCCTTCCATCATTCCTTTGGCGGGTAGAGCATCTGCATTCTCATACGCCATGAAAGAATCGCCTAGCCCCGACTCAAACATAACGACGTCAAAATCAAGCTCTTCATGCAAATACTTAATCAGTCTCGTCTTCATGCTGCTGTATTCCGCTACGCGGTGAAAGTTCTCACCTAAGCTAACGACCGTCTTATCTTCCAGCAGCGGCTTAAGAAACTCCAGATCGCTATAGTCCTCCGACGTTGCCGACTTAATTTCCCGGAAATTGTCCTTGAATCCCGTATCCTGCTGCCCGGATGCAGAGGCGCTGAGCGGTGACAACAGCATCGTCAGGGCCATGCCCGCTGCCACGATACCTGTGAATCGTTTGCTTGCTTTCATTGATTTCTTCCTCCCTATAAATTCATTGAATTGTTCTCGTGTCAACCTTCCCGGTTATCGTAACAACAATTTCTAAGGAATTTATAAAGATGTGATGACATGCCGAAAATCGATATCGATGTTACTGTACAGGACTCAGCCAGAGAAGTAAGCCGCGAATAATTTCTAACGAAACGTGGTCGCTATTTGCGCTAAAAAAGGCAATCACAAAGTTTAACGAAACAGGGTATCGCTATTTAATCAAAATAGTGAACTTAAGCTTGTTTTTCCTGCAAATAACGTTATGGTGTTTCGTTAGATTTAAACAAGTATCGTTTTTGTAGAAATAACGATCTGTAGTTTCGTTAGAGACACCTCTCTTCAGCTGGCTCCAGCGTTTACTGGGCATGTACACTTCTTTAGCAAGCCAAGCCGGTTGTCCATTTCTCAGTAATGTCTTATAAAACATGCCCACAAAATTCCTGTAAATAAAATTTAAAATTTATATTGCCGAATGAATAAACTCCTGCTAATATAAAAGAGCAATTTGGAAAGTCGGTATTCAATATATTTTGCGAGTCTTTCCAAGCAGATAATTTTTTGACCACTTCCTTCCCGGGAAGTTAAGGCCATACGGACAGCCGGGTCAAATGCCGATCGGCAACCTAGCGTTGCCTTATTGATTGAGTTAAAAGCTCAAATTTTATAAGTTGGTTACTTTACAACCAGTGCATTATGCACATCAACTTGTGAAACGGTCAATAAGAGTGGTAAAGGCGATTATTTGCTATATAGACTCTGATCAAGCAGGATATATTTGAATATTGAGGGATCTTTATGCGTCGCTGATTTGTTGTGTGTATTTTGCGATGGCATGATGATATATGTCCGATTTCTATTGGAGATACTTCATATCGATATATCAGAAGCAAGTGATGTGTGCGCTAGGCGCATGTATTCACTTGCTTTTTTTGCGTGATTGACCACAAAAAAACACTCACGATAGGGGATATGAACAATGGGAAAAGCGCTTATTATCGGTTGCGGCGGCGTGGCTTCGGTGGCCATCCATAAATGCTGCCAGAACAGTGAGGTCTTCGAAGAAATCTGCATCGCAAGCCGTACGAAGTCCAAATGTGATGCACTTAAAGCTAAACTCGATGGTGGCAAGACGAAAATTACAACCGCTCAAGTCGATGCGAATAATGTTGACGAGTTGATTGCTCTGATCAATGAAGTTAAGCCGGATATCGTGATGAACCTGGCTCTGCCATATCAAGATTTGACGATTATGGATGCTTGCCTGGCTACCAAGACCAACTATATGGATACCGCTAACTATGAGCCGGAAGATACGGCGAAATTCGAATATAAATGGCAATGGGAATACCGTGAGCGCTTCGAGCAAGCTGGAATTACTGCTTTGCTGGGCAGCGGCTTCGATCCAGGCGTAACCGGCGTATTCTCCGCCCATGCTTTGAAGCATCATTTTGACGAGATTGAATACATCGATATTCTCGACTGCAATGCTGGCGACCACGGGTATCCGTTCGCTACCAATTTCAACCCTGAGATTAATATCCGTGAAGTAACGGCAAACGGCAGCTACTGGGAGAACGGCCAATGGGTTGAGACTGAACCGATGGAGATCAAGCGCGTATACAACTTCCCTGAGATCGGGGAGAAAGACATGTATCTGCTGCACCATGAAGAGATCGAATCACTGGCCCTGAACATTCCGGGGATAAAGCGCATCCGCTTCTTCATGACCTTCGGTCAGAGCTACCTGACTCACCTGAAATGCCTTGAAAATGTCGGTATGACCTCAATCGAGCCGATTGAATTCGAAGGCAAGCAGATCATTCCGCTGCAATTCCTGAAGGCCGTATTGCCGGATCCTTCTTCCCTCGGTCCACGTACGAAGGGCAAGACGAATATTGGCTGCATCTTCAAAGGCAAAAAGGATGGCAAAGAAAAGATGTACTACGTCTACAACGTGTGCAACCACGAGGAGTGCTATAAGGAAGTCGGTTCGCAAGCTGTCGCTTATACGACCGGTGTCCCTGCCATGATCGGCGCTATGATGGTGATGACCGGCAAGTGGAACAAACCAGGTGTCTACAACATCGAAGAATTCGATCCAGATCCATTCATGGATGCACTGAACCAATGGGGACTTCCATGGCAAGAAAGCTTCAATCCTGAGCTTGTTGATGCTTATCCTGAAGACGAAGCGGCAACGGCCCAAGAGCGCGAAACGGAGCTAGTTCGATAAGATGCGCTTCGAAGAACTGCCTACCCCATGCTATGTAGTAGATGAAGCTCTATTAGAACGGAACCTTGAGATATTAGGCGGTATTATGGAGCGCACTGGAGCCAAGATCATATTGGCCCAGAAGGCCTTCTCGATGTATACGACCTACCCGCAGATTGGCCGCTATTTGAGTGGGACGGCATCGAGCGGATTGTACGAGGCTCGGCTAGGCCATGAGGAAATGGGTAAGGAAAATCATTGCTTTGCCCCGGCCTACCGTGAGGATCAGATCGACGAGATCATTGAGCTCTGCGATCATATTATCTTCAACTCCTTCTCCCAAGTAGAGAAGTTCGGTCATAAAGTGCTGGCCGCAGGCAAGAAGTACGGTCTGCGTATTAATCCAGAATGTTCAACTCAGGTTGGGCATGACATTTACAATCCTTGTGCCGTCGGTTCTCGATTCGGCGTGACCCGTGAGCATTTTCGCCCGGATCTGCTAGAGGGAATCTCTGGACTGCACTTCCATACACTGTGCCAGCAGAACTCCGATGATCTGGCGACGACGCTGGATGCAGTAGAAGAGAAATTCGGACCTTGGCTGTCGCAAATGGAATGGATCAACTTCGGCGGAGGGCATCATATTACGAGAGAAGATTATGATATCCCTTTGCTGGAGCAATGCATCCGCCGCATGCAGGAGAAGTATGGCCTGGAAGTCTACCTTGAGCCTGGAGAGGCAGTCGCTCTGAACGCCGGCTTCCTGATCACTTCAGTGCTCGATACGATGCAGAACGGAATGGATATCGCCATCCTGGATACGTCCGCTTCCTGCCATATGCCAGACGTGCTGGAAATGCCTTATCGTCCGCCGCTGCTAGGCTCCGGGGAACCCGGCGAGAAGCCTTATACGTATCGGCTTGGCGGGCCTACCTGTCTCTCTGGCGATAACATCGGCGATTATTCGTTCGATCAGCCGCTGAAGAGCGGCGACCGCCTCGTCTTCGGCGACATGGCAATCTACTCCATGGTGAAGAACACGACCTTCAATGGAATGCCTCTGCCAGCCCTTGTTCTCTGCGACAAGAACGGCGACTATCAGGTTGTTCACGAATTCGGCTACGAAGACTTCAGAATGAGATTAGCCTAGGCGAATTATATTTCATGATTAGCTGCAGAAATACAATTATTCTCAGGAAATTGTCTCGAAATCAGGAAATAGCTGCATGTACGCAGCTATTTCCTGATTTAAGCCTCAATTGAGGGATAAACCATCCAAATAGTTGTATAAACGCAGCTAGTTCTCCATAGGTGAAATAAAGGGCCCATATAGTTGCATATTAGCACTTATGATCCGGCACATAATAAGGACTTGGCTAATGCCAAGTCCTTATTATTGTTTATTGAGCTGTCGTCAAGCTATTCAACAAGCGATACAAGAATACAGCTGCTTCTGCACGGGTCGCCTGCTCGCGTGGTTTGATCATTTCACGATCCCCTTGAATCAGTCCATGCTCAACCATTCCTGCGATATGGCCTGCTGCATAATCAGATACTGCACCCATATCCTTAAAGCCTCCCAGCGATGCTAGATTACCCGAGATCTCGCGTCCCTTCGCAGCCTGGATTGCCCGGGCTGCCATCACCATCATGTCTTGTCTCGTTATCTTCCCTTGGGGAACGAACTTGTCGCCATCCATCCCCGTGACGACTCCGAGCTGCTTCGCAATCGATACCGCGTCATAATAGTAATCCTGAGATTGAACATCGGAGAATGTGCTGTCTACGTCTGTCTTCAGATCCAGCGTTCTAACCAGCATGACGATAAAGTCTGCACGGCTTACCTGCTCGGTCGGACTAAATGTTGCTGGTGATGTTCCCTTTACAATCCCTAACGCAGCTAACTGCTCGATAGCTTCCTGTGCCCATGCATGCTTGCCTAGATCGGTGAACTGCACTGCGGACCGTTCAGCAAATACTCCATACGTTTCGGTCTGACTGGCCTGGAAGCGGATTTCCTTGCTTGCATCGGAGTAAGATGCTCCAGGAACGGTGTTAGCCACACCCTGGTTATTGATCGATAGAATGCCTAGTCCGAAAGCGGACTCCGTATTAGCTCTAACATACGGAATCGTCACAGCTGCTGGCGCCTTCTCATTCTTCCAAGCAATACTCTTGCCATCCATCTTCACTTCCAGCAGGATGAGCGGTCTGCTGCCCACTTGGGCCTGTGCGGATTTGCTCAGTGATTGACGATTTCCTTCGCCAATGATCAATCGCATTTGCTTGCCAAGCTCTGCGGATTTGTCGAACATCTGCCCGGATAGAACGACTGACGCTCTCGGTGTGTTCACCTTGATCGACAGATTTGGATGCTCGGAGAAGAATGAGGCTGGAAGATCCAGCGCATAATTCGCTGCATCCCCAATGCTGTTCATCTCAAGCGTTATATTCAGCTTACCGTTTGCATCCGCCTTTGCTTCGGTCATTGCTTTCTGCAGATCCTGTTCGCTTACCGTACCCAACGCTGTTTTTCCACCGGAATCCAGTTTCGTACTTACCACTCCTATGACCGAGCCATCAGCTTGTGGCTTCAGCTCAACAGGCACTGAGGTGGAAGGTGAAGTCGGAACAGAGGAACCGCCACCGCTTCCCCCATTGCCATGGCCTCCATTCCCGTTGCCGTTGCCATTACCATTGCCTGGGTCAGCCTTCTTATAGTCGAAGCTCACCTTGGCGGGCGTCACCATACCGTCTGTCGATACATATCCCTGATAGGTTCCTTCCAACTGTCCCTTCAGCGTGAATACGAATTGGACTTTCCCCTCTGCGGTACTTGTCTTCTGCTCTTCATAATGAACCTTGCCTTTCGGATCCAACACCTTCAGGCTTACTGCAGCCTGATCGTCGCCATTCATTAGCAGTCCGTCAATCCTTACCTTCTTAGTTGCCGTATCTACTGCGGCTTGTAAGCCGTCAATAGCTTGCACCTCGACGTCGCCGGAGAGGTTATATACTCCGAACTCATAGAAGGAATATCCATAATCCGTATTCCGCTCGATCCCTTGGAATTTGATATATCTCGCAGTTACTGGGGAGAATTGCACCGTTTCTTTCCCATCCTGCGCTGTGATAACTCCGTCATTTGGTATGACATTAGTCCAGGTCTTTTTATCATCGGATACAAGTAGCTTGTAGGTCTTAGCCCGGGCATATTCCCAATCGATTCGGATCGTATTGAACTTTTGTGTTTCGCCCAAGTCGACTTGGAACCAGGTATTGTCCACATAGTCGCTGGCCCATCTTGAGGCCGGGAATCCGTCGACGGCTTTTGCCGGTACATAATTTGGATTGCCGCCCTCGGTGGAAGATGCTTCAACTGCTTTATCCTGCACCAAATTGCCTGTGAGATAATATACGATCTCCTTCAAAGTATTGTAGGCCTCAGCCTTCATCATTCCG
This sequence comes from Paenibacillus motobuensis, assembly GCF_039521865.1. Lineage (NCBI taxonomy): Bacteria > Bacillati > Bacillota > Bacilli > Caryophanales > Paenibacillaceae > Paenibacillus > Paenibacillus motobuensis. The sequence continues at coordinate 16,573 of NZ_BAAACX010000018.1, read as the reverse complement.
GCCTTCATAAATTGATCCAGCTTAGCGTTAAATCCTTTCAGATACTTGGTAACCTGCGCCGCATCCTTGCCCTCATAACGCTTCATCATTTCCAAGTAGTTATTCAAGGAGCGTACTGCTGCAGCATCTGTAATTTTCTGTTCTTGTACGAAGCCGTCAACGTATACCCTGATTCCTGCTGCATTTGTGGATGCTTCTACTACATATGAGGTTTTGATCGATTTGCCGGAGGTTGCCGTAATGAGCAACTCATGTTTACCCAGCTTGCCTGCTAAAGATATGACGGTTCCCGGCGTATAAGTCCTTCCATCGAACAGAGCATTTACTTTGGTCAGTCCGTCATCCTCTCTCAGCTTCCAGGTGAACTGAACAGACTCCGTCTCCGTCAGGACAACTCCGCTCTGGAACGGCTCTCCATTCATCAACACGTCTACCTCAGGAGGTGCGGCATTATTAACCTGATATGTTCCTTGTACATATTGATACAGCCAATCATAAAGAACCCTGTTGCTTGGATCCGTACTCACCGCACTGTTATATACAGCGTTATTTCCTTGGTAGTATGCGTTGAAGCCATCGGTCATCAGACCCGTCTCCACACCACTGTTCAAGTAATCAATATATCGTTCGCGGAAGACCCCGTCAGTGAGCATCCGGTCATCGAACTCGAATTCATTGGTCATCCCGTACCGCTTCGCGATATTCGCCGCATCCTCCAGTCGGTCATAGTCCATCGGCTCGAAGAAATAATTCGGCTGGAAGGCTACGGCATCAAATCCGACATCCTCCCACATGAAGCTCTTATAAGCCAGAAAATGAGGAATCCAGAAAAATCTCATATTGCTGTTGCCAGAGACCGTCATCGTATGGACCTTATCGCTGATCAAGCGGATCAACTCTGGTCCGTGTTGATCGGTACCAATCTGCTCTTCCAGCCAGTACATCCCTACAAGCTCAAGATGAGAATAATTCGCCGCTACCCATCTATGCTTCACTTCATCCAAGTACCATTGAACCGCCTTCACTCGATCTGTAAGCGCTTTAAAATTTTCGGATTTATTATCCCCGTCTACATCGCCGAAATTGGTCACTCCCTCATCCGGATATGGAATCATCAGGACGACCTTCTCCTTCTGATTCGGTTGCTTCAGCTTGGCGCTGACTTCCTTGGCTGCTTCATTAAGCTGGTACATGTCTCCTTCGGGAGCGAAGGTCTTCTCCAAATACCATTGCCAATCCTCTTTAAGTGACGGCATATCTGATCCGGCACCAAACCCGCGGCCTTGATCCGAGAAGGTTCCCAGATACAGAACACCGTCAAATAGCCAATCAGTCGGTTCTCCGGCCTTATCTACGTAGCTGATATTCGGAATGATTCGCTCCTTCTTCCAGGTTCCCAGATCATTGCTGTAATGCCCGTTATAGAGCAGCCCAAGATGCTTAATCCCCGCTGTCGCCTCGCCTGGAGCTAGGAATGCCGGCTGCTGCGTCGGAACGGTTACCGCACCTTCAATTTGCCCGTCGTTACCCCATATTTCAATCTCATCCACGAAGCTCATTGCCCTGGTATGCATTGAGAACATGACCTTCACATAACGTGCATAAGCGATTTTCGCTTCCGGGCCTATGCTCTTGATGCCATCCTTGCTTCCATCCCATTCATAGGTCTCCTTATATTGTCCATCCTTCCATAGCGTCTGAGTCGCATAATGCGAGAGCAGACCCCAGTTCTGCTTATCATCGGAGACATACATCGAGACTGTCAGCGGCATGAGTACATTATTATTCGGCCAGTCCTGCAGGAAATTCGCCTTAATCTTCGTGATCGACTTCCGGTCGCCGAGATCAAATACGACTTCGCGCGTCTTCTTCTTGAGATGTCCTACCCATGCTGGATCGGAAATATTTAGCTCCCCATAGTTGCCATCTGTCAGCTTGTTGTTATCATCCGAATACGCTGCTTCTGGCGCTTCCGACCATTCATAAGAGAGGCCAAGAGCCAAATTGTATGGCTCATCATAAACCGCCGAGATCACGCTTTGCTGCTCTGTCTCAAAGGCCTGCTCAGCAGGGGGAGTGGCCTGATCCGTATTTTGGGTGGCCTCTTCTACTGGATCAATCTGAACCTCACCTTCCTGATCTACTGGCACTTGTCCATCAGGTTGTGTAATCTGCTCTGAATTCAGGACTACATGACCATCTCCATTTGCGCCAGTCTGCTTGCCTGTTTGTAACGACGCTGCCTCTTCCGCATGCGTAGCCGGATTAAGTGTGAATAGCATGACTGTAATTATGACCATAGATAACCATCGTTTACTCCTTCTCATACATGCTAGCCCCTTTCTTATGCTCCCTATCCTTTGCATTCATCAAGAAACCTCGTCAACCATGTATCTCTTTACAAGCTGGGTTCGATCCCCCTACCTCCTTCCTGTGATCTCATTACATTGTTTAAGCAGCCTAAAATACGGCCTACTGTAACAGTAAGAAACTTAGCCCCGAATTCAAATAGATAAATCATGACCTTGCATATACATTTATTTACCCGTCCTAGAAATTCGACTTCTAACGTCCCTATCCCCTCCGAACCTCCTAAGACGATACAACCAAACATTGAATGTTCAAGGGAAAACCTACCGGGCATACAGAACTATGGCATTTATACTTACTGATTGGGATTAACTCCCACCAAATAGTTGTTGACAAAAAAATTTAGGAGGACTATCATGTCATTTAACGCAAGAAAGCAAAAAAGCATGGAAGTATAAAAGTGAATATTTCAAAAGTGTTGAACTAATACAGTAGCTGTCTGTGGGCGGAAAATCAGAGACTTAGTGGTTGGTGTGAACTAAGCCGGGACATGCAGTGAATTACAATTAGGGAGCTGACTAACGTCCGGCAATGCCGTTAAATAATTGAGTGAACAAAAGCTTATTTTTTGTTAATCAGGGTGGTACCGCGGAACTTCCGTCCCTATTTGGGGATGGAGGTTCTTTTTTATTTTATAGAGATTGTTCAACAAGTCGACTGATGAACATGAACCATTACAACTACGACATAAAGGAGTGAAACGAACATGAAACGACAAGTATCCATTGGCTTAGCGCTCTTGCCTATATTGGCGCTTATTGCTGCAGGTGCTGCCTCTATCTTCATTTGGAAGGCTGGCATGTTTATCCCTTTAATCATTAGCATCATCGTCACCGTTCTCGTAGGGGTGATGAGTGGCTATAGTTGGAAGGAACTTGAAGAAATGATGGTTAGCGGCGTATCTAAAGCATTGCCTGCGATATTCATCTTGCTTGTCATTGGGATGATCGTCGGTACGTGGATCTCAAGCGGAGTTATTCCGACCATGATCTACTACGGCTTATCCTTTATTCATCCCTCTTTCTTTGTTCCGGCAGTTGCGGTTGTCACCGGTATCGTGGCAATTACGCTTGGCAGCTCCTTCACTTCGATTGCGACGATTGGATTAGCATTCATGGTCATCGGCGAAGGAATGGGCTTCTCCCCCGGCTTGATTGCGGGAGCGGTTATATCCGGCGCATTCTTTGGCGATAAGCTGTCACCGTTATCCGATACTACGAATATTGCACCAGCCATGGCGGAAACAGATTTATTCAGCCATGTACGGCATATGCTCTGGGATACGATTCCTGCATTCGCCATTGCCGTTGCGCTCTACGGGCTGTTCGGTACCCGCTCGGTACAAGGCTCGGTGGATACTGGTAATATCGATATGATATTAAATGGGATACAAGATACGTTTATTATTCACCCGCTGCTGCTGTTGCTGCCGGTACTGACGATTTTCCTAATGATCAAGAAACTACCGGCATTGCCGACATTGCTGTTGGTAGGTATCATTGGTGGGGTCATTTCCATCGTGGTACAAGGAGAATCCATCACATCGATGGTCAACACGATGACGAACGGATTCCATGCGGAATCCGGAGTGAAAGCAGTCGATTCCTTGTTGAATCGAGGTGGTCTTGTCTCCATGCTGAATACGATTGGTTTATTGACGATCGCGACTGCACTTGGCGGACTAATGGAAGGAACTCAAATTTTCCAAGCTCTAGTTCGGCCTATTGTGGCTAGAATCAAGACCCCAAGCTCGCTTATTGCAACAACGATTGCGTCGACCTTCCTTGTTGCGTTCGCTAGCGGTGCACAGTTTCTTGCAATCATATTGCCAACGAGAACTTTCATCCAAACTTACAAGGATATGAACATAGATACGAAAAACTTATCGAGATCCGTTGAGGCGGCTGGTACGGTTGGCATTTCATTAGTGCCATGGGGAGTTCCCGCTGTATTCGCAGCCAGTATGCTTGGCGTAAGCCCGGAACAATTCATTCCGTACATCTTCTTCGCCTTCCTGGTCCCGCTTATCAATATCGTATACGGGATTACGGGATGGACAATCGTGAAAAAGGAATACCCGGCTCGTTCGTTCCAACAACAACAGAGTGCGGCAGTAGGAGGAATGGGTCATGAATGAAGTCATCGTTAATATTATCGGAACCGCCCAGGATGCAGGTGTCCCGCATCCGAACTGCTTTTGTCAGAATTGCATGAGCGCCATGCAAAATGGGACGCGTAGGTTCGCCGCATCCTTAGCCATTATTGAGCCTAATCGGAAGCAATGGCATTTAGTTGATGCAACACCGGACATGCGCGAACAGATGGCAAAAATTCAAATGAAATACCATCTTCAAGGTCAGATCATGAACAGCATTTGGCTGACCCATGCTCATATCGGACACTATCCCGGATTGATGTTTCTGGGAAGAGAGGCAATGGGAGCTCAAGGAGTTCCGGTCTTCTGCGGGGATCATATGAAACAGATGCTTGAAGCGAATGCGCCTTGGTCACAGTTGGTGGAGCTAAACAATATTCAATTGAACGGCATTCAGCATGAGCGGCAGGAACAGCTATCCCCTTCTGTACGCATCACACCAATTGAAGTACCTCATCGCAATGAGCTATCGGAGACATTCGGCTTCTGGATCGAAGGTCCACAACGAAAACTGCTCTATATCCCGGATATTGACCGTTGGGATGAGTGGGATCGAGACATTTTTGACATGGCCGAGGAAGCGGACATCTGCTTATTAGACGGCACCTTTCATTCTATTGAAGAGATAGAACAGATGGGACGCAATTATAAAGAGATCCCTCATCCTGTCATGACGGAGACTATGGATCGACTGCAGGGCTTGGCAGAGCATACCGAAATCTATTTTACGCATTTCAATCATACGAACCCTGTTAACGATCAAGCAAGTACCTTTGCGCAGCTTGTTCAAGATAGAGCGTTTTACATCGCTGAAGATGGAATGGAACTGAAATTATAAAATGGTGTGCAAATCGCTTATATCAAACCAAGAAGATCGCCTATCCCACCTGCTTTTTCAGGTGGTAGGCGATCTTCTTCACTCTCTTTTATTATTTAGGGGAATACTTCGACATCTCGTACGTGCGATAACCCCCGGTTAAGTTCTTTACTTTATAACCGTGCTCTGTCAAAATACGGGCTGCGATATACCCTCTGATTCCTACACCACAGTAAGCATATATTTCTTTATCTTTATCGAGCTCGTTCATGCGTTCACGCAATTCATCGACTGGTATGAGAACAGCCCCATCGATATGTCCTTGCTCATACTCCGCGGCGGTTCTTACATCGAGCAGTACCTGTTCAGGCTGCAGCGTCTCTAGATCCTTCACCGTGAATATATCCAATTGTCCAGAAAGGACGTTTTGCGCCAGGTAACCAGCCATGTTCACCGGGTCCTTCGCAGAAGAGAATGGAGGTGCATAAGCGAGCTCAAGCTCGGCCAAATCATCGACAGTTCCCTTCAAGCGAAGTACCGTTGCGATGACGTCGATGCGTTTGTCCACTCCCTCGGAGCCAAATGCCTGTGCTCCTAATATTCTACCTTCGTCGTTGAACAACAGCTTCATCGCTATTGCCTTGGAGCCAGGGTAATATCCGGCATGTGAGTTTGGATGTACATAGATCGTCCGATATGGAACGTTCATTCTTTGCAATGTTCTCTCGTTGAATCCCGTGCTTGCGCCTGTAAGACTGAACACTTTAATAATAGATGTTCCTTGTGTTCCCTTGTACACAGTGTTCAATCCGTGAATATTGTCCGCGGCAATTCTTCCCTGCTTGTTTGCCGGACCAGCCAGTGGTACCATCGCTCTTTGTCCGTCCAGATCCGTCGTTTCTACCGCATCTCCCACGGCATAAACACCATCGATGTTTGTTTGCATATACTCATTAACGATAATGTGGCCCCGTGCGCCCAGTTCTATCCCAGATTTCTTGATAAACTCGGTATCTGGCGTTACGCCGATTGCCAGGATCACCAAGTCCGCCGATAACTGTAGCCCACTCTTGAGGGAGACTTCAATCCCCTTCTCCTTATCATGGAACGCTTCGACTCCGTCTCCAAGGACGAGCTTCACGCCATGATCCGTCATTTCCTTCTCTGCGAATGCAACCATTTCGGAGTCGAAAGGCGCAAGAATATGAGGCGCAGCTTCGATCAGTGAAACGTCCAATCCACGCTCTCGCAAGCTCTCAGCCATTTCTATTCCGATAAAGCCGCCTCCAATAACAATCGCGCTTCGAGTGCCTGCTAGATCGACATAAGACTTGATCCGGTCTGTGTCTGGAATATTGCGTACTGTAAATATGAATTCACTGTCGATACCCGGAATTAGGGGCTTAATTGGCTTTGCTCCCGGGGATAGAATCAAGTAATCATAAGATTCCTCATACGTTCCTTGATCCGCGCTGTTAACTCTAACCTTCTTAGCCTGTGTATCGACTCCAATAACATCGCTATTAATACGGATATCTATATTAAATCTTGCCTTCAAATTTTCAGGCGTTTGCACCATCAGCTTGGAGCGATCTTTGATTGTCTCTCCGATATAATAAGGAAGCCCACAGTTGGCGAACGAAATATAGGTACCCCGTTCAAACATAACGATTTCCGCATTCTCGTCTAATCTTCTAAGTCTCGCAGCCGCTGACGCTCCGCCAGCAACCCCGCCGACGATAAGTATCTTGTTGCTCATAATCATTCCTCCCCTTTTTCGAATACCCTGGTGGGTATTATTCAGCTGATAAATATTTCTTCACTGGTTTACTAAGTTGCGTTTTTTTACTTTTTCGTTGTCGGATCGTCCCATACAGAGATGCCGCCGTTTAATTGGGAAATTTGGTTGTAGCCGTGCCTGCTCAGCAGCTTCGCTGCCTGCTTGCTCCTCATCCCGCTGCGGCAGTATAGATACACAGGCTTATCCTTCGGCATTTCATTCAGACGCCGCTCTATCTGACTAAGCGGTATATTTACTGCTCCAGCGATATGACCTTGCTTGAACTCCTGAGCTTCCCGGACATCGACTAATCGGTGTCCTTGGTATTCACTTTTGAACTGTGTAAGATTTAGATTCCTCAATCCCTTCACTGGAACAAATCGTTTGTACAGCATCCAGGCGACAAGAGCAATGATCAAAACATAAAGGCCGTAGTTCACACGATCCCACCTTATCTACTTATTAGTATTCATGACTTGCAAAATACCTATAGGGGTATATTTCAAAGTAAAAAAAATAACTCTTCTTCTCTGCTCCTTGACTGATTTTTGTATACCCCATGGGGTATACAAAAATAGTAATATGAATATTTCTGTTTGTCAACTACTCAGGCTCATTACTGTATATAAAAAAAAGCATCCGATCATCCAGGATGCTTTAACGACTCTTCAAGAGCAGTTCTACGGCTTCTTTAACAAGCTTTCCAGAGTCCTGCCCTTTCTCCTGTTCCTCCAGAATGCAATGTTCGAGATTAGACGCTACGATGTAGGCCATGGCTTTATCTGCGGCGCTGCGTACGGCGGAAAGCTGCGTAATGACGTCCTTGCAATTCTTGCCCTCTTCCATCATTCTCAGGACACCCCTTACTTGTCCTTCCATACGCTTAAGCCGCCGCATCACATCTTCATCATATGTCATCATTCCGATTCCCCCTCCATTCTTATAAAATGTATTATGTGTGAAAATCGATCATCGGACAACCTTACTTGTGTCTATCCTAGTCATTTATACCCATACAGGTATTAAAATTATACTGCTTAACCTTTACGAATTACAATGATACATAAAAGCGGACACCGTAATGTGCCCGCTCTTGCAGAATTGTTTACATTTTATTCCCTCGGACCCGTCCAATGCGACATACCGCCGAGCATGTTAGTAACGTTATAACCTAATCCCTCCAGAAGCTCGCAGGCAATACTGCTGCGATTACCGCTATGACAAACCACGATCATTTCCGTATTCTTATCCAGTTCATGTTGTCTTTGCGTCAAATAACCCAGAGGAATATGCTTGGCGCCGGGGATATGCCCCGATTCCCATTCATCAATTTCCCGGACATCCAGGATGCCTAGCTTCTCGCCCATTTCCAATCTAGCTTTAACGTCTTCAGGCATAATTTCCTTCGAGTATTTACCAGCCATGATGAAACACTCCTTATTAGTAGTTATTACAGTGATGTTCAAAAAGTCTGGTTTTCAGCACCGAGAAGGTTGGATGAAGCTAGGGCCTGAGGAGCGGAGCGTACGTTTTGGGTACGTGAGTACCTGAGATGTTTCTGAAGGAAACATGACTTCGTAAGCATTCGATTAGGCCCGGCTGAATTCAAGATTCGATGTCGATTATGCTCTCAGTGTTACTTCGTGTTAGATATAGAATTTATTCGTTATCAACGGAGTTGATGAAATTCTATATCGCAAGAAAACCTACATTTGAATCGCGGTCGCTCATCCTTGAATGACTTCGATCGGTTTTCTTATCAAAAGTGGACTTTTTGAACTACCTCTATTACACGTACTGCTTAATCGCCGACTTGAGTGTTTGTAAAGGTTGAACTCCAACAAAGGTCTGAGCTTCTTTCCCATCGTGGAACAGCTTCAACGTAGGAATTCCTTGAATCCGGTATTTCGCCGCTGACAGCTGATTATCATCAACGTTCAACTTTGCTACGAGTACCTCGCTTCCCATTTCGTCGGCCAATTGCTCAAGAACCGGACCGATTATGCGACAAGGACCACACCATGGAGCCCAAAAATCCAAAAGGACTAATTTATTGTTCTGAATGACCTGTTCAAGAGAATTGTCAGTTACGTTTACTGTAGACATTTTGTTTCCTCCTTTATACCTATACCCCTATGGGTATTATGATAGAACGATAACTTGCCTTTGTCAATACGCGGTTAAAGCACCCAACTGAACGAAATTACTGTTTCTGATATATGCGAATGAAAATAAAAAGGGGCCTCCGGTAATCCGAAAGCCCCTCCCATTAACCTTCCATCTGATGTTTCGTCACCTGTTCCTTCTGTCTTCTCAACCTGATCTTATAGATGATCCGATCCATGGCCAATGCAGAATACATGAGCAGGAGCACCACCGTCGGGTAACCATACCTCGAAAAAGCAATAAACGGAACATAAATCCCCGTAAAGTATACGATCGTCAACAGAACGGGCAACCGACGCCGCCGATCATCTGATCTTCGTGACATCACCATTCCGGCAATGCTTAACCCGATCAGCAGCGCTTGAATCACATGCGCGGTCACCAAATCTAAACCGAATATCGGTAGCCAGTAATAAGCTTCGAAATATAGACCGATGAATTTACCGAGCGTATACCATAATAAGTACAGTAGCGGAGCATGGGTGAAGCCGTATTTTAATATATCGATTCCTTTGGCTGCCGCAGCAGCATCATGGCCCTGAAAGAGCGTCTCAGGGTTATATTGCGGATAAGCCTCAAAGAACCTGTCAGGCGGCATCAGATGAAAAATCTGAGTTCCCAGCAAAAACGGGCTACCCCCCGATTCTGTGAACAGAATGAAGTGACCGAATGTGATGATATTGCGGATCCACCATGGGGACAGCAGAACAATATACACCAACCCGATCATACATGTGAAACGCAGCATTTCCTTCCACGTGTACTTCTCTCTCCACCATAGAATCAGTAGAACTGACGGGAACAAAGAAGCCTGTGGTTTAAAATAAGCCGCGACGGCAGTAAGCACGCCGATCAGTACATACCATTCCCATCGCTTGGACTGCACGGCGGTGATAAGCGCACAGACCAGCAGCAGTACAACTATCCGAAATATCGTCTCCGAGAGAATGACGCCCGAAGAGAAGTAGTCTGGAGGATATAGTGCGCTTAATATGCAAGCAATGAAGGCAATCCTCGAATTAAATATATAGCGTGCAATAATGAAAATTAAATAGAGAGAACCAGCTTGGAGCAAGCACTGAAATAGTCGAAAGGCTACTACCCCTCCGCCATCCTGCCCAAAGACCGCCAGAAATCCCGCCAAGATCAGAGGAAAGCCCGGCATAATAAATGAAGTGGGTTCTGTTCCAGTATTGTAGGCAAGCGTCCCTTCGTTCAGCAAAATTTTTGCCGTCTGAATATATTTCACATCATCATTATTGGGAGCATTCGGATCCCCCAAGAAGAAATAGTCATCATAATACATTACGATCGATACGGACAGCACCAACACGAAAATCATAAGCCCGTACAAAATTCGTCTTTCCTTAGAATCTTTTATTACATAAGAAAACAAGAATCTCTCTCCCATTCTACATATCAATACATTTGGCCATTTATATGCTTCGTAAAATTATTTCTTTCACAATTGCTCACATGAGCATATCACAAATCATTTTTTATGTCCCCCGCTTCAGGGGAAACGCAACGCCTGGACTTTAGTCCAAATAGATAATATCAGATATCCTCTTTTTATTTTGGGGAATATTCTGACATAATGAATTGTGCAAAATGGTCGGATATCAAAAGACAAAGTCGACAAATCCTTAGATCTTGTTATAGGATACAAATTATTGTAGAGAATAAAATAGAACGGATGGTGATCTCATGTTACAACTACTGCCTTTCATGATTGAAAAAATAGGTATCATTGTGATCGCAGCTTTTTTACTTTCTCAAATGAAATCATTCCGTCAAATTGTACAAGGGGAACACAAAACAAGTGAGAAAATTAAACTCACTATCCTGTTCGGAACATTTGGAATTATTAGTAACTATACGGGAATTGAAATCCACCACAGTACAATTGCCCATCATAATTGGCATTGGCTAGCTTCTATTGGTTCTGATAATGCAATTGCCAACACGAGGGTCATGGGCGTTTTCATTGGAGGCTTGATAGGGGGGCCTGCAGTTGGATTAGGAAGTGGGCTGATTGCTGGTTTACACCGTTATTCACTTGGAGGTTATACTGCTGCAGCATGTGCCATATCAACTATTTTGGCAGGTGCTACTGCCGGATATATAGGGAAATGGCGGCGAAGGAAATCTAATAAACTCACTCCATTTTTTACCGTAGCCGTAGGGATGACATTAGAAGCGGTCCAAATGATTATTATTTTGATCATGGCAAAACCATTCATAAATGCCTGGGAGCTTGTTAAGTTAATTGGACTGCCCATGATTATTGGGAACGGCTTTGGGACTTTGCTATTTGTCGTTATTATTCAGTCGGTGCTGAATGATAAAGAGAGGACCCGCGCATTCCAAACCAATCGTACTTTTCAAATCGCAGAGCAAACGCTGCCCTTTTTTAGACAAGGGTTGAATCCAGATTCGTGCAAAGAGATTTCCAAAATTATGCTCTTAGGAACGGATGCAGATGCTGTAGCTATTACTGACGATAACAAGGTACTGTCACATGTTGGTGCTGCTTCCGATCATCATACGCCTCTTGAGGGATTGGCAACAAAATTGACTAGAAAAGTGCTTGAACAAGGCGTAATTCATGTAGCGAGATCAAAGAAAGATATTCATTGTTTTCGAGCTGACTGCCCATTGCAGGCCGCTATTGTGATTCCATTAAAAGTCCATGGTACAACGGTTGGGTCACTTAAAATGTATTTCACACGTCCTGATAAATTAACTGAAGTTCAGCAAGAATTAGCCGAAGGATTAGCCAATCTATTCTCCACCCAGCTAGAATTAGCCCAAGCTGAGCATCAAACGAAGCTACTGAAGGACGCGGAAATCAGAGCTTTACAAGCACAAATACATCCTCATTTCTTCTTTAACGCGATGAATACGATTTCTGCATTATGCCGTACTGATGTCGAAAGAGCGCGAGAACTACTCATTGATCTGAGTATTTTTTTTCGCAGTAATTTACAGGGGGCACGGCAATTACTCATTCCCCTAGAACAAGAAATTGAGCATGTTGAGGCCTATTTATCACTAGAGCAAGCTCGCTTTCCGAATAAGTATCAAATTGATTGGGATATCGAGCCAGGTCTAGAGAAAGTCCTTCTGCCTCCATTTTCCTTACAACCCCTTGTGGAGAACGCCATTCACCATGCCTTTGCTAATATAAAAGAGAATAGAAAAATTATTATCAGCATTTATACAGCGAAGGAATCCATGACTATTGTAGTTGAAGATAATGGGACAGGCATTAATAGCGAGAAGATGCGTGTACTAGGTGAGCAAACTGTAGATTCCCAAAAAGGAACTGGAACAGCAATTTTTAATATTTCTGAACGCTTAGAAGGCATTTATAATGGGCGAGCTTCATTAAGGATCCAGAGTGAAGTTGGAAAGGGAACCATCATCACAATGTCTATCCCACTTGAGCATACAGAGGTTGTTTAAAAAGTCCCCCTTTGATCACGAAGCTATTCTGAGAGCTTATTCGACATCGAATCTTGAATTTAGGCCGGGCCTAAGCGAATGCTTACGAAGTCATGTTTCCTTCAGAAACATCTCAGGTACTCACGTACCCAAAACGTACGCTCCGCTCCTCAGGCCCTAGCTTCATCCAACCTTTTCGGTGCTGAAAGGCTGACTTTTTAAACACGATCATAAAGGAGAGAATAAGTAATGCTGAAGGCATTTATCGTAGACGATGAACCACTTGCAAGAGATGAGCTAAAATATCTTTTGCTTCGAAGTAAACAGGTGGAGATTGTCGGTGAAGCGGATTGTAAAGAAGACGCACTTGAACAAATTTCATCTTTGAGGCCAGATGTTGTATTTTTGGACATCGAGCTGGCAGAAGATAACGGGCTTGAGTTAGCCAAGCAATTGCTTACTTTAAATCCGACTCCTGTAATTGTATTTGCTACGGCCTATGATGAATACGCCCTTAAGTCATTCGAATTAAATGCAGTTGATTATATCTTAAAACCATTTAATGAGAAGCGAATCCAACAAACGTTAGAGAAAGTTCATAAAATGCACAGAGTTCCGGATGAGAATAGTCCGGCTACTCCATCCTCCAAACCCGCCACACCATTCGGGAAAATAGCTGTCCTCATTGAGGAACGAATTGTCTTAATCGATTGTCAAGAGATCGCCTATTTGGGCTCGTGTGAAGGCAAATGCGCAATTAAGACATTGGAACGGGAATACAAGGTTTGCGATTCGCTCACTATGTTAGAGAAAAAACTCAATCTCGATCAATTTATCAGGGTTCATCGTGGATTCATCGTCAATATTGATCACATTTCTGAAATTCAACCTTGGTTCAATTCAACCTACAATCTGATCATGAAAGAAGGGTCCAGTATACCTGTAAGCCGTACTTACGTAAAAGATTTAAAAAATTTATTAGGTTTCTAGATCAAGAAGCTATCCAGTCCTCACTTTTTCGCGGATTGTAAGCGCTTTTGTATTTCGTCGTTCGATATTTGTAATCCATCCCCTCTTTTCTGTGTTTTAGGATGAAAATCATGAATTTCAGTTTTCATCAGGTATGATTATCTCAAACTCTTATTATTTTAATCCGATAGGGGGATTACAATATGAATGCGGTTACAATAGTAGTGGGGGCTATATGTATCTTGTTAATTGCTTATCGTCTATACGGTACGTTCATGGCAGCAAAAATATTAAAGCTTGAGGAGATGGATGCAGCAAAGGAAACTCCAGCCCATGAACTGGAGGATGGGAAAGATTATGTACCCACCAATAAATGGGTCACGTTCGGTCACCACTTTGCAGCCATTGCTGCCGCGGGTCCATTAGTAGGTCCAATCTTGGCCGCACAATTCGGTTATTTACCTGGACTCATCTGGTTACTCGTCGGGGCCGTTATCGGCGGAGCCGTACATGATGCCGTTGTCTTATTTGCTTCCATGCGAAAAAATGGACAATCACTCTCTGAAGTAGCTAAAGAGGAACTGGGTCCCGTTGCGGCCTTTTGTACAGGGCTTGCCATGTTATTTATTATCACGATAACCATGGCTGGACTTTCTATGGTCGTACTTCATGCCTTGGAGCACAATCCATGGGGTGTCTTCTCGGTAGGTATCACGATCCCAATCGCTATGGGCGTAGGAATCTACCATCGGATCACAGGTAACTTAAAAGGAGCAACCATAGTCGGTTTTATCTTGATTATGGTTGGAATTCTGCTGGGACCAAGCATCCAAGGTACCGCGTTTGGAGATTTCTTAACCCTTGATGCCAGCACGCTCGCCATTATTTTACCGATATATGCATTCTTTGCTGCAGCATTACCCGTTTGGTTATTACTTGCACCTCGTGATTATTTAAGTACCTTCATGAAAATTGGAGTTTTCGGAGCACTTATTGTTGGGGTGTTCTATGTAAATCCGAAGGTTCAATTCCCGGCTGTTATTTCCGACTTCATTAATGGTGGAGGTCCCATCGTCGCAGGTCCCGTCTGGCCATTCATCTCCATCACCATTGCTTGTGGCGCCATTTCAGGATTCCACGCATTCGTTGGATCAGGAACCACACCTAAAATGATCAATCGCTGGAAAGATATTAAACCTGTGGCCTTCGGCGCCATGCTCGTGGAATGTCTTGTAGCCTTGATGGCTCTGATCGCTGCTGTTTCCCTTCAACCAGGAGACTACTTTGCAATCAACTCCTCTCCTGAAGCATTCGCAGCCCTTGGAATGGATACCGTCCATCTAAAAGATTTAGCTGCAGAGGTGGGAATGGATCTGGAAGGACGTACAGGTGGAGCGGTCACACTAGCGGTGGGTATGACTTATATCTTCACTAAGCTTCCTTGGTTTGCAAACTTAGCCTCTTACTTCTACCAATTTGTCATTCTCTTTGAAGCCGTCTTTATTCTAACTGCAATCGACTCAGGTACTCGTGTAGCACGCTATTTGATTCAAGATTTCTTCGGAGATCTCTATAAACCATTAAAGAGAACGGATTGGTTACCTGGTAACATTTTTGCAAGTGCGTTAGCGTGTTTCGTCTGGGGCTATCTCCTCTATTCAGGAGATATCAGCTCGATTTGGGCACTGTTCGGAGTTTCCAACCAGTTAATGGCATCCATTGGATTAATTATTGGCGCGACCATTGTTCTGAAGATTGCAGATAAACGCTGGTATGTGCTCACATGCTTGATTCCACTGGCCTACCTATACGTAACTGTTAACGTAGCAGGCTACTGGATGGTGAAAAATGTGTATCTGAATCCAGCTTCCAATAGCTATAGCATGTTAAACGGCATTCTTTCCATCGTCATGATCATCCTAGGATTAGTCATTATGATTACCGCTATCAAGAAGTGGATTGAGCTCTGGAAAGTACCTCAGGCCGAATTAGCCAAAGAATTCGGAGTATAAATAAAAAGGGGCTGTCCAATAAGTCCCTAAAATAAAAAGTTGGTAGCGAGGAGGATGCCTGCCCCCTTCAGTAGATTGTGGGCCAAAGCCACAATCCCAAACTCGGTGTGAACCTTCTCTAGCCCTTGCAAGGAGGAAAACGACCGATTGCCCTTGATGTGACCGAATACGCTCTCTACCTCGACTTTACGCCGAGCATAGATCGCGGATTTCTCGTCATCCTCAAGGGCTTTTTTGGCCTTTGCTTTTAGTTCTTCCTAGATCGTATTCCAGTGTACCTGGCGGTTTCCCTTGGCCTTGGTGCAGCTTGCTTTGAATGGACAATCACTGCAATCTTCACATTTATAAATCTTAAAGCTTTGTTCCAAGCCAGAAGCATTCTTTTTCGTTTGGTATTTCTTAAAGCGAACATACCGGCCATTCGGGCAAATAAATCGGTCCCAGATGTCAGTATTCATTGACTTTCTGGACAGCCCCCATTTATCCGAATATATGTAGCTGGACTTGGCATGTTTATAGAACTGCGGTGGCTTTCAAAGCTCAAAACTGCAAAAATGCAGGTTTTAGCATACAAAATCGCCTGTTTTTATAAAATGCCTGCAAATGCGGTTCGGCCCCTTAAATCTGGAGTCTGACCCGAGTAAAATACTGTATTCGCAGTCTAACGCTATATTTTGAAGTTTTACAAAGATCTATAAAACTTGGATCGATCTTCGAACTGCATAATCCAACTAGAAAATTGGAGTGGAGGCATCCGTTTTAGACTGCCATGCATCCTTCGGTTGTTGTAAAAATCGATATAGTTATCTACCGATTCAAAGGCTGCCTCCATCGTCATGTATTCCATTCGGCTGAAT